>NZ_JBIBWV010000013.1:0-186146 GCF_043081625.1 Streptomyces sp. NPDC014861
GTACTGCAGGGGGGACCCTGTGGGAGAGTAGGACACCGCCGAACAATCATTGTGGGAAAGCCCCGCACCTTATGGTGCGGGGCTTTTCTGCGTTCGGCGCGACCCGGGTCGGGAAGGGGAGCGGGCGGGAGGTAAGGTCAAGGGTCAACCCGTCAGTACCGTTCTCAGCAGGAGGCCCTCGGGTGGAGGTCCAGGAGACCGAGGTCCAGACGGACCGGGTCCTCACCATCCCCAACATTCTCAGCATGGCGCGTCTTCTCGGCGTGCCGCTGTTCCTGTGGCTCATCCTCCGGCCGGAGTTCGGCGGGCCCAACAGCGACGTCTGGGCGCTGCTCGTCCTGATGCTCAGCGGTGTCAGCGACTATCTCGACGGCAAGCTCGCGCGGAAGTGGAACCAGATCAGCAGCCTCGGCCGGCTGCTGGATCCCGCCGCCGACCGGCTGTACATCCTGTCCACCCTCGTGGGCCTCACCTGGCGTGAGATCCTGCCGCTCTGGCTGACCGCCGTCCTCCTGGCGCGTGAAGTCATGCTGCTGGTCATGGTGGGAATCCTCCGCCGGCACGGCTACCCGCCGCCACAGGTGAACTTCCTCGGGAAAGCTGCGACTTTCAACCTGATGTACGCCTTCCCGCTGCTGCTTCTCAGTGACGGAACCGGTTGGCTGGCGTCACTCGCTGAAGTTTTCGGATGGGCTTTCGCCGGATGGGGTACAACTCTGTATTGGTGGGCAGGGATCCTCTACGTGGTCCAGGTCCGTCGACTCGTGAAGGCGGATACCGAGGCCGATTGAGCCCGTCCGTCCCGTGCCGTGCAACGTCGCCGGCAGGAACGAGGACGTCCGAGGGCAAGTAAGCGGACAGGTTCGGTCGGCAGGACCGTCGTCTCTTCAAGGAGGACGCTTCCGACATGAAGGCCGTCGTGATGGCCGGTGGCGAAGGAACACGACTTCGCCCCATGACCTCGAGCATGCCCAAGCCTCTTCTGCCGGTGGTGAACCGGCCGATCATGGAGCACGTCCTACGACTGCTCAAGAGGCACGGTCTCAACGAGACCGTGGTCACCGTCCAATTCCTCGCATCCCTCGTCCGGAACTACTTCGGCGACGGCGAGGAGCTCGGGATGGAGCTCACGTACGCCAACGAGGAGAAGCCTCTTGGCACAGCGGGCAGTGTGAAGAACGCCGAGGAAGCGTTGAAGGACGACGCCTTCCTCGTGATCTCGGGGGATGCCCTCACCGATTTCGACCTCACCGACCTGATCCGGTTCCACAAGGAGAAGGGCGCCCTCGTCACCGTCTGTCTGACGCGTGTGCCCAATCCGCTGGAATTCGGCATCACGATCGTCGACGAGGAAGGACAGGTCGAGCGCTTTCTGGAGAAGCCGACCTGGGGACAGGTCTTCTCGGACACCGTGAACACGGGCATCTACGTCATGGAGCCCGAGGTGTTCGACTACGTCGAGGCCGACGTCCCGGTCGACTGGTCCGGTGACGTCTTCCCGCAGCTGATGAAGGAAGGCAAGCCGATCTACGGCTATGTCGCCGAGGGCTACTGGGAGGACGTCGGCACCCACGAGAGCTACGTCAAGGCACAGGCCGACGTGCTCGAGGGCAAGGTCCAGGTCGACATCGACGGCTTCGAGATCTCCCCCGGCGTCTGGGTCGCCGAAGGCGCGGAGGTGCACCCCGACGCGGTGCTGCGCGGACCCCTGTTCATCGGTGACTACGCCAAGGTCGAGGCCGGCGCCGAGATCCGGGAACACACGGTCATCGGCTCCAACGTGGTCGTCAAGTCCGGAGCCTTCCTCCACAAGGCGGTCGTCCACGACAACGTCTACATCGGGCAGCAGAGCAATCTCCGCGGCTGTGTCATCGGCAAGAACACCGACGTCATGCGGGCGGCCCGGATCGAGGACGGCGCCGTCATCGGCGACGAGTGCATGATCGGTGAGGAATCGATTGTGCAGGGGAACGTACGGGTCTACCCGTTCAAGACCATCGAGGCCGGTGCGTTCGTCAACACCTCGGTGATCTGGGAGTCCCGAGGCCAGGCCCACCTCTTCGGGGCACGCGGGGTGTCCGGGATCCTCAATGTCGAGATCACGCCCGAGCTGGCCGTCCGGCTCGCGGGGGCGTACGCGACGACGCTGAAGAAGGGCGCCACCGTCACCACCGCCCGTGACCACTCGCGCGGTGCGCGAGCTCTGAAGCGGGCCGTGATCTCCGCGCTCCAGGCCAGCGCCATCGACGTGCGGGACCTGGAGAACGTGCCGCTCCCGGTCGCCCGGCAGCAGACGGCGCGGGGCAGCGCCGGCGGGATCATGGTGCGCACCTCGCCCGGTGTGCCGGACTCCGTCGACATCATGTTCTTCGACGAGCGGGGCGCGGACCTGTCGCAGGCCAGACAGCGCAAGCTCGACCGGGTGTACGCGCGGCAGGAGTACCGGCGGGCCTTCCCCGGAGAGATCGGGGACCTGTCCTTCCCGGCGAGCGTCTTCGACTCGTACACCGGCTCCCTGCTGCGGAACGTCGACACCGGCGGGGTCGCGGAGGCCGGGCTCAAGGTGGTCGTGGACGCCTCCAACGGCAGTGCGGGGCTCGTTCTGCCGAGCCTGCTCGGGCGGCTCCAGGTCGACTCGCTGACCATCAATCCCGGACTGGACGAGTCGCGGCCGACGGAGTCCGCCGAGCGGCGGCGGGCCGGGCTCGTCCGGCTCGGTGAGATCGTGGCGTCGGCCCGGGCCGCGTTCGGTGTGCGCTTCGACCCGGTGGGCGAGCGGCTGTCGCTGGTCGACGAGCGGGGCCGGATCATCGAGGACGACCGGGCGCTGCTGGTGATGCTCGATCTGGTGGCGGCCGAGCGCAGGTCCGGGCGGGTCGCGCTGCCGGTCACCACGACCCGTATCGCCGAGCAGGTGGCGGCGTACCACGGCACCCAGGTCGAGTGGACGACCACCTCGCCCGACGACCTCACCCGGGTCGGCCGGCAGGAGTCGACGATCTTCGGCGGCGACGGGCGCGGCGGGTTCATCGTGCCCGAGTTCAGCAGCGTCTTCGACGGCGCCGCTGCGTTCGTGCGGCTCATCGGACTGGTGGCGCGGACGCAGCTCACGCTCAGCCAGATCGACGCGCGGATCCCGCGGGCGCACGTCATCAAGCGGGACGTCGCGACGCCGTGGGCCGTGAAGGGGCTCGTGATGCGACGGGTGGTCGAGGCGGCCGGCAGCAGGTCGGTGGACACCACCGACGGCGTGCGGGTGGTGGAGACCGACGGACGGTGGGTGATGGTGCTGCCGGACCCGGCGGAGGCCGTCACCCATCTGTGGGCGGAGGGGCCCGACGACACCTCCGCGCAGGCCCTGCTCGACGAGTGGACGCAGGTGGTCGAGAGCGCAGGTCGCTGACCGGATGACGGGCGGAGGCCGGGCGGCCGAGGGACGGAGCCGCCCGGCCTCTCGTGGGGCCATTCGGCGGTAGGACGTGCGACGTGCGACGATGTGCGGCATGTCGCAGCAGCCCCCCGTTCGGAGCACCGGTTCTCCGCCCCCGCGCCCGGACGCGTCGATGTCGCTGCTGAACAACGTCATGGACCACGCGCTGGACGACGGGTACGCGGAGGCGACCGCCCGGCGCCGGGCCGAGGGCGGAACCCTGCCGAAGCCGCTGCGGGCGAAGCTCGGGCTGGCGGCCGGTCTGGTCCTGGCCGCCGCGGTGGTGACCGTCGGCGCGGCCGAGGCGAGGGTGTCGGCTCCCGTCGTCGCCAAGGAGCGCCAGGAGCTCATCGACCGGATCGAGGGCGAGAACGAGGCGGCCGACGGGCTGGAGCGGGACGTGGAGCGGATCCGCGCCGAGGTCGGCGACCGGCAGCGGGCCGCGCTCCAGGAGCATGGCGGTGACCAGGGAGAACTGGTCGCGCTGCTCTCCGGCGCCACCCCGGTGCAGGGCCCCGGGGTGAAGCTCGTCGTCGACGACGCCAAGGGTTCCGACGGCGGGGGAGGCGGGCCGCGCGAGAGCGCCGGCTTCTCCGACACCGGGCGGGTGCGCGACCGAGACATGCAGCGGGTGGTCAACGGGCTGTGGGAGTCGGGCGCGGAGGCCGTGTCGATCAACGGCCAGCGGCTGACCGCGCTCTCCGCGATCCGGGCCGCCGGCGACGCCATACTCGTCGACAACCGCCCCCTCGTGCCGCCGTACACCGTGCTCGCGGTCGGGGACGGGCAGGGGCTCGGCACCGCGTTCCAGGACAGCGCCGACGGGCAGTACCTGCACGCGCTGGTGGAGAACTTCGGGATCCGCAGCAGCCTCTCGGTCGAGGGCGCGCTGAGCCTGCCGGCGGCGCCGAGCCTGATCGTACGTACAGCTGAGCCGAGGGGGGCCGGGGCGGCGACGCCGTCCGGCCGGGCCACGGCCGACAAGGGGAAGGCAACATCGTGATCGCCGTACTGGGCCTGATCGTCGGAGTCGTGGCGGGACTGCTGGTCCGGCCCGAGATCCCGGCGGTCGTCGAGCCCTATCTCCCGATCGCCGTGGTCGCCGCCCTCGACGCGGTCTTCGGCGGCCTGCGGGCCATGCTCGACGGGATCTTCGTCGACAAGGTCTTCGTCGTCTCCTTCCTCTCCAACGTGGTCGTGGCCGCGCTGATCGTCTTCCTCGGCGACAAGCTCGGTGTCGGCGCGCAGCTCTCCACCGGTGTCGTGGTCGTGCTCGGCATCCGGATCTTCTCCAACGCGGCCGCGATCCGCCGCCATGTCTTCCGGGCGTGAGGCCGATGAGTGTGAACCCGAACGAGAAGCCCGAGCCGGGCGGCGAGGAGCCGAAGGCCCCGGACGCGCCGCTGGCGCACCCGGCCCGGGAGGTCCCGGCCGAGTTGCCCGCGGCCGTACCCGTGCCCCCGTCCGCGGAGAGCGGTGAGAGCGCTCCCGAGGGGGCTGTGCCCTCCCCGGAGGCCCCCGGTGGCACCGGGGGCGGGCCCGACGGGCGTCGGCGCCTGGCGGACGCCCTGTGGCCGCCGCGGGTGACGCGCGCGCAGCTCGTCGTGGCCCTGCTGCTGGCCTGTCTCGGTTTCGGTCTCGCCATCCAGGTCTCCTCGACCAGCGAGGGCAGCGCTCTGCGCGGGGCGCGGCAGGAGGACCTGGTACGGATCCTCGACGAGCTCGACGACCGGACCCAGCGGCTGGAGGACGAGAAGGCGCGGCTGGAGAAGCAGCGCTCGGAGCTGGAGTCCAGCTCGGACCAGGCCGAGGAGGCCCGCCGGCAGACGCAGGAGAAGGAGCGGCAGCTCGGGATCCTGGCCGGCACGGTGGCCGCCGAGGGGCCCGGGATCACGCTGACCGTGACCGACCCGGTCGGCGCGGTCGAGTCCGACATGCTGCTCGACGCCATCCAGGAGCTGCGCGCGGCCGGTGCCGAGGCGATCCAGGTCGACGGGGTGCGGGTGGTGGCCAACACGTATTTCACCGGTGGCGGCGAAGACATGCGGATCGATGGAACGCAGGTGACCGCTCCGTACGTCTTCAAGGTCATCGGCAAGCCCGAGGATCTGGAGCCCGCGCTCAACATCCCCGGTGGAGTCGTCCAGACCCTCGAGAAGGAGCAGGCCACGGCCACGGTGGAGCGGTCGGCGAAGATCGTCGTCGACGCCTTGCGACCCGCGAAGCAGCCTGACTACGCTCGGTCGTCCTCCCCGTGAGAGAGGGGGCGAGGGGTCCCGCGACATGGGCTGGAGCGTTGCGGGGGGTCGGCGCACCACAACGGTGGTGCGTGGTGGAAACTGTCCGGAGGATACGGACGTTGTGAAGGTGTCCGGGTCGGCAGGTGTGATGGATCTCGGTTCGTCCTGCCCCACGGGCGGGTCTGTTTCGGTCAAGGGGAATCGCCCGTGAAGTTGTTTGCGAAGTTGTTCGGCAGGAGCGCACGCGAGGACGGCGGCAACGCCAGGCACCGCGCGCCGCGCCATGCCCAGAGCGAGGAGCAGGGCGGCGAGCGCCCGCTCTTCCGTGACGAGGTCGGTGGCGACATTCCGGGCGCGCAGGGCGCGTCGTCTGTTGACCACACCGGTGCCGCGCGCATAGGTTTCGGTGAACCATCAACCTCAAGTACGGGTGGAGGGTTCAACCCCGATCCGTACGCGACCCAGACCTCCGCGGGGCAGCCGCGGCAGGAGGACGCGTCCATGCCGGTGTGTACGAGGTGCGGTCACCGCAACACGGCGGACAGCCGTTTCTGCTCCCACTGCGGCACGCCGCTGCGGGGCGGGATCGCCGCCGAGCGTCCCTCCGAGACGACGTCGACGATCTCGATCTCGGGTCTGGAGGCGTACGACGCGGAGACCACCGGTCAGATCGCGATCCCGGCGCTGTCCCCCGAGGCCCTCGCGGCCGTCGAGGCGCTGCCGCCGGGCTCGGCGCTCCTGGTGGTGCGCCGCGGTCCGAACTCGGGCAGCCGCTTCCTCCTGGACGGCGAGCTGACGACGGCCGGCCGTCACCCGCAGAGCGACATCTTCCTGGACGACGTCACGGTCTCCCGGAGGCACGTCGAGTTCCGCCGGGGCCAGGACGGACGGTTCACCGTCTCCGACGTCGGCAGCCTCAACGGCACCTACCTCAACCGTGAGCCGATCGACTCGGTCGTGGTGCTCAACAACGGCGACGAGGTGCAGATCGGCAAGTACCGGCTGGTCTTCTACGCGAGCCAGCGAGGCGTCTGACACACGCCTGGCGGAGATCCTCAGGAAAGGTCCATGGTGCGAACACCGACGGGCGGTGCCGGTTCCGGCACCGCCACCGCGGGCGGCCGGCTGGTGAGTATCGGCACCGTGCTGAACCAGCTGCGGGACGAGTTCCCCGAAGTGACGATCTCCAAGATCCGCTTCCTGGAGGCCGAGGGGCTCGTCGAGCCCCGGCGTACGGCCTCCGGGTACCGGAAGTTCAGCCCGCAGGACGTGGAGCGGCTGGCCGCGGTCCTGCGGATGCAGCGGGACCACTATCTTCCGCTGAAGGTCATCCGCGAGCACCTCGACGCCCTCGCCCGCGGCGAGCAGGTGGCCCTTCCCGCGCCCGGGCGGCGCCGTGATCTGCTGGACGGGCTGCTCGACGTGCCCTCGGACGCCGAGGCGGCCGAGCGTCCGACCGGCACGCGCCTGGGCCGGGCCGAGCTGGTCGCCGCGGCCGGGGTCACCGAGGTCGATCTGGTGCAGTGGGAGTCGTACGGCCTGATCGGCGAGAGCGAGGGCGGCGGCTACGACGCGGAGAGCGTGAACGTGGCCCGGATCGTCGCCGATCTGGGGCGGTTCGGGCTCGAACCCCGGCATCTGCGGGCCGTGAAGGCGTCCGCGGACCGGGAGGCCGGGCTGATCGGGCAGGTGGTGGCGCCGCTGCGCCGGCACCGCAATCCGCAGACCAGGGCCCACGCCGAGGAGACCGCCGCAGAGCTGGCGCAGCTGTCGGTGCGGCTGCACGCCGCGCTGGTGCAGACGGCCCTCGGGATCCGCCTCCAGTGACGCTCTCCCGTGCCTCCCGTGCGGGGGCGCGGGGGTGCTGAGCGGGGGCCCGACTATCCAAACCGGTCGGGCACGTCCTAGGGTTGCTGTGTGAACGAGCTCGACGTTGTGGGTGTCCGGGTGGAAATGCCCTCCAACCAGCCGATCGTTCTCCTGCGCGAGGTGGGAGGCGACCGGTACCTTCCCATCTGGATCGGACCCGGCGAGGCGACCGCGATCGCCTTCGCCCAGCAGGGCATGGCCCCGCCCCGGCCGCTGACGCACGACCTGTTCAAGGACGTGCTGGAGGCCGTGGGGCAGGAGCTGACCCAGGTGCGCATCACCGATCTGCGGGACGGCGTGTTCTACGCCGAGCTGGTCTTCGCCAGCGGCGTGGAGGTGAGCGCGCGGCCGTCCGACGCCATAGCCCTGGCCCTGCGGACCGGTTCGCCGATCTTCGGCAGCGACGGTGTCCTCGACGACGCCGGCATCGCGATCCCCGACGAGCAGGAGGACGAGGTGGAGAAGTTCCGCGAGTTCCTCGACCAGATCTCGCCGGAGGACTTCGGGAGCCAGTGACCGGTCGGTCCCGGGCGCCGGTTCGATGAGGCCGCGAACGGGGCGGCCGGAGAGCGCTGTCGGCGCATTCGAGTAGCCTTTCCCCGGAGTGGGGCACGTGAAACCACTCTCTGGGTGATTATCACTCGGCGTGCCGAGTGTGGCGATCGTTGACGCACCCCTAGCGACTGCCTACCTTCGAGTGGGCAGGTCAAGGACGGAGGGTCGGCGTGATGAGCAGCGCGGACGGTACGGCAGGGAGCTCGCTCGGACGCGTGTCCGAGGAGAGCGGTCCGTATCCGCTTCACGGGAGTGCGGGCGACCTCGACCACGGCAGTGGGGGCGGCTTCGAGACGGAGACGGGCGCCGGAGTGGCGGACGAGGCGATCGGCTACCGGGGGCCCACGGCCTGCGCGGCCGCCGGCATCACCTACCGCCAGTTGGACTACTGGGCGCGCACCGGGCTCGTCGAGCCGAGCGTGCGGCCCGCTTACGGCTCCGGGACGCAGCGGCTCTACAGCTTCCGCGACGTCGTCGTCCTGAAGATCGTCAAGCGGTTCCTCGACACGGGCGTCGCCCTCCAGAACATCCGGGCCGCCGTGCAGCACCTGCGCGCCCGCGGTTTCCGCGACCTGGAGCGGATGACGCTGATGAGCGACGGGGCGACCGTCTACGAGTGCTCCTCGCCCGACGAGGTGGTCTCCCTGCTCCAGGGCGGACAGGGCGTCTTCGGCATCGCGGTGGGTGTCGTCTGGCGCGACGTCGAGTCGGCGCTGTCGCAGCTGCACGGGGAGCGCGTGGACACCGGCGAGACGCTGGTCCGGCACAACCCGCAGGACGAACTGGCCCGGCGGCGGCGCGACCGGGCCGTCTGAGGCCTCTCCCGGGACCCGGTCCCGGCGGGTCCCCTCCCCGGGTGCGTCTCCGGCGCGGTCCTCCGCGCGGGTGCTCCCGGCGTTTGTATGGTCCTGTCGCCCGTACGGGCGATTGTCAGTGACGTGAGGCAGCATCGGAGACGTGAGAGCCGCCCCCACGATCCTGCATCTGGACATGGATGCCTTCTTCGCCGCCGCCGAGCAGGCGTCGAAGCCGAGCCTGCGCGGCAAGCCGGTCGTGGTCGGCGGGCTCGGGCCGCGCGGGGTGGTCGCCACGGCGTCGTACGAGGCGCGGCGCTTCGGGGTGCACTCGGCCATGCCGATGGGACAGGCGCGGCGGCTCGTGCCCAACGCCGCGTATCTCGTGCCGCGCTTCGCCTTCTACCGGGCGATCAGCGGGCAGGTCATGGAGCTTCTGGGGCGGCTGTCGCCGCTGGTGGAGCCGCTCAGCCTCGACGAGGCGTTCGTGGACCTGGAGGCCGGCGGGCTGGCGGAGGACAGCGCGGGCGCGCGGGCCGTGGGGGAGCGGCTGCGGGCCGAGATCCTGGCGACGACGGGACTGACCGGGTCGGTGGGGCTCGCCGGGTCGAAGATGCTCGCGAAGATCGCCTCGGAGGAGGCGAAGCCTGACGGGCTGGTCCTGTACGAGCCGGGCACCGAGCGGGTGCTGCTCGCGCCCCGGTCGGTGCGGATCATCCCCGGGGTGGGGCCGGCCACCGGCGACCATCTGCGGCGGGCCGGGATCACGACGGTCGCCGACCTGGTGGAGGCGGGGGAGGACGAACTCGTGCGGATCCTGGGGCGGTCCCACGGGGCCTCGCTGTACCGGATGGCGCTCGGGCACGACGACCGGCCCGTGGTGGCCGAGCGGGACGCCAAATCGGTCTCGGTCGAGGACACCTTCGACATCGACCTGCACGACCGGCTGCGGATCCGGCTGGAGGTGGAGCGGCTGGCCGAGCGGTGCGTGGCGCGACTGCGGGGGTCGGGACACTCGGGGCGGACGATCGTCCTGAAGGTGCGCCGCTTCGACTTCTCGACGCTGACCCGGTCCGAGACCCTGCGGGGGCCGACGGACGATCCCCTGGTGGTGCGGGAGGCGGCGGAGCGGCTGCTCGAACTGGTCGACACCACGGGTGGGGTGCGGCTGCTGGGGGTCGGGGTGAGCGGGCTCGCCGACTACACGCAGGAGGACCTGTTCGCCCAGGCGGAGGCGGAGGCCGAAGCGGGAGCGGGAGCGGCGGCGGAGGCCGTGGCCGAGGCCGGCGCCGGGGCAGAGGCGGAGATCGGGAGCGCGGTGGTCGGGGGAGCCGCCGGGCCGGCGGGGGCCGGGGAGGAGGGAGCGGTGGAGGCCGTGTCCGTGCCGGGGACGGCGGCGGAGGCCGTCGAACGCCGGTGGGCGCCGGGGAACGACGTACGGCACGCGGTGCTGGGTGCCGGCTGGGTGCAGGGCAGCGGGCTCGGGCGGGTCACCGTCCGTTTCGAGGAGCCCGGCAGCACCGTGCCGGGGCGGGTGCGGACCTTCGCGGTGGACGACCCGGAGCTGGAACCGTCCGATCCGCTGCCGCTGGTGCCCGGCGGGGCGACGGGGGCGGAGGGCGCCGCCAGGGTCGCGCCGTTGGGCGGGTGACCGGTCACCGGGTGACCGGGTGACCTGGTGAGGCGGACGCTGGGGAGGCGTCCGGCGGGTTCGCTCGGGTACGGGCGGTACCGGCCCGGGCCGGTGTGAGGGGCCCGATGAGGGTGTGCGGCCGGGCGGGGGTCCTGCGCGGTGCTCGGGAGGTTGTGGGGGCCGTTCGGTCCTCGGCGGGGGCGTGGGGACCGGGGCAGCCGGCCCGAGTTCGGCCGGGTGGGCGGGCAGCCGTCCGGTCCGAGCGGTCCGCGTGCGGGCCGAGCCGACCTCGGCCCGATTCGGCTGGACCTCGGCTCGTGTCCCGCTCGACCTCGGCTCGACATCGGCCCGAGCCCCGAGCCCCGAGCCGGGCGGACCGGCTGGGGGCGGCCCGAGGGCTTGTCCGGTGGTGGCGGGGGAGGGGCGCGGCTAGGCGGCGTCGTCCTGGCCGGCGAGGCGGCCGAAGTCGGGGATCGCCTCCGGTGCGGGCGGGAGCGCCAGCTCGTAGTGGCGGTAGAGCTGGAGCTCCTGCTCGGGGGAGAGGTGGCGGCCCACGCCGAAGTCCGGCGCGTCCTTGATCAGGGAACGCTCGAACGGGATGTGCAGGCCGTCGTCGGCCAGCTCGCTGGGCTCCAGCGGGACGAAGGCGTCCCGGCTGAACAGCCCGGTGCGGACGGCGGCCCACTCGGGTACGCCGGTCGCGTCGTCCAGGTACACCTCGTCCACGGTTCCGATCTTGTGCCCGTTCCGGTCGTACGCCTTGCGGCCGATCAGGCTGCGCGGATCGATGTCGGTCTGCACGGTCCCTCCAACTGGTCGCAACTGCTCCACACCCCTACGAAAGTGCACATCCGAGATGTCGGCCACTTGAGCGATGGGGGCGACAAGCGCGCTGGTAGGCTGGCTGTGGCTGTCGACACCGTGCGGGAGAGTCCTCCGGAGAAGGTTTCCGGGGGCGCCGAAGGAGCAAATCCTCCCCGGAATCTCTCAGGCACCCGGTACCGCGCGGGCGAGGTCACTCTGGAAAGCAGGGCGGGAGTCCGACGGCATCCGCTCTCACCGACGGTGAAAGCCGGCGTGCCCACGGGCGTGCCGGTGAAGCTCTCAGGTTGAGATGACAGAGGGGGAGGCCGTCCGGGCACCCGCGCCGTGGTGCCCCTCGCAGGTCGTGACGACCAGGAGGCCCCCGCATCATGACCGCCAACCGCACCCCGCTCTCCGAGCTCGAGCAGGGCATCCCCTTCGAGCAGCGGCACATCGGACCCGACGCCGAGGCGCGGGCCAAGATGCTCGCCCAGGTCGGCTACGGCTCCCTCGACGAGCTGACCGCCGCCGCGGTGCCGGACGTCATCAAGAACGCCGAGGCGCTGGACCTCCCCGGCGCCCGCACCGAGGCCGAGGTCCTGGCCGAGCTGCGCCGGCTCGCCGACCGCAACGAGGTCCTCGCCCCGATGATCGGCCTCGGCTACCACGGCACCTTCACCCCGCCGGTCGTCCTGCGCAACGTCATGGAGAACCCGGCCTGGTACACGGCGTACACGCCCTACCAGCCGGAGATCTCGCAGGGCCGCCTGGAGGCGCTGCTCAACTTCCAGACGATGGTCGCCGACCTGACCGGTCTGCCCACCTCCGGCGCCTCCCTGCTCGACGAGGGCACCGCGGCCGCCGAGGCCATGTCGCTCTCCCGCCGCGTCGGCAAGGTCAAGAACGGCGTCTTCCTGGTCGACGCCGACGCCCTGCCGCAGACCATCGCCGTCATCGAGACCCGCGCCGAGCCGACCGGCGTCGAGGTCGTCGTCGCCGACCTGGGCGAGGGCATCCCGGCGGAGGTCGCCGAGCGCGGTGTCTTCGGCGTCCTGATCCAGTACCCCGGTGCCTCCGGCGCCGTCCGTGACATCAAGCCGCTGATCGACGCCGCCCACGAACTCGGCGCGATCGTGACCGTCGCCGCCGACCTGCTCGCCCTCACCCTGCTCGTGTCGCCCGGCTCGCTCGGCGCCGACATCGCCGTCGGCACCACCCAGCGCTTCGGCGTGCCGATGGGCTTCGGCGGTCCGCACGCCGGCTACATGGCCGTCCAGGACAAGCACGCCCGCTCCCTCCCCGGCCGCCTCGTCGGAGTCTCCGTCGACGCCGACGGGAACAAGGCGTACCGCCTCGCGCTCCAGACCCGCGAGCAGCACATCCGCCGCGAGAAGGCCACCAGCAACATCTGCACCGCCCAAGTGCTCCTCGCCGTCATGGCCGGCATGTACGCCGTGTACCACGGTCCCGACGGTCTCCGGCAGATCGCCCAGCGCACCCACCGGTACGCGGCGATCCTCGCCTCCGGCCTGACCGCCGGGGGCGTCGAGCTCACCCAGGGCGCGTTCTTCGACACGCTCACCGCCCGCGTGCCCGGCCGCGCCGACGCCGTCGTCGCCGCCGCCCGCGAGGCCGGCGTCAACCTGTACCGCGTGGACGCCGACCGCGTCTCGATGTCCTGCGACGAGACCACCGGCCGCGCCCAGCTCGCCGCCGTCTGGGGCGCCTTCGGCGTCGAGGCCGACGTGGAGGCCCTGGACGCCGCCACCGAGGACGGCCTCCCGGCCGGACTGCTGCGCTCCGACGCGTACCTGACCCACCCGGTCTTCCACGCGCACCGCTCCGAGACCTCGATGCTGCGCTACCTGCGCCGCCTCTCGGACCGCGACTACGCGCTCGACCGCGGCATGATCCCGCTCGGCTCCTGCACCATGAAGCTGAACGCGACCACCGAGATGGAGCCGGTGACCTGGCCCGAGTTCGGCCAGATCCACCCCTTCGCGCCGATCGACCAGGCCCAGGGCTACGTCACGCTCATCACCGAGCTGGAGGAGCGCCTGGCCGAGGTCACCGGCTACGACAAGGTCTCGATCCAGCCCAACGCCGGTTCGCAGGGCGAGCTGGCCGGCCTCCTCGCGGTCCGCGCCTACCACCGCGCCAACGGCGACGAGCAGCGCACCGTCTGTCTCATCCCGTCCTCCGCGCACGGCACCAACGCCGCCTCCGCGGTGATGGCCGGCATGAAGGTCGTCGTCGTGAAGACCGCCGAGGACGGCGAGGTCGACGTCGAGGACCTGCGCGCCAAGATCGCGCAGCACCGTGACGAGCTCTCGGTGCTGATGATCACCTACCCGTCGACGCACGGCGTCTTCGAGGAGCACGTCGCCGACATCTGCGCCGAGGTCCACGAGGCCGGCGGCCAGGTGTACGTCGACGGCGCCAACCTCAACGCCCTGGTCGGCCTCGCCAAGCCGGGCCACTTCGGCGGCGACGTCTCGCACCTCAACCTGCACAAGACCTTCTGCATCCCGCACGGCGGCGGCGGCCCCGGCGTCGGCCCGGTCGGCGTCCGCGCCCACCTCGCCCCGTACCTGCCGAACCACCCGCTCCAGCCCACCGCGGGCCCGGAGACCGGCGTCGGCCCGATCTCGGCCGCCCCGTGGGGCTCCGCCGGCATCCTGCCCATCTCCTGGACCTACGTCCGCCTGATGGGCGGCGAGGGCCTCACGCGCGCCACCCAGGTCGCCGTCCTCGCGGCGAACTACATCGCCAAGCGCCTGGAGCCGCACTACCCGGTCCTCTACACCGGCCCGGCCGGGCTCGTCGCCCACGAGTGCATCGTGGACCTGCGCCCGCTCACCAAGGCCACCGGCGTCTCCGTCGACGACATCGCCAAGCGCCTCATCGACTACGGCTTCCACGCGCCGACCATGTCCTTCCCGGTCGCCGGCACGCTGATGATCGAGCCGACCGAGTCCGAGGACCTGGCCGAGCTGGACCGCTTCTGCGACACGATGATCGCGATCCGCGCCGAGATCGAGAAGGTCGCCTCCGGCGAGTGGCCCGCCGAGGACAACCCGCTGGCCAACGCCCCGCACACCGCGGCGGCGCTCGGCGGCGAGTGGAACCACGCCTACGACCGTGACACGGCGGTCTTCCCCGCCGGTGTCTCGGCCGCCGACAAGTACTGGCCGCCGGTCCGTCGCATCGACGGCGCTTTCGGCGACCGGAACCTGGTCTGCTCCTGCCCGCCGCTGGACGAGTACGACCACTGACGGCAGTTATGACCGAGGGCCGGTCCGGAGTCTCCTCCGGGCCGGCCCTCGGCCGTGCCCGAGCGGCTGTCAGGCCGCCGTCGTCACCCGGCCCGTCGTCAGCGGCCGGTGCGGAGCGATGATCTGTCCGTCCGGCAGCAGTTCGCCGGTGTCCTCGAAGAGCAGGACACCGTTGCACAGCAGGCTCCAGCCCTGCTCCGGATGGCACGCCACAGGGTGGGCGGCCTCACGGTCGGCGGAATCGGCGGTGGGACAGGCAGGCTGGTGCTGGCACATGGGTGGGTTCTTTCGCTGCGTCGTGGTGGATGTCCTGCGGCTCTTCGCGCTCACGGCCGCCCCCGTCGGTCGGTTCGGTTCCGGTCCCCAGTGTTGCCCCACGGAGGGTCTTCCGCAGGTATTTCGGGTCAGCTCGTCCTCTCCTGGGAAGACGCATCACCCGCAGGGGCGGTTCAGGTCAACGCCCCAGCTCTTTCGGGTGGTTAGGGATGGCCCGAGCGGGCTAGTCCGTACGGGAGGGGTGTTCGGCGGCGATGTTCGGGCGTGGTTTCCGGACAGCAGTGCGCCCCGTGACCCGAGCGGGTCACGGGGCGGTGCGCGCGGTGCGGATCAGGCGGGTGCCGCGGAGCCGAGCAGCGGCGGCGGCGCGAGCCGGGTGCTGAGCACGGGCAGCAGATCGGCCACCGGGTAGGGGCGGTTGGCGGTGATCCCGGGCGGAGCCGGGGCGAGCGGCACGAGCACGTCGGCGTCCTCCGCCGCCGGTTCGGTGCCGTCCGGATCCGGCTCGGCGTGCAGCCACAGCGTCAGCATGTACAGCTCCGGCACCGAGAGCAGCCGCGGCTGGTACGTGCCCGGCAGCGCCTCGGCCTGGCCCAGGGCCCGCTCCGTGGCGGCGACGTACGGCCCCTCGAAGAAGTGCGAGAAGGACCAGCCGTCCGGGGTGAGCATGGTGTCCGCGGCGGCGATCGCCCGGTCCCCGCTCCGGATCAGGAAGCGCCAGCCGACGAGCCGGGTGCCGGGCGCCTGCCCCGGTGCCTCGGAGATCCTCAGCACGTGGACGGGCAGCGGGAGTTCGGGACTCAGCGGGCCCGGCGCGGCACGCAGTGCCGGGGTGCGGGCCTCGCGTACGGCCGTGGGCGAGCCGAGTGCCGCGAGGACGCTGCGGAGGGCGGGCGCGGGGGCCGGGGAGGGTCGGAGCATCGTGTGGGTCGCCTCTCGCTCAGGAGACACGGGGATACGGGAACGCACGGCCGGGGGACGGGTGCGACGGCGCTGTCGGCGGCGGGGGCGGAGCGGGGGGCCATGGGTCATGGCCGTCGCCGGCGCTCTGCCTCGTCCGCGGAGTTTATACGACACGTGTTCACAGAGTGTTTCCGCTAGACGCCGCCGATATTCCTGGCAAGGCGTCATCAGGTCGTTCGCGGCGGACCGCGGAGCCGAATCGGAGCGAAGACAGGATCTCCGTCCTCGCATTCCCCGGCAAGCCGGACGTCAGAATTCCGAAAGTCATGCCGCCGACACCGGAAGAGCAATATGACAGTGGTATATGTCGTCAGCCGCTCCGAAGGTGGAGGGCCGTGCGCGCGGCGGCAGGTTCGTACCAGACTATCCGCGGAGCGGCCGGAAACGCAGGCGTTGTCGATCAGTGGCGTGGGCATCATCGTCCGTACGCGCGGCCCGCCCGGGCCGCCACGCGGGAGGGACGCCTCGATGGGGGAGAAGGTCGCGACGGACGGGTTCGGCCCGGCCGACCGGCAGCGCTACCGGCGCAAGCTCCAGCAGTGTCTGGCGGGGCTCGCCCGGCTCCTCGCGGAGCAGCGGTTCGACCGTCCCCGCAACCTCATGGGCGTCGAGATCGAACTCAATCTCACAGGTTCCGACGGACTCCCCCGGATGTTGAACGACGCCGTCCTGGAAAAGATCGCGAGCGCCGATTTCCAGACCGAACTCGGAATGTTCAACCTGGAAGTCAACATCGCTCCGAGGCGGCTCGGAGGCCACGTATTCGACCGGCTCGCGGAAGAGCTGAGAACCGGTCTGGGATATGCCGACCGCAAGGCGGCCGAAGTCGACGCGGGGGTCGTCATGATCGGCATACTGCCGACCCTGTCGCAGCGCGAGCTCGTCTTCGAGAACCTTTCCGCGGCCGACCGCTACGCCCTGCTCAACGACCAGATCCTCACCGCGCGCGGAGAGCAGATCACCCTCGACATCCAGGGCGTCGAACGGCTCCGGCACACCTCGGAGTCGATCATCGCGGAGGCCGCCTGCACCTCGGTGCAGCTGCACCTCCAGGTCACCCCGGCGCGCTTCTCCTCGGTGTGGAACGCGGCCCAGGCCGCCGCCGGCGTGCAGATAGCCCTGGGCGCCAACTCGCCCTTCGTCTTCGGCCGCGAGGTGTGGCGCGAGTCCCGCCCGCCGCTCTTCCAGCAGGCCACCGACACCCGCCCGCCCGAGCTCCAGTCGCAGGGGGTGCGGCCGCGCACCTGGTTCGGCGAGCGGTGGGTGGACTCGGTGTACGACCTCTTCGAGGAGAACGTGCGCTACTTCCCCTCGCTGCTGCCGCTCTGCGACGAGGAGGACCCGCTGCGGGTCCTGGACGAGGGCGGGGTGCCGCAGCTCAAGGAACTGGTCCTGCACAACGGCACCGTCTACCGCTGGAACCGGCCGGTCTACGGCTGGGTGGACGGCGTCCCGCACCTGCGCGTGGAGAACCGCGTCCTGCCCGCCGGCCCCACCGTCACCGACGTCCTCGCCAACGCCGCCTTCTACTACGGGCTCGTCCGCTCGCTCGCCGACGACCCGCGCCCGGTGTGGAAGCGGATGGCGTTCGAGGACGCCGAGGCCAACTTCGACACCGCGTGCCGCCACGGCATCGAGGCGGAGCTGCGCTGGCCCCGGCCGGGCCGCGCGGGCGGGACGGCGGTCGTGCCCGCCGTGCGCCTCGTCCTCGACGAACTGCTGCCGCTGGCCGCGGCGGGGCTCGACGCCTGGCACATCGACCCGGCGGACCGCGACTTCTATCTGGGCGTCATAGAGCAGCGGTGCCAGCGGAGGGTCAACGGCGCGTCCTGGCAGGCCGACACCTTCCACCGGGCCCTGGAGTCCGGCCTCGACCGGGAGGCGGCGCTGGCGGCGACGACCCGCCGGTACCGCGAGCTGATGCTGGAGGGGGAGCCGGTGCACACCTGGGCGGTGGGCGCGGAGGGCGCCTGAGGCGACGCCGGACGGGGACCTGGATGGCGCTCCCGGCGTGCCGTCGCGGATGATCGTCGTACGGGGGACCGAGGCCGGTCCCCGAGGCGGTCGCGACGGGAACGGGAGTCGGGCGTGGTGTCGGAACAACGGGTCGTGGACGCGGCCCCGGGCGGGCTCTCGCGGCGGATGCTGGGCTCCGAGACGCTCATCGTGCTCGCCCTCTCGCTCGGGGCGAGCGCGGTCTCCTCACTCATCAGCTTCATCGGCTCGCTGACCCGGCCCGGCGCGCTCAAGGAGCAGGCCGCCAACCTCAACGGGTCGTACGCCCCCGGACGCCCCTGGCTCGACCTGACCTGGCAGCTCTTCGGCATCGCCACGGCCCTCGTCCCGGTGGTGCTCGTGGCACACCTGCTCCTGCGGGAGGGGGCCGGGCTCAGGGCCATCGGCTTCGACCGCACCCGGCCGTGGCCGGACCTCGGGCGCGGGACGCTGGTGGCCGCCGGCATCGGCAGTGCCGGCCTCGCCTTCTACCTCGTGGCGCAGGCGTCGGGCTTCAACCTGACGGTCGTGCCCGAGTCGCTGCCGGACGTGTGGTGGAAGTACCCCGTCCTGATCCTCTCGGCGATCCAGAACTCCGTCCTGGAGGAGGTCATCGTCGTGGGCTACCTGCTGCGCCGCCTCGGCCAGTTGGGCTGGTCGCCGATGGCCGCGCTGGTGGCGAGCTCGGTGCTGCGGGGCTCGTACCACCTCTACCAGGGCATCGGCGGCTTCGTCGGGAACATGGTGATGGGCGTCGTCTTCGTGCTGCTCTACCGGCGCTGGGGCCGGGTGGGACCGCTGGTGGTCGCCCACGCGCTGCTCGACATCGTGGCCTTCGTCGGGTACGGGCTGCTGGCGGGGAAGGTGGACTGGCTGCCCACCGTGTGAGCGGGGTGAGTGGAAGGGGCGTACGGCACCGGTGCCGTACGCCCCTTCGTCGTACCGGGGGGAGGCCGCCCGCGTCAGGCGCGCAGCTCGCCCTCGATGACCGTCACCGCGTGGCCGGTCAGGAGGGTGCGGTCGCCGCGCAGGCGGGTGCGGACCAGGCCCGTACGGGCTCCGCCCTGGAAGCCGGTGAGCTCGTCGCGGCCGAGGCGGGCCGACCAGTAGGGGGCGAGCGCGGTGTGGGCGCTGCCGGTGACCGGGTCCTCGGCGATGCCGACGGAGGGGAAGAAGCCGCGCGAGACGAAGTCGTAGCCCCCGTCGGGGTCGGCGGCGGGCGCGGTCGCGATCACGCCGCGGGACGAGTGGGCCTTGAGGGCGGCGTGGTCGGGGGCGAGGCCGCGGACGGTGGCCTCGTCGCGCAGTTCGACGACCAGATCGCCGACGTGGGCGGCGGTGTCGTGGACGGCCAGGACCTCGGCGCCGAGCGCCTGCGCCAGGCCGTCGGGGACCGGGACCGGGGTGAGCGAGGAGGTCGGGAAGTCCATGGTGATGCCGCCGTCCGGTTCGGTGACGGCGCCGAGGACGCCCGAACGGGTGGCGAAGCGGACCGGGCCGGTGGCCGCGCCGGTGGTGTGCAGGACGTGGGCGGTGGCGAGGGTGGCGTGGCCGCACATGTCGACCTCGGTGGTCGGGGTGAACCAGCGCAGCGCCCAGTCGGCGTCGCCGCCGGCGGGCAGCGGGTGGGCGAACGCGGTCTCGGAGAGGTTGACCTCGGAGGCGACCGCGCGGAGCCAGGCGTCGTCCGGGAAGGAGTCGAGGAGGAGGACTCCGGCGGGGTTGCCCGAGAAGGGCCGGTCGGTGAAGGCGTCGACGATTCGGATGCGCATGCTCCGGACCGTACCGGCGGGCGGTGGCGCCCGGCCAAGGCCAATCCGGGATCGGCGGCCTCGGAGCGCGTGCGAGGGCCGTGGCAGTCGGTGGGTTGCTCACCGAACAGTTCCGATATATCGTTGAAGCATCGCGACAGTTCGACGATTGGCACTCACGGAAGGAGCGTTGTGATGCGTTCACATGGACACGACCACGGACACGAGTTCGGCCACGGACACGGCCCCGGTGCCGGGCGCGGGAACCGCGGGCCCGGACCGCGGGGCGAATTCGAGGGACGGCGTGCCGCCTTCGGGCCCTTCGGTCCCGGCTTCGGCGGCGGTCCCGGCTTCGGAGGCGGGCCCTTCGGGCGCGGCCGCGGCGGAGGCCGGGGGAGGGCGCGGCGCGGTGACGTGCGCGCCTCGATCCTGGCGCTGCTCAAGGACCGCCCGATGCACGGCTACGAGATGATCCAGGAGATCGGCGAGCGCAGCGGCGGGGCCTGGAAGCCCAGCCCCGGCTCGGTCTACCCGACCCTCCAGCTGCTGGAGGACGAGGGGCTGATCGTCAGCGCGAGCGAGGGCGGCAAGAAGCTCTTCTCGCTGACCGACACCGGGCGCGAGGAGGCCGAGGCGGGAGCCGAGGCCCCCTGGGAGGAGGTCGGCCGGGGTGTCGACTGGGAGGCGATGAACGAGGTCCGGCAGGCCGGTTTCGGCCTGATGGAGGCGTTCGGGCAGGTCTGGAAGACCGGCAGCGCCGAGCAGCGGCAGAAGGCCGTCGGGGTCATCAACGAGGCCCGGAAGAAGCTGTACCTGATCCTCGCTGACGAGGACTGACGCCGGTGACGGCACGGAGGGGGCCCCGGTGGCACATGCCACCGGGGCCCCCTCCGGGTGTCCCGGACGCCCGGCCGGCGCGTCCCGGACGCTCAGCCGACCAGGCCGGCGAGCTTGCGCAGCGACTCGTTGAGCGCCGCCGTCGCGGAGTCCTTCAGCTTCCCGGCCATCAGCGAGACCGCCGCCCCGGTGAAGTCGCCGTCGATCCGCACCGTGGTCGCCCCGCCCTCGTCGGCGAGCGAGTAGCGGGTGCCGACGATCACGCCCATCGGGCCCTTGCCGCGGATGGCGAGGACCCGGCCGTCCTCCAGCTCCTCGACGGTCCACAGCACCTCGGCGGGGAAACCCATGAGCTTCATGTTCTCGGTGAAGGTGGAGCCGGCGGCCAGGTGCTCGGGGCCGCCGTTCGGGAAGCTGGTGTGGGTGGCGTTCCACTCGCCGTACGAACCGAAGTCGGTGAGGCGTTCCCACACCTTCCCGGCCGGTGCCTCGATCCGTGCCTCCGCGGTGACTTCGGCCATGACGACCACCCCTTCACGCGTGCCCGCTCGGTTCTGGTGTCGCGGAACGTAGCCGGAGGGGCGTGAACATTCAATACTGATGAACCGTCAGTTCTGCGGCGGTCGGGTCCGTACCGCCGATCCACCAGATCTCGGCGGCGTCGAAGACGTCCGGGACGCGCGGGCCGCCGTCCTCCTCGTGCCGGTGGAACGCGGCCCAGAACAGATCGCCCGGCAGCGCCTCCCGGGGTGCGTACACCCGGTACACGAACTGCCGGCCGTCACGCGCGGCCAGGCCCACCATCCAGAACACACAGAAGAGACGCTCGGCCCCGGCACATGGTTGCGCTCCGGGCGCGAGGCAAGACGGCGCGCGCCCCGTACGGGAAATCGTCCGGATATCCTCCCGGAGGAGGACGAGCCGAGCACGGGTGCACGACTCGGGTGGGACGCGGACATGGTTCTCCCGTGGGATGTCCTGCGCGGGCGCGCCTGGTGAGGTGGGAGGGTGCACCCTCCCGTCCCTTCGCGCCCCACCCCGCCCCCGGCCCCCGCCGGACACGCGACGCTGCTCGCCACCGTGCTCGGGGCCGCCCGCCGCCGGGCCCTGCGCGACGGCGACCGCCAGGTGGACACCGCCCACCTGCTCCACGCCCTCGTCGAGTCCGACCCCGAGACCCGCGCCGCCTTCGACGGCGAACCGAGGGTCGCCCGGGTCCTCGGCTACCTGGTCCAGCGTTCGATCGGGTACGGGCTCCGCTGGCAGAGGTCCGGCGAGGGCGGGGGAGCCGCGCTCCCGCTGCCCGCCGTCCGGGCCGGCGAGGGGACGCGGCGCCGCACCTCCCGCTGGTCCCCGGCGGCCGCGGCCGCCCTGGAGGAGGCGCTGCGCCGCGCCGCCGCCCGGGGCGAGGAGCAGCCGCGCGGCCTCGATCTGCTGGCGGGACTTGCCGCCGACCCCGGCAGCCGGGCCGGCGAGGTGCTGCGGCACGCCGGGATCGACCCGCCGGTGCTGGGCGCCCGGGCCGTCGCGCTCGCCTCCGTCCTCGCGCCGCACGGCGCGGGCCTCCTCGACGGGGACCCGGCGGGGCAGGCCGGCACCGGGGCGCCGGGGGGCGCGGAGCACTGAATTCCGCCCCGGGGAGGGGATTACGGGGGCCGGCGTCTCAACAGGTGCGACGGGGGTTACACGCCTGACCGGGTCCTGTCATGATGGCCCGATGCACGCGTCTCAGGGGAGAAGCGCCGGCCTGGGACTCGCCCTGGCCTCGGCCTTCGCATTCGGTGGTTCGGGAGTGGCGGCCAAGCCGCTGATCGAGGCGGGCCTCGATCCGCTCCATGTCGTCTGGCTCCGGGTCGCCGGCGCCGCCCTCGTCATGCTGCCCGTGGCCTGGCGCCACCGGGACCTGCTCCGCCGCAAGCCCGGCCTGCTCCTCGGCTTCGGCCTCCTCGCCGTCGCCGGCGTGCAGGCCTTCTACTTCGCCTCGATCTCCCGGATCCCGGTCGGCGTCGCCCTCCTCATCGAGTACCTGGCCCCGGCGCTGGTCCTCGGCTGGGTGCGCTTCGTCCAGCGCCGGCCGGTCACCCGCGCCGCCGCCCTGGGCGTGGTGCTCGCCGTCGGCGGTCTCGCCTGCGTCGTCCAGATCTGGTCGGGCCTGAGCTTCGACCTGCTCGGACTGCTCCTCGCACTCGCCGCCGCCTGCTGCCAGGTCGGCTACTTCGTCCTCTCCGACCAGGGCTCCGACGAGGCCGAACCGGCCGATCCGCTCGGCGTCATCGCGTACGGACTGCTCATCGGCGCGTTGGTCCTCACCGTCGTCGCCCGACCGTGGGGCATGGACACCGGGATCCTGGCCGGGCGGGCCGACCTCGACGGGACCTCCGTCCCGGCCTGGCTGCTGCTCGGCTGGATCATCCTGATCGCCACCGTCCTCGCCTACGTCACCGGCGTCGTCTCGGTGCGCCGGCTCTCGCCGCAGGTCGCCGGCGTCGTCGCCTGCCTGGAGGCGGTCGTCGCGACCGTCCTCGCCTGGGTGCTCCTCGGCGAGCACCTGGAGGCACCCCAGCTCATCGGCGGCGCGCTCGTCCTCGTCGGCGCCTTCATCGCCCAGTCCGCCGCGCCGAAGCCGGCGTCGGAGGGGCCCGTCGCGGGCTCCGGTGGCGGCGGGGGACAGACTTCCGCGGCCGGACACGAGCAGGAGTTGTCGGGCGGAAGGACCACCCCCTAGGGTGACGGCCATGCAC
Source organism: Streptomyces sp. NPDC014861 (assembly GCF_043081625.1). Lineage (NCBI taxonomy): Bacteria > Bacillati > Actinomycetota > Actinomycetes > Kitasatosporales > Streptomycetaceae > Streptomyces > Streptomyces sp. NPDC014861. Next base: position 23,164 of record NZ_JBIBWV010000013.1, read on the forward strand.
CAGACCGTTCTTCCGCCGCCCGTCGCCTAGCGCGCGCGGCACCTTCCTCCCGAAGACGACCGACCGGGCTCGGACGGGCGACCTCTCGCCCCCGAGCGGTCCGTCGCCGCCCGCGCGCGGAGCAGGCGACCACCCTTCACCCGGTCCGTCCGCACGGACGACCGTCTTCACGGAGAAACCACGTGTCGAATCCGCATTCCCCTTCCGCCGCGCACCCCGTCCTGCCCGTCGGGCGGAGCCTGGCCTACCTCGTCGTCGCCGGCATCGCCTGGGGCACCGCCGGCGCCGCCGGCTCGCTCGTCTTCCGCAACAGCGACATGGGGCCCCTCGCCCTCTCCTTCTGGCGCTGCGCGGGCGGACTGCTCCTGCTGCTCGCCGTCCCCGCGCTGAAGGCGCTGCGGAGTCCGCGGGAAGGACGGGGCCGCGCGGCCGGCGGGGGCGCGCCCGTCACCGAGACGCGCCGGACCCGGCTGATCCGGATCGGCGGGACCGGGGTCGGGCTCGCCGTCTTCCAGACCGCCTACTTCGCCGCCGTCGAGTCCACCGGGCTCGCCGTCGGCACCGTCGTCACCCTCGGCGCGGGACCCGTCCTCATCGCGATCGGCGCCCGCGTCACGATGGGCGAGCGCCTCGGCCTCGGCGGCCTCGCGGCCGTCACCGGCGCGCTCGCCGGCCTCACCGTCCTCGTGCTGGGCGGCGGGGGAGCCGAGGTCAGGCTCGCCGGCGTCGGGTACGCGGTGCTCTCCGCCGCCGGGTTCGCCGCCCTCACCCTGCTCACCCGATGGCTGGGCCGTACCGGAGGCGGCGCGGCCGGGTCGCTCGCGGGCACCGCGTGGAGCTTCGCGGTCTCGGCCGCCGTCGTGCTGCCCCTGGCTCTCGCCGAGGGACTGCTGCCGCGGACCGACGACCTCGTCCGGCTGCTGCTCCTGCTGCTGTACGTGGCGGCGATCCCGACCGCCCTCGCCTACGCCCTCTACTTCGCCGGGGCCGCGGTCGTGCGGGCCGCCACCGTCTCCGTGATCATGCTCCTGGAGCCGGTCAGCGCGGCCCTGCTCGCCGTCACCCTCCTCGGTGAGGAACTGACCGCCACGACCGTGCTGGGGACCGTCCTGCTGCTCGCCGCCGTCACCGGGCTCGCCCTCGCGGAGGCGCGGGCGGCGGCGGCCGTGCGGCGCGGAGCCGGCGACGGTGTGACCCGGGGACGGACGGACGCGCCAGCCCCTCAGAGCGCGGTCAGGTAGGCGGGCAGGGCGATCGAAGGGTCCAGGTCCGCGGACGGGACCGGGGATCCGGTGGCCGGGGCGACCGGGACCACGCCCGCCCAGTGCGGCAGCCCCAGGTCCTCCTCGTCGTCGTTCGGGCCGGCGGCGCGCACCTTGGCGGAGACCTCCTCCAGGTCGAGCCGGACGACGGCGGTCGCGGCCAGCTCCTTGGTGTTCGCGGGCCGCGAGTCGGCGGCGCGGCCGGGCACCACTTGGTCGACGAGCGCGTCGAGGGCGGCGCGCAGCTCCTCGGGGTCGGTGACCTGGTGCGCGGTGCCGTGGACGACGACCGAGCGGTAGTTGAGCGAGTGGTGGAAGGCGGAGCGGGCGAGGACCAGGCCGTCGACGTGGGTGACGGTGAGGCAGACGGGCAGGCCGGGCGCCTCGGCGTCGTCGGTGGCCCCGCCGGCCCCGCCGGCCCCGCCAGCCCCGCCGGCCCCCGTGGTCCCGGCGGCTCCGGCGGGCTTCGGGCGGGCGGCCATGCGGAGCGGGCGGGAGCCGGTGGAGCCGTGGACGTACAGCCGCTCGCCGATCCGGCCGTAGAGGGTGGGCAGCACGACCGGGGCGCCGTCCCGTATGAAGCCCAGGTGGCCGACGTAGCCCTCGTCGAGGATCGCGTGCACGAGCGCCCGGTCGTACGAGGCGCGCTGCCGGGCGCGGGTGGGCACGGTCCGGTCGGTGGGGGTGTACTCCGGAGAGCCCTCGCCGGGGGTGTGGTCCGCGGTCCGGCCGGCGGGGGCGCGGTCCGCGGGGTGTTCGACGGGGGCGCGGTCCGCGGGGTGTCCGGCGGCGGTGGTCGTGGTGTTCATGGCGGGTCCCCTTGCCCTCTCTATTGCACTAGTGCATAATGTGGTTTGTGCTAGGAGAGTATCGGATCGAGGGCCGTCGTGCATCGGAGATCGCCGCCAGTGTGGAGCGGGGTGTGGCGGCGGGTGCCCTGGAGCCCGGCCAAGCCCTCCCGCCCATGCGGGAGTTGGCCGTCGAGCTGGGCGTGAACCCGAACACCGTCGCCGCCGCGTACCGGACCCTGCGGGAGCGCGGGGTCATCGAGACCGGCGGGCGGCGCGGCAGCCGGGTGCGTCCGCGCCCCGCCACCACCGCGCGCGGCTCGCTGCGCGTCGAGGCGCCGCCCGGCGTCCGGGACCTCAGCGGCGGCAACCCCGACCCCGCCCTGCTGCCGGCGCTCGACGCGGCCTTCGCCGAGGCGGCCCGGCGGTACGCCGTGCGGCCCGGCCTCTACGGCGAGGCCCCCGTCGACCCGGAGTTCGCCCGGCTCGCGCGCGCCGCCTTCGACGCCGACGGAGTCCCCGGCGGGCCGGTCGGCGTGGCCTCGGGCTCCCTCGACGCCATCGAGCGGATCCTCGCCGTCCGTCTCAGGCCCGGCGACGCCGTCGCCGTCGAGGACCCCGGCTGGGGCAGCCTCCTCGACCTCGTGCCCGCCCTCGGCCTCCGGCCCGTACCCGTCGCCGTGGACGACGAGGGGCCGCTCGCGGACGCGGTCGAGCGGGCGATCACCACGGAGGGCGCCCGCGCGGTGATCGTCACCGACCGCGCGCAGAACCCCACCGGAGCCTGCGTCGGCGCCGCGCGCGCCACCGAGCTGCGCCGGGTCCTCGCCGCCCACCCCGGCGTGCTGCTCGTCGAGGACGACCACGGCCACGGCATCGTCACCCGGCGGCTGCGGCCGCTCGCCGGAGTCACCGACAGCTGGGCGCTCGTCCGCTCGGTCGCCAAGGCGTACGGGCCGGACCTGCGCGTCGCCGCCTTCACCGGCGACCCCGAGACCGTCGACCGCGTCCTCGGCCGGCAGCGCCTCGGCCCCGGCTGGGTCAGCCGCCTCCTCCAACAGGCGGTCGCCCACCTGTGGAGCACGGACGCGATCGACCCGGAAGCGGTCGCCGACGCCTACGGGGAGCGGCGGGACGCCCTGGTCCGGGCGCTGGCGCGCCGGGGCGTGGAGGCGCACGGACGCAGCGGCATGAACGTCTGGGTGCCGGTCGCCGACGAGACCGGGGCCGTCGCGCGGCTGCTCGCCGCCGGCTGGGCGGTCGCCCCCGGCGCCCGCTTCCGCATCGCCACCGGGCCCGCCGTCCGCGTCACCGTCTCGTCCCTCTCCCGCGAGGACATCGACCCGCTGGCCGACGCGGTCGCGACGGCCGCGGGCCCGGCCCCCGCCCGCAGCTACGGCTGACGGGACGGGGCCCGGGCGGGCCGGACCGGACCTCCGGGTCAGGTGCGCGCCGGGGCCTTCAGGGGCGCCGCCGCGGCGGCGGGAGCGGGAGTCGTACGGGACGGGGGCGAGGTCCTGGACGACGTACGCGTCTGGGTGAGGGCCGCGCCGAGGAGGATCACCAGGGCGCCGACCGGGGTGTTCCAGGCGAGCCGCTCGCCCAGGAAGGCCACGCCCGCCGCCGTCGCGATGACCGGGACGAAGTACGTGACCATCGAGGCCGTCGTCGGGCCTACCTCGGCGACGACGCCGTACTGGAGCAGCATCGCGTACCCCGTGCCGAGGGCGCCGAGGGCGATCACCGCGAGCAGCGGCAGGAGCTCGACGGAGTCCGGGACGGTCGTGAAGAGCGGGGTGACGACGGCGAGTTGCAGCGCGGCCACGCCGACCTGGCCGGTCGCCAGGGAGAGGTTCGAGGCGCCGCTGCCGCTCAGGGTGCGGCGGACGTAGATCCACCCGACCGCGTAACTGGCCGAGGCGAGCAGGGCCAGCGCCGTGCCCGTCACGTCGAGTCCGGAGAAGCCCTGCCAGGCGCCGAGGACCGTCAGGACGCCGATGAAGCCGATCCCGAGACCCGCCGCGCGCACCCGGGTGGGCCGGTCCTCGGAGAGCGCCACGAGGGACAGGACCATGCCCCAGAGCGGGGTCGTCGCGTTGCAGATCCCCGCCAGAGTCGACGGGATCGTCAGCTCCGCGTAGGCGAAGAGCGAGAACGGCAGGGCGTTGAGCAGGAACGCCGCCACCGTCAGGTGCCCCCACGTCCGCGCCCCGCGCGGCAGCCGGTCCCGCTTCACCACGAGGGCCACCGCCAGCACCGCCGTGCCGAAGAGCAGTCGGCCGAAGGTCACCTGGAAGGGCGCGAATCCCTCCGTGCCGACCTTGATGAACAGGAAGCTGAACCCCCAGATCAGGGCCAGCACGCCGAAGCGGGCCCGCCAGTCGAGGAGACTCGCGCGCAAGGGGCCGCGGGCGGGGGAGGAGATCGGTCCGGGGGAGGAGGCCGGTCCGGAGGGGAAGGACGGTCCGGGCGGGGAGGCGGGTCCGGGCGGGGAGGCGGGGGAGGCTGCGGGGCTCATGCACTCAGGGTGACGGCGAACAACGTCGTAGAACAAGCGAGATTATGTCGACCCTTTCCCTTAGCATTGCTTACATGTTGAACCTGGAGCGCCTGCGCACCCTCGACGCCGTCGCCCGGCACGGCTCCGTCAGCGGAGCCGCCGACGGCCTGCACGTGACCACCTCCGCCGTCTCCCAGCAGCTGTCCAAGCTGGAGCGCGAGGTGGGCCAGCGGCTCCTCGCCAAGAACGGGCGCGGGGTGCGGCTCACCGACGCCGGGCTGCTGCTCGCCGAGCACGCGGCCCGCATCCTCTCCCACGTCCAGCTCGCCCAGGCCGACATCGAGGCCCAGCGCGGCCAGGTCGTCGGCGAGGTCCGGCTGGTCGGCTTCCCGACCGCCGCGCGCGGCCTCTTCCCCGCCGCCCTGGCCTCGCTCCGCGCCCGCCACCCCGATCTGCGGGTCCGCACCGCCGAGTTCGAGCCCGAGCACGGGGTACGGGCGGTGCTGCGCGGCGACGCCGACCTCGCGATCGTCCTGGACTGGAGCAACCGGCGGGCGCCGGTTCCCGGCGAGCTGGAGCGGGCCCACCTGCTCGACGACGCCGCGGACGTCGCCCTGCCCGCCGGCCACCGGCTCGCCGGACGGGAGGCGGTCGACCTGGAGGACTTCGCCGACGAGGAGTGGGTGTCCTGGCCGGAGGGCGAGTTCTGCCACGACTGGCTGATGTTCACCCTCCGCTCCCAGGGCATCGAGCCGCGCATCGCCCACTTCGCCGGTGAGCACCACACCCAGCTCGCCCTCGTCGCCGCAGGACTCGGCGTCTGCGTCACCCCCCGGCTCGGCCGGCCGCACCCGGAGGGCGTGGTCTGCGTGCCCGTACGCCAGCAGATGAGGCGGCACATCTACGCCACCTGGCGCACCGACGCCGGCCGCAGGCCCTCGCTGCGCGCGGTCGTCGAGGCGCTGCGGGAGGCGGGTCGGCCGCACGCCGGCTGAAGATCTGCTGTGGGCCGGCCGCACGCCGGCCTAGCACCGGCCGCACGCCCGACGCGCACCTGCGTAGCGGCGGCCGCGCACCGGCTGAGCGGCGGGCGCGGCCGGGGCCCGTCCGCCGGATCAGGGCCGGGGGCCCTACACCCCGCCGAGCTTGCGGAAGTCCCAGGAGGCGACCGCGTCCGGGGTCAGCCGGAGCCAGGCGTGCCGGCCGTCGTGCGGCATGGCGTCCAGGCCGAAGTTCTTCGCGGCGAAGAGGCGCTCCACCGGGTCGAGTTCGGGGCAGGGCTCGCCCGTGCGCGGCGCTTCGCCGACGAAGACAGCCGTCCCCGACAGCTCGGCCCCGCGCAGTTCTCCGTAGTCCTCGCCGTCGTCCACCAGGACGGAGATCCGGGGATCGGCCCGCAGCTCGGACCAGCGGCGGCTGCGCGTCAGCGAGTACAGCCAGAGCGAGGTGCCGTCCCACGCGAACCAGAGCGCGCTCACATGGGGCCGCCCGTCGGCCGACACGCTCGCGACCCGGCAGGTGCGCTGTTCCGCGAGGAAGGCGTCGAGCTCCTCCGGGGTCATCATGATCCGGCGTCCGCGGCGCTGTGCGACGGTCATCGTCCGCACCCTTCTGGTTGTCCGACGAGGCCGGTCCGGTGCGTGGACGGGACCGAGTTCCCGAGGGGACTGGATTTCTGATGAGACGTCAGAAAGCATGGGCGCACGTCCACGCCGGTGCAAGGGGTACGTCCGAGGGGGAGCGATGAGCGGAAGCGGAACGACGGGCCGAGGGGGAGCCGGGAACCGCCGGGAGGAGCTCGACGAGCGACTGCGCCCGGACACGACGGTGCTGCTCACCATCGAGTGCCAGGAAGGGGTGGTCGGCGAGAGGAGTGCCCTTCCCGAACTCGCCGCCGTCGCCCGGAGGTCGGGTGCCCTGGCCAACGTCGCCCGGCTGGTCGACGCGGCGCACGGCGCCGGCGTCCAGGTCGTCCACGCCGTCGCCGAGCGGCGCCCCGACGGGCGCGGCTCCAACGCCAACGCACGGCTCTTCCACGCCGCCGCGCGGCTCCCTGTGCAACAGCACAGTGGGTCCACGGCGGTGCGGATCGCGGCGCCGATCCAGGTGGCGGACGAGGACCTGGTGGTGCGCCGCCTCCACGGCCTGTCCCCGCTGGCGGGGACGGACGTGGACGCGCTGCTGCGCAACCTCGGCTGCCGGACCCTCGTCGTCACCGGTGTCTCCGCGAATGTGGCCGTGCCCAACGCCGTCTTCGACGCCGTCAACCTCGGCTACACCGTCGTCGTCCCCCGGGACGCGATCGCGGGGGTCCCGGCCGACTACACCCCCGCGATGATCCGCAACACCCTCGCCCTCGTCGCCACCCTCGCCACGACCGACGACCTCCTCACCGCCTGGAAGGCGCCCCGGCGCTCCGCGGTCCGGGAGGGGTGACAGCCGCCGGTCCCCTCAGCCGAAGGAGATGGAGTCGCCCTTCACCTCGATCGGCTCCGGAGGGAGGGGCGAAGGCGCGGGCCCGGACTTCACGCTGCCGTCGTTCACGTCGAACCTGCTCTGGTGGCACGGGCAGATGATCACGCCGTCCTTCACCTCGCTCACCGCGCAGCCGGAGTGGGTGCACTTCGACGAGAAAGCCTTGTACTCGCCGGCCTTCGGCTGCGTGATGACGACGCCTCTGTCCGCGAGGACCTTGCCGCCGCCGACCGGGATGTCCCCGGTCCTGGCGAGCGGGCCCTGGGGCGAGCCGTCCGAGCCGGTGCCGCCCTCCGTGTCCGAGCCTCCGCAGGCGGCCAGTGCCGCCGCCGCGAGCCCCGCCCCGCCCGCCGTCACCACGGTCCGCCGTGCCACTCCGCTCATGCCTGCCCCTCTCCCGTCCGTGCGCTCGTGCGCCGCCGGCCGTACCGCCGGCGCGTTCCCGGAGTGACGGTAGACGCAGTTCCTGTGACGTACGCCCTGTTCGGCGCAGACTCACTCCCCAAGGGCCTTCGGCGTCACGCGCCGAGCCCGCCGGGCGCCCGGCCGTACAGGCGGCGCGTCAGTTCAGGAGGCCGAGCAGCCAGCCGAGCAGGTCCCCCACGGCGCCGAAGGCCCACTGGGCCACCACCACGAGCAGCACGCAGAAGCCGAGGAAGAGCACGGTGCCCCAGCCGCAGCCGTGGCCACCCGGGTCCGGCACGTCGCCGCCGCGCCCGCCCGCCTCGAAGTCGAACAGATCCATGAGAACTCCCCCCGGTCGCCGCGCGGAACCCCCCGGCTCCGCCCCCGTGATCCGAGACTCCGCCGCGGCCCCGCCGGTTCCCGGACCGGCGGGGCCGCGTGCGCGGGGATCAGGAGGTCTCCGCGGTCCCGCGTTCGGCGCGGAAGCCCGTGACGGCCACGGCGACGATGCAGCAGGCGATCACCGTCTCGGCCCAGAGGAAGGCGAGGTAGTCCAGGAGGCTGCCGATCGGCGGTGTGCCGGGGGCGGTGTTGCGGAAGGCGGCGAGGGCGAAGAGCGTGGCGGCCATCCAGCCGAGCGCAGGCCACGTCAGTCCCTTGCGCCCGGTGACGAGGAACCAGGCGCCGAGGAAGACGGAGACGGCCAGGGCCCACATGGCCACCATCATGAAGACGGCGAAGACGAGGACGCTGTCGGAGCGGCCGAGGGAGACGTCGAAGAGCGCGGTCCCGTTCTCCTCGGAGGCGTCCACCGTCGCCGAGAAGAGCGCGTCCGCGTTGGTGAGCGTCATCCGGACGGGGACCGGCTCGCCGCCCTGGACGGCGGTGAACTCGATCGCCGCGTCGTAGGCGTCGAAGGGGTAGTCGGTGATCGAGCCGCCCGTCAGCGTGACGGGCAGGTCCTTGGTCGCGATGCGGCTGTGCGCGGGGAAGGACAGGTCGCCCCGGGTGGAGGTGGAGGTCTGGAGCGTCAGGTCCTCGGTCGGCGAGACGCCGCCGGCCTCGGCCAGGCCGCCTCTGGGGGTGACCAGGACGCGGAGCGTCAGCTCGCGGCCGGCGGCGTCGACGCGCTGGACCGAGGCCAGGACGTCGACCCGGTCCGGGGCGGTGCCGCCCACGGCGTACTCCGTGTCCTGGTTCTGGCGTTCGCCGAACTGGACCCAGACGCCCAGGGCGAGGGCGGCCACGACCAGGAGGCAGGCGAGGACGGCGGGCAGCGGGCCGCCCCGGTTCGGTCCGCGGCGACGGGTGGTGGACACGCTGGCTCTCCCTGGTCGTTTCCGGTCTCGCTCTTCTTCCCCTCGTGGTCAGTCGACCGGCTCGCCGGGCTGGTCGTGGGTCGCGCAGTGGATCCCGCCGCCGCCGGTGGCGATGGTGTCGATGTTCACCTGCACCACGTCCCTCTTGGGGAAGTGCTCCTGGAGGATGCCCCGGGCCCGGTCGTCGGCCTTCCGGTCGCCGAACTTGGGCATGTACACGGCGTCGTTGCCGATGTAGAAGTTCGCGTAGGTGGAGAGGAAGTCGTCGCTGTAGCCCGAGATCCGGTCGGGATCGGGCTGCGGGAGGTCGATGACCTCGAAGCGGCGGCCCTTCGCGTCGGTCGCCCGGCTCAGCACGGACGCGGCCTGGTCCGACGACCGCGACCAGGAGTCGGCGGGCGTGCCGGGGAAGGCGCGGTCGAGGAGGATCACGCCGGGGGCGGTGAACCGGACGAGACTGTCGACGTGCGCGTCGGTGATGTCCTCGCCGCGCACGCCCTTCAGCCAGATCACCTTCTCCATCCCCAGGAGCTCCTTGAGGTCGGCCTCGATCTCGGCGCGGCTCATGCCCGGGTTCCGGTTCTCGTTGACGATGGAGCTCTCGGTGACGAGGAGGGTGCCCTCGCCGTCCGTCTCGAACGAGCCGCCCTCGGAGACGAGCGGCGCCTCCTCGCGGGGGATGCCGTACTTGGCGAGCAGCTTCCGGCCGACCTGGGCGTCGTTGTCGTGGACCTGCTTCTCGCCCCAGCCGTTGAAGTGGAAGTCGACGCCGACGACCTCGCCGCCCTCCTCGACGAAGACCGGGACGGTGTCGCGCGCCCACAGGTCGTCGACGGCGAGCGGGATGACCTCGACGTCCCTGCCGCACGCCTTCTGGGCGGCGGACACCTGGTTCGGCCGCGCCATCATCACGACGTACTCGTACGCGGCGATGGCCCGGGCCACGCGGGCGATGTCCTCCCGTACGTAGGGCAGGTCCTCGCCCCAGACGGAGTCCAGGGCCGGCCACGACATGAAGGTGCGGGCGTGGCTCTCCCACTCGGCGCCCAGGCGGCGGTCCGCGTCGGTCCCGGGGCCCGCCCCGGGGGCGGAGCCGGTGGCGGTCGCCCCCGACCGGCCGGGGTCGGAGGGGCCGCACGCCGCGGAGCCGAGGGCGAGAGCGCCGATCCCGGCGAGCACCCGCAGGGCGGAGCGGCGGGAGGGACGGAAGTCGGACATCTGGGTCTCCGATCGAGTGGGGGGCGGGACCAGGTCAACAGGGTGCACGGACAGGCCCCCGGATCCCCGGCATGGCCGGGCCGGACGAGGCTGCCGTGTCGCCACTCTGACACTGACTGAAAATTCAGTCAAACCCCTGGGTCGTGCGGCGCGCGGTGACCGGAGGTCGTCCGTGGCGCCCGCCGTCAGCGGCTCAGGCGTTCGAGTTCGAGGGTGACCGCCTCCTTCACCAGCTCGCGGGCGTGGGGGAGGGGGAGCGCGCCGCTGAGCCACCGCGTGCTGAGCCCTTCCAGGAGGCCGGTGAGGCGTTCCGCGGAGGCCGTGAGGGCGGGCGCGGGGGCCGTCGGCCGGATGCCGCCCAGCAGGTCCGCGACATCATGGATCCAGGTCAGGGTCGCTCTCGCCAGGTCGCCGCGCAACTCGGGCTCGAAGACCGCGCTGGCCCGCAGCTCCCCCCAGGCCGTGCTGTTCTCCCGGACCTCGGGGAGGTCCTGGAACTCCAGGAGCAGCGACTGCACCAGCTCCTGCCGGGGGTCCCGCGGCAGGTCGGGGGCGTCCCCGCCGGAGGTGTAGCGGTCGGCGCGGTCGCTGATGAACTCCAGGGTGTGCCGCAGGACGCCGGCCCGGTCCTTGAAGTGGTAGTAGATCAGCGCGGTGGACACCCCCGCCTCCGCGGCGAGCTCCTCCATGCGCAGCCCGCGCACTCCGCGCCGGGCTATGACCCGGGCCGCGCCCTCCAGGATGGCGTTTCTGCGGTCCGTCGCCACGTGTGATCCCCTCCCGATGAGTCTGAGCCCTCAGTGTCGCATGTTGACTGAATCTTTAGTTAGATGCACGATGCGCCCATTGCGTCCCTCGCCCCCGGCCCCGTTCCGCTCCGTCCCGCGATCCGACTCGTTCCACCCGTTCCGCCTCGTCGAAAGAGCCACCCATGTCCGCTCAGCTTCCTGGTGCACGGCCCGCTCACGCGGCGCTGACGGCCGACGACCCGCGCGAGATCGGCGGCTACCGCCTCCAGGCACGGCTGGGCTCGGGCGGCATGGGCGTGGTGTACCTCGCGCACACGCCCGGCGGCCGGCCGATCGCCCTCAAGGCGGTGCGGGAGGAGTACGCGGGGGACCCCGGGTTCCGCCTGCGGTTCGCCCAGGAGGTGGCCAGCGCCGAGCGCATCCACGGACTCTTCACGGCGCAGGTGGTCGCCTCGGGGGTGGACGCCCCGACCCCGTGGCTCGCCACCGCGTACGTCCCCGGGCCCTCGCTGCACGAGGTGGTCCGGCGGCACGGCCCGCTCCCGGTGCGGACCGTCCTGCCGCTCCTGGCCGGGATCGCCGAGGCGCTGGAGGCGATCCACCGGGCCGGCGTCGTCCACCGCGACCTCAAGCCCGCCAACGTCCTGCTCGCGGAGGACGGCCCCCGGGTCATCGACTTCGGCATCGCGCGGGCCGCCGACGCGGTCGCGCTGACCGGCACGGGGCTGCGGATCGGCACCGCCGCGTTCATGGCGCCCGAGCAGGCGCTGGGCGCCCCGGTGTCCCCGGCCACCGACGTCTTCGCGCTCGGCGCGCTCGTCGTGTACGTGGTGAGCGGCGAGCCGCCGTTCGGGGCGGGCCCGGAGTCGGCGGCCCTGTACCGGGTGGTCCACGAGGAGCCCGACCTCTCCCGCGTACCGGAGGACCTGCGTGACCTGGCGGCCTGGTGCCTCGCCAAGCGGCCCGAGGGCCGGCCGGCGCCGGCGGAGCTGATCGCGGCCGTCCGCGCCCACCCCCTCGTCGGATCCCGCCCCGAGTTCGGGGAGGGCTGGCTGCCGTGGTGGATCAGCAGCGAGGTCGCGGGGCGGGCGGTGCCCCCGGAGCCCGCCCGGTCCGCGCCGGGGCGGTCGGCGTACCCGGAGCCCGCCCGGTCCGCGCCGGGGCCGGCGTACCAGGACCGCCCTCCGGTCCACGCGCAGCCGACGCTCGCGGCGGGGGCGGTTCCGGGTGCGGCGGTGGTTCCGGGCGTGGGTGTTGTGGATGTGGTTCCGGGTGCGATTCCGGGCGCGGGTGCGCCGAGGAGCGCGGACGCGTCGGGGGAGCCTTCGGCGCGTGGTCGTACGGGGCGCTCCGCCGCGCCCTCCGCGCGGCGGGCGCGGCGGAGCGGGCGGCGCCGGCTCGTGTGGGTCCTGGCCGCGTGCGTCGCCGCCGGCGCGGTCGCCGGCGGGGTGTACCTCATCGGTCCGGTGCCGGGGTCCGGACCGATGAGGTACACCCCGGTCGGGCAGGAGGTCACGCTCACCGCCCCGGACGACAGCTACGAGTTCGATCTGAGGGCCCGGAAGGTCGTCCCGGCGGACACGGCCGGCTGGTACCTGGCGCGGGACCGGTCGGAGTTCGTCCTGCCCGAGGACAGCGACGCCTTCGTGGCCGAGGGGGACGATCTGAGCCCCGCCGACTGCGTGCGAGGCATCGACACGGAGCCCGTCACCCGGGTCGCCTTCGCGGACCTGGCCGACGAGCGCCCCTTCTGCATCCGGGGCGCGGACGCCCGGGAGCTCGTCGTCGTACGGCTGCTGGAGGCCCTGCCGGACGGGGGTCCGGTCACCGCCGTCCTCGAGCCCTACCGGCAGGACTAGACCTCGACGGTCGCCTCGACGGTTCCCGCGCGGACAGTCCGGACGAGATTATTGACTGAATTTTCAGTCTGTTGAACGATGGGTGGCGCCAGGGTCAGGGCTCGGGCTCCTCATCCGCCCCTCCCGCCCCTGCCCGCCCCTCCTCCCACCTCCCTCAGGCAGGACCCTCATGGACACTCCCACCACCTCCCGGCGCCGCCTGCTCCAGGTCGGGGCGGCGGCCCTGCCGCTCGCGGCCCTCGGGTCGGCGCTCCCCTCCGCCGCCGCCCGCGCCGCCACCGGCTCCGCGGCCGAGCCGCTGCGGATGCCCGCCGAGACAGACCGCCACGTGCGTACCTTCATGGCCTGGCCGGCGCTGTCGTCGATCTGGTCCGACACGCTCGACGGCGTCCGCTCCGACATCGCGAAGGTCGCCGACACGATCTCCCGGTACGAGCCGGTCACCGTGCTGGCCCGCTCCTCGCAGGCGGCCGACGCCCGCCACCGGTGCGGTGCGGGGGCGTACTACGGCATCGACATCCTGGAGATCCCCAACGACGACCTCTGGATACGGGACTTCGGCCCCACCTTCGTCGTCGCCCCCGGAGCGGTCGCCGGAGTGGACACCCACTTCAACGGCTGGGGCAAGGCCGGCACCTCCTACGCGCAGCCCTACGCCAACGACGCCCTCGCGGCGGAGGCGCTGCTCGCGCAGTACGGCGTCCCGCGCGTACGCGCCGGGTTCGTCGGTGAGGGCGGCTCGCTGGAGACCGACGGCCAGGGCACCCTCCTCGCCACGGTCAGCTCCCTCGTCAACGCCAACCGGAACCCGGGCATGACGCAGGATCAGGTCGAGCGGGAGATGAAGGCTGCGCTCGGCGTCACGAAGGTGATCTGGGTCCCCGGGCTCGCGGGCCAGGACATCACCGACTGCCACATCGACTGCCTGGCCCGCTTCGCCGCGCCCGGGCACGTCATCCTGGACCGGCCCGGCCCCCGCACCGACCCCCGGTGGGTCGCGGTCCACGAGGAGACGAAGCGGATCCTGGCGAGCGCCACCGACGCGCAGGGGCGCCCTCTGGCCGTCACCGAGCTCACCGGCCCCGACCGGCACAAGATCCGGCGGGGCGGCGACGGCTTCCTCTCCAGCTACACCAACTACTACACGGTGAACGACGCCGTGCTCGTCCCGCACTTCGGCGACGCCGACGCCGACGCCGCGGCCTGTTCGGTCCTCGCGGCGGCCTACCCGGGCCGGAACATCGTCCGGCTGAACATCGACAACATCGCGAGCGGCGGGGGCGGCATCCACTGCGCCACCCAGTCGCAGCCGGCCGTGCCCCCGGCGGCCTGACGGCCGTCGCGCCGGGCGTCCGACGGTCCTCCCTCCGAGCGTCCGACGGCCGGCGCGTCAGCCGTCCGACGACTCTCGGGCCGATGATCCGGACGGCCCGGCCGCCGGGCGTCGGCTGGTGATCCGGCCGGTCGTCCGGCGGCGGGCGGGGCCCGGTAAGGTTCGGGCCATGGCGTCTCGCAGTACTCAGATCCTCGAAGCAGCCGCCCGGGTGATCGCCCGGCGCGGGGTCCGTGGCCTGCGCGTGGAGGAGCTCGCCGCCGAGGCGGGCGTGTCCACCGCGCTGATCTACTACCACTTCAAGGACCGCAACGGGATCCTGCTGAAGACGCTGGAGTTCATCAACGACCGCGCCGAGCGGTACACGACCGAGCGCGACCCGGACGCCGCGCCGCTGAGCGCGCGCGAGGAGCTGGAGCACACCCTGCTGCTCGAACTCCAGGACACCACCGAGGTCCGGGAGAACAGCAGCGCCTGGGGCGAACTGCGGGCCAGCGCCGTCTTCGACGACGTGCTGCGCGAGGACCTGACGCGGGCCACGCTGGTCTGGGTCCAGGAGGTCGCGGCGCTGCTCGGCCGGGTCCAGCCGATGGCCCCGGCGGTCGCCCTCGCGGGCGCGGCCGAGCGGCTCACCGCCCTGCTGGAGGGGCTGAGCATGCGCTGGCTCAGCGGCACGCTCCAGATCTCCCACGCCCGGGCGCTGATGAGCGAGGGCATCGACGCCGAGATCGAGCGCCTCGGCCGCCGCTGACGCGCTCGCTCCGCGCCGGCCCCGTCATGGGGTCGGCGCCATCCGCCGAGGGTCCCCGCCGACCGCTGCGGCTTCCGCTGCGGGGCCGGTGTTGGTGCCGGTGCCGACACCGGGGCCCGGCGGCGGGCTCTCAGGCTTCCTGAGCCGATCCCTGGGCCGACTCCCACGCCGGTCCCTGAGTCGACTCCCGCGCCGGGTCCCTAGCCGACCCCACGCCGGTCCCTGAGCCGACTCCCGCGCCGGATCCGCGCCCTCCGGAGCCCCCCGCCCCCGCGCACCTGAGCCACCCCTAGCTCTCTCCCTGCCGCAACCCGCTGTCCTGAAACCTTGTCCTGAAACCCCGCCTTCACTCTTGACTGAATTTTCAGTCGGGAGGAGGATGCTGTTCACACCGCGTACCCGTCCCCACGTGCGCGCCAGGCTGAGCCGGCGCCGCCGACGGGTACTTCTGGCGAAACGAAGAGAGACCCGTGATGACCGCATTCCGTATGCCCGCCGAATGGTCCGAGCACGAGGCGTGCCTCATGGCCTGGCCCGTCCGCGAGGACCTGTGGAGCAGCGTGCTGGACGACGTCAAGGAGGAGTACGCGAACGTCGCCCGCGCCATCGCCGCCTTCGAGCCCCTGACCATGGTCGCGCCGCCCGGCCACGGCGACGAGGCCAGGGTGAGGTGCGGCGACGGCGTCACCGTCGTCGAGCTGCCGCACGACGACTCGTGGTTCCGCGACTCCGCCCCGCTGTTCGTCCTCGACGGCGAGGGCAACCGCGCCGGCGTGGACTTCCGCTTCAACGCCTGGGGCCGCAAGCACCAGCCGTACGACTCCGACGACCGCGTCAGCGCGCTCCTCCTGGAGCACCTGGGCGTCGAGCGCATCGCCTCCGGCATGATCCTGGAGGGCGGGGCGATCACGGTCGACGGCGAGGGCACCCTCATCACCACGGAGCAGTGCCTGCTCCACCCCAACCGCAACCCCGGCCTGACCCGCGAGCGGATCGAGGCCGAGCTGAAGGCCCGGCTCGGCGTGGAGAAGGTGATCTGGCTTCCGTACGGCGGCCTCCTCGACACGGAGACCGACGGGCACGTCGACGGCGTCTGCGCCTTCGCCGCCCCCGGCACCGTCGTGGTCTCACTGCCCGACGACCCCGACCACCCGGACCACGCCCGGATGCGCGCCAACCGCGCGGTCCTGGAGGCCACCCGAGACGCCCGCGGCCGCCGGCTGGAGATCATCGACGTGCCCCAGACCGCCTACGCCGACATGCCGGGCGGCGAGGTCGAGGTCTCGTACCTCAACTACTACGTGGCCAACGGCGGCGTCGTCGTCCCCGTGGCCGGGCAGCCCCAGGACGAGGCCGCCCTCGCGGTGATCGCCTCCGCCTACCCCGGACGCGAGGTCGTCCCGGTGCGCGCCGCCGCGATCGCGTACGGCGGTGGCGGGGTCCACTGCATCACCCAGCAGGTGCCGGCCGCCCGCGCCTCCGCGTAACGCGCCCGAGTCCGCCGCCGACGGGCCGGCCCCGCGGCCCGTCAGCCCCGTCACCCTCACGGAAAGACAGCGCGACGATGACGACACCTCCCTCCCCGAGCCGCAGACGCCCCGGACGCTTCGGCAGCCCCGTCGGCCCCGTCGGCCCCGTCGGCCCCGGCAGCCCCGGACGCCCCGGCAGCCCCGGACGCCCCGGACGTCGCGGCCGGACGGCCGCCGTGACCGCGGCGCTGTCCGCCCTCGCCCTCCTCGCGGCCTGCTCCGGTCCGCCCAAGGGCGGCGCGGCCGGCGTCGAGGCCCGGCTCTCCGCCACCACGCCCCCCGCGCGCGGCGAGATCGACTCCTTCACCTGGGCCCTCTACGCCGAGCCGCCCACCCTCGACTACACGGTCGCCTTCGACTACCCGCAGAACACGGTCCTGTCCAACGTGTGCGAGAGCCTCATGCGCTGGACGCCGCAGCTCACCGTCGAACCGGGGCTCGCCCGCAGGGCGAGCAACCCCGACCCGCGGACCTGGGTGTACGACCTGCGGCCCGGGGTGCGCTTCCACGACGGGCGGACGATGACCGCCGACGACGTCGTCTTCAGCCTCGGCCGGCAGACCGACCCGAAGAACGCGGCGGCCTGGGCGCAGGTCTTCCAGAACGTCGCGTCGGTCCGCGCGACCGGCCCCCTCCAGGTCACCGTGAGCCTCAAGCGGCCCGACTCCCAGTTCCCGCAGTACATGGCCGGCGCCGCCGGCGTCGTCGCCTCGAAGAAGGGCGTCGAGGCGGCGGGCAAGGACTACGGCACCACCGGAGGCCTCGCCTGCACCGGTCCCTTCGAGCTCGGCGCCTGGCAGAAGGGGCAGTCCATCGAACTCGACCGCTTCGACGACTACTGGGGCACCGGGGCCAAGGCGAAGAAGGCCGTCCTCCGTGTCCTCACCGACCCCTCCGCCCGTACCAACGCCATGCTCAGCGGCGAGATCGACGGCGGCTACCTCATCCCCACCGAGAGCTACGCCCGCCTCAAGGGCGCCGGGGTCGGCACCCTGTACTTCGGCGAGGGACTCAGCACCGTCAACGTCAACATCACGAACATGAAGGGCCCGCTCGGCGACGTCCGGGTCCGCCGGGCCCTCTCCCTCGCCCTCGACCGCTCCGGCTTCGTCAAGGCCGGACTCGGCGGCGCCGGCACCGTCACCAACTCCCTCACCACCCGCGCCGCCTGGGCCTCCGCACCCGAGAGCGCCCTCAGGGCGGCCTTCGACGGACTGCCGCCCACCGCACCGGACGTCGAGAAGGCGAAGGCCCTGGTCGAGGAGGCCGGTGCCACCGGCAAGACCCTGACCATGGTCACCAGCCCCATCGGCCAGGACGTCTCGCTGCTCGCCACCGCCGTCCAGGCCGCCGGCACGCGCATCGGCCTCGACATCCGCCTCAGGACGGTCTCCCCGAACGCCTTCACCGCGCTGTTCACCGACCCCGAGGCGCGTGAGGGCGTCGACATGTTCCCGCTCACCATCTACAACTCGATCACCGACCCCCTCGACCTCCTCACCAACTTCAAGACCGGCGCCTACCTCAACTACGCCGGCCACAGCGACCGGCGGTACGACGAACTCGTCGACCGGGCCACCGCCGCGTACGAGCCCGGCAAGCGGCTGGCGATCGAGGCCGAGCTCAACAGGATCGCCGCCGAGCGGCTCCTCTGGATACCCGTGGCCGAGTGGCCCACCTCGGTCTTCCTCAACAAGAGGATCACCGGCGCCCCCACGACGATCTCGTACATGTACCAGCCGTGGGCCGCCTCCGTGGGAGCGGCGCGGTGAGCTTCCTCCGCTTCGCCGTACGGCGCGTGGCGGAGATGGCCGCGACCCTCCTCGCCGCCTCCTTCGTGGTCTTCGGCGCCCTGTACCTGGCCCCGGGCAGCCCGGCGAGCTTCCTGCTCGCGGGCCGCTCGGCCTCGCCCGAGGCGCTGGCCGAGATCAACGCCCGCCACCACCTGGACGACCCCTTCGCCGTCCGGTACCTGCGCTGGCTCGGAGACATGGTCCAGGGCGACTTCGGGCGCTCCCTCACCTACCGCACCGACGTCTCCCGCCTCCTCGCCGACCGGCTGCCCACCACCCTGCTCCTCATCGGCATGGCGCTCGTCGTGGTCGTGGTCGTCGGCCTCTTCCTCGGCCGGCTCTCCGCCGTCCGCGGCGGCGCCACCGACACCGCCGTCCTCGTCGGCACGACCTTCGCCGTGGGCACGCCGTCGTTCGTCGCCGCCGTGCTGCTCCAGGGCGTGTTCGCCGTGAAGCTCGGCTGGTTCCCCAGCAGTGGCGCCGGCGACGGCTTCCTCGACCGGGTCTGGCACCTGACCCTGCCCGCGATCGCCCTCGCGCTCTACCTGATCGGCATGCTCGCCCGGGTCACCCGCTCCGCCATGCTCGAAGCCCTCGACAGCGAGCACGTCACCGTCGCCCGCAGCCGGGGCGTCCCCGAGCGCCAGGTCATCCGCCGCCACGTCTTCCGCAACTCGCTCGGCACCGTCCTCACCACCGGCGGCCTCATCGTCTCCACCCTGCTCGTCTGCACGATCCTCGTGGAGACCGCGTTCAGCATCGGCGGCGTCGGCCAGCTCCTCGAACTGTCCACCTCGACCAAGGACTTCCCGACCGTCCAGGCGATCTCCCTGATCATCGTCGCTCTCTTCATGTCCGTGAACCTGATCGTCGACCTGCTGCTCCCGCTGGTCGACCCCAGGATCGCGCTCGGAACGAGGAGCTCCTCCGCATGACCGCCGTCCTCACGCGCCGGCCCGGCCTCGCCCGGCTCCGTACCACCCGGTCCCCGCTCCACCTGCTCTGCCTCGGCCTCGTCGGGATCGTCACCGCCGCCGCCCTGCTGGCGCCCTGGATCGTCCCGTACGACCCCAACGAGATCGACCTCGGCAACGCGCTCGCGGGCCCTTCCGCCGCGCACCCGCTCGGCGTCGACGCCGCCGGCCGCGACACCCTCTCCCGGCTGCTGCTCGGCGCCCGCACCTCCCTGCTCGGGCCCCTCGGCGTCGTACTCTTCTCCACGCTCGCCGGCCTCGCGATCGGCATGGCCGCCGCCTGGCGCGGCGGCTGGCTCGACTCCGTCCTCTCCCGCACCACCGAACTCGTCTTCGCGTTCCCCGGCATGCTGCTCGCGATCCTGATCATCTCGATCCACGGCGAGGGGCTGCTCGCCCCCGTCATCGCGCTGTCGCTCGCCTATCTGCCGTACGTCAGCCGGCTCACCCGCTCGCTCGTCCTCGCCGAACGCGCCCGGCCCTACGTGAGCGCCTACCAGGTCCAGGGCCACTCGGCGCTCCAGATCTGCCTGCGCCACATCCTGCCCAACATCGCCCCCGTCGTCCTCGCCCAGTCCACCATCAACTTCGGCTACGCGCTCATGGACCTGGCCGGCCTGTCCTTCCTCGGCCTCGGCGTCCCCGCCCTCACGCCCGACTGGGGCCGCATGGTCTTCGACGGACAGACCGCGGTCCAGCACGGCTACCCGCTCTCCGCGGTCCTGCCCTGCGTGTTCATCGTGCTGACCGTCGTCGCCTTCAACGTCGTCGGCGAGCGCTGGGCCGACCGCGTCGCCAGGAGAGACCGATGATCCCCACGACACCTCCGCACGCACTCGACGTCCAGGGACTGAGGGTCACGCTGCCCGGCACCGCCCGGCCCGTCCTCGACGGCGTCGACCTGCACGTCGCCGCCGGGGAGACCGTCGCCCTCGTCGGCGAGTCCGGCTCCGGGAAGTCCCTCACCTCGCGCGGCGCGCTCGGCCTGCTGCCGCCCGGCGCGGCCGTCGAGGGCCGGATCCGCGTCCGCGGCCACGACGTCCTCGCCATGAAGGCCGAACAACTGCGGGCCCTGCGCACCGACACCGTCGCCATGATCTTCCAGGACCCCCGGTCCGCCCTCAACCCGATGCGCCGCATCGGCGACTTCCTCACCGAGAGCGTCACCCTCACCCGGACCATGAACCGGGCCGACGCCACCGCCCGCGCCGTCGAACTCCTCGGCGCCGTCGGCCTGGACGACTCCGCGCTGCGCAAGTACCCCAGCCAGGTCTCCGGCGGCATGCTGCAACGCGTCATGATCGCCGCCGCGCTCATGGGCGACCCCGAGCTGCTCCTCGCCGACGAGCCCACCACCGCGCTCGACGTCACCACCCAGGCCGAGGTCGTCGCCCTCCTCGCCGAACTGCGCGCCCGCTTCCGCACCGGACTGCTCTTCGTCACCCACGACCTCGACCTCGCCGCCGCCATCAGCGACCGCGTCTACGTCATGTACGCCGGCCGGATCGCCGAGAGCGGACCCGCCGAGGCCCTCTTCGCCGCGCCCCGGCACCCGTACACCGCCGCCCTGCTGGCCTCCACCCCCCGCCTCGAAGCGCCCGGTGGCCGTCTCGCCGCCATCGACGGACAACCCCCGGACCTGCGGCGGGAGTTGGACGGCTGCCCGTTCGCCGCCCGCTGCCCCCTCGCCACCGACCTCTGCGCCCGGCAGGCACCGGAGCCGAGGACCGCGCCCGGCCTCCCGGCCCACCAGGCCGCCTGCCACCACACCGACCGGCTCGAAGGGAGCCCCGCCGATGCCTGAGAACGCCCTGGAGGCCGTCGGCCTCCACCGTGCCTTCGGGAGCGTCCCCGCCGTCGACGACGTCTCCTTCGTCCTCCCCGAGGGCGGTTCCCTGGGCATCGTCGGGGGGTCGGGCTCCGGCAAGACCACCACCGCCCGCATCGTCGTCGGCCTGGAGCGGGCCGACGCCGGAGAGGTACGGATCCGGGGCAGGGTCCGGACCGCCGGCGGCCGCGGCAGGGCCCGGCGACTGGCCCGCGCCCGCGAGGTCCAGATGGTCTTCCAGGACCCGTACCTCTCCCTCGACCCCCGCACCAGCGTCGAGCAGGTGCTGCGCGAGACCCTGCGCCTGCACTTCCCCGGCACGGACCACGACCGGCGCGTCCGCGAACTCCTCGACCAGGTCGGGCTGGGGACCCGGGCCGCCGACGCCCGCCCCCGTCAGCTCTCCGGCGGCCAGCGCCAGCGGGTCGCCATCGCCCGCGCCCTCGCCGTCGAACCCGCCGTCCTCGTCCTGGACGAGGCGGTCGCCGCCCTCGACGTCTCCGTCCAGGCCCAGATCCTCAACCTGCTCGCCGACATCCGCGAGCAGACCCGGATCGGCTACCTGTTCATCACCCACGACCTCGGTGTGGTCCGCTGCGTCACCGACGAGGTCGTCGTCATGCGCCAGGGCCGCGTCGTCGAGGCCGGCCGCACCGCCGACGTCCTCGCCGCGCCCGAACACCCCTACACCCGGCTGCTGCTGGAATCGGTGCCCCGCCCCGGCTGGGACCCCGAGGCGATCGCCGCCGCCCGCCGGGCCCTCTGACGTCCGGCGAGGCCCCTCCGCCGACCGGCATCCGCCGTCCCGCTCCGACCTCCCCGGCGGGCGTCCCCGCCCGCAGGCACCCGCCGGCCTCCCCGCCGTCACCCTCCGACCTTCCCGGTACGGGTGCTCCCCGCCCGCCGTGCCCCCACCCCCCCCATGGGCCCGCCCTCCGCGTCGCCGCGCACGTCACGGTCACGCGGGTCGCGGGTCCGCCCACCACAGGAGACCGACCATGAACGAGCAGACCGCAGGACGCCACGCCCGCCGTGGCCTGAACCGGCGCGGATTCCTCGTCGCCACCGGCGCGACCGCCGTCGGCGCCGTCCTCGCGACGACCCTGCCCGAACGCGCCGACGCCATCGCGCGCCCCTTCCGGGTCCCGATCGAGGACGTCCGCCACACCCGCACCTGGATGGCCTGGCCCGACTCCACCGCGATCTGGGGCGGCCGGCTCGGCGGCGTGCAGGCGGACATCGCGCTCATCGCCCGCACGATCGCGAAGTACGAGCCGGTCGTCCTGTGCGCCAACTCCGGCAGCGCCGCGAAGGCCCGGGCGCTGTGCGGGCCCACGGTCACCGTGATCAGTTCCATCCCGGTCGACGACTGCTGGATGCGCGACACGGGCCCGGTCTTCCGCACCGACGGCGCCGGCGGGCTGGACGCCGTCGGCCTCAACTTCAACGGCTGGGGCGACAAGCAGGCCCACGCCAAGGACGCCCGCGTCGCCGAACGGATCGCCGCCTGGGCCGACGTGCCCTTCACCCACGCCGACGTGGTCGGCGAGGGCGGCGGCGTCGAGCAGGACGGCGCCGGCACCCTCATGGCCACCCGCAGCAGCTGGGTGAACCGCAACCGCAACCCCGGGATGTCGGAGCGCCGGATCACGGACGCCCTGTGCGACGCGTACGGCGCCTCCAAGGTCATCTGGTTCGACGGCGTGTACGGACAGGACATCACCGACGACCACGTCGACGCGACCTCCCGCTTCCTCGCCCCCGGCGAGGCCCTCGTCCAGATGCCCCTCTCCTCGGAATCCGACGACTACGCCCGCGACGCCCGGCAGCAGTTCGCCGTCCTGTCCCGCTCCACCACCGCCGCCGGCCGGCCCATCGACACCCTGCGCCTCCAGGGCCCCGACTACGAGAAGATCCGCTCCACCGACCGCGGTTTCCTCGCCTCGTACGCCAACTTCTACCTCTGCAACGACGCCGTCATCAGCGCCCGGTTCGGCGACCGGCGCGCCGACGAGGCGGCGCGCGCCACCCTCGCCCGGCTCTACCCGGACCGCGTGATCGAGCAGCTCGACATCGACCGCCTCGGCACCGGGGGCGGCGGCATCCACTGCGTCACCCAGCAGCAGCCCGTCGCCTGAGCCGGGAGGTCCGCCCGGTATCCGTGCGGCGCGCGGCCCCGACCTGCGGATCGGTGCGCCGGGCGGACCTCCGACGACGAAATCCGTAGCGAAAGTTCCGTCAATTCATCGCGTTCAATGGATTGACTGAAATTTAGGTCAGTTCCTACGGTGTCTGCATCCGAGCGGCGCCCGGGGTTCTCAGGTGCCTGCCGGATTCGTGCACGCACCCGTGAACAGGAGCCCGCATGGGGCCAGTTGCCTCGCAGACGGATGATCCCGCCCGACCCGCCGGGATCGAGCAGCACTCGATCGACTGGGTGCCCCTCTCGGAACGCCACGGCAAACCGTCGGACGTCGGGGCCATCTGGTTCGTCGGCAGTCTCAACCTCACCGGTCTGGCGACCGGCGTCGTGACCCTCTCCATGGGGGCCTCGCTCGTCTGGACGGTCACGGCCACCGTCCTCGGCTCCCTCTTCGGCACGTTCTTCATGGCGTTCCACTCGGCCCAGGGGCCCCAGCTGGGCCTTCCGCAACTGGTGCAGTCCCGGCCGCAGTTCGGCTATCTGGGCGCCGCCCTCACCGTGTGGGTCTTCGCCCTGGTGAACTACGTGGCCTTCAACACCTCCGACGCGCTCCTCTCCGGCCAGGCCATGAACCTGCTCACCGGGATGCCGAACACGGTCGGCTACGTGCTGGCCGCCGCGGTGGCGACCGTGATCGCCCTGTTCGGGTACGAGTGGATCCACCGCATCAACGGCTGGCTCACCTGGCCCTTCGTCGCGGTCACCGCGGCCGTCACCGCCTCCGCCCTCTTCGGCGGCGGGCTGCCGGACGGCGTCTGGGAACCAGGACCCTTCGAACTCGCCCCGTTCATGCTGGTGTTCGTCTTCGTCGCCGGCTTCCAGCTCGGCTGGGCGCCGTACGTCTCCGACTACTCGCGCTATCTCAGACCCGACGTCCCCGTCCGCTCCACCTTCTGGTGGACGTACCTGCCGAGCGCGGTCTCCGGCATCTGGGTCTTCGTCCTCGGCGCCGTCGTCTCCGCCGGCGCTCCCGAGGGCACCGATCCCGTCACCGCCCTGAAGACGGCGGCGGACCGGCTGTTCGACGGATTCGGCACCGTGGCGGTCGTCGTCCTCCTGGTCGGACTGCTCTCCATCATGGCGATCAACCAGTACGGCGGCAGCCTCACCATGATCTCGATCATGGACTCGTTCCGCCCGGTCAAGCCGACGCGGAGGCTCCGCGTCGTGACGATCGGCATCATGCTGGCCGCCGTCGGCACGGTCTCGTCCCTCGTCGGCATCGACCGCTTCACCTGGTTCTACTCCCACGTGGTCGTCGCCCTGACCTACCTCTTCATCCCGTGGACGGCGATCAACCTGGTCGACTTCTTCTTCGTCCGGCGCGGCCAGTACGTCGTCAGGGAGATCTTCAACCCCCGCGGGATATACGGCCGGTGGGGCTGGCGGGGCAACCTCGCCTACCTCGTCGGACTGGTCTGCATGGCCCCGTTCATGGTCGTCACCGACGTCTACGTCGGGCCCGCCGCGCGCCTGCTCGGCGGCGTCGACTGCTCCCTCCTCGTCGGCCTGCCGGTGGCCGGCGGGCTCTATCGGGCCCTCGCCCGCAGCCTCGACCTGGCCGCCGAGCGCCGGATGGTCCGGGAGGAGGGGCTGCTGGACCGACTCCACTGACCTCGCCGCACCCGTACACGTGGCGGCGCCGGCGTCCGCGCCGGACGCGCATCCGTACCCGTACCGCGCCGGCCGCCGAGCCGGACGCGCACCGCACTCGTACCGCACCCGCACCCGTACGCACAGAACCCAGGAGAGAAGGAGCACCACGTGAAGAACGCACACGACGGCGACCGCCCCGGCCTCAGCCGCAGATCCCTCCTCGCCCGCACCGGAGCGGTCGCGGCCGCCCTGGCGGTGGGACCCGTCCTCGGCGCACAGACCGCGCGGGCCGCCTCCTGGCGCGTGCCGGGGGAGGACGAGACGCACCGCAGGACCTGGATGGCCTGGCCGTCCAGCTCCACGATCTGGTCGAGCGACCTGTCCCGGATCCAGGCCGACATCGCCAAGCTCGCCAAGGAGGTCGCCAAGCACGAGCCGGTCATCATGTGCGCGGACGGTTCCACCGCCGCCTCGCGGGCCCGGAGCGCGTGCGGCTCCACCGTCACGGTGATCAGCTCGATCCCGGTCTCCGACTGCTGGATGCGCGACACCGGCCCGCTCTTCCGCGTCGACGACGCCGGCGGCCTCGACTCCTTCGGCCTGAACTTCAACGCCTGGGGCGAGAACGCCACCCGCTTCTACGGCATCCCCGCCTCCGCCTACGACAAGGACCGCGTCGTCGCCCAGCGGATCGCCTCGTACACCGGCGTCCCCTTCGCGAAGTCCTCCGTGGTCGGCGAGGGCGGCGGGATCGAGTACGACGGCGACGGCACCCTGATGGCCACCGACAGCTGCTGGGTCAACTCCAACCGCAACCCCGGCAGGTCCCGCGCCCAGATCGAGGCGGAGCTGCTGGCCCGCTTCGGCGCCTCCAAGATGATCTGGCTGCCGGGCGTCAGGGGACAGGACGTGACCGACGGACACATCGACGGCACCGCCCGCTACATCCGGCCCGGCGTCGTCATGGTCCAGCTCGCCGGAGCCGTGCGCCCCGACGTCTGGACCGCCAATGCCCGGGCCATCCGCGACACCCTCGCCGGCGCGACCGACGCCCGGGGCCGCAGGCTCCAGGTGCTCACCATCGAGGGGCCCGACACCCTGCCCCGGATCCCGGCCGGCCGGCGGGCCGAGTTCCTCAGCTCCTACATGAACTGGACGGTGACCAACGGGGCGATCATCACCACCCAGTTCGGCGACACGGCCAAGGACGCGGCGGCGAAGGCCGCCATCGCCGCCGCGTACGGCCGCCCCGTGGTCCAGCTCAACCTCGACAACCTCTACGGCAACGGCGGCGGAGGCGCCCACTGCGTGACCATGCAGGAACCGAGCCGCTGAGCCGGTGAGCCGTCGGCCCGGGGCCCCGTCGCGGGTCCCGGGCCGAGCCGCCGAAGGGGGACCGCCGACGCCGTCGCCGCCCCGGCGGCCCCGGACGGACGGGGGAGTGCCGAGGCCGGCCGCCACGCGGCCGGCCCCGGCCGCGTCCGGGCGGAATTCCCCATGAATCCTTCATTACTTTTCCCGCCGGTCACGCGCGCGTAGGGAAGTGGGCTCGTCCTGTGAATTCTCCGGGGCCCGTAGTTCCTTTTCCGATCGGATTTCCCGCGGGTCGCAGCCGCGTTCGCGCAGAGGAATGCGTGAGCCGTCGGGGGCGGGGGCAGGCGGGCCCGCGGTCCTGGAGGGCCCCGCCGGGCGCCCTCGGGGTGGGTGCGCCGGGTGTTCGTCGGCGCTCGTCCCGGCGTGTCGCCGCAGAGTCTGTCAGGTCGGGCCGACGAGGGCGGCAGGAGCCGATTGGCGCCCATGACTCGCCTGTTTTACCGGGTAATACTCGGATTTTCTGCCCTCCTGGGTGCCGTCGATGAGGCGGAATCCGCCATGGTCGCGCCGGCCCTGTTCATCCCTGATGTCCGTTTCACCGGTCCGCATCATCGTGCGTCGCACAGGTGTGCGCTCGTGGGTCGTTGATCCGCGTCGCCCCTGCCCCACACGATGTGGAGGTCGGAAAGCGAACGCGGTCGAAATACCCAGCCGGCCGCCGACCCGAAACGGAGAGAGATGGTTACCAGCCGACTCGTCAATTCTGCCGGAATGGCCTCTTCGGCTCTTCTGCTCGCGGCCGTCGCCACGGTCGTCGGCGCGATTCCGGCCGGCACCTCCTCCGGGCCGGGCGATCAGGTCGTGGCGGACCACGGCTGGGGCCGCAAGGCCGCCGACGTTCCCGCGACGCCCGGCGGCCTCGTCGTCCTCGCCGGCGGGACCGAGGACCACGGCTGGGGCTGATTCGGGCGGGCGCGGTTCATTCACATCCAGCGGAGAGGTGGGACATGGCGGCAGTCGGCGTGCACGAGGTCGTGGCACGGTGGGTCGAGCGGGAGCCTGACGCCTGCGCGGTACGGGAGGCGGAGACCGGCCGTTCGCTCACGTACCGGGAACTGTGGCTCCGGTCCGGCTGGCTGGCCGCGGAACTGGCCGGACGGGGGGTCCGCCGGGGCGACCTCGTGCCGGTCGCCCAGGACCGCTCCCTCGACCTGATCGTCACCTTCCTCGGCATCCTGCGCTGCGGCGCCGCCTACCTCCCGCTCGACGGACTCGCCCCCACCAGCCGGCTCGCCGGCATCGTCGGCGAGTCCGGCGCGCGCGTCATCGTCCGCGCCCCCGGCCCCACCGGCCGGTGGGCCGACCTGGCGGCGTGGCTGCCGGCGGACGTCGAGCCGCTCGACCTGCCGGAGCGGGACCCGGGCCTGCCGGTGCCCGCGCCGGCCGCCGACCGCGACGACCCGGCGTACGTGAACTTCACCTCCGGGTCGACCGGGCGCCCCAAGGGCGTCGTCGTCCCGCACCGCGCGGTGCTGCGGCTCGCGCTCCGCGCCCTGTTCTGCACGGTGGAGCCCGGCGACCGGGTGGCGAGCTCCGCCAACCCCGCCTTCGACGCCACCACCTTCGAGGTGTGGAACGCGCTCTGCGGCGGCGCGACCGTCGTGGTCCTCCCGTCCGTCACCGAACTCCCCATGGACGACTGGGCCGAGCTGGTCCGCACCGAGCGCGTCGACGCCCTCTTCCTCACCACCTCCCTCTTCCACACGGTGGCCCGGGAGAACGCGGACGCCTTCGCCGGCGTGGGCACCGTCGTGGTCGGCGGCGAGCAGCTGGAACTCGGCGCGGTGCGCCGGGTGCTGGCGGCCCGGGCTCCCGGCCGGCTGGTCAACGGCTACGGCCCGACCGAGACGACGACCTTCGCGGCGTACTTCGACTGCACCGAGGAGAGCCTGGCGGGCCTCGACCGGGTTCCGGTCGGCTTCCCGCTCCAGGAGACCTCCCTGCACCTCCTGGACGCGGGGCTGAACGAGGTGGCGCCGGGGGAGACCGGTGAGCTGTGCGTCGGCGGACCGGGCGTCGCGCTGGGCTACCTGGCCCGGCCGGAACTGACGGCGGAACGTTTCGTCACGCTGCCCCGCACCGGTGAGCGCATCTACCGCACCGGCGACACCGGCCGACTGCTGCCCAGTGGCGCCGTCGAGCTCTTCGGCCGCACCGACCGCCAGGTCAAGCTGCGCGGATTCCGCATCGAACTGGAGGAGATCGAGCGGGCCGCCACCGCCTCCGGGCTCGCGGACGCCGCCTTCGTCGAGAAGGTCGGCGAGGGCCCCGCCGCCTCGCTCGTCGGCTTCGTCCTCCCCTCGCCCGAGGCCACCGGCCCGAGCCGCGCGGAGCTGCCCGAGGCGCTCCGGCACCGCCTCGGCGAGACCCTCCCCGGCTACATGCTCCCCGCCCGCTGGGTGGTCCTGGACCGGGTGCCCTTCGGGTCCACCGGCAAGGCCGACCGCGCCCGCCTGCTCGCCCTCCTCGACGCGCCCGGCCCCGGCACGCCGGCCGCCCCGTCCACCGACCCGGCCGCCGGTCCGTCCACCGCCGCCGCCCCGCCGGCCGACCCGGGCTCCGCCCCGGCCTCCGGGCACGCCGCGGCGCTCGCCGCGCTCC
This sequence comes from Streptomyces sp. NPDC014861, assembly GCF_043081625.1. NCBI lineage: Bacteria > Bacillati > Actinomycetota > Actinomycetes > Kitasatosporales > Streptomycetaceae > Streptomyces > Streptomyces sp. NPDC014861. The sequence goes on from NZ_JBIBWV010000013.1 coordinate 51,721, forward strand.
AGGAGATCTGGCGGGACGTCCTCGGCACCGACGCCGTCGCCCCCGACGCCAACTTCATCGACCTCGGCGGCAACTCCATCCTCGCCATGCAGGTGGCCGTCCGGGTGCGGCGCCACCTCGACGTACGCGTCGACGCCGGAGCCGTCCTGCTCACCGACAGCCTCGACGAGCTGGCCGCCCACGTGGCCTCGACCCCCCTGGCGGCCGCCCCGTGACCGTGAACCCGCCCGCACCGCTCTCCTTCGCGCAGGAGCGGCTCTGGTTCGCCGACGCCACCGCGCCCGGCAACCCCACGTACAACGTCCCGCTGTTCTTCCGCGCCCCCGGCCCGCTCGACCCCAAGGCCCTCTCCCTCGCGCTGGAGGCGGTCACCGCCCGGCACGAGCCGCTGCGCACGGTCTACCGGCTCGTCGACGACCTTCCCGTCCAGGACGTCCTGGAGCCCGAACCGGTGCCCGTCGAGGTCGTCGACCTCACCGGCGCCCCCGACGCCGCCGCCCGCGCCGTGCGCGAGGCCCGCGAACGCGGCCGGGCCCCCTTCGACCTGACCGCGGGACCGCTGCTGCGCTGCACCCTCTGGCAGGGCCTGCCCGACGGCGACGCCGTCCTCCTGACCGTCCACCACATCGCCGTGGACGGCTGGTCCCTCGCACCGCTCTTCGACGACCTGGCCCGCGCCTACGGCACGGCCCTCGCCGGCGACCCCGCCGACCTGCCCCCGCTCCCCGCCCGCTACGCCGACTTCGCCGCCCTCGAACGCGCCGCCGAACGCGACCCGGACTCCGTCCGCGCCCTGGAGGAGCGCGTCACCGGGCTCCTCGACGTCGCCCCCGGCCTGCGCCTCGCCGGCCGCGCCGACCGGCCCGCGGCCCCCGACGGCACCCGGACCGGCGCCCAGCTCGCCCTCACCGTCCCCGCGACGGTCCGCGCAGGCGTCGACGCCCTCGCCCGCGGCCTGCGCGTCACCCCGTACGTGGTGCTCGCCTCCGCCGTCCAGGCCCTGCTGCGCCGCTGGTCCGGCCGTACCGACTTCCTGGTCGGCACCATGACCGCCAACCGCGACCACCCCGGCCTGGAGGAGGCCGTCGGCTTCTTCGTCAACACCGTGCCGCTGCGCTGCCGGGTCGACCCCGCCGACACCTTCCGCGCCCTGTGCGCGGCCACCCGCAAGGAGGCCTTCCGCTCCCTGGCCCACCAGCGCGTCCCCTTCGACCGGCTCACCGCCGCCGCGTCCGCCGCGCGGGGAACCGGCCGCGGCCCCCTGGTCGAGGTCGGCTTCGTCTACCAGAACGCCCCCGCCCCCCACCCCGGCGCCACCGGCTGGAGCGCCCCCGCCGTCCTCGGGACCGGCACCGCCAAATTCGACCTCCTGCTGATCCTGGAGGACGGACCCGACGGACTCTCCGTCACTGTCGAGTACGACACCGCGCTGTACGCCCCCGCCACCGCCCGCGCCCTCGCCGAGGGGTTCGCGGGGCTGCTCGACGCGGCGGTCGAGGACCCCGACACGCCCCTCGCCGAACTCCCCGAGCCGCCCGGCCAGCCCGCCCTCGACGCCCTGCCGGATGCTCCCGCCGCCCTGCCCGCAGCACCGGCCGCGGTGGAAACCCGTACCCCGGGCGGAGCGCCCGGCGGCGCGCTCGCTCCGGCCGAGGTCCGGGCGGCCGAGCTCTTCGCCGCCGTCCTCGCCCGCGGCGGCGGCCTCGGCCCCGCCCCCGCGGCGGCCGACCTCAGCCCGGACTCCGACTTCTTCGCGCTCGGCGGCCACTCGCTGCTCGCCGTCAGCATGCTCGCCGAGGCCAAGCGCCGCCACGGCCTCGTCGTCTCGCCGCGCGCCTTCCTGCCCCGCCCCACCGTCTCCGGACTCGCCGGCCTCCTCACCGAGGCCGAGGCCGCGGCGGAGACCGCGACCGGTAACCCCACCGGCGACGGGACCCCCTCCGGCACCGCGGCCCCCCACCCCGCCACCCGGCCCGAGTCCGCGCCCGCCGCCGACGACGAGGCCCACCCCGCCTCCCCGGTGCAGCAGCGCTTCTGGTTCCTCGACCGGCTGCCGTCGCTGCGCGCCGCCTACCTGATCCCCACCCTCGTCGAGTACGGAGGCGCCGTCGACCACGAGGTGCTGCGCCGCGCGGTGGACCTCGTCCTCGGCCGCCACCCCGCGCTCGCCTCGGTCTTCTGCCTCGATCGGCGCAAGCGCCACGTCTGCTACCGCACCAGCGGCACCCCCGCGCCGACCGCCGTCACCGACGCCGCCGACTGGGACCCGGACACCCTGCGCGACCGTCTCTCCCGGCTCTGCTGGGCCCCCATGGACCTGGGGCAGGAGGCCGCCGCCCGCGCGGAGATCCTGGTCCTCGGCCCCGACCGGACCGTCCTCGCCCTCGTCGTCCACCACATCGTCGCCGACGGCTGGTCCCGCGACCTGCTGCTCGCCGAGATCGGCACCGCCTACCAGGCCCTGGCCGCCGGCACCGAGCCCGCGCTCGCCGCACCCGTCCACCCGGCCCGGCTCACCCCGGACGCCCTCGGCCCCGCCCGCGAGAAGGAGCGGGCCGCCGACCTCCTGGAACACCTGCGCGACGCCCCCAACGACATCGCGCTGCCCCACGACCGCCCCCGCACCGAACTCCAGAGCACCGAGGCCGCGCTGCTCACCGCCACGCTGCCCGCGCCGACCGCCGCCCGGCTGCGCGCCGTCGCCGCGGCCGTGAACGGCTGCACCCTCTTCATGACCACCGCCGCCCTGTTCGCCGTGGCCCTCGCCCGGCGCGGCAGCCAGCGCGACTTCCTCTTCGCCTTCCCCTGGGCGGGCCGCGAGGAGCCGGACGCCACCGAGGCCGTCGGCATGTTCGTCAACACCCTGATCCTCCGCCTCGACCTGCGCGGAGAACCCACCTGGCGGGAACTCCTCGGCCGGGTGAGGGAGTCCTGTTCCGTCTCCTACCGGCACGCCGACGTGGCCCTCGACGTCCTCGCCAACGAGCTGCACACCGACCGCGACCTCAGCCGCCCCGCCCTGACGCCGGTCTTCCTCAGCGCCCAGAGCGGCGCCCCCGGACCGGCCCCCCTGACCGGTGCCACCACCGCCCGGCTCCTCCCGCTCGACCCGCTCCACATCAAGTACGAGCTCGAACTCGTCGCCACCGAACCGACGGCCGACCGCCTCGAACTCGCCCTGGCCTACGCCGTCCACCTCTTCACCCCGGAGACCGCGCAGGCGCTGCTCGACGACGTGGTCGCCGCCGCCGAAGACCTCGCAGCCGACCCCGACTCCCTCCCCTTCACCAGGAGCACTCCGTGAACGACACCGTGGCCACCACCCCGCCCACCGGGACCGCACTCATCGACCAGGTCCGTCAGGCCTGGTCCGACGTCCTCGACCTGGACGGCACGGACCAGGTGCCCGACGACGTCAACTTCCTGGAGGCGGGCGGCAGCTCGCTGCTCCTCATCATGCTCTGGGAGGAGCTGGAGCCGCTGACCGAGCGCACCCTGAAGGTCTCCGACCTCTTCCAGCACAGCACCGTACGGGCCCAGGCCGCCCTGCTCGCCGACACCTCCGGCGCCGAGGAGCCGCTGACCGCGCTCGGCGCCCGCAACCGCGGCGGCCTGCTCGGCCGCGCCCGCCGCGACCAGAGCCCGTCCGCGTGAGCGAGGAGATCCGGACCATGAGCGACAGCACCGCCGGCACCGACATCGCCGTCATCGGCATCGGCCTGCGCTACCCCGACGCCACCACTCCCGAGGAGTTCTGGCGCAACATCGACCGCGGCGTCGTCTCCATGCGCGAGATGTCCCCCGAGCAGCTGAAGGCCGCCGGCGTCACCGAGGAGATGCTCGCCGACCCGGCCTTCGTCCGCGTCGCCACCTCGCTGCCCGGCGTCGAGGACTTCGCCTCCGACTTCTTCGGCTACCCGCCGCGCGAGGCCGAGACCATCGACCCCCAGCAGCGGATCTTCCTGGAGGCCTGCTGGGAGGCGCTGGAGCACGCCGGCCACCCCGTCCGCAAGGACGGCACCGGCCCCGCCGACCCCGTCGTCGGCGTCTTCGCCGGCAGCGCGGCCGGCAACTACTCCGCCGCCCTCCTCGCCGCCAAGGCTCGCGAGTCCGGTCTCCGCGCCGCCGTCGACGACCTCGAACTCACCGTCGGCGGACAGGCCGACTTCATGACCTCCCGCGCCGCCTACAAGCTCGGCCTGCGCGGGCCCGCCGTCAGCCTCCAGACCGGCTGCTCCTCCTCGCTGTACGGCGTCCACTACGCCACCCTCAGCCTCCTCTCCGGCGAGTGCGACATCGCCCTGGCCGGCGGCGCCACCGTCCTCGAACCCTTCCGCGGCTACCGCCACCAGCCCGGTGGCGTGCTCTCCGAGGACGGCTACTGCCGCTCCTTCGACGCCGCGTCCACCGGCACCACGTACAGCTCCGGCATCGGCGTCGTCGCCCTGCGCCGCCTCGACGACGCCCTCGCCGACGGCGACCGCGTCCTCGCCGTCATCCGCGGCAGCGCCGTCGGCAACGACGGCGGAGACCGCCTCGGCTTCGTCGCCCCCAGCCCGCGCGGCGTCGCCGACGTCGTCGCGGCGGCCCTCGGCACCGCCGGCGTCGGCGCCGACAAGCTCCGCTACGTCGAGGCCCACGGCACCGCCACCCCGGTCGGCGACAACATCGAACTCATCGCCCTCGACCGGGCGTTCCGCGCCACCACCGACAAGACCGCCTACTGCGCGCTCGGCTCGGTGATGTCCAACATCGGCCACACCGGCCCCGCCGCGGGCATCGCCGGCTTCATCAAGGCCGTCCACGTCGCCCGCACCGGCAAGATCCCGCCGCACCCCACCTTCGAGCAGCCGCGCGACCCCGACATCCTCGACGACAGCCCCTTCTTCGTCACCACCACCGGCGAGACCTGCGAGGACGCCGACCGGCACGTCCTGGTCAACTCGATGGGCGTCGGCGGCACCAACGCGGCCATCGTGCTCGCCGCCCCGCCGGAGCCGGTCCGCACCCCGGCCCCGCACCGAGCCACCGTGCGCCTCGTCGTCTCCGCCCGCACCCGCGCCGAACTCGACCAGGCCTGCCGCCGGCTCGCCGACCACCTCGACGAGGCCGCCCCCGACGCCGGGGACGTCGCCCACACCCTGCGGGTGGGACGCGCCTCCTTCGCCGAGCGCCGCGTCGTCGCCGCGGCCCCCGAGCGGCTGGCCGCCGCGCTGCGGCTGCCCCGGCCGCCCGCCGTCCGCACCGAGCGCGCCACCGGCGCCGGCCCCGTGCTCGTGCTGCCCGCCACCGGTGAGCCGCAGCCGCCCGCCGCGCTCCTCGCCGCCCTCCGCCACGCCCTCCCCGCGCTCGGCGCGCCCCTCACCGCCGGCACGGACGCCCTCCCCGAGGGCCGGTTCCCGATCCTCCTCGGGCACGGCGCGCCCGCACGCGGCCACCACGTCGCCGCCCTGCCCGACCCGGCCGACGCGGACTCCCTCGCCGACGTCCTCGACGACATCGTCACCACCGCCTGGCTGCACGGCGCCGACCCCGACTGGACCGCGCTCGCCGGCCCCGCCGGCCGCCGCCTCGCCCTCCCCACGTACCCCTTCACGCGCAAGCGCCACTGGGCCCTCGACCGGCTCGTGTACGACGGCCCGGTCGCCGCACCGCCCGCCGCGCCCGGGACCGGTGGTGTCTCCGATGCCGCAGAGGGCAGCGTCGAGGCGGGGCTCGTCCAGCTGTGGAAGGACCTCTTCGGCCACGAGACCATCGGCCTCGACGACGAGTTCGCCGCACTCGGCGGCACCTCCCTGCTCTCCGTCCAGCTCGTCCTGGAGATCCAGCAGCGCTTCGGGGTCCTGGTCAACATCCACCGGGCCGGGGGCAGCCAGGCCACCGTCCGCCGCCTCACGGTCATCGTCGAGGGCCTGCTGAACGGCGCCGGTCTCGGCGACGAGGAGGTCGACCCGGCCGCCGACGGCGACGGCGCCCTCGTCGACGCCGACCTCCAGCTCCCCCTGGAACCGCTCGCCGCCACCCCCGCCCCCGGCAAGGACGTCCTGCTGACCGGCGCCACCGGCTACCTCGGCGCCTTCCTCCTCGACGAACTGGTCCGTGCCTCCAAGGGCCGCGTCTACTGCGTCGTCCGCGCCGCCGACGAGGCCGAGGGCATGGACCGGCTCCGCGCCGCCGCCGCCAAGTTCGGCCTGACCGAGCCCGACCCGGAGCGCGTCCACGCCGTCCCCGGCGACCTCCGCGACATCGCCGCCGTCTGCGCGACGTACCGCGGGGGCGAACTCGCCGCCCGCGTCGGCCACGTCGTGCACTGCGCCGCCAAGGTCGTCTTCACCGAGCCCTACCGGATGCTCCGCGACGACAACGTCCTCCCGCTGGTCGCCCTGCTCAACTGGATGCGCCCGCTCGGCATCCGCGACGTCAGCTTCATCTCCACCGTCGCCGCCACGGCCCCCGCCACGGCGGGCGGCCGGCTCATGGAGACCCGCGAGCAGCCCCTCGACCCGCAGCTCGGCGGCTACGGCGTCAGCAAGTGGGTCGGCGAGCGGATCCTGGAGCGCGCCGACCAGGACGGCATGCGGGTCCGGGTCTTCCGCCCCGGCCTGATCATGGCCTCCAGCGCCACCGGCGCGTGCAACGACAAGGACCTGATCTGGTTCCTGCTCACCAGCGGCCTCGTCGTCGGCGCCCGCCCGGTCGACGACCGCGGCATGCCGGTCTCCCCGGTCGACGTCCTCGCCCGGGCCGTCGCCGAACTCGCCCTCTCCACCAAGTCGGTGGGCCGCGCCTACCACCTCGTCGACGAGATCTCCCCCAGCCTGGAGGACCTCTTCGCCGCCCTGGAGGAGGCCGGGCTGCCGACCCGCACCGTGCCGCTCACCGAGTGGCAGCGCCTGGTCGCCGAGCGCGCCACCGCCACCGGCAGCAAGGTCCTGTCCGCCACCGCCCTCTACGAGATGGAGGGCCACGAGCTCGACGAGGCCGGCGTCCAGGCCCGCGGCTGGCAGCCCTGGCTCCGCAAGGCCGGACTGTCCCCGCTGGTCACCGGCGAGCAGCTGCGCAACGGACTGGCCTTCCTGGCCGCCCGCACCGAGGACATCGGCTCGCTCCTCCCGGCCCTCGCGGCCGAGGCGGCGGCCGTCGAGGGGGAGAAGTGAACGACGCACAGCGGGACATCCGCCCCGACGACGGCGCCCCGGCCCGCCGGCACCGCCTCGCGGTCATCGGCGCCGGCGTCATGGGCACCGGCATCACGACCCTGGCCCTCGGCCGCGACGTGGACGTGATCCTCGTCGACGTCTCCGAGGAACTCCTCGACAAGGCCCGCGACGCCGTAACCGGCCAGCTGCGCCTGGCCCGGATGATGGGGAAGCTGCCCCGCGAGGGCGCCACCGGCGATCTGGTCACCACCACCCGGATCGCGGACGTCGCCGACGCCACCGCCGTCGTCGAGGCCGTCACCGAACTGGCCCCGCTCAAGGCCAAGGTGCTCGCCGAGGTGTCCGCCGCGGTCGCCCCCGGCACCCTGCTGATCTCCAACACCTCGGCCGTCCCCATCGACGAGCAGGCCGACGCGGTGGTCCGTCCCGAGGACCTGGTCGGCATCCACTTCATGAACCCGCCCTACCTCATCGGGACCGCCGAACTGATCCGCGGCCCGCGCAGCGGCGACGCCGCCGTCGAGGCCGCCCGGGAGCTGCTGGACGCCCTCGGACAGCACGGCGTCCTGGTCGGCGACGGACCCGGGTTCGTCATCAACCGGATCCTCCAGCGCATGATCAACGAGGCCGCCCGGATCGTCGCCGAGGGGATCGCCGACCCGGAGTCCGTCGACGCCGCTTTCGAGGGCTGCCTGGGCCACACCACCGGCCCCCTCGCCACCGCCGACCTGATCGGCCTCGACAACGTCGTGGACTCCCTGCGCGTCCTGCACGAACGCACCGGGGACGCGGGCTACGAGCCCTGCGCCCTGCTCCTGGACAAGGTCGCCGCCGGCGACCACGGCCGCAAGACCGGCCGCGGATTCTTCGCCTACGGAGGCACCTCGTGAGCACCCCCACCCAGCAGGACGACACCGCCATCCGCGTGACGCTCACGGAGTTCCTGGAGCAGCGCACGAAGACCGCCGTCGCCCCCGACCTCGACCTTTTCGGCACCGGTCTCGTCACCTCCCTGTTCGCCATGGAACTGCTCGTCCACGTCGAGCGCTCGTTCGGCGTCCAGGTCGGCGGCTCCGACCTCACGCTCGACAACTTCCGCAGCGTGGACGCGATGACCGCGCTCGTCCTGCGACTGCGGGGCGGCGATGAGTGAGCCCACCGCGGCCGACGCCGCCCGCACCGGCGCCGAACAGCTCGCCACCGGGCTGATCGGCGACCACGCCGACGCCTGGGACCGGGCCGGCGAACTGCCCCACGGGCTGCTGCGCGAGCTCGGCGGCAAGGGAGTGCTCTGCGCCCAGGTGCCCGCCGCCTACGGCGGGCTCGGCCTGAGCAGCGCCGACAACGGCGAGCTGACCGCGCACGCCGGCTCCCTGTGCTCCTCCGTCCGCAGCGTCATGACCTCCCAGGGCATGGCCGCCTGGACGGTCGAGCGGCTCGGCAGCGACGAGCAGAAGGCCGTCCACCTGGGCGAGCTCACCTCCGGCCGGCTCGCCGGCGTCGCCTTCAGCGAGCCCGGCGCGGGCAGCGACCTCGGCGCGATGGCCACCACGATCCGCACCGAGGGCGACACCGTCGTCGTCGACGGCCGGAAGTCCTGGATCACCGTGGGCGCCTACGCCGACCTGCTGGTCGTCTTCGGCCGGCACGGCTCCGGGGCCGGCGCCGTCGTCGTCCCCACGGACGCCCCCGGCGTGACCGTGCGGCGCGTGCCCGACCCGATGGGCTGCCGGGCCGCCGGCCACGCCGACATCACCCTCGACCAGGTACGGCTGCCCGCCGACCGCCTCCTCGGCGGCGCCGGCCTGCCCGTCGACTGGCTGGTCACCTCCGCGCTCACCTTCGGCCGGGTCTCCGTCGCCTGGGGCTGCGTCGGCATCCTCCGGGCCTGCCTGCGGGCCGCCGCCGGACATGCCACCACCCGGCGGCAGTCCGGCGCCCCGCTCGCCGACCACCAGCTCGTCGCCCGGCACCTCGCCGAGCTGTTCGTCGCCCACGAGGCGTCGCTGCGCTGCTGCGAGCAGGCGAGCCGGTGCTGGGACGGGAACAGCCCCGAGCTCGTCGTCTCCGCCGTCACCGCCAAGCACCTGGCCGCCGGGCACGCCGCCCGCGGCGCCACCACCGCGGTCCAGGTGCTCGCCTCGGCCGGCGCCCGGGACGGCGGCCCGGTGGCCCGCGCCTACCGGGACGCCAAACTGATGGAGATCATCGAGGGCAGCAACGAGATCAGCCAGCTGCTGCTCGGCAAGCACGCCGCGGCGGTGTGGTCATGACCGACACCACCACGGGCTCCGGCACCGACACCCGCATCGGCATCGGCCTCGTCCACACCGTGCTGCCCACCGTCCGCACCCCCCTCGCCGACCTTCCCGAGTTCCCCGGACTCGACCCGGAGACCGCGGAGTTCGCGCGCGGCAGCGGCATCGAGACCGTCGGCGTCCTGGAGGACACCACCGCCGGCGACCTCGCCGCCCTCGCCGTCCGGGGCCTGCTCGACCGGCTCGGCGAACAGGACCCCGGCGCGGTCCGGCCCGACACCCTCATGCTCGTCGGTCCCCGCGCCCCCGACGTCCTGCTCGGCTCCGACGCCTGCCGCGTCCAGGCCGAGGCGAAGCTCGACGGCACCTTCGCCTTCACCCTCGACGGCCTCGGCTGCACCGGCTCCAGCGCCGCCTGGGCCCTCGGCCGCGACCTGCTCCTCGCCGACCCCGCCCGGCAGAGCGTCCTCATCGCCCACGGCAGCCGCCCCACCGGCTACGACCGGGTCCGGTACCCCGTCACCGTCATCGGCGACGGCGCCTACGCGATGACCCTGGTCCGCGGCGGCCGGCCGGTGCTCAGGGCCCACCGCCAGGAGACCGACGGCACCTTCCACGACCTCTTCCGGGTCGACTACAAGCAGGTCCCGTCGTACGAGTGGCGCGAGGAGTGCGCCTCGCCCGACCGGTACCGCTTCGAACTGGCCATGAACAGCCGGATGCGGCTCTCCCGGATGGTCGACGAGGTCCTCGCGGACGCCGGCGTCGACAGGTCGGCCGTCACCACGACGCTCATGCAGAACGTCACCGCCGGCGCCTACCAGTTCTACGAGACGCTCCTCGGCCTGCCCCTCCACCCCGTCTGCGGCGAACACCTCGCCGCCTACGGGCACCTGGGCGCCATGGACGTCGTGCTCAACCTCGACCGGCTCCTCGCGACCGGCGGGCTCGCCCCGGGCGACCTCGTGCTCGTCCTCAACAACAGCCCCGTCGCGGCCTGGGCCGTGACCCTGTGGGAGGTGTGACCATGACCGAGCAGCCCGGGACCGCCGAGGCCGCCCCGACCGTCAAGTGCCTGGTGTGGGACCTCGACAACACCCTGTGGCAGGGCACCCTGCTGGAGGACGGCGAGGTCGTCCTCTCCGACGAGGTCCGCGCGGTGATCGCCACCCTCGACGAGCGCGGCATCCTCCAGGCCGTCGCCAGCAAGAACGACCACGACCACGCCTGGGAGCGCCTGGAGAAGCTGGGCGTCGCCGAGTACTTCGTGCACCCGCGGATCGGCTGGAGCCCCAAGTCCGGCTCCGTCCGCGAGATCGCCGAGGGGCTCAACTTCGCGCTCACGACGATCGCGTTCATCGACGACCAGCCGGCCGAACGGGCCGAGGTCGCCCACCACCTCCCCGAGGTGCGCTGCTATCCGGCCGAGGACGTCCTGGAGCTGACCGGGCGACCGGAGTTCAGCCCGGTCGCCACCGCCGACTCGCGCCGCCGCCGCGCCATGTACCAGGAGGGCTTCCGCCGCGAGGCCGCCCGCCAGGACTTCACCGGCGCCGACGAGGAGTTCCTGCGCACCCTCGACCTCGTGATGACCATCCGGCGGGCCGCCGCCGAGGACCTGGCCCGCGTCGAGGAACTCACCCTGCGCACCAGCCAGATGAACGCCACCGGCGTCCACTACGGCGACGCCGAACTGCGCGGACTGGTCGCCGACCCCGGCCACGAGGTCCTCGTCATCGCCCTGCGCGACCGCTTCGGCGACCACGGCGCCGTCGGCATCGTCCTCCTGGAACGGCTCCCCGGCGTCTGGCACCTCAAGCTCCTCGCCACCTCCTGCCGCGTCGTCTCCTTCGGCGCCGGGACCGTCATCCTGCGCTGGCTCACCGACCGGGCCGCCGCCGCGGGCGTCCACCTCGCCGCCGACTTCCGCCGCACCGAGCGCAACCGGATGATGGAGGTCGCCTATCGCTTCGCGGGCTTCTCCGACGAGGCCTGCCCCTGCGCCGCCGCGGTCACCGGCCCCGACCGGGACGGCATCGAACTGCTGCACATCGAGCCCGCCCGCCAGGACCCGCCCACCACCATGCGGCTCGACGCCCCCGACCTGGCCGTCGCGGCCGCCCCGGCGGTGGCACGTGACTGAAGCCGCCCCCGCCACCCTCTGGGCGTGGTTCGACCGGACCGCCGCGCGCCACCCGGACGAGCCCGCGCTGGAGGCCGACGGCACCACCCTCACCTACCGCGAGCTGCGCCGGGCCGCCGAGCACGTCGCGGCCCGCCTCGTCGCGGCGCACGGCTGCGCGCCCCGCCGCGTCTCCGTCATGGCGACCCGCTCCGTCGCGGTCCTCGCCGCCTACCTGGCGGGCCAGCGGCTCGGCGCGACCGTCACTCCGGTCAACCCCGGCTTCCCGGCCCGGCGCAACCGCATGATCGTGGAACTGTCGGGCGCGGAGGCCCTCGTCGTGGACGCCGCCGACGCCGTCCAGCTGGACGGCGACCTGGCGGGCGCGGTCCCCACCGAGCTGCGCCTGGACTCCGCGGAGGTCGCCGCCGCCGGGCAGGCCGCGACCGACCCGGCCGCCGAGCTCCCGGCGTACACCGCGGGGCCGGACGACGTCGCGTACGTCCTGTTCACCTCGGGCTCGACCGGCCGGCCCAAGGGGGTGCCGATCCGGCACCGCAACCTCGCCCCCTACCTGGCGCACAACATCGCCCGGTACGGCATCGGACCCGGCTGCCGCACCTCGCACACCTTCGACCTGACCTTCGACCCCTCGGTCTTCGACCTGTTCGTCACCTGGGGAGGCGGCGCCACCCTCGTGGTGCCCGGCCGGGCCGAACTCCTCTCGCCCGTCGACCACATCGCCGACCGCGCCATCACCCACTGGTTCTCGGTGCCGTCCGTGGTCTCCGTCAGCGCCCAGCTCGGGAACCTGCCCGCCGGACGCGCGCCGAGCCTGCGGTCGAGCGTCTTCATCGGCGAGCAGCTCTCCTACGACCAGGCCCGCGCCTGGCACGCGGTCGCCCCGCACGCCGCCATCGAGAACGTCTACGGGCCCACCGAACTCACCGTCGCCTGCACCGAGTTCGCCCTCCCGGCCGACCCCGGCCAGTGGCCCGCCACCTCCAACGACACCGTCCCCGTCGGGCCCGTGTACCCCTTCCTCGACCATCTGGTGCTCGACGAGGACGGCCGGCCCGCCGACGAGGGCGAACTCGTCGTGCGCGGCTCGCAGCGCTTCGACGGCTACCTCGACCCCGCCGACGACCGGGGCCGCTTCCTCTCCCACGACGAGCGCGGCGCCGTACCGTACGACGGCGAGGGCCCCCTCACCGCCGAGCACTACTACCGCACCGGCGACCGGGTGCGCTGGGAGAACGGCCTGCTGGTCCACCTCGGGAGGCTCGACAACCAGGTGAAGATCCGCGGCTACCGCGTCGAACTCGGCGAGATCGAGGCCGCGCTCCGCCGCCACCCCGACATCGACCAGGCCGTCGTCGTCGCCCTCGGCCGGGGCGACGAGATCGAACTCGTCGGCTGCCTCACCGGCACCCCCGTCGAGTCCCAGCCGCTCATCCGCTGGCTGCGCAAGCGCGTCCCGGTCCACATGGTGCCCCGGCGGTTCCGGCACCTGGACTCCCTGCCGCTCAACCCCAACGGCAAGATCGACCGCCCGCGCATCGCCGCCGACCTCCAGAACCCCGACCTCGCCGCGGCGGGACCGGCCGACGCCGACGGAGGCCGCCATGGCGCTTCTCGATGACATCATCCCGCCGCCCGGCATCGTCCGGACCCTGTGCCTGAGCAACTTCGCCAAGACGGCGGGCCACGGCGTCCTCATGGCGGTCAGCGTCCTCTTCTTCACCCGCACCGTCGGTATCCCCGCCGAGCAGGTCGGCCTCGCCCTCAGCATCGGCGCCGCCATGGCCATGGCCGCCAGCATCCCGGCCGGCCGGCTCGCCGACGCGGTCGGGCCCCGCAACACCACGGTCGGCTTCCTCCTGCTGCTCGGCGTCTTCGTGGGCGCCTACGCCTTCGTCGAGAGCTTCGCCGCCCTCGTCGTCGTCACCAGCCTCGCCCTGATGGCCGAGTCGTCCACGGACGCCGCCCGCGGCGCCCTCATCGCCGGACTCATCCCGCAGGAGGAAAGGGTCCGCGCCTGGTCCTACATGCGGGCCGTCAGCAATCTCGGCGTCACCCTCGGCGCCGCCGCCGGCGCGGTCGCCCTCTGGTTCGACAACCGTCCGGCCTACGTCGGCCTCCTCATCGCCGGCGGCGCGATGTTCCTGATCGCGGGCGCCGCCTACATGACGGTCCCCTCCGTCGCCCCCGTACCGAAGGAGCGCGCCGCCCGCACCTGGATCGTCCTGCGCGACCTCCCGTACGCGGCCGTCGCCCTGCTCAACTCGGTCCTCGTGATGAACGTCGCCATCCTCACCGTCGCCCTGCCGATCTGGATCACCGGCCACACCGACGCGCCGAAGTGGCTCTACTCCGTCATCCTCATCCTCAACACGATCGTGGTCGTCACCTTCCAGGTGCGGGCCGGCAAGGGCAGCGAGACCGTCCGCGGCGGCGCCCGGACCCTGCGGAGGTGCGGCGTCCTGCTCGCCCTCTGCTGCGCCCTGTTCGCGCTCGCCGCCGACCGCCCGGTCTGGATCGCCGTCGTCGCCCTGCTCGCCGGCGCCCTCGTCCACGTCGTCGGCGAGATGTTCTACAGCGCCGGCTCCTGGTCGCTCGCCTACGGCCTCGCCCCCGACCACGCCCAGGGGCAGTACCAGGGCATGTTCGGCATGTCGACCCAGCTCGGCTCGATGGTCACCCCCGCGCTCGCCACCCTGCTCATCGTCAAGCTCGGCTGGCCGGCCTGGATCGTCTTCGCCGCCCTCCTCCTCGCCGCCGGCCTCGCCGCCCCCGCGGTGGCGTCCTGGGCGGAACGCACCCGCAAGCCGGCCCCCGAGACGGGCGCCGAGCCGGCCGTCGCCACCTGACCGCGGCCCGATCGGAGAACGCACTCCATGGACTTCAGCCTCTTCTACTTCGCCAACGACAGCACCGAGTCCACCAGCGGACGGTACGAACTCCTGCTGGAGGGCGCTAAGTTCGCGGACCGCAACGGCTTCAGCGCGGTCTGGACCCCGGAGCGCCACTTCCACCCCTTCGGCGGGCTCTACCCCAACCCGTCGGTCACCGGCGCGGCCCTCGCCGCCGTCACCGAGCGGATCGGCATCCGGGCCGGCAGCGTCGTCGCCCCCCTGCACCACCCGCTGCGCATCGCCGAGGAGTGGTCGGTCGTCGACAACCTCTCCGACGGCCGGGTCGGCCTCTCCTTCGCCTCCGGCTGGCACGCCACGGACTTCGCGCTGCGCCCGGAGAACTACGAGAACCGCCGCGCGATCCTGCTGGAGCAGGTCGAGCAGGTCCGCGCCCTGTGGCGCGGCGAGAAGATCACCGTCACCGACGGCGTCGGCGGCGAGCAGCGGCTCGGCATCTACCCGCCGCCCGTCCAGCCCGAGCTCCCGGTCTGGGTGACGAGCGCCGGCGGCGTCGAGACCTTCCGCAACGCGGGCCGCTCCGGCTCCGGGCTCCTCACCCACCTCCTCGGCCAGGACCTCGACGACCTCGCCGGGAAGATCGCCGAGTACCGCAAGGCCGTGGCGGAACTCGGCCGCGCCGACGGCTGGACCGGCCACGTCGCCCTCATGGTGCACGCCTTCCTCGGCCCGGACGAGGACGTGGTGCGGGACACCGTACGGGCCCCGCTCGGCGACTACCTGCGCAGCTCCCTGGGCCTGCTGCTCGGCTCCCGGCTCGACGGGCGGCGGATCGACGCCTCCCGGCTCGCGCCCGAGGACATCGACTTCATCGTGGCCCGGTCCTTCGACCGCTACTTCGACGACGGCGGCCTCCTCGGCACCGTCGACAAGGCGGAGCGCATGGTGGAGCGGTTCCGCGCGATCGGCGTGGACGAGATCGCCTGCCTCATCGACTTCGGCCTGCCCACCCCGGCCGTCCTCGCGAGCCTGGAGCACCTGAACCGGCTCCGCGAGCGCACCGCCCGAGACGGGGAGGGCGTCCCGGCATGACCGAGCGCATCCCGCGGGCCCGCCCCGCCGGCGGCATCGTCGACTTCGAGGTCGTCCTCCCCTCCTCGGCCGTGGACGCGCACGAGCTGCACGCGTCCTCCGGCGTGCCCGTCGCCGACATCCTCGCCATCACCCACACCGAGCGGTTCCCCGCCCTCGACGAGGACGAGACCGCCTGGGAGCTCGCCGCGGCCGCCGGGCGCACCGTCCTGGAGCGCACGGGCACGGATCCGGACACCGTCGGCCTCGTCCTGTACGCCGGGTCGGGGGAGTGGGACCTGCCCTTCTGGTCGCCGGCCGCGAAGGTCGCCGACGTGCTCGGCATCCGGCGGGCCCACTGCTACGAAGTGGCCAACTTCTGCAACGGCGGCATGACCGCGGTCCGCACCGCGCTCGCCGAACTCGCCCTGGGCGGCGCGCCGCACGCCCTCGTGCTCATCGGCGACCGGCTCAGCCGGCTCGTCGACCACGAGGACCCCGAGTCCAAGGCCCTGTTCAACTTCGGCGACGCGCCCGCCGCGCTCCTCCTCGGCCGGGAGGACTGCCTCTTCGACGTGGTGGCCTCCTCGGCGCGCACCGACCCCTCGTGGGCCGACTACTACTCCGGCGACATCGAGGACGACCGCGTGCTCATGCGACGCCGCGGCCGCCGGCAGGGGCTCGGCGACGCCTACCTGGAGAACTTCCCGGCCCGCGTCGACGACGTGCTGGCCGCCCTCGGCAAGGGCATCGGCGACGTCGACCGCTTCCTCATCAACCAAGGGGACAAGGGGATGCACGAGAAGCTCCTGGCCCGGCTCGGGATCCCGCCGGAGAAGAGCGTCTTCAACTACCACCGCTACGGGCACATGGGAGGTTCCGACCCGTTCCTCGCGCTCGGTGACCTCCGCGCGGCGGGCCGCCTCACCCCCGGGGACCTGGTGCTCGTCGCCGCCAGCGGCATGGGCTTCAGCTGGAGTGTCACCGCTCTGGAGTACCGGGGCCGATGACCGCCGCCACGCAGCCGTACGCGGGCTGGAAGGACCTGCGGAGCTACCTCTCCCCGGTCACCGGACCCGACTCCGCGGGCCCGTCCGGCGCCCCCTTCACCCTGCTCCTGCTCCACCACGCCGGCGGCTCGGCGGCGGCGTTCGCCCCGCTGCTGCGGCACCTGCCCGCCGAGTGGCGGCTGCTCTCGCTCGACCTGCCGGGCCGCATGATGGCGCCGGACGAGCGGGGCCCGCGCTCGACCGGCGAGGCGGTCTCCTGGCTGGCCCCGGTGACCCGCGGGGTGCTGGACGGGCCGTACGGCGTCTTCGGCCACAGCATGGGGGCCCTCGTCGCGTAC
This sequence comes from Streptomyces sp. NPDC014861, assembly GCF_043081625.1. NCBI lineage: Bacteria > Bacillati > Actinomycetota > Actinomycetes > Kitasatosporales > Streptomycetaceae > Streptomyces > Streptomyces sp. NPDC014861. The sequence continues at coordinate 68,553 of NZ_JBIBWV010000013.1, forward strand.
GAACTGGCCCGCGAACTGTCCCGGGGCGGCCTGCCGCCCGCCTGGGTGGGCCTCTCCGGCGCCCCGGCGCCCGGCCACCGGCCGGACCGGGACCGGCGCGACCTGTGGCCGACCGAGCGGCTCATCGACCTGATGCGGCAGCTCGGCGGCACCCCCGAGGAGGTGCTCGCCGTCCCCGAACTCGTCGGACTCATGGTGGAGGTGCTGCGCGGCGACCTCGCGATCGTCGACACGTACGCGGAGCACCCGGGCCCGCCGCTGGCGGCGCCGCTCTCGCTCTTCACCGGCGACGACGACCCGGTCGCCCACCCGGCGCTCGCCGCACCCTGGGCCGACCGCACCACCGCCGGGACCGCACGGCACTCCTGGCCCGGTGGCCACTTCTACCTCTTCGAGCACGCGGCTGCGGTCGGCCGGGGCATCGCCCGGGACGTCTCCGCCGTGCGCGACCCCCTCCTGGAGCGACCGTCATGACCCATCGTCTGTTCACCTCGGAGTCCGTGACCGAGGGCCACCCCGACAAGATCGCCGACCAGATCAGCGACACCGTCCTCGACGCGCTCCTCGCCCAGGACCCGCAGGCCCGGGTCGCGGTGGAGACCCTGATCACCACCGGACTCGTGCACGTCGCCGGCGAGGTCTCGACCACGGCCTACGTCCCGATCGCCCGGCTCGTCCGGGAGAAGATCCTGGAGATCGGCTACGACTCGTCCGCGAAGGGTTTCGACGGCGCCTCGTGCGGGGTGTCGGTCTCGATCGGGACGCAGTCTCCCGACATCGCCCGGGGAGTGGACACGGCGTACGAGTCCCGGGTCGACGGCGCGGGTGACCCGATGGCCGCGCAGGGGGCGGGCGACCAGGGCCTCATGTTCGGCTACGCCTGCGACGAGACGCCCGAGCTGATGCCGCTGCCGATCCACCTCGCGCACCGGCTGGCCCGCCGGCTGACCGAGGTCCGCAAGGACGGCACCGTGCCGTACCTGCGGCCCGACGGGAAGACGCAGGTCACCATCGAGTACGACGGCGACCGGCCGGTCCGCCTCGACACGGTCGTCGTCTCCTCGCAGCACGCCCCGGACGTCCACCTGGACGAGGTGATGGTGCCGGACGTCCGCGCCCACGTCGTGGAGCACGTCCTCGGACGCCTCGCCGAGGACGGCATCAAGCTCGACACCGACGGGTACCGGCTGCTGGTGAACCCGACGGGCCGGTTCGAGGTCGGCGGGCCGATGGGTGACGCGGGGCTGACCGGCCGGAAGATCATCATCGACACGTACGGGGGGATGGCCCGGCACGGCGGGGGCGCGTTCTCCGGCAAGGACCCGTCGAAGGTGGACCGTTCGGCCGCCTACGCGATGCGCTGGGTGGCCAAGAACGTCGTCGCGGCCGGGCTCGCCCGCCGGTGCGAGGTGCAGGTGGCGTACGCGATCGGCAAGGCGGAGCCGGTGGGCCACTTCGTGGAGACCTTCGGCACCGAGAGCGTCCCCGTCGAGCGGATCCAGCGGGCGGTGACCCAGGTCTTCGACCTGCGGCCGGCCGCGATCATCCGCGACCTCGACCTCAAGCGCCCGGTGTACGCGCGGACCGCCGCCTACGGCCACTTCGGCCGCGAACTGCCCGACTTCACCTGGGAGCGCACCGACCGGGCCGGCGCGCTGCGCGCCGCGGCCCGCTAGGAACGCGGCGTGAGGCGTGCCGGGCCCGGGAGACGGGCCGCGCGGCCCGGACCGGGCGCCCCCTCGGCGCGGACGGTGGCCGGTGAGCCGTCCCGGCGGCGGGCGGGAGCGGGGGAGTCTCCCGCCCCGGCCGGCACGGGCGAGGCGTCAGGGCGGGCAGGACTCCTCGAGCTCCGGCTCGGGCAGCAGCCCCTTGGTCGCGATCAGATAGCCGAGCTGGGCCCTGCTCACGCTGCCGAGCCGGCGCGAGATCCGGCTGATGTATTCGGCCACGGTCCGTCGGCTGATGCCGAGCCCCCGGGCGATCTTCTCCTCGGTGTGACCGGCGACAAGGAAACGGACGATGCTCTGTTCCAGTTCCGAAACGACGATTTCCGGCCGTTTACCGGCGGCCGGATCCACCAGGGTTCCGCGCGCCCACGTGCATTCGAAGACGTTGGCCAGATAACGGACGACATGCGGGTCACGGACTTCCAGTGCCTCGTCGGGCGAATGGGAAAGGGTGGGAATGAAGGCCACCGCGCGGTCGCAGATGATCACCCGGTCGAACATCTCGTCCACGGTCCGTATGTTTCCGCCGGCCTCCGCGACGGTGCGAATGTAATCCGCGGTCGGCGGGTGATTCCACACCGCGTGCTGATACAGGGTCCGCTGCGCCACGCCCCGGGCCAGCAGGTCCAGGTTGCGCCGGACCACGGTCTCCAGGATCTCCGGAGGACGCCGACCGCCAGGCTGGGCGGTCAGCAGCTCCGCCTTGCACAGCGCCACCGCCGTGTCGATCGTCTCCGCGATCTCCCCGGCGCCCCGCAGCACCCGCGAGTTCTGCGGGCCCCCCTGCCTGGCCTCGGTGTACACGGCCTTCGCCGTAGCGAACGACTCGGTCAGTGCTTCGAGCCGCAGCTGCCCCTCCGTCAGGATCTGCGACAGCGGGGTCAGGGTCAGGCCCGCCGCGATCGTCGGCGTGACGGGCGCCAGCAGACCGGGCTCGCCCGGCACCGGCACCAGCAGCCCCAGCCCGGTGGCGCAGGCGACGGGCGGATCGGCCGGCGCCGTCCCGTTCGCCACGGCGCATTCGTAGCGCCGCAGGCCGGACGCGCACAGCCCGGGACCGCACTCCGAGTCCTCACAACCTGTTTGCGACATTTTCCCCCCTGAGTGATCAAGCGCTCGCGCATCCATGTTAGGCCAGAGCGTTGTTGCGGCAACGATCCGCCGGAAACCATGAGCGAACCGCACTCCCACCCGCTACGACCAGGCATTTACCAAAGGATGGAAATGAATCATTCGATTCACAGCGAAGAGTTCCGCGCGGCGGTCGCCCGGCTGTCGGTTCCCGGAATGGGCACAGAAGTGGTGGGCCCGCTTCTCGCCAACCTCGTCCAGCTGCTGAGGCCCCGGCGCGTGCTGGAGGTGGGGATGGGGTACACCACTCCCTTCCTCGCGGCCGCGCTCGCCGAGGCGGAGCGGACCGTCGCCGCCGAGTCCCTCGCGCTCGCCGAGAAGACCCGCGCCCATCTCGACGCCGGACACGCCCTCGACGACAGCTGGCTCCTCGCCGAGCCGCCCCTCGTCACCCCCTCGCTCCACCTGGAGCCGTACCGCCCCGTCCTCGCCGCCGTCGACAACCTCTCCATCGCCGAGTCCTCCGCCGGCCGGGTCCGCGAGGTCCTCGCCGAACTCGGCCTCGACGAGCGGGTGACCGTCGTCAACGCCGACCTCAAGGACTCCCTCGACAAGCTCCCCGAGGAACTCACCCCCATCGACTTCGCCTGGGTCGACGCCTGGGAGTGCCTGTGGTTCTTCGACCACTTCTGGCCCCTCATCGACCCCGACGGCGGCCTCGTCGTCATGCACTACCTGATGACCTACCCGGAGGGCGACGCCGTCCGCCGCTACATCGCCAAGTTCCAGGAGCGCCACCCGGGCGAACTGGAGGTCGTGAGCCTCCTGGAGTCGCAGAAGCTGATGCAGAACAGCGTCACCATCCTGCGCCGCACCTCCGGAGACCGCGCGCCGCGCTACGCCGGCCCCGGCGGCCGCATCGACTACTCGGACCAGCTGCACAGCGACGCCCGCGAGCACCTGCGGCTGGTCGCCGACCGGTCCGCCTGACCACGACGAGCCGTGAGGACTGCCGTGACTGCCACGCTCGAATCGGTACGGAGCAGGAACTTCGCCTTCATCCTGGGCAGCCCGCGGGGCGGCGGCAACACCGAGGCCCTGGCCCGGTACGCCGCCGGGGGCCTCCCGCCGGACACCGCCGCCAGCTGGCTCAGCCTGAGCGAGCTGCCGCTGCCCGCGACCCCGGAGGGGCCCTTCCCGGACGGCCCCGAGAAGGTGCTGCTCGACGCGACGCTGGACAGTACGGACATCGTCGTCGCCTCCCCGCTCCACTGGTACAGCGTCTCCGCCGCCACCAAGCTCTACCTCGACTACTGGGCCCGCTGGAGCGGACTCCCGGACGTCGGCTTCCGGGACCGGATGCGCGGCAAGAACCTGTGGGCCGTCACGGCGTACGCCCGCGGGGACGACGCCGACGCCGAACCGCTCACCGGGATGCTCCGCCGCACCGCCGACTACCTCGGCATGCGCTGGTGCGGCGCCCTCCTCGCCCGCGCCCACCGCGCGGGCGACCTGGAGGCCGACCCGGCCGCGATGGCCCGCGCGACGGCCTTCTTCGACCCGGCGGGGGAGGGGGCCCGCAGGGGATAGGGGAACGGACGGGAACCCTGGGACGGTGGGGGGAGCCTTGGCACGCCCGGGGCGGCGCGGGACTCCCGGGGCGGCGCGAGGCGGGCCGGTGCCCGAGGGCGGGGTGGTCGGCGTCCGGGGCGGCCGGTTCGGGAGCCCCGGGTCAGCTCGGGTCCGCGGCGAGGTGCGCGGCCAGGAGGTCCAGGAGCGGAGCCGCGGCCGGATGCGGGTCACGGCGCGGGGTGACGGCGTAGATGCCCCGGGTCGGCGGATCCACCAGACGCACCGTGGTGACGTCGGTCCGCAGCGCCCGGGTCAGCACCCCCGGCACGAGCGCGACGGCGTGCCCGGTCGCGACCAGCGCCAGCTTGCCGAGCAGATCGGCCGCGGCGAGGTCGATCCGCGCGACCAGCCCGGCCCGGGCCGCGTGCTGCCGCAGCAGCGCCTCCGAACCGTCGTCGTCCTCCACCCAGCTCTCCCCGGCCAGCGCCCGCAGCGGCACCGGGCCCCCACCCGCCAGCGGGTGGCCGGCGGGCAGCGCCACCACCATCTCGTCCAGCCCCAGGAAGCGCCGCTCCACCCGCGGCACATGGGGAAGCCCCGGCGGCGCGTCGGTGACCACGGCGAGATCGAGGTCGCCGACCAGCACCCGCTCGTACAGGGAGGCACTGAGGCCGGGCAGCAGGCTCCACGGCAGCGGTCCCGACCGTTCCAGCAGCACCCGGACCGCCTGGGGCACGACCCCCGCCGCCAGGGAGGGCGTCGCGCCGACCGCCAGGGGCCGGGCGGCCGTCCCGTCGCGCGCCTCCCGCGCGGCGCGCACGGCGCGGTCGGCCTCGTCGAGCGTGGCCCGGGCGTGCCGGAGGAACACCTCGCCGGTCGGTGTCGGCCGCACCCCGCGCGCGTGCCGGTCCAGCAGCGCGACGCCGAGCTCCCGCTCCAGCCCGGCGATCTGCCGTGAGACGGCCGACTGCGTGTGGTGGAGGGCGGTCGCGGCCGCCGACAGCGAGCCGAGCCCGCACACGGTCACGAAGGTCCGCCAGCACCGCAGGTCCATCCGCCCAGTATGACCGGCGGATATGCGCCGCGCGCAGAGCAGGTCTGCCGGATCTGCGCTTGTCGCAACCCTCGGGGTGGGTGATCGTGGCCGTATGACCGCACCGCGCAAGATCGCCGTCCTCGGCCTCGGCCGCATGGGCGAGGCGATGGCCACCCGCCTCACCGACCAGGGCCACGACGTGGTCGGCTGGACCCGCTCCGGACGCACCCCGGACGCCGTCAAGACGGCCGCCGACCCCCTGGAGGCGGTGACGGGGGCGGACCTCGTCCTGCTGTCCCTGTTCGACGGCGCCGCCTGCCGCGACGTCCTCGCCGCCGTCCGCGACGCCCTGCCGGCCGGCGCGCCGGTGGTGAACACCAGCACCGTCGCCCCGGCCGAGGCGGCCGAACTGGCGGCTCTGGTCGGCGCCGACGCCGTCCACGCGCCCGTCCTCGGCTCCGTACCGGCCGTCGCCGGCGGCACCCTGCAGATCCTCGCCGCGGGCGGCGAGGCCGCGCTCGACCGGGCGCGGCCGGTCCTGGAGGCGCTCGGCACCGTGCGGGAGACCGCCGACGCGGAGACCGCCGCCGCCCTCAAGCTGATCGCCAACAACAGCCTTGCCGGCGCGGTCCTGGCCCTGCGCGACTCCCTGCGCCAGGCCGACGCGCTGGGCCTCCCCCGGGAACAGGCCCTGGACGTCCTGGGCCTGGGCCAGCTCGGCGGTCTCGTCACCCGCAAGCGCCCCTACCTCCTGGGCGAGCGGCGCGCGGCCGAGTTCACCCTCGGCGCCCTGGCCAAGGACTCGGACCTGCTGGCCGACGCGTCGCGGCTGCCGCTGCGCAGCGCCGCCGGCCTGACCGACGGCGCCGCGGGACCCGACGACGACTTCGCCGTCGCCGCCACCGAGCCCGCCGTCCCGGACGAGGTCCTGGAACCGCTCCGTGCCTACGTCCGCGGCCACGCCACCGGCGACCCCGCCCACTTCCGCGACGCGTTCCTCCCCACCGCCCACGTCGAGGGCGTCCGCGACGGGGTGTTCACCTCCTGGCCCCTGGACACCTACTGCGCGCTCTTCCACGGCACGCCGGCCCCCGACGAGCCGACCCGCCTGCGCCGCGTCGACGCGGTCACCGTCCACGGCACCGTCGCCACCGCGACGATGTCCCTGTTCCACGGCCCCGACACCTTCACCGACGTCTTCCTCCTGGTCCGCACCGACGACACCTGGCGCATCGCGAACAAGGCCTACCACCGCCACACCTGACCGCCCCGCGGGCACCCGCCCGGCCCGGCGGCTCCGGCCCCCTCGCCGACGGTCACCCCCGGTTACCATGGTCACTTCGTGCCGGAAGCCGGCGGCGAGGGGCGCGGCACCGTCGGCGGTCCGCCGGGGGACCGGGGGAGACCGGCTCACCGGCCGTGACTCCCCGATCCTCCCCGGCGCCGTCGACCCGCGACTCCTCCCTCCACGCTCCGGACACGTCGTCCGTGGTCGGTAGGGCTGAAGAGATGGGTGGCCTGGGAAAGTGCTGAAAGAGGTCGTAGCGACCCGCTATGTCACGCCCTTGCGTGAGGGCGGATCGCTCCCCGGGATCGTCGAGGCCGACGATCTCGGCACGTACGTCATGAAATTCACCGGTGCCGGGCAGGGGCGCAAGACCCTCGTCGCCGAGGTGATCTGCGGGCAGCTCGCCCGGCGGCTCGGGCTGCGCGTGCCCGAGCTGGCGGCCATCCAGCTCGACCCGGTCATCGGGCTGTCCGAGCCCGACCAGGAGGTGCAGGAGCTGCTCAAGGCGAGCGGCGGGCTCAATCTGGGCATGGACTTCCTCCCCGGCTCGCTGGGCTTCGACCCGCTCGCGTACGAGGTCGATCCGGCCGAGGCGGGGAAGGTCGTCTGGTTCGACGCGGTCATCAACAACGTGGACCGGTCCTGGCGCAACCCGAACATGCTCGTCTGGCACGGCGACCTGTGGCTCATCGACCACGGCGCCACCATGATCTGGCACCACAACTGGCCGGGCGCCGCCGCCTCCGCGGCCAAGCCGTACGACGCCTCGGACCACGCGCTGGCCCCCTTCGCGCCCGACGTCGCCGCGGCCGCCGCGGAGCTCGCCCCGCTCGTCACCCGCGAGCTGCTCGACGAGGTCGCCGCCGACGTGCCCGACGAGTGGCTGGTGGACGAGCCGGGCTTCGACTCCACCGACGCCCTGCGCGCCGCCTACGTCGAGGCGCTGCTGCCCCGCGCCGCCACGATCCACGAGCGGATCACCCTCGGCCCGCGCACCGACCGCCGCCCGCAGCAGCCGCCCGGCTGGCTCGCCGAGCGCCTCGCCCCCCGGCCGCAGCACGCCCCCGAGAAGGACAGCACCACGTGACCGACCGCGATGTCTTCGAGTACGCGCTGCTGCGCGTGGTGCCGCGCGTCGAGCGGGGCGAGTGCTTCAACGCCGGCGTGGTCGTCTACTGCCGCGCCCGCTCCTTCGTCGCCGCCCGCACCCACCTCGACGAGGCCAAGCTGACCGCGCTCGACCCGGCGGCCGACGTCACCGGCGTCCGCGCCGCCCTGCGGGCCGTCGAGGGCGTCTGCCTCGGCGGCGACGCGGCGGGACAGGCCGCCGGGGACGACCCCGGCCGGCGCTTCCGCTGGCTGATCGCGCCGCGCTCCACGGTGGTCCAGCCCGGTCCGGTCCACACCGGCCTCACCGGCGACCCCGAGGCCGAGGTGGAACGTCTGCTCGACCTCCTCGTGCGGTGACCCGCCGCGCCCTCCGCCGTCCGTGCACGGGGTGACGGCCGAGTGACGGGGTGCACCCGGTGGGCCGTTGACACCGGGTGCCAGGGCTTCTAGCGTCTCGTTCTGCGGGCGATACTAAGCGGTCGCTCATGAGCCCGGGGAGAGCCCGGGACCCCTGAGGGCGAGGAGAAGCAAGCATGTCCACCACCGAGCAGCGCGTAGCCGTCGTCACCGGTGCCGCACGGGGCATCGGCGCCGCCACCGCGCTCCGCCTCGCGGCCGAGGGCCGCGCCGTCGCCGTTCTCGACCTCGACGAGGCGGCCTGCAAGGACACCGTCGAGAAGATCACCGCCGCCGGCGGCCGCGCCCTGGCGGTCGGCTGCGACGTCTCCGACGGAGCCCAGGTGGAGGCCGCGATCGCCCGCGTCGCCGCCGAGCTCGGCGCGCCGACCATCCTCGTCAACAACGCCGGCGTCCTCCGCGACAACCTGCTCTTCAAGATGTCCGAGTCCGACTGGGACCTCGTGATGAACGTGCACCTCAAGGGCGCGTTCCTGATGGCGAAGGCGTGTCAGAAGCACATGGTGGACGCGGGCTTCGGCCGGATCGTCTCCCTCTCCTCCTCCTCGGCGCTCGGCAACCGCGGCCAGGCCAACTACTCCGCGGTCAAGGCCGGCCTCCAGGGCTTCACCAAGACCCTCGCCAAGGAGCTCGGCAAGTTCGGCGTCACCGCCAACGCGGTCGCCCCCGGCTTCATCGTCACCGAGATGACCGCGCAGACCGCCGAGCGCGTCGGCATGGGCTTCGAGGACTTCCAGGCCGCCGCGGCCTCCATGATCCCGGTCCAGCGCGTCGGCCGCCCCGAGGACGTCGCGAACGCCATCGCCTTCTTCACCGGCGACGACGCGGGCTTCGTCTCCGGCCAGGTCATGTACGTGGCCGGCGGCCCGCTCAACTGAACCGGCACGACGAGAGTCGAGAGTGAGGAGAGCGGGATGACCGCACAGCAGCCGCCGGAGCTGTCCGGCAGGGTGGCGCTCGTCACCGGCGCCAGCCGGGGCATCGGCTACGGCATCGCCGAGGCGCTCGTCGCCCGCGGCGACCGGGTCGTCATCACCGGACGGGGCGAGGACGCCCTCAAGGAGGCCGTGGAGCGGCTCGGGGCCGACCGGGCCGTCGGGGTCGCGGGCAAGGCCCACGACACCGCCCACCAGGTCGCCGCCGTCGAGGCCGCGATGGACGCCTTCGGCCGCGTCGACCACCTGGTGAACAACGCCGGTACGAACCCGGTCTTCGGCCCCATCGCGGATCTGGACCTGGACGTCGCCCGAAAGGTGTTCGAGACGAATGTCGTCTCGGCGCTCGGATTCGCGCAGCGGACCTGGCACGCCTGGCAGAAGGAGAACGGCGGCACGATCGTGAACATCGCCTCCGTCGCCGGAATCTCCGCCTCCCCGTTCATCGGGGCGTACGGGGTGAGCAAGGCCGCGATGATCAATCTGACCCAGCAGCTCGCGCATGAATTCGCGCCGGTGGTCCGGGTGAATGCCATCGCGCCTGCCGTGGTGAAGACGAAATTCGCCCAGGCCCTCTACGAGGGTCGCGAGGCCGAGGCGGCGGCGGCCTACCCGATGGGCCGGCTCGGCGTGCCGGAGGACATCGGGGGCGCCGCGGCCTTCCTGACCTCGGAGCAGTCGGGTTGGATCACCGGTCAGACGCTGGTCGTCGACGGGGGCATTTTCCTGAACGCCGGAGTCGGGTGACCGATTACCGGACACTTTCCGGATTCCCTGTCCGGATTGGCCCCGGTTGCATCTCGAATGCCCTCAAGTGCCCCGCCGGGCTCGCCCATTGACCTGGCGGGGTACTGCGGTATCGTCGGCCGACCCCAGGCTGAACGAGGAGCGTGCACGTGTTCAACCGGACGAGTCTGCAGGCCGCTGCAGCCCTTGCGTCCATATCCCTGGTATCCGGATGCGGTGTTTTCTCGGATACCGAGTCCGCCGGGGACCAGAGGATCACCATCGGGACCACGAGTTCCCCGACGACTCTCGACCCCGCGGCTTCCTGGGACAATTCCTGGGAGCTTTTCAGGAACGTCTACCAGACCCTCCTGAGTTTCCCGACGGGAAGCACCACTCCGAAGCCGGACGCGGCCGAATGCAAATTCACCGACACGTCCAGCAGGGTCTTCGAGTGCACGCTCGTCGAGGGTCTCAAGTTCTCCAACGGCCACAAGCTCGACGCCGCGGCCGTGCGGCACTCGATCGAACGCATCCGCACGATCGACGCCGAGGGCGGCCCCAACGGCATGCTCGGCTCGCTCGACTCCGTCGAGACCGTCGGTGAGCGCACGATCGTCTTCAAGCTCAACAAGGCCGACGCCACCTTCCCCTTCGTCCTCGCCACCCCGGCGATGTCGATCGTGGACCCGGCGGAGTACCCGGCCGACGCGCTCCGCAAGAAGGACGGCAAGCTCGTCGGCTCCGGCCCGTACGTCCTCGACGGCTACGAGGTGCGCAAGCAGGCCGAGCTGACCCGCAACCCGTCCTACAAGGGCTTCGCCGACCGCAAGAACGGCGGCGTGACCATCAAGTACTTCGACCACTCGGACGCGATGGTCAAGGCGCTGCGCGCCGGCGAGATCGACGCGACCTACCGCGGTCTGACCGCCGAGGAGGTCACCTCGCTGGAGGAGGACACCGAGGCGAACAAGGGCCTCCAGCTCGTCGAGTCCACCGGGGCCGACATCCGCTACCTGGTCTTCAACACCGAGGACGAGTCCGTCGCCGACCCGGCCGTCCGCCGCGCCATCGCCCAGCTCGTCAACCGCGACGAACTGGTCAGCAAGGTCTACCGCGGCACCGCCGAGCCGCTGTACTCCATGGTGCCCAAGGGCATCGCCGCTCACACCACCAAGTTCTTCGACACCTACGGCCACCCGGACAAGAAGAAGGCCAAGAAGATCCTGGAGAAGGCCGGGATCACCGAGAAGGTCGAGCTGAGCTTCTGGTACACCACCGACCGGTACGGCTCCTCCACGGCCGCCGAGTTCGCCGAGCTGAAGCGCCAGCTGGAGGAGTCCGGCCTCTTCAAGGTCACCATCCAGGGCAAGCCGTGGACCGAGTACCAGGCCGCCTACCAGCAGGGCGAGTACCCCGTCTTCGGCCGCGGCTGGTTCCCGGACTTCCCGGACCCGGACAACTTCATCGCCCCCTTCCTGGGCAAGAAGAACGTCCTCGGCACCCCCTACCTGAGCCCGCGGATCACCGACGAGCTGCTGCCCAAGTCCCGCCGCGAGAGCGACCGGGGGGCCGTCTCGGACGAGTTCGTCGAGGCCCAGTCGATCATGGTCGAGGACGTCCGGCTGCTGCCGCTCTGGCAGGGCAAGCTGTACATCGCGGCCCGTGACGACATCGGCGGCGGCGAGCGCGCGCTCGACCCGCAGACCGTCATGCAGCTGTGGGAGCTGCACCGCCGGGCCAGCTGGTAGGCACCCGTACCGGAGGCCGCCGGGACCCGCTGTCAGTGGGTCCCGGTAGGTTCCGTGACGGAACTGCCGAACCACCGGAGGTTGTGGACCGTGACCGACATCAACATGCTGCCCGAGTCCTGGCGGGGCGTCCTCGGCGACGAGCTGGACAAGCCCTACTTCGCGCAGCTGGCCGAGTTCGTCGAGCAGGAGCGGGCCGCCGGGCCGGTCTACCCGCCGAAGGACGAGGTCTTCGCGGCCCTGTCCGCCACTCCCTACGACAAGGTCAAGGTCCTGATCCTCGGTCAGGACCCCTACCACGGCGAGGGCCAGGGCCACGGCCTCTGCTTCTCCGTCCGCCCCGGCGTGAAGACCCCGCCGTCGCTGCGGAACATCTACAAGGAGATGCAGGCCGAGCTGGGCCACCCGGTCCCGGACAACGGCTACCTGATGCCGTGGGCCGAGCAGGGCGTCCTGCTGCTCAACGCGGTCCTCACCGTCCGCGCCGGCGAGGCGAACTCGCACAAGGGCAAGGGCTGGGAGAAGTTCACCGACGCCGTCATCACGGCCGTCGCCTCCCGGCCGGACCCGGCCGTCTTCGTCCTCTGGGGCAACTACGCCCAGAAGAAGCTGCCCCTCATCGACGAGGAGCGGCACATCGTGGTGAAGGGCGCCCACCCGTCGCCGCTGTCGGCGAAGAAGTTCTTCGGGTCGCAGCCGTTCACCCAGATCGACCAGGCCGTCGCCGCCCAGGGCCACGAGCCGATCGACTGGCGCATCCCCGACCTCGGCTGAGCCTCGGCGGGATCGGGGCCGCGGCCGGTTAGCGTCGGAGCTCCACAGTGCGAGCGCCGGGAGGCCGCGGTGACCGAGCAGCAGCGGACGTCGGACGAGGAGGTCCTGACCAGGATCGGGCAGGCCAGGATGCTGCTGCACGGCGGTGACCGGGAGGAGGCCCGCAACCGCCTGGGCGCCCTGTGGCAGCAGCTCGACCCCGAGGGCGACCCCCTGCACCGCTGCACCCTCGCCCACTACCTGGCGGACGCCCAGGACGACCCGGACACCGAGCTGGCCTGGGACCTGCGCGCCCTGAGCGCCGCCGAGGGCCTGGAGGACGGGAGGCTCGCCGCGCACGACTCGGCCGCCGCCCTCCGGGCCCTCTACCCCTCGCTGCACCTCAACCTCGCCGCCGACTACGCCAAGCTGCGACGGCCGGACGCGGCGCGGGCCCACCTCGACCGGGCCCGCGCCGCCTCCGAGGCCCTCGACGACGACCGGTACGGCATGGGCGTCCGGGCCGCCATCGAACGGCTCGACCGGCGGCTCCGCGAGGGGTGAGGACGGCGCGCCTCAGCGCCCGTACACCTCCCGGCAGAGCCCAGCCTGCGCGCTCCCGGGGTCCCAGCCGCCGTACCGCTCGCCCAGCTCGCACACGTCCGTCCGGGAGACCGGCGGCGCCTGCGGCAGCCGCTCGGCGAGCCGCGCCGCCTCCCGCGCCCCGGGCACGACCGGAACGGCCGGGGAAGCCGGGACCCGGACCTCGGGCACCGGCGCGGCGCGCCGGATGGCGGGGGCGGACGGCTCGGGCGAGGGGGTACGGGACGGGGCCGCGCGACCGTCGGCGCGGCGGGTCTCGCCGCGAGGCGCGGCCGTGGTGGACGCCGGGGACGGCAGGGCCGCTTCGAGCGCCTCCCTGGCCGGCCCCTGGAGGACGATCTGCGGCTCCACGTCCTGGCCGGTGCGTACCGGATCGACGGCGGGAGCGGGGGCCGGCGAGGGCGCCGGAGGCGGCCCGTCGACGGCCACGCACCCGGTCAGCGCGGCGGTGACGGCCGCCCCGGCCAGGAGGCGCGCGGAGGTTCGGGTTCTGTGCACCCGCGCCACTCTGGTGGTCCCGCGCCGATCTTCGAACCCCTACCGGCGGGGAATGCCCCGCACGGGTGAGCGCCACGTCACCCGCCTTGACCGGGCCCGGGGCGCGTTTCCGGCGTCAGTCGCCGGTGGCGCCGTCGATGCGCTCGCGGATGAGGTCGGCGTGGCCGTTGTGCCGCGCGTACTCCTCGATCATGTGGAGGTAGACGAAGCGCAGGTTGACGAAGTCGCCGCTGCGCCGGTGGGCGGCCGCCCCGAGGTCGTCGAGGGCGCGGTCGGCGGCGAGCGAGCGGGCGTGGGCGATCTCCGCCTGCCAGACGGCGTACGCGTCCTCGTAGGTGTCGCGGTCGGAGAAGCGGATGTCCCGGTCGAAGTCCTCCGCGTCGGCGTAGAGCCAGGGGACCTCCTCGCCGCCGAGGATCTTCCGGAACCAGCCGCGTTCGACCTCGGCCATGTGGCGGACCAGGCCGAGCAGGCTGAGTGCGGAGGGCGGGACGGAGACGGTGCGGAGCTGCTCCTCGGTGAGGTCCGCGCACTTCATCGCGAGGGTCGCGCGATGGAATTCGAGCCACTGCTCCAGGGCCTGCCGCTCACCCGCGGTGGGGTCGGGCCAGACGCGCTCGGGCGCTTCGGTGCGATCGGTCGTCATGTACAGCATGGTGGCGGACCGCCAGGTTCCCCGCCGGTGTTTCACCGCGCCGGCCCGGTGAGCATGCCGCGCAGCAACTCGTCGAAACCGGTACGAAGTTCCGTCCGGCTCGGCACGGCCGCGTGGAAGGAGCCGGCCGCGCAGGAGAACATCAGCCCCTCGCACCAGGCGATGACGGAGAGCGCGTGCCGCTCCGGGGCGGGCGAGCCCGCGCCGCGCATCATCGCGGTCACCGGGTCGTGGAAGGCCGAGCCGGTCCGGTCGAAGAAGCCGCGCAGCTCGGGGCGGCGGGTCGCCTCCAGGGCCAGTTCGTAGCGGGAGACGAGCAGCGCCCGGTGGTCGGTCAGATAGCGGTGCAGGGCGAGCGCGAGGGCGTCCGCGAGCACCCCGGGTCCCGCGCCGCGCGGCGGCAGCTCGTCCGGAGTCAGGACCTGGGCCTCGCGCTCGGCCTGCCGCCGTACGGCGGTCTCCAGGAGGGCCTGGCGGGTGCGGGCGTGGTTCGAGGTCGAGCCCTGCGGCAGGCCGGCCCGCTCGTCCACCGCGCGGTGGGTCAGCCCGCGCATCCCTCGCTCCACCAGCAGGTCGAGCGCCGCGTCGCCGATCCGCTCGGCGCGGTTCTGCGGAGCGGGGGCGGCCTGGGCGGGGGTGCGCGCGGTCATGGGGGACAACCTACCCATCGCCTCCGAACTACATCTGTAGTACGGTGTCGTGTCAGGTCGACTACACCTGTAGTGAAGGTGGCGGTCGCCGCTCGCACGCCGCCGGCCCGCCACCGGCCCGACCCGTCCGAACCGAGGGAGCAGTCATGACACAGCACCGTGCCGTCGTCCTGGGAGCGGGCATCGGCGGCCTCACCGCGGCCGTCGCCCTCCATCGGCGCGGCTGGGACGTCACCGTCCTCGAACGCGCCGCCGACCTCGCCCCCGCCGGCGCCGGTATCGGCCTCGCCCCCAACGCCCTCCGCGCCCTCGACGTGATCGGCCTCGGCGACCGCGTCCGCGCGCTCGCCGCCTGGCAGGGCGACGGCGGGATGCGCTCCCCGGACGGGCGCTGGCTCGCCCGCACCGACGCCCGCGCCGCCGCCGCCCGCTTCGGCGATCCCCTCGTCCTCCTGCACCGCGCCACCCTCGTCGAACTCCTCGCCGGAGCCCTCCCCGCCGGCACGGTCCGCACCGGGACGCCCGCCGCGCTCGACCACCCCGGCGACGCCCGCACCCCCGCCCGCGTCACCACCCCCGACGGCGTCACCGAGGCCGAACTCGTCGTCGCCGCCGACGGGATCCGCTCCGCCGCCCGCGCCGCCCTCTTCCCCGCCCACCCCGGCCCCCGCTACTCCGGCTGCACCACCTGGCGGCTCGTCGTCCCCGCCCCCGAACGGCCCTTCGCCCCGCACGAGACCTGGGGCGCGGGACGCCTCTGGGGCACCCAGCCCCTCAAGGACGGCCGGATCTACGCGTACGCCATGGCCGCCGCGCCCGCCGGCGCCCACGCCCCCGACGACGAGCGCGCCGAACTCCTGAGGCTCTTCGGCGACTGGCACCACCCGGTCCCCGAACTCCTCGCCGCCGCCGACCCCGACCGGATCCTGCGGCACGACGTCCACCACCTCACCGACCCCCTGCCCGCCTACAACCAGGGCCGTACCGCGCTCCTCGGCGACGCGGCGCACGCCATGATGCCCACCCTCGGACAGGGCGGGAACCAGGCCGTGGAGGACGCCGTCGTCCTCGCCCACCACGCCCGCACCCCGGCCGCCTTCGACCCGGGACCCGCCCTCGCCGCGTACACCGCCGACCGGCTGCCCCGCACCACCGCCCTCGTCCGCAAGGCGGCCCGCACCGGAGCCCTCACCCTCGTCCGGGCCCGCCCCGCCGTCCTCCTGCGCGACACGCTCGTGCGGACCGTCTCGCGCCTCGGCCCCGGCTTCGTCCTCCGCGGCTTCGACGGCATCGCCGACTGGCACCCGCCGGTCGCCCCGGAGCCCTCCCGCGTAAGCTGACCGGCGCGAACGGCCCCCGTGCCCCGGGCCGTCGGACCACCGCAGAGGGAGAGACCCCGTGAAGATCGGCTGCATCGGACTCGGCGACATCGCCCAGAAGGCGTACCTGCCCGTCCTCGCCACCCTCCCCGGGGTCGAGCTCCACCTCCAGACCCGCACCCCCGCCACCCTGGACCGGGTCGCCGACACCCTCCACCTGCCGGCCACCCGCCGCCACCGGGACCTCGACTCGCTGCTCTCCGCCGGACTCGACGCGGCCTTCGTGCACGCCTCCACCGCCGCCCACGCCGAGATCGCCACCCGCCTCCTCGACGCCGGCGTCCCCACCTACGTCGACAAGCCGCTCGCCTACGACTACGCCGACTCCGAGCGGATCGTCGAACTCGCCGAGAAGCGGGCCGTCTCCCTCGCCGTCGGCTTCAACCGGCGCCTCGCCCCCGGCTACGCCCAGTGCCTCGACCACCCGCGCGACCTCATCCTGCTGCAGAAGAACCGCATCGGGCTCCCGGAGGACCCGCGCACGATGGTCCTCGACGACTTCATCCACGTCGTCGACACCCTCCGCTTCCTGCTCCCCGGCGAGGCCGACCACATCGACGTCCGCGCCCGGGTCATCGACGGCCTGATGCACCACGTGGTGCTCCAGCTCTCCGGCGACGGCTTCACCGCCATCGGCATGATGAACCGCATGAACGGCTCCACCGAGGAGGTCCTGGAGGTCTCCGGCCAGGACACCAAGCGACAGGTCCTCAACCTCGCCGAGGTCGTCGACCACAAGGGCCAGCCCACCGTCCGCCGCCGCGGCGACTGGGTCCCGGTCGCCCGGCAGCGCGGCATCGAACAGTCCGTGCTCGCCTTCCTCGACGCCGTCCGCGACGGACAGGTGCTCAGCGCCCGCGACGCCCTGCTCACCCACGAACTGTGCGAGCGCGTCGTCCGGGACGCCCTGCTCCGGTCCGCCTGAAGGCCCCGGCACCCGCCGCCGCGCACACGGCGCCGATCACCACGAACGCCCCGTACAGCGGCCAGTCGCCCCAGCGGGCGTAGACCGTCGTCGACTCCGACAGAGGCAGTTCGCGTACGACGGCGGTGCTCGCGTCCGTGCCGACCGGAGGCCCGACGCGCCGGCCGTCGGGGCCGTACGCGGCGCTGATCCCGGTCAGCGTCGCGTGCACCACCGGGCGGCCCGTCTCCGCCGCCCGCAGCGCCGCCAGCGACGCGTGTTGTGCGGGTGCCCAACTCCGCTGGAAGGTGCTGGTCGCGGACTGCACCGCGATCAGATCGGCCCCGTCCCAGGCCAGGCGGCGGCTCATGTCGGGGAAGGCGGACTCGAAGCAGACCAGCGGGCCCACCGTCAGAGGGCGCTCGCCCCCGGGCAATCGCATCACCACCGGTGCCGTGCCCCGGCGCCGGTCCTCCTCCGCCGCCTTGCCGACGGAGGTCGCCCAGCCGAGGAGCCCCCGCGCCGGCACGTACTCGCCGAACGGCACCAGCCGCATCTTGTCGTACCGGTCACCGGTCGGTCCGTCGGGCGCGAACAGCAGCGCGCTCTTGTAGATGCCGGGGCGGTCCGCCCGGCGCGCGTCCACGTTCACCAGCAGCGGCGCGCCGACCGTCCGCGCCAGCGCGGTCAGCCGCGCGGTCAGTGCCGGATCGGCGGCCGGATCCCGGCCCACCCCGCTCTCGCCCCACACCACCAGATCGAGCCGCTGTCCGGCGAGGCCGCGCGTCAGCTCCTCGGCCCGGGCGAGCCGCCGCTCGGCACCGTCCGTCCCGCCGTGCACCCCCGGCTGCACCATCGCCACCCGCACCGTGCCGGACGGGCGCGGCGCCCCGACGCCCCACGCCACCGTTCCCGCCATCACCGCGCACGCGGCCAGCCCCGCCACCCCGACCGCCCGCAACCCCGGCACGGCGATCAGCAGCACCAGCGCGGTGTTCACCGCCACCACCAGCAGGCTCACCAGCCACACCCCGCCCACCGACGCGAGCCGCAGTGCCGCCGGCACCTCCCACTGGCTCGCGCCGAGCAGCCCCCACGGCCCGCCCAGCCCCTCCCACGACCGCACCAGCTCGATCAGCAGCCACCCCGACGGCACCGCGCACAGCGCCGCGGCGGCCCGCGCCGGGGTCGGCGCCCCGCCGAGCAGTGCCCGTACGAGCACCCCCCACGGCAGCCACAGCAGCCCCAGCAGCACCGCCATCACCAGCAGGAACACATGGACGCTCGGCAGCAGCCAGTGGTGCATGGCCACCAGGAACCCGATGCCCCCGCACCAGCCGTCCAGCGCGGCCCGCCGCACGCCCGGCGCCGTCCGCACCAGCAGCAGCCACGGCACCAGCGCGACGTACGCCCACCACCACAGCCCCGGCACGGGGAACGCGAGCACCGGCAGCGCGCCGAGGACGACGGCGAGCAGCGACCGCAGCAGCCCCGCAGCACGCCGACCCGAGCCCGGCCCCGAGCCCGGCCCCGAGCCCGGCCCCGAGCCCGGCGCCGAGCCCGGCGCCGCGCGTCGGCCGGCCTCCGGCTCCGCGCGCGGTCCGGGGGACGGTTCCGCGCGCGGCCGGGGGTCCGGCTCGGCGCGTCCGAAGGGGTTCTGCATGGGCTGCCTCCCGCTGGCCGTCGCCTCCAGTCTGCGCCGCGCGCCCGGACCGGGCCCGGCCAGGACGTGGCCGGGCCGGGGCGGGCCGGGCCAGGACGTGGCCGGGCCGGGGCGGGGCGGGCCGGGGCGTGGTGGGCTGTGGGGCCGGGTCCCGTCGAGGGCCGCTCCGGGCCGAGGCGACGGCAGGTCGGAGCGCGGCGCCGCGGCCTGGGGCCAGGGGAGTCGGCGCCGCAGCCTGGGGCCAGGGGAGTCGGCGCCGCGGCCCGGGTTCAGGGGAGTCGGCGCCAGCGTTCCTCCACCACGACCGAGCGCAGCCGCCAGCCGTCGGCGGTGCGGTGGGCGGCGAAGGCGTACCGGCCGCCGCAGACGAAGTCCTCGCCCGAGGTCATCCGCATCGGATTGACGTAGTCGGCGCGCACATCGGCCGCGTCGCCGTTCTCGGCGTAGCCGCCGGGCCGGTGGAAGGTCACCCGCCGGTTGACGATCAGGTGCTGGCGCACCGGGAAGAGCGTCATCGTCTCCGCCAGCCAGTCGGCCACCCGGGCCGCGGGTCCCTCGATGCCGCCGGAGCCGGTGTAGTCGGCGCGCCCGTCGGGGGTGAAGAGGGCCAGGTAGGCGGTCCAGTCGGCGTCGTCCACGGCCACCGCGTAGCCGGTGACCAGGTCCTCCACGGCGAGCCGGTCCATCACGTTCGCGAGGTCCACGCGCTGCGTCATCGCCTCAGTGTCGGGCAGCGGGCGCGCGCCGCCAAGAGGCGCGCGCCCCCGGTCCGCCCCCGGGGCCGCGCGTCAGTGGCCGGACTCGCCCGCGTGCGGGCTCAGGACGTCCGTGCCGACCAGGATGAACAGCAGGATGCCCAGCGCGATGCGGTAGATCACGAACGGCATGAAGGACTTCGTGGTGATGAACTTCATGAACCAGGCGATCACCGCGTAGCCCACGCCGAAGGCGACGATCGTCGCGAAGATCGTCGGCCCCCAGGAGACGTGCCCGCCCTCGCCCGCGTCCTTCAGCTCGTAGACGCCGGAGGCGAGCACGGCGGGGATCGCCAGGAGGAACGAGTACCGGGCGGCGGACTCGCGGTTGTACCCCATCAGGAGACCGCCGGAGATCGTCGCGCCGGAGCGCGAGACGCCCGGGATGAGCGCCATCGCCTGGCAGAAGCCGTAGATCAGGCCGTCGCGGACGTTGAGGTCCTTGAGCGTCTTGCGCTCGCGGATCGCGCGGTGCCGGCCGCCGACCTCGTCGCGCGCCGCGAGCCGGTCGGCGATGCCGAGGACGATGCCCATCACGATGAGCGTCGTGGCGATGAGCCGCAGGTCGCGGAAGGGGCCCTCGATCTGGTCCTTGAGCGTGACGCCGAGGACGCCGATCGGGATCGAGCCGACGATCACCAGCCAGCCCATCTGGGCGTCGTGGTCGGACCGCATCGTCTTGTCCGTCAGCGAACGGAACCATGCCGTGACGATCCTGCCGATGTCCTTGCGGAAGTAGATCAGGACGGCGGTCTCCGTACCGATCTGCGTGATCGCCGTGAAGGCGGCGCCCGGATCCTCCCAGCCCGCGAAGGCGGCGGTCAGCCGGAGGTGCGCGCTGGAGGAGATGGGAAGGAACTCCGTCAGCCCCTGGACGAGTCCCAGGATGAACGATTCGAACCAACTCATGGGGCTTGGGCCGTCCCGATATGTACGAGTGCGTCAGCAGGTCGAGCGCACTGTACCGCCCCAAGGTGACGTGTTCGTGATCAGACGGTGTCGGCGGCGGGCCGCCCGTGCGAAGGCCGTCGAGGCCGGGCCAAGGCCGGCGGCGACTTCTACGGAGCCGGTACGGGCTCACGCCCCGCAGGGGAGCCGGAGGTGGCCACCAGAGCGGGCGCCGAGTCGGCGGTGGTAGCCACAGCGACAGTGGCGGCGACAGCGGCGGTGGCGTCGGCGGCGGGGCGCCGCAGCGCGTGCCGCTTGCGCCAGGCCACCACCGCGGCGGCCAGCCCCGACACCACGATGAACCCCGCCGAGATCAGGAACGCCGGAGATCCCGGCTCGCCCGCCTGCGCCCCGGCCACCACGTAGGCCGCCGTGTTCGGCACGGTCCCGATCGCGGTCGCCAGCAGGAACGGCACGTACCCCATCCGGGAGACCGCCGCGCAGTAGTTGGCGGCGGCGAACGGCACACCCGGGAAGAGCCGGACCGCCAGCATCGAGCGGAAGCCGTGCCGGCTCAGCTGCCCGTCCGCCGCCCGCAGCCACCGCCCCTTGACCAGCGGCCGCAGCGCGTCCTGCCCCAGCACCCGGCCCAGCGTGAACGCGATGCCGGCGCCCAGCACCGTCCCCGCGACCGCCGCCGTCAGTCCGGCGGCCGTGCCGAAGAGCGCGCCCGCCGCCAGGTTCAGCACCGGCCGCGGCACGAACGCCGCCGTGCACAGCCCGTACGCCAGGGCGAACAGCAGCACCGCGCCCGCGCCGCCCGTCTGCGGCCACCCCGAGGCCAGCAGCCGCTGCGGTTCGTACAGCAGCACCAGGCTCCCCGCGGTCAGCAGGACGAGCGCGAGCAGCGAGAGCCGGGACCGGGGCGAGAGCAGGGCCCGGGAGCAGCGGACGGCGAACGGGTCCGTCGGCCGGGGCACGGGAGCGAGCATCCCGGGAGAGTAACGGACACCTCCGTATGATCGCCGTAATGTGCGCCATGTCCGCCGCCCCGGAACCCGCCGCCCCCTCCGGTCCCGTGCCCGGCCCCGAACCCGCCCCGGCCCCCGCCGTGCCGCCGTCGCACGCCGCCACCCCCGAGGCCGCGCCGTCCGAGGCCGTGCCGTCCGAGGCCGCGTCGCCCGAGGCCGAACTCCTCGACGGCGGGTTCCCGGGCAGCGGGCTCCCGGACGGCGGGCTCCGGGGCACCGGGATCCCGGACAGCGCGCTCGCCGACACCGTCCTGGACCGGCTCACCACGCTCTACCCGGCGGCCGGGAACCCCTTCCGGGCGCAGGAGATGGTGGCGTACATGAAGGGCGTCGCGCCCTTCCTGGGCATCCGCACACCGGAACGCCGCGCCCTCTCCCGTACGGTCCTCGCCGGCACGCCCCGCCCCGGGGAGGACGACTGCGCGGCCGTCGCGCTGCGCTGCTTCGCGCTCCCCGAGCGGGAGTACCACTACTTCGCCGTCGACTACCTCCGCCGGCACGTGAAGCGCTGCTCGTCCGACTTCCTGCCGGTCGCGCGCCGGCTCGTGACCACGGTCTCGTGGTGGGACACCGTCGACCACCTCGCCGCCCACGTCGTCGGGGGACTCGTCGCCGCCGATCCCGCGCTCGCCGCGGAGATGGACGCCTGGATCGACGACGAGGACCTGTGGCTCGCCCGCACCGCCCTCCTCCACCAGCTGCGGTTCAAGGAGGACACGGACGCCGACCGGCTCTTCGCCTATTGCCTCCGGCGCGCCGCGGACACGGACTTCTTCCTCCGGAAGGCGATCGGCTGGAGCCTGCGCGAATACGCCAAGACCGCCCCGGGCGAGGTGCGGGCGTTCGTCGCCGGCAACCGTTCCCTCTTCTCCCCGCTCTCCGTCCGCGAGGCGCTCAAGCATCTGTGAGCCCTGTGCACGCGCTGAGCCCTGTGCACGCGCTGAACCCCGTGCACGCGCGCTCAACCCCGTGCGCGCGGTGCCTCAGGGAGCGGGGGAGCGCGACAGCGAGGGGCGGGTGGGCCTCACCGGCAGGGGCGCGAGCATTCTCTGTGCGGTTGCACAATGAAGGGGTGAACGAGCAGATCCCCGTCCTGCGCGCGGTCGACCACGGCACCGCGCGCCTCATGCCCGACGTCGACCGGGAGCGGGCCTGGCTCCTCACGGTCGACGGTGCCCCGCAGTCGTACGTGGACCTCGACGCCCCGGAGCACCTGGAGTTCGAGTACGCCCGCCGGCTCGGGCACGTGGTCGACGGCGCCGCGGACGAGGGCGCGCCTCTGGACGTGCTCCACCTCGGCGGCGGGGCGCTCTCGCTGCCCCGGTACGTCGCCGTCACCCGGCCCGGTTCCCGCCAGGACGTCGTCGAGGCCGACGGGGGGCTCGTCGCGCTGGTCGCCGAGCATCTGCCGCTGCCCGAGGGCTCGGGTGTCGCCGTGCACGAGGACGACGCGCGCGCGTGGCTGGAGGCGGCGCCCGCCGGTTCGGCCGATCTGATCGTCGGCGACGTCTTCGGCGGCTCGCGCGTCCCGGCGCACCTGACCTCCCTCACGTACGCGCGCGAGGTCCGG
Organism: Streptomyces sp. NPDC014861; assembly: GCF_043081625.1. Taxonomy (NCBI): domain Bacteria; kingdom Bacillati; phylum Actinomycetota; class Actinomycetes; order Kitasatosporales; family Streptomycetaceae; genus Streptomyces; species Streptomyces sp. NPDC014861. Next base: position 91,535 of record NZ_JBIBWV010000013.1, read on the forward strand.
CGGGTGCTGCGCGAGGGCGGGATCTACGCGGCGAACCTGGCCGACGGGGCGCCGTTCGGCTTCCTCCGCGGCCAGCTCGCCACCTTCGCCGCCGTCTTCCCCGAGCTGGCGCTGATCGCCGAACCGGCGGTGCTGCGCGGCCGTCGGTTCGGGAACGCGATCCTCGTCGCCTCCGACACGCCCCTGGACATCCCCGGCCTCAGCCGCCGCGCCGCCGGGGACGCCTTCCCCGCGCGCGTGGAGCACGGCGAGGCGCTGGCCCGGTTCACCGGGGACGCGGCCCCGGTGGACGACGCCGAGGCCGTGGGGTCACCCGTTCCGCCGGAAGGCGCCTTCGGCATCGGCTGACACGCCGGGCGCGGGCACCGCGCCCGCCGCCCCGACCGGTCCGCCCGCGGGCGCCACCGGCGCGCCGAGGCCCGCGACTCCCTCGCCTCTCGCGTCACCGTCCGCCTGCCCGCCCCCGTCGCCCTTCGCCGCCGGTGCACCGTGCGGACGCCGGGTCATGTTGCGCACGTCCGGGACGAGCAGGACGAGCGCGGTGACGAGGGTCATCAGCACCACGGCGCCCCACAGCGACTCCTTCCGGCCGAACGCGGCCTCGGCGGGGCCCGCGAGCGCGGTCGACAGCGGCAGCAGCGCGGTCGAGCCGAACCAGTCGTAGGCGGAGACCCGGGACAGCTTCTCCTCCGGGATCTCCTGGTGCATCGTCGTCATCCATGAGACGCCGAAGATCTCCATCGCCACGCCGCTGACGAACATCACCGCAGTGAGCCCCACCGGGTGCAGCGGGACGGCGAGCGCGGCCGAGGGCAGCGCGATCGGGAACACGCCGAGCGTGCCGACGAGGAGCAGCCGGCGCGGCTTCCACCGCGTCATCAGGATCGCGCCGGCGACGGTTCCGACGCCGTATCCGGCGAGCGCGATGCCCCAGGGGCGGGCGCCGCCGAGTTCGTCCCGGGCGACCAGCGGCCCGTACACCGACTCCACCGCGCCGATGAGCGCGACGACGACCGAGAACTGGGCGACGATCGACCACAGCCACGGGCGGCCGATGAACTCCTGCCAGCCCTCACGCAGATCAGAGAGGAGGCCGCCGCCGGGCTTGCGCTCCGGGATGCCGCTGACGTCGAGGAAGGCCCGCAGGGAGCCCGCCACGGCGAACGCGGCGGCGTCGATGGCGAGCACCCAGCCCGCCCCGACGAAGGCGACGAGCGCGCCGCCGAGCGCGGCACCGCCGATGCCCGCCCCGTGCATGGCCATCCGGTAGAAGGCGAAGGCGCGGCTCGCCTGTTCCCCCGTGACGCTGGACATGAGCATGCCCTCTGCGGCCGGGTTGAAGAACGCCTGCCCGGCGCCGCAGAGTCCGGTGAGCACCATCATCTGCCAGAGTTCGGCGGTGCCGGAGAGCACGAGGACGGCGAAGACCGCCTGGGAGACGAAGTTGACGGTGTTGGCCGCGACCATCACCCGGTGCCGGGGTATGCGGTCCGCCACGGCGCCGCCGATGAGCAGGAAGACGACGAGCGGCAGGAAGCGCGCCATCGCGACCAGGCCCACGTCGCCGGCGTCGCCGCCGGCCTCGAAGACGGCCCAGGTGGTGGCGATCAGGGCGCCGTTCGCGCCGAGGCTGGTCACGATGGTGGCGGCGGTGAGCAGCACGTAGTTGCGCCCGGCCCATTCGGGGCGGCGGGTGCCGGGGGAGGAGGCGGAGCGTTTCGTCACCCCGGGACTATCCCCGCCTCCTCCCCTTCCTGCCAAACCGATAACCGGACGGCGCCGGGCGGGATCAGGACGCGGGCTCCTCGGTGAGCCGCACCGTGGAGAGGATCTTCTTGATCGTCACGTCCGGGAGCTCGTCCTTCACGCCGTCGACCCCGTAGAGCACGAAGGCCGCGTAGTCGTTCGCGGCGTTCTTGAAGGCGAAGGCGACCGACTTGCCGTCGGTCTCGCACTTGTTCCGCTTCGTCACCTTCGGGGCCGTGGCCGTGGCCAGGCTGCCCTGGAGCCCGGAAGCCGTGGTGTACGGGACGGCCTTGGTGATCTGGATGCTCTTCTCGGGCATGTGCTGGGCGAACGCCGCCCACACCCACACCCCGGCCTGGTTGCGCGCGGCGGAGGCGGTGTCCTTCGCGCCCTGGAGGCCCTTCGACCCGGCGGAGGCGAGGCCCCAGGTGTCCGGGGAGCCGCTCTTGTCCTTGTCGAAGGAGCACCACTCGCTCTTGAAGTCGGTGGAGCCCGACATCACGACGAGCGGGGAGCCGTCGCCCTTCTTGGCGTCGCTGTAGCCCCTGCTCATGGTGGGCTTGAGGACCTCCCACTCCGGCGGGACGTCGAACAGGGTGCCGTACGTCGGATTGTGGACGACCTTCCAGCCGGGGATCGTGGGCTCGAAGGTCTTGCCGTCGCGCGGGTTGTCCAGCTCGGTCGTGGCGCCGTCGGTCGGCTCCGCCGGCGCGGTCGAGCCCGTCGACTCCGTGCCGGTGGGCGGGGCGGACGTGGTCGTACCCGGCTTGTCGGCGACGTTCTTCTCGTCGTCGCCCAGGACGAGGAAGGTGGTCACGCCCGCCGCGACGACGACGGCGGTGGCCGCCGCGATCGCGATCAGCGTCTTCCGGCCGCCTCCGCCGCCGGAGCCCTGCGGCGGGGTGGGCCCGGGCACCTGGTACTGCGGCACGGTCGGCTGCTGGTACGGGTTCGGCTGCGCGTATCCGTGCTGCGGCTGTCCCTGCGGGTACCCCTGCGGCGGGTAGCCCGGCTGCTGCTGCGGCTGCTGCTGCCAACCGCCCTGCTGCGGGTACCCCGGCTGTGTCGGCTGCTGGTACGGGTTCGGCTGCTGGTACCCCGGCTGCTGGTACGGGTTCTGATTCTGGTCCTGCGGGTTCTGCTCGCCTCCGGGCGGCTGCTGTCCTGGCCACATGGGCCGTAACGATAGAGGGGTGCGGATGGCCCGGCCATGCCCGGCCCCTGCTCCCGTGAGGCGGTGGGGGAGTCGTCGAGGGGACTCGGTGGTCCACGAGGGAGTCTGCGGGATGACTCGGGGGATCCGTCAGGGGATCTGTCAGGGAAGGGCTGGGGGAGGGGGAGGAAGGGGGAGGCCTCGGGGAAGTCCTCGCGCGTTCACTGGGGAAGCCCTGGGGAAGTCCCGGGGAAGTCCCGGGGGAGTCCGGGGAGGGATCGGCAGGGCAGAGGGCATGGCCAAGACATCTACTCACGGGTAACATCCCGGGCCATGAGCGCAGACCAGAAGTCCATCGGCGACATGCTCGCCGCCACGGTCCCCATGGCCGGAACCCTCAACCTGGAGTTCCTGGAGACCACCGCCGAGCGCGCCGTCGTGCGCCTGCCCGACCAGCCCGCCTACCACAACCACGTGGGCGGCCCGCACGCCGGCGCCATGTTCACCCTCGCCGAGTCCGCCAGCGGCGCCATCGTCCTCGCCGCCTTCGGTGACCAGCTCGGCCGGGCCGTACCGCTCGCCGTCAACGCCGAGATCGCGTACAAGAAGCTGGCCATGGGCGTCGTCACCGCGACCGCCACGCTCGGCCGCCCGATCGCCGATGTCGTCGCCGACCTCGACGCCGGGCAGCGCCCCGAGTTCCCGGTCCGCATCGACATCACCCGCGAGGACGGCGCCGTCACCGGCGAGATGACGGTCCTGTGGACCCTGAGGCCGAACGCGTAGCTTCCGCATCGGATCGGATCGGATCGGATGAGATCAGGCCGAGTCGAAACGGATCGGGTCGGATCGGGGTCGTAGCGGATCGGATGGGGCGGGGCCGGGTCGGGGAGTGCCGTGTACGCGGCGCTCCCCGACCGTCGTTTTCAAGGCCGCTTCCGCAGCCGTTCCTGCGGCCGTTTCCGCGGCGCTTCCCGTCCGGCGGGCGAAGGTCGGCCGATCGACTTTGCCACCCCTTTGCCACCCCTTTGTCACCCCCTTTCCTCCCCTCGCCTCTGGGGCGGGGTCCGGTCGAATCGAGCAGGTAGGTTGTTCGGCGGCGTGCCCGACGCGGGGCGCGCCGTCGCAGCGACCCGTGACCGGGGCCGCGCCCGCACAACGGGAGGAACCCGCGTTGCACGTCCAGGAGTGGCTGGAGACCATCCCGCCCGTCGCCATCTACGCCCTGGTGGGGGTGGTGATCGGCCTGGAGAGTCTCGGCATCCCGCTCCCCGGCGAGATCGTCCTCGTCAGCTCGGCCCTGCTCGCCTCGCAGCACGGCGACATCAACCCGTACGTGCTCGGTGGCTGTGCCACCGCCGGCGCGATCATCGGAGACTCGATCGGGTACGCGATCGGCCGCAGGGGCGGCCGTCCGCTGCTCGCCTGGCTCGGCGGCAGATTCCCGAAGCACTTCAGCGAGGCGAACATCGCGCTCGCCGAGCGCTCCTTCCAGAAGTGGGGCATGTGGGCGGTCTTCTTCGGCCGATTCATCGCCCTGCTCCGGATCTTCGCCGGGCCGCTCGCGGGCGTCCTCCAGATGCCGTACTGGAAGTTCCTCGTCGCCAACGTCTTCGGCGGCATCCTGTGGGCGGGCGGCACGACCGCCGTCATCTACTCGGTCGGCATCGTCGCCGAGGCGTGGCTGAAGCGGTTCTCCTGGCTGGGCCTGGTGCTCGCCGTCCTCATCGGCGTCGCCTCGATGCTCATCATCAAGAACCGCGCCAAGAAGGCCGCGGCGGAGGCGCAGCAGGCGCAGCACCGCACGGAGGCCCCGCTGGAGCCGGTCGCGGCGGACTGAGCGACGACCTGGCGCAAGCGCGCCCGAGCCGTCGGCCGTACGCGAAGGAGGACGGCGCCCGGGAGTCGTTCCGGGTGCCGCCCTCTGTCACACGGCGCCCGGGAGCCGTTCCGGGTGCCGCCCTCCGTCACGCGGCGCCCGGGAAGTCCGGGTGCCGCCCTCTCTCACGTACCGCCGTCCGCCGGCGGTCAGCCCTCGTACGCCTCGGCGTGGCTCTTGGCCAGGTGGAGGTACATCTCGGCGTTCAGCCGGATGCCGGCCTGCTCCTCCTCCGTCAGCTCCCGGCGCACCTTGGCGGGGACGCCGGCGACGAGTGAACCGGGCGGCACCTCCATGCCCTGCGGTACCAGCGCCTGCGCCGCGATCAGCGATCCGGCGCCGATCCGGGCCCCGTTGAGCACCGTCGCGCCCATGCCGACGAGGACGTCGTCCTCGATGACACAGCCGTGCACGGTCGCGTTGTGCCCGATCGTCACCCGGTCACCGATGGAGACGGGGAAACCGGGGTCGACGTGGACGGTGCAGTTGTCCTGGATGTTGGAGTCCTCGCCGACGGTGATGGGGCCGCAGTCGGCGCGCAGCACCGCGTGGTACCAGATGCCGGCGCGCGCGCCGAGCGTGACGTCGCCCAGCACCACCGAGGTCGGGGCCGTGAAGGCGGTCGGGTCGACGGCCGGCTCCTTGCCGCCGACGGCCTGGATCAACGCCTCTGCCATGGGTCACTCCTGAGGGTCTCTACGGCGCGCGCGGGCCGTGGTGCACGGCCCGCGCGACCGTGACGGTGTCGCGCCTTCCGGTTGTCTGCCCGCACCCTATGCCGACCCCATGACGGACATCACAGGGGACCGCACTGATCAGCCACGAAGCCGCCGACTACGGTATCGGGGTGCCCAGAAACGGAAACACGTTCTCATCGCTCGCCGCCTGGCGGCGCCGGGTCGTCGCCCACGCCCTCCAGGGCGGCTGGCGCTGGGCGCAGCAGGCGGGCGCGGTCACGGCGGAGCACCCCGGACGCCTCCGGTTCCGACGGCTCGGGGCGGGCACCCGGCTGGCCTTCCCGCAGGCCACGGTCTTCGGCGAGCCGTGGATCGAGATCGGCGAGTGCTGCATCATCGCCGAGCAGGTCACCCTCACCGCCGGGATGCTGCCCGGACTCGACCTCGGCACGGAGACGGTCCTCACCCTCGGCGACGGCGTCGTGCTCGGCCGCGGCAGCCACGTCATCGCCGACACGACCATCACCATCGGCTCGGACACGTACTGCGGGCCGTACGTCTACATCACGTCGACCAATCACAGCTACGACGACCCCCACGAGCCCATCGGCCGCCAGTGGCCCCGCTCCGAGCCGGTCTCGATCGGCCCCGGCTGCTGGCTGGGAACGGGGGCGGTGATCCTGCCGGGTGCGCGGATCGGCCGCAACGTCGTGGTCGCGGCCGGCGCGGTGGTGCGCGGCGAGGTGCCGGACCACTCGGTGGTGGCGGGCGCACCGGCCAGGGTCGTACGGCGCTGGGATCCCGAGCAGGGCTGGCAGCCGCCGCTGCGCACCCCCGCACCGAAGCCGATCCCCGAGCACGTCACGCCCGAGCAGTTGGCGGCGCTGGCGGCCTGGGAGGTCGAGCAGGCGGAGGCGGCGGAAGCGAGGGAAGCGGCGGGAACAGTGGAGGCCGCAGGAGTGGTGGGAACCGTGGGCACGGCGGAAGTCGCGGAAGTGGTGGAGGCGGCGGTGCGGGTCAGCCGCCCGCGATGAGGACCGTGCCGACGAGGGCGAGGCCCGCGCCCGCCGCCTGGATCGCGCGCAGGCGTTCGCGGAGCACGCCGAAGGCGGCGAGCGCGGTCACCACCGGGTAGAGGCTGGCGAGCACGGCGGCGACGATGACCGGCCCGCGCTGCGCGGCCAGCGCGTACGTACCGTTGGCGGCGACGTCGGCGAGGCCCACGAAGGCGAGCGCCGGGAGCGCGCCGCGGATCACTCCGAAGCCCTCCGCCGGCAGCGCGCGGCCGCCGCGCCGTACGGAGAGGTAGAGCGCGCCGCCGCCGACGGCCACATTGGTGACGCGCTGCACGAAGAGCGCGAGGAACAGGCCGGTGACCGTAGTGGACGCCTCGGCGATGAGCGCCATGACGGCGCCGAACCCGAACGCGGCGAAGAGGGTGAGCAGGACGGCCTGTCGCTGCACGGGCGCGCCGCGCAGTTCGGGCCCGCCCGCGAGGACGATGCCGACCACGGCCGCGAGGATGCCGCCGATCTGGAACAGGCCGGGCCGGTCGCCGAGCATCAGGCCGACGCTGACCGGGACGACGACGCCGAGCGAACCGAGCGGCGAGACGACGCCCATCGGGCCGAGCGCGAGGGCCTTGTAGAAGGCGAGCATGGCGGCGGGGCCGACGACGCCGGCGCCGACCGCATACCAGAGCCCGGGCCCGGCCTCGGTCCACGCCGAAGTGGCGACGACGACCGTGCCGAGGACCACGACCGCGATGCACTGCGAGACCACGACGACGGTGAGGGCCGGGATGCGTCGCGTGAGCAGTCCACCCCCGAAGTCGGCGAAGCCCCAGAGGAGGGCGGTGGCCAGGGCGAACACGGCGGTCATGGGGTTCCTCGCAGGCAGACAGGCAGACAGGCAGACAGGCAGACAGGCAGACAGGCAGGCAGGTAGGGCGGACGAGCAGCAGGCAGAGGGCCGGTTCGGGGCGGAGTGGGGCAGTACAGTGCAGTGCACAGTCGGGTACACCCCACCGTAGTGCAGTCTGTTGAACTATGTCATCCAGGATATTGGACGGAATGTGTCGGACCTCGACCAGCTGACCCAGTCGCTCGCCCGTAACCTGAAGCGCTGGCGCAACGAACGAGGCTTCACCCTGGACGCGCTCGCCGCCCGTTCCGGGGTCAGCCGCGGCATGATCATTCAGATCGAGCAGGCCAGGACCAACCCCAGCGTCGGCACCACGGTGAAGCTGGCCGACGCCCTCGGCGTCTCCATCACCACCCTCCTCGACCACGAGCAGGGCCCCCATGTCCGGCTCGTCCCGCCGGAGCAGGCCGTCCGCATGTGGTCCACCCCGGCCGGCAGCCACACCACCCTGCTCGTCGGCACCGAGGCCCGCGGCCCCCTCGAACTCTGGTCCTGGTCCCTCGTGCCGGGCGAGGGCAGCGCCTCCGACCCGCACCCGCAGGGCACCACCGAGCTGCTCCACGTCGTCGCGGGCGTGCTCACCCTGGTCGTCGACGGCGTCGAGCACACCGTCCCGGCCGGCACCTCCGTCGCCTTCGAGGCAGCGGCGCCGCACACCTACCGCAACGACGGTGACGAGACGGTCGAGATGACGATGGCCGTCTCGATCCCGCCCGTGCGCTGAGCCGCCCGTGCGCTGAGCCGCCCGTGTGCTGAGTGGCTCGTACGCTGAGTGGCTCGTGCGCTCAGTCGCCCCGTACGGTGAGTCGCCTGCCGCCTATCGCCCGTCACCCGTCACCCGTCACCCACGCGTCGAGTCGCCCGCACGCTGAGACGCCCGGCCGTGCGGCGGGCGGGAGCGGCTAGCGTGACGGCATGCGCGCACCCATCGGAGACTTCGACGACGCCCTGCCCGCCCCCGACAGCCTCGACCTCCTCACCGCGCCCGTCGCCGCGGCCGTCCGCGCCTGGACCGGCCCGGTCCCGGCCGACCAGATCCTGTACGTCGACACCGACCCGGCCATCGCCGACACGGCCGTCTTCGTCGAGCACTACGGCCCGGACCTGCTCGACCAGTCCGCCAACTGCGTGGTCGTCGCGGGCAAGCGGGGCGAGACGACGACCCTCGCCGCCTGTGTGGTGAAGTCGGCGACGCGGGTCGACGTCAACGGCGTCGTACGCAAGCACCTCGGGGTGCGCAAGGCGCGCTTCGCCTCGATGGAAACGGCGACCGGAGACAGCGGCATGGAGTACGGCGGCATCACGCCCCTCGGCCTCCCCGCCGACTGGAACCTCCTCGTCGACGCCGCCGTCGTCGACACCCCCTGGGTCCTGATCGGCAGCGGCCGCCGCCGAGGCAAGATCATCATGCCGGGCAAGGCGTTCGCCCAACTCCCGAACGCCGTGGTGCTGGAGGACCTGGGCCGTCCCGCGTCCTGACGAGCGGGACCCTGGGCATCAGCCCAGACGCGGGATCTCGATGGCGGGGCAGCGGTCCATCACCATGTCCAGTCCGGCGTCCGTGGTGCGGGCGTAGGCGTCCTCGTCCACGACGCCTAGCTGGAACCAGACCGCCTTCGCGCCGATCTCCCGCGCCTCGTCGGCCACCGAGCCGGCGAGGTCGCTGTTGACGAAGACGTCCACGACGTCGACCGGGAAGGGGATGTCGGCCAGGGAGGCGTAACCGGGCTCACCGTGGACCGTCTCCGCCTTCGGGTGGACCGGCACGATCCGCTTGCCGAAGCGCTGGAGCACGGCCGCCACCCCGTACGCGGCACGCGCCCGGTTCGAGGAGAGACCCACGATCGCCCAGGTGTCACCCGTGCCCGTCAGGATCCGGCGGACGGTCTCCTCCTCGGAACGCTCCGTCGCTTCGGTGGTCGTGGTGTCGACGCTCATCCCTGGTGCCTTCCTTCGTTCCGTCCGCTGCCTTCACCGATAGGAACCCGCCGCGGTCCAGGATCCTTCCCGTTCCGACGGCCGGCCGGGGCGCGGCGAATGGCCTGGGCCCGGCGGACGGGGCCGGGGCGCGGCGGCCGGGGCGGGGGCCCGGGGGCCGGATCAGGCGTCCCAGGCGTGCCGTTCGTCCTCCCGCGGGGCCAGGACGAGGGCCGGGCGGCCCGGGCCGAAGGCCATCACGGGCCGTTCGGCGTCCCACGCCCGCCACCCGGGATCGCCGTCCGCCGCGAAGGCCACCCAGGCCGCGTGCATCGAGGCCGCCAGCTCGCGCGGCGCGCCCGGACCCGTCATCGCCTCCGCCTCCGGCGTGTCCAGGGTGTCGAAGACGAACCCGAGTTCCAGCGCGTGGCAGGCGCCCAGTCCGAGTACCGGCGACGGCCACCCGAACTCGTACAGATACGTCCGACCCGCCGCCGCCCCCGATCGCAGCCGCGCGTCGGCGACGCGGTTCAACGGCACCCGCAGCAACTTGTCGGTCGCGAGCGCCCCCAGCACCTCGCCGGGCCGCGCCCCGGGCCGGTTCGCCCGATAGACGCGCGCCGTACGCGACGGCACCCGCGTCTTCCACAGGGCCAGCCGCAACATCAGCGGCGACAACCGCTCGACGAGCCCACTCGGTACGAACCAGAGCCGGTACTCCTCCGAGGTCGTCCCCATCAGCAGGTCCACCTCACCCGCCTCCACGCTGGTGTCTGCGAACGCCTGCGCGGAGGTGCCGCCCTTGTGCAGCTGCCCAGCGGCCTCTCGCCCACGTCCCACCCCCGGGCCGGCCACGGCTCCGGCCCGGGCTCCGGCGCCGGCCCCCACGCCCGGACGCGACCCCCCGGCCGTCAGCGCCTCCGCCGGATCGCGCGGTACGACCTCCCCGTCCACGGCGATCTGGAACGTGTGCCCGCCGCCCGTCAACGGCGAGCCCTTCGCCGTCACTTCGGTCTGCGCCGCGAGCAACCGCTCCCGGTCCACCGCCGCGAACGCCTCCGCCGTCGCGGGGATCCCCAGCCGTTTCGCCATCGCCTCCGTCGTCCGGCGCGCCCGCTCCAGGGGCAGTGCCATCGGGGCCCCGCTCTGCACGATCGCGCGCCGGAACAATCCGCGCGCGAGCGGCGAGGCGAGCAGCGCGGCGATCGAGATCGCACCGGCCGACTCCCCGAAGACCGTGACCCGTCCCGGATCGCCGCCGAAGGCCGCGGCGTTCTCCCGCACCCACTCGAGCGCGGCGATCTGGTCGCGCAGCCCGAGGTTGGCGGGTGCGTCGGGGAAGACGCCGAACCCTTCGACGCCGAGACGGTAGTTGAGGGAGACGAGGACCACGCCGTCGCGCGCGAAGGCGGCACCGTCGTACAGGGGCACGGCGTTCGACCCGTGGATCAGCGATCCGCCGTGGATCCACACCATGACCGGCCTGCCGCGGTCGCCCTGCCCTCCGCCGCCGGAACCGGCCGGGGGACCGCCGGGACCCCACGGCGCCCAGACGTTGACGTTGAGGCAGTCGTCGCCCTCGACGGTCGGGTCCGGCAGCAGTGTGTCCAGGGGCGGAGAGTAGGGCCGCTTGGGCGCGGTCGCCCCGAACTCCGTGGCCTTCCGTACACCCTCCCACGGCGCCACCGGCTCGGGCGCCCGGAATCGGAGCGGCCCGAACGGCGCCCGCGCGTACGGCACGCCGAGGAAGCCGGCCACCCCGTCACCCACATACGCACCGCTCACCCGCCCCGCGACGAGCACCGCCTCGGGCGCCGCCCCCGGCGCGTACCGGGCGTCCCGCTCCCCGTCCTGTTCCTGGTCCCGCGTCGTCATGGCTGTGTCCTTCCGCGTCGGGTGGGTCGAGCGTCCCGGCCCGCGCGCAGGCGCGGCCGGCCGGGTCGGCCAGGGGGATCAGACGGCCGGTGCCACGAGAGCGCGCTTGAGGATCTTGCCGGTCGGGCCCAGCGGCAGCGCGTCGACGAATCGGACGATCCGCGGGTACTTGTGACGGCCGAGGCGCTCGCGCGCCCAGTCGACGAGCTCGTCCTCCGTGACGGGGGCGAGGCCCTCGCGGCGTACGACCACCGCGCACACCTCCTCGCCCTTCGCGTCGTCCGGCACGCCGATCACGGCGACCTCGGACACCGAGGGGTGCCGGACCAGGACCTCCTCGACCTCGCGCGGATAGATGTTGAAGCCGCCGCGGATCACCAGATCCTTCTTCCGGTCCACGATCCGCAGGAAACCGTCCTCGTCACGCGTGCCCAGATCGCCCGTGCGGAACCAGCCGTCCACGACGGCCGCGGCCGTCGCCTCCGGGTCGTCGAGGTACCCGGCGAAGACGTTGTGCCCCCGCACCACCACCTCCCCGACCTCGCCGTCAGGCAGCAGCCGGATCGCGCCGTCGAGCGCCGCGTCCGCCACCCCGATCTCGACGCCCCACACGGGATGCCCCACCGTGCCGGGGCGACGCCCGAGGTGCGGCTGGTTGAACGTCGCCACCGGCGAGGTCTCCGTCAGGCCGTACCCCTCCAGGATCTGCGTCCGGAACGTCTCCTCGAAGCGCTCCAGCACCGCGACCGGCAGCGCCGCGCCACCGGAGACCGCCGCGCGCAGCGCCGCGGGACGCCGCTTGGACACCCCCGCCGCCTCCACCAGGGCGTGGTACATCGTCGGCACGCCCATGAACACCGTCACGCCCTCGTCGGCCAGCACCTCCAGCGCCGCCGGCCCGCTGAACCTGGGCATCAGCACAAGCGTGGCTCCCTGGCGCAGCGTCCCGTTCATCGCGCACGTCTGACCGTAGCTGTGGAAGAGCGGCAGACATCCGAGGACGACGTCGTCCGTGCCGAGGCCGAGCAGATCCTGCGAGGTCACGGCGGCGTTCATCACGATGTTGAGGTGCGTCAGCCGTGCCCCCTTGGGGCGCCCGGTGGTGCCGCTCGTGTAGAGGATCACCGCCGTGTCGGAGGGCTCCGCCGGCTCCGCGGCGGCCAGTGGCTCCGGCGCCGACGGCGCGCCCTGGAAGGCCCGCACCCCGGCCGCCCGCGCCGCCTCGTCGGCGACCGCCCACAGCGGGCCGCCGCTCACGATCGCGACCGCGCCACTGTGCTCCAGCACAAAACGCACCTCGTCGGCGACGAGGAGCGCGTGCACCGGAACGACCGTCGCGCCGACGGCGAGCGCGCCGTAGTAGACGCGCAGGAACTCCGTCGTGTTCGGCAGCAGCACCGCCACCCGGTCGCCCGGCTTCACCCCCGCCTCGCGCAGCCCGGCGGCGCAGCGCAGCGCCGCGTCCCACAGCTCGCGGTAGGTGAACCGGCTCGCGCCCTCGACGACGGCGATCCGGTCGGGGAAGTGACGGGCGGACTCGCCCAGCACGCCGGCGACGCTCAGTGACATGACACGCTCCAGAGTCGTGGTGTTGACGGCCGTGTCAACATTCCGTGACACGGCACAGAATCGATCGTGGAAGCACCCCGAGGCCATGTGCAGACGCCCATCATGTGGGTCCTGGGGCTGTGCATCAGCCCCTCCGCCGCCTCAGGCCCGTGGCAAACGCCAAAGCACGGCGCTACGGTGCCAGCCATGACGCCCCGCCCGCCCGGCGCTCCCGACCCCTCGTCCGATCCTCGGAACGGCGCCTCGTCGCGCCCCCCGTCCGACGCGTCGGGCACGCCCCGTACACACACTCCGCTCGGATCGGCCGGCGACTCCGGCGACTCCGGCGACTCCGGCGCCTTGCGCCGCGCCCTCGCGTCCGCGCTCCTCGCCGATGTCGACCGGCTCACCGACCGGGCCGTCGACGACATCCGCGCCCACTCCGGTGCGTACGCCTCGGGCGACCCCGTCACCCGCGAGGACCTGTGGGCGATCTGCCGCGACAACCTGCTGCGGGCCCTGGAGGACTTCGGCGGGCTCGCCCCCACCGGCGGCGACTTCGAGGGCGCGGCCCGCGAGACCGGCCGCCGCCGGGCCGAGCAGGGCGTCCCGCTCGACACGGTCCTCCAGGCGTACCGGCGCGGCGGACGGATCCTGTGGCAGGTCATGGCCGAGCACCTGCGCACCCGGGCCGGCCGCGAGACGGACAACCGCGACCTGGAACTCGACATGGCCGGCGCCGTCTGGGAGACCATCGACCGCTACTCGGTCGCGATGGCCGACGCCTACCGACTCGGACAGCTGGAACTCCAGAACCGCCAGGACACCCGCCGCGCCGCGCTCTTCGAGGCGCTGCTCGAAGGTCGCGCCGACGACCCCGCCGTCGCCACCGCCGCGGCCGCCGCACTGGGCGTGCCCGCCCAGGACCGCTACGTCGTCGTGGTCGCCACCCAGGACCCGGCCGCGCCGCCGCACCCGGCGCCCGTCCTGGAGGCCCAGGGGCTGTGGTCGTTCTGGCGCCCGCGTTCCGGGCGGTACGCCGGCCTCGTCCGCCTTCCGCGCCGTGACACGACCGCCGGCCGGACGCCGCCCCCGCCCGGCGCCCTGCTCGATCCGCCGCTGCTCCGCCTCCTGGACACGCTCCGCGAACGCACCGGCGCCACCGCCGGCGTCTCGCCCGAGTTCGAACGCCTCGACCAGGCGGGCCGTGCCCTCCGGCTCGCCGAGCAGACCCTCCGTACCCTCCCCGCCGGCAGCGGCGAGGCCGCCGTCTTCGACGTGCGGCTCGCCGAGGTCCTGCTCAGCGGACGTCCCGACATCGCGGAGAGGATCGTCACCGTCAACCTCGGTCCCGTCCTCGTCACCGGCGGCGAACGCGCCGCGCTCCTGGCCACCCTTCGCGTCTGGCTCGACCACGGCTGCTCCGCCTCCCGCGCGGCGGAGCTCCTCTACTGCCATCGCAACACCGTGCTCAACCGGATCGGCCGCGTCGCCGAGCTCACGGGTCGCTCCAGCGAATCCGGCGAGGCGCGCCTCGGTTGGGCACTTGCCCTCCGCGCGCTCGCTTACGTCGGCCTCCCCGACGCCCCGGGGCCCGCCTCCACCGTGACGGAGCCGTCCGGCCCGGGCGGCGCGGAGTGGGACGCGTACGGCACGTAGGCTGGCGGAATGCAGGAGCAGTACCGCACGGCGGCCCGCGAGGGCGTCCACGAGACCGAGATCAACCGTTCGCGCTTCCTCTGTGCACTCGCACCGGTCGCCGACGAGCGCGAGGCACAGGAGTTCGTGGCACGGATCCGCCGCGAGCACCCCACGGCCAGCCACAACTGCTTCGCGTACGTCCTCGGCGCCGACGCGTCCGTCCAGAAGGCGAGCGACGACGGCGAGCCGGGCGGCACCGCCGGCGTCCCCATGCTCCAGATGCTGCTGCGCCGCGACATGCGGTACGTCGCCGCCGTCGTCACCCGCTACTACGGCGGCGTGAAGCTCGGAGCCGGCGGCCTCATCCGCGCGTACGGCGGCGTCGTCGGCGAAGCGCTCGACGAGCTCGGCACCATCACCAGGCAGCGATACCGGGTCGCCACCGTCACCGTCGACCACCAGCGCGCCGGAAAGCTGGAGAACGACCTGCGCTCCACCGGCCGCGCCGTGCGGGACGTGCGGTACGCCGAAGCCGTCACCATCGAGATCGGTCTCCCCGACGCCGACGTGCCCGCCTTCCAGGACTGGCTCGCCGACGTGACCGCCGGCACCGCCACCATGGAACTCGGCGGCGAGGCGTACGGCGACGCGTGACCCGCAGCCCCGCACGGGACAACCTCGACACGACCCGACCCCGCCCGAAGCCACCCGATGGCGCCCAGGGCCGCCCGCCACGCTCCAGGCCCCCGGTCCACCCACCCCCGCCCACCCGTATCTCACCGGTGTGGCCCCGCCCACCACCCCCGCCGGGTTAGCGTGGTGGACACACACGAACAGACCCGGACCCAGTGCACACGCACAAGCAGTGCATCAGCAGCGCGCCCGAGCAGCGCGCACGCGGTGCGCCCGTACGCGGCGCACGCACGCGCCGTGGGCGCGGCACGGGGATTCGGACACCAGGGGCGAGGAGCGGCACGCGCATGCGGGGTGGGACGACGACGTGAGGTTCCTGCACACCTCGGACTGGCACCTCGGCCGGTCCTTCCACCGCGTCGGCCTCCTCGACGCCCAGGCCGCCTTCCTCGACCACCTCGTCGCCACCGTCCGCGACCGCGAGGTGGACGCCGTCCTGGTCGCGGGCGACGTCTACGACCGCGCCGTACCGCCGCTGCCCGCCGTCGAGCTGTTCGACCGCGCGCTCCATCGCCTCGCCGAGGCCGGAGTGCCCACCGTCATGATCTCCGGCAACCACGACTCAGCCCGGCGCCTCGGGGTCGGTGCCGGACTCCTCGGCCGTGCCGGCATCCACCTCCGTACCGACCCCGCCGGCATCGGCACCCCCGTCGTCCTCGCCGACGCCCACGGCGAGGTGGCGCTCTACGGCCTGCCGTACCTGGAGCCCGCGCTCGTACGCGAGCAGCTCGGCGCCGAGAAGTCCGGCCACGCGTCGGTGCTCTCCGCCGCCATGGGCCGGGTCCGGGCCGACCTCGCCGCCCGGCCGGCCGGCACCCGGTCCGTCGTCCTCGCGCACGCCTTCGTCGCCGGCGGCGCGCCCAGCGACAGCGAGCGCGACATCACCGTCGGCGGCGTCGCCGCCGTCCCCACCACCGTCTTCGACGGCGTCGACTACGTGGCCCTCGGCCACCTCCACGGTTCCCAGACCCTCACCCCGCGCGTGCGGTACTCCGGTTCCCCGCTCGCCTACTCCTTCTCCGAGGCCGACCACCGCAAGACGACGTGGCTGATCGACCTCGGCGCCGACGGCGCCGTCACCGCCGCCGAACGCGTCGACTGCCCGGTGCCCCGCCCCCTGGCCCGGCTCCGCGGCCGGCTGGAGGACCTCCTCGCCGACCCCGCGCACGACCGGCACCAGGAGTCCTGGATCGAGGCCACCCTCACCGACCCGGTGCGCCCCCACGACCCGATGGCCCGGCTCACGGAAAGGTTCCCGCACACCCTCAACCTCGTCTTCGAGCCCGAGCGCGCCGACACCGACTCCCTCGCCTCCTACGCCCAGCGTCTCCGCGGTCGCAGCGACCAGCAGATCGCCGAGGACTTCGTCAGCCATGTGCGCGCCGGCGGCGGACTCGACGCCGCGGAGCGGATCGTGCTGTACGGCGCCTTCGACGACGTCCGCGTCGACGCCGCCAGCACCGAGCGGGAGGCGGGCCGATGAGGCTGCACCGGCTGGAGGTCACCGCCTTCGGTCCCTTCGGGGCCACCCAGACCGTCGACTTCGACGCCCTGTCCACCGCCGGGCTCTTCCTCCTCCACGGCCCCACCGGCGCCGGCAAGACGTCCGTCCTCGACGCCGTCTGCTTCGCCCTGTACGGCAGCGTGCCCGGCGCCCGCCAGGCCCCCGGCACCACCCTCCGCAGCGACCACGCGGCCGCGGGCACGCTCACCGAGGTGCTGCTCGACCTCACCGTCGGCGGGCGCCGCCTGGAGATCAGGCGCAGCCCCGCCCAGCTCCGCCCCAAGAAGCGCGGAGGAGGTTTCACCACCGAGAAGGCGCAGAGCACCCTGCGCGAGTACGATCCCGCCACGCGCGCGTGGACCGGTCTCAGCAAGTCCCACCAGGAGATCGGCGAGGAGATCACCCAGCTCCTGGGAATGAGCCGGGAGCAGTTCTGCCAGGTCGTCCTGCTGCCGCAGGGCGACTTCGCCCGCTTCCTGCGCGCCGACGCCGAGGCGCGCGGCAAGCTCCTCGGCCGCCTGTTCGACACCCGGCGCTTCGCCGCCGTCGAGGAACGCCTCGCCGAACTGCGGCGGGCCGCCGCCCACCGGGTCGAGGAGGGCGACGCCCGGCTCCTCGCCCTGGCCCACCGCATGGCCCAGGCCGCCGACGGACTCCCCGCCGCGCGCACCCCCGTCGACGGGAAGCCCGGCGAGCCCGGCCTCGCCGAAGCCGTCCTCGGCTGGGCGGCCGTCGCCCGCACCGAGGCCCGCGAGGCCGCCGACATCGCCGGCGTACGCCTCGCCGCCGCCGAACACGCCGAGGCCCGTGCCCGCGCCGCGGCGGGACACGCCCGGGACCTCGCCGCCCGCCAGGCGCGCCACGCCGAGGCCCTGCGCCGGCGCGAGACGCTCACCGCCCGGATCCCCGACCGTGACCGCGACCAGCACGCCCTGGCCCAAGCCCTCAAGGCCGACCGGGTCGCCCCCGCCCTCGACCTGCGCCGCGCGTCGGAACGCGAGCACGCCGACGCGCTGGCCGCCCGCGCATCGGCCCGTTCCCTGCTGCCGCCCGACCTCGCGGAGGCCCCGGCCGAGCAGCTGTCCACCCTGGAGAACCGGCTCCGCGAGGACCTCGGCGGCCTGGCCGCCGCCCGCCGCGCCGAGACCCGAGCCGCCGCGCTCGCCGAGGAACGGACCCTCCTCGAACGCGAGGCCCGGGCCGACGAGGACGCCCTCCAGGAGGCCGCCGACTGGCTCGCCGACTGGGAACCCCGCCGCGCCGCCCTCCAGCAGCGCATCGACACGGCGCAGGAGGCGGCCGCCCGCACCGAACAGCTCGCCGGCCGGCTCGAACCCCTCCGCCACCGGCTCGCCGCCGCCCGCCGCCGCGACGGACTCGCCCGTACGCTGACCGAGGCCGAGGAGCGGTACGCCGCCGCCCGCGAGCGCCGCAACGCGGCGCACGAGACCTGGCTCGACCTCAAGTCCCGCCGTCTGCGGGGCATCGCCGCCGAACTCGCCGCCACCCTCACCGACGGCGACCCCTGCCAGGTCTGCGGCTCCACCAGCCACCCCGCTCCGACGCCCACCACCGCCGACCACGTCGACCGGGCCGCCGAGGAGACCGCGTACGCCCGCTACACCCGGGCCGACGAGACCAGCCGCGCCGCCGAACGCGAACTCGCCGGCACCCGCGAAGCCCTCGCCGCGGCCTGCGACGAGGTCAGGGCACTCGCCTCCGCCGAGCACACCGACCCCCAGCCCACGGTCGCGGAACTCACTGAAGTGACGGAGGAGCTGACCGCCCGCCACGCCGAGGCGCACGCACGCGCCGCCCAGACCCATGCCGCGCGCGAAGCACTGGCGCGCGCGGAGCGCGAGCACGAAGAGAGGGCAACTGCCCAACGTGAGGCTGAGCGGCGCGTCGCCGCCCGTACCTCGCACCGCGAAGGGATCGACCGGCAGCGGGCCGAACTCGCCGAGGAGCTGACCCGGGGACGCGGCGCGTTCGCCAGCGTGGCCGAGCACGCCGACCGTCTGGAGCGCCGTATCGCCCTTCTGGTCGACGCCGCCGGAGCCGTACGGGCCGAGGAGCTCGCTGCCGACCGCCTCAAGAAGGCAGATGCCCAACTCGCCGACGCCGCCTACCGAGCCGGGTTCACCACCCCCGCCGAAGCGGCCGCGGCCCTCCTCGACGACCACGGCCGCCGCTCGCGCCAGCACCGCGTCGATGTCTGGCAGGCCGAGGCCGCCGCCGTCGCCGACCGGCTCGCCGAACCCGGCATCGAGGAGGCCGCCGCCCTCCCGCCCGCCGACCCGGACACCGCCGACGCCGTCCACACGGCCGCCGAGCGCACCCTGCGCGCCGCCGGAGCGGGACTCGCCGCCGCGCGCGAACGCGTCACCGGACTCGCCGGACTCGCCCGCCAGGCCGGGACGGAGGTACGGCGCCTCGGCCCGCTGCGTACCGAACACGACCGGGTCGCGCGCCTCGCCGGCCTCACCGCCGGCACCTCGGCCGACAACGAACGCCGCATGCGCCTGGAGGCGTACGTCCTCGCCGCCCGGCTCGAACAGGTCGCCGCGGCCGCCTCCGCGCGCCTCCAGCGGATGTCCTCCGGCCGCTACACCCTCGTCCACTCCGACGTACGCTCCGGAGCCCGGCGCAGCGGCCTCGGCCTGCACGTCGTCGACGCCTGGACCGGCAACGAACGCGACACCGCCACCCTCTCCGGCGGCGAGACCTTCTTCGCCTCGCTCGCGCTCGCCCTGGGCCTCGCCGACGTCGTCACCGACGAGGCCGGCGGCGTCCGCCTCGACACCCTCTTCATCGACGAGGGCTTCGGCAGCCTCGACGACCAGACCCTCGACGAGGTCCTCGACGTCCTCGACTCGCTCCGTGAACGGGACCGCAGCGTGGGGATCGTGAGCCACGTCGGCGACCTGCGCCGCCGCATCCCGGCCCAGCTGGAGGTCACCAAGTCCCGCCACGGCTCGGCCGTACGCCTCCGCACCGGCGGAGAAGGCATCGGCGGCTGACGACTCCGCAGCTCACGGATCCGCAACTCACGACTCCCTGGCTCACGGATCCGGAGGGCGACGGATCCGGAGGAGGGCGGAACCGGGGGCGACGGCCTCGCATGCCGCGGCCTCGGCGGCCGCGGCTTCAACGGACGACGGGCTCGCGGCTCGCGGTCTCAGCGGCTGACGGCCCGGCGGGGGAGCGGCGACGAGTACACGATGCTCGTCGTCACCGACCCGAGCGTGCCGATCTTGCCGGCGATCTCCTCCAGGTGGCGCATCGAGCGGGCGGCGACCTTGATGACGAAGCAGTCGTCGCCGGTGACGTGGTGCGCCTCCAGCACCTCGGGGGTGACGGCGACCAGATCGTGGAAGGGCTTGTAGTTGCCGGTGGGGTAGCGGAGCCGCACGAAGGCGAGGATCGGCAGCCCGAGCCGCTCGTGATCCACCACGGCGGTGTACCCGGTGATCACCCCGGCCTCCTCCAGGCGCCGCACCCGCTCGGTCACCGCCGAGGGCGACATCGACACGGTGCGGGCGAGCTCCGCGTAGCTGGCCCGGCCCTGCGCCTGGAGGGCGTCGAGGATCCGCCAGTCGGTGGCGTCCGGGGCGTAGTCGTTCAGAGGACCGTTCATGGGACCAGAGCCAACAGGGATTTCCCCGGCGGATCAAGCGGTCCGCCGGGGAAAGCCGTCGCGCGGTGCGATCAGAGGCGGGAGATCTCGTCCACGAGATCGTCGAGACCCAGCGGTCCCTGGCTCAGCGCCGCCATGTGCCAGGCCTTCGCGTCGAAGGCGTCGCCGTGCGCCGCGCGGGCCTGCTCGCGGCCGAGCAGCCAGGCCCGCTCACCCAGCTTGTAGCCGATCGCCTGGCCCGGCATCGACAGGTACCGCGTCAGCTCGCTCGCCACGAAGGCCGGCGGCCGGCTGCTGTGGCGCTGGAAGAACTCCTGCGCCAGCTCCGGCGTCCACCGCTCGCCCGGGTGGAACGGCGAGTCCGCCGGAATCTCCAGCCCCAGGTGCATGCCGATGTCGACGATCACCCGGCAGGCCCGCATCATCTGCGCGTCCAGGTAACCGAGCCGCCGCTCCGCGTCCGGCAGGAAGCCGAGCTCGTCCATCAACCGCTCCGCGTACAGCGCCCAGCCCTCGGCGTTGGCGCTGACCATGCCGATGGTGGCCTGGTAGCGGGAGAGGCTCTCGGCGACGTGCACCCACTGCGCGATCTGCAGGTGGTGCCCGGGTACGCCCTCGTGGTACCAGGTCGACACCAGGTCGTAGACGGGGAACCGGGTCTGCCCGTCCACCGGCAGCCAGGTGCGGCCGGGACGCGAGAAGTCCTCGGAGGGGCCGGTGTAGTACGGGGCCGCGGCGCCGCCCGCCGGCGCGATGCGCGACTCCACCTTCCGTACCCGATCGGCGAGTTCGAAGTGGGTGCCGTCGAGGGCGTCGATCGCCTCGTCCATCAGCTGCTGGAGCCACTCGCGGACCTCGTCGACGCCCTCGATGTGGGTGCCGTGCTCGTCGAGGTGGGCGAGCGCCTCCCACGGGTCCGAGCCGGGCAGGATCCGGTCGGCCTCGGTGACCATCTCGCCGCGCAGCCGGTGGTACTCGGACCAGCCGTAGGCGTACGCCTGGTCGAGGTCCAGGTCCGTGCCGTTGAAGAAACGGCTCCAGCGGCGGTAGCGCTCGCGGCCCACGGTGTCGGGCGCGTCGGCGACCGCCGGGGCGTACACGTCGCGCATCCAGTCCCGCAGGGAGGCGACGGCGCCGTTCGCCGCGACCGCTGCCGCGGCGAGTTCGGTACGCAGCTCCTCCGGGAGAGTGTCGGGGCGAGCCGCGGCGTACTGCTCGAACCAGCCCGGTTCGCCCTCGCCCCCGGCCCAGTCGGCGAGCTGTCCGACGAAGGTCGCGGTGGCGCGCGGCCCGCCGAACAGCTTGCGCTCCAGACCGAGCGCGAGCGATGCCCGGTACCCCTCCAGCGCCGCCGGCACGGCGCGTAGCCGCTGGGCGACGGCCGCCCAGTCGTCCTCGGTGTCGGTGGGCATCACGGTGAAGACGATCCGGACGCTGTGCACCGGCGAACGCATGTTGCTGACCGCGCACAGGCCCTCGTCGGCCTCGTGCACGGCCAGTTCGGCGGTGAGCCGCTCCCGGAGCAGGCGGGCGCAGCGCCGCTCGGCGTCGCTGTCCGCACCCGGGGTCCGCTCGGCCTCGTCGAGCAGGACGAGGGTCCGGCGGGCGAGCTCGGCCACGGCCTCCTGGCCTTCTGGGGAGAAGTCGGGAAGCCGTCCGGCGCTCTCCCGGACTCCCAGATGGGTGCCGGTGATCGGGTCGAGGGCGATGAGGTTGTCGACGAAGGCGTCGGCGACCTGACGGGGCAGATTGCTGAGGGAACTCTCTGGCATGTGTCTCATCCTGATGCCTTCAGCGGCCTCCCGTCACCCTCGACAGACGTCACACGGCTGACAAGGACGGTCCCGCGCCCGGCGGCATCAGGGGGCCGCAGTCCCACTGCTGGAAGATCAGCCGGGTTTCGACCCGCGCCACCTCACGCTGCGAGGTGAACTCGTCGAGGACGAGTCGTTGCAGGTCGGAAGGGTCGGCGACGGCCACGTGCACGAGGTAGTCGTCAGGGCCGGTGAGGTGGAACAGCGCCCGGGACTCGGGCAGGGCCCGGATCCGGTCGACGAACGGACCGATCAGTTCCCGCCGGTGCGGCCGCACCTGTACGAGGAGCAGCGCCTCCAGACCGCGACCGAGTTTGGCCGGATCCAGACGCAGTTGGTGCCCGAGGACGACCCCTGTGCGACGGAGGCGGGCGACCCGGTCCAGGCAGGTGGAGGGCGCGACGCCGACCTCGGCGGCGAGCTCGCGGTAGGTGGTCCGGGCGTCGTTCTGCAGAAGGCGGAGAATGTGCAGATCGACCGTGTCCAGTACGACAGAATCGGCCATCCGCCGAACGTAGCACGGACATTCGATGCTACTTCCGGGTATGCGTCCACAGTGCCGCCATGGACGCCATGGATCACGCCCCTTCGGCCACCCCGAGGGCGCTCGCCACCGAAGCCGTGCACGCCGGCCGGGAAGACCTCGCCGCGCTCGGGGTGCACGCCCCGCCGCTCGACCTGTCCACCACCTACCCCTCGTACGACGCCCGGGCGGAGGCCGCCCGCATCGACGAGTTCGCCGCCACCGGCGCGCGCCTCGAGGGCCCGCCGGTCTACGCCCGTCTCGACAACCCGACCGTGGCCCGCTTCGAGGAGGCGCTGGCCCGACTGGAGGGCACGGAGGCCGCCGTGGCCTTCGCGAGCGGCATGGCCGCGCTGACCGCGGTCCTGCTGGCCCGCGCGAGCCAGGGCCTGCGCCACGTCGTCGCGGTCCGTCCGCTGTACGGCTGCAGCGACCACCTCCTGGACGCCGGGCTGCTCGGTACCGAGGTGACCTGGACCGACCCGGCGGGCGTCGCCGACGCGATCCGTCCGGACACCGGCCTCGTGATGGTCGAGTCCCCGGCCAACCCGACCCTGGCCGAAGTCGACATCCGCGCCGTCGCCCACTCCTGCGGCGCCGTCCCGCTCCTGGTCGACAACACCTTCGCCACCCCGGTCCTCCAGCGCCCGGCCGGTCTCGGCGCGCGCATCGTCCTGCACAGCGCGACCAAGTACCTGGGTGGGCACGGTGACGTCATGGGCGGCGTCGTCGCCTGCGACGAGGAGTTCGCCCGCGAACTGCGCCGCGTCCGCTTCGCCACGGGAGGTGTCCTCCACCCCCTCGCCGGCTACCTGCTGCTCCGGGGCCTGTCGACCCTCCCGGTCCGCGTCAGGGCTGCCTCGGCGACGGCCGCGGAGCTGGTACGCCGCCTGGCCACCGACCCCAGGATCGCGCGGGTCCACTACCCGGCGATCGGCGGGGCGATGGTGGCCTTCGAGGTCTACGGCGACCCGCACGAGGTGATCTCCGGAGTCCGGCTGATCACCCCGGCGGTGAGCCTGGGCAGCGTCGACACCCTCATCCAGCACCCGGCCTCGATCAGTCACCGCATCGTGCACGAGGGCGACCGCCGTGCCGCGGGTGTCAGCGACCGGCTGCTGCGGATGTCGGTCGGCCTGGAGGATGTCGAGGATCTGTGGCGGGACCTGACGCAGGCGCTCAGCGCTCGCTCCGCCGAGCCTGCTGCTGCGACCGCTCGCCCCGTAGCGGTGCCGAGTCCAGCCGAGCGGTGATCACCAGCGTTCCCTCCTCGATCTGGTAGTGGAGGGGCAGGTTCAGCGCGCGCATGGCGGCGACCATGCCGGTGTTGGACGACTGCGTCACGGCGTAGACGCTCTCGCATCCGGCCTCCTCGGCCATGGCCACGAGCCGGCCGAGGAGTTCGGAGCCGATCCCGCGTCGCTGCCAGTCGTCCTCGACCAGCAGGGCGACCTCGGTCTCGTCCCCGTCCCACAGCAGGTGGCCGAGGGCGACGAGCCGTCCGGACGTGGTCTGCACGGCGAGTGTGCGTCCGAAGCGCGGGCTGAGCAGATGGTCGAGGTAGCGGTCCGCGTCGCCGACCGGCCCGTGGTAGCGCAGGCTCAGCGTGCGAGACGAGCAGCGGTCGTGCATCGCTCGCGCGGCGACGAGATCGCGCTGGTCTGCGCGCCGGACGGTGATCTCGTTCCCCTCGGGCAGGGTGAGCACGTCCTGGCTGTGGGGAACGCGCGGTCCGAGCCGGGCATCGAGTTCGACGAGAGCACGCGCACGCGCGAACTCGGTCGGTGTGAAGGGAAGGTAGGGGCGCTCGATCAGCAGGGTGCCGCCGCTGGGGTCGCGCAGTTTCATGACGGTCTCTTCGAGTACGCCCTCCACGGGCGCCTGCTCGCCGGTCGGACGTCCGGTCAGGGAGACGGCCGGCACGGAGTGCAGGGTGCACCTGCCGAGGAGCTGACGGAGCGCGAGCGGCAGTTCGGCGGCGTCGAGCGCGGTACGAGTGGCGAGGCCGAGGACCCGGGTGGGCGTGTCCACCAGGTCGTGGGCATCGGCCCGTTCGGTCCAGGGGTCACGCCCACCCGCTGCTTCGATCTCCCGGGCGAGCCGGTCGGCAGAGAGATGCGCCGGCGCGCGGAGCAGGAACTCGTCGACCGTCCCCTGAGTCAGCGGGTGCGTCTGGAGCGTGAGGATGTCGACGCCGAGACGGGCGAGCACCGTGCAGAGCGCGGCCAGGCTGCCCGGGGTGTCGTCGACCGTGGCCCTCATCCGCCACAGCACCGTCTCGACAATCGCCGGTGCCTGTTCCGACGCCGCACCCGAGGCCTGTCGCGCCCGCTCGGCGTGGACGTCCACTGCAGTGGACGTCCACGCGGCCGCGGCGGCAGGTGGGGCATGACTGTGCCTTCGTGCCCACCACGTGTGGAATCCGGCGGTGGCGATCAGGGCGATGGCCGAGAACACCAGGAGGTAAGGGCCTTCGGGGCCCTTCACGATGGTCTTGGCGATCGTGTCGGCCACCACCACGGCGGTGAACAGCGCCGCGAGCTCGATCAGGTCGTGCCGCCAGTGGTGCGGGCGGCGGGTGCTCTTCGAGGACGTCACATCGGTCATGACTTCACTGTGACCGAGCGGTGTTGCGTGATCACGAACGCTTTGTGACTGGCGGGTTAAGTGGCGATCTGGAGGATTTCTGACTGATTCAGGACGTTTCTGTCGCGCCCTGATCGGTTCCCTGGCGTAGTGCGTTCCTCAGTCGCTTGGACTGGGTCACCAGCTGTGACGTCCCCCGTGCCGAAGCGTGCCGTTCGAGTCCGGCCAGCTCCCCGGTCGCCCCGCAGCGTTCCACACAGTCCGCCGCGATGGCCAGCAGCTCACCCAGACCGCGCATGGGTTGCTCCGCTTCGAGCAGTGTCGGCAACGCCTCCGACAGGATCGTCCACACGGTCCCGTACGCGCCGGTCGCCGCCGCGGTCCGGGCCGCGTCCGCAAGGCGGTTCGGCTTCATGGAGCGTTCCGCGAGGAGCCAGGCCAGGTCCCTGCCCACCTGACGCGCATCGAGATCGCCCCGCGCGGCCAGCACGAGCAGTGCGTCCACCGCCCGCAGCCGGTCGTCCGCGTCCCGGCAGCCGAGGCCGAAGGCCAGTACCAGCGCGACAGCCCTGCCCACCTGCCCCTCACCCTCGGCGAGCAGGGTCAGCGGGCCGGCCACATCACGCGCCGAGTCGCCGTCCACCGCACTCGCCATCGAGGAGAGCAGACAGGCCGCGAGCAACTCACGGTCGGCGGGAAACAGTGTGGCCCAGCGCTCGGGGACGTGCTCCCAGTGGTAGCAACGGCGGGCGTTCGGCAGCAGACCACCACCGAGCCAATGGAAGGTCTTCGGGAACTCCTTCCGGAAGTCCTGGCGCTTCGCCATCTCGACCAGGATCCGGTCCACGAGCCACCAACGCCCCGAGCCCTTCGCCTCCGCGCGGGGGTGGAAGCGCACAGTCGCCTTCAGCGGGGTTCCGGACCGCAGCCACGCGGCCAGTCGCGTTCCCGCCTCGCTGCCCAGGGCGTCCGCCTCCTCGGCGGCCCGACTCGCCGAAGCGTCCTGCCGGCGTACCCGCAGCAGCGCATGGCCCAGGTCCACCGGCGCCGGCTCCAGGCCGGCATCGGCGTACTCCCTGAGCCGTCGCACGAGATCCAGCGGATCGATGGCCCCGGTGTGCCGAGTCGGGGTGGCCAGAAGCAGAGGCAGAGTGCCTCCACCGATGAGATGGGCGATCTCCCAGATCCGGGTGTCCTGCGTCACCTCCATAGCCCCGTGCACACAGGTCGTCATCGGTACGGTCTGGTTCCGCCCGGCCTCGATCCGCTCCCGCCTCACCTTCCCGGCGAGTGCGGCGAGGACGCCGTCCAGACCGCGGGGACCGTGCCGGAAGAAGTCGACGTCGGCGTCTCCGGTGGGACCGCTCGTGTTCTGCCAGTACGCCTCGGAGAAGGCCTCCCGGACCCGCTCCGCCACACCGTCCCGGTCCTGGTGGGCGTGCCGTACCAGTCCGTCCAGGGCCAGCTCGAACTCCACGGCACTGCTCGACCGCCGCTGCTGCACCAGCAGGTCTTCCATCAGCTCCTCCAGGGACCCCTGCGGTCCGGGCAGGAACTGCAGCTCCGGCACGGGCGGAAGGATCTCCTCGTACGGCAGGAGCTCGCGCTCCCCGATGCGGCCGAAGACCTCCTCCGCGGCGGCCCGGTGCGCGGGACCGAGAAGCGAGGCCGCCTCCGCCAGGTCGCACCGCGTCTCGTCGTCGACGGACTTGAGATGACGGGTCACGACCTGCAGTGCCCGCTGCTGAATCTCCGTGTCGTCGTGCCCGAAGGCGTCGGCCACCACCGGCAGCACCTCGACCGCGAGTCCGGGACTCCTGGTGAGGACCTTGTTCACCAGAGTCAACTGGCTCCGCAGCAGCTTCTTCTCCGTACGGAAGAGCACGCCCGCCGTCATCTCCGCGAACGCCCCGCCCGGCAGCGCCCCCTCGAGCGCCAGCCCGGAGAGCGTCTTCTGCGCGTATCCCGCGACCGGGGAGGTCGCGTCCGCGGTCATACCGATCCAGTCAGCGATCCTGTCCCGCTGCTCCTCCGAGGTCGGCGGCACCAACTGCAACAGTGCCAGGGGAAGCCGCAGGTCACGCAGGCGCCCGCCGCGCAGCAGACGCGACACGCACAGATCGACCAGCTCCGCGCGATCGAGCACCCCCTCCTGCGCGAGCGCCGCCAGTGCTGTCGGCCAATGTGTCGCGGAGCCGTTCGGCACCGACCAGGTCAGCTGATCGGGCGTCTCCTGCATCGAGAGGGCGTGGGCGACCAGAACCGGAGCCTGCGGATCCGTCCGCAGGTTCTCCAGCAGCCTGCTGTCCGTGATCTGCCGCGTCCAGCCGAGGACGTAGCCGTCCGTCGCCGGCACCGCGGCCCCCTCCACCAGCCCTCGGATCAGGCCGTAGCTCTCCTCGGCGACCGTGGGCTTGGCCGCGAGTCGGTGCGCCACGTCCGCACGCCAGGCGGACGTTCGATCCGCGAGGACGCGCAGTGTCAGGACGCCGTTCTCGGTACGCCAGTTCAGCAGGTCCCGCCCGCCCAGCCAGCTCGCGGCGGCCGCCGCACCGGTATGGCAGCCTGCCCCCGCCACGTACAGCGCCCGCCGGACCCGAGTGGTCTCCTCCCACCGGTTCCAGTCCCACGCACGCACCTCGGACCGCAGCGCCTTCAGCTGTCCCAACGCCTCCAGCCGCGCGCCGGCGTCCAGCGGTTCCAGGAGCCGCGGAACCTCGTCCGCGCGCCCGTTTCGCACCGCCTTCATCAGCGCGTCGACGCCCCATCCGTCGCTCGTCCCGACGAGTACCCCAGTGTTCATCCCCGCCCCCATGCCTTCTGTGATTCGTCCTTCGCCGCCCTCGGTCGCGGCTTGTCACCCGTCGTCACACCGTCGACGCCACCGGTGCTCCACGACGTACCATCCGCACCGCCAACGCGTGCTTGCACGGCCCTCGCCGGCCCCGGTTGTCCGTCCACCCACGTGCAGCTCAACACCCCGTCGGTGACCCGCACGCGGTAGCGCCGTTCGCCCGAGAGCACAATCGCGCGTTCTCCGTCGAGACTCACAGCACCTTCCTCGGCCAGCCGTCGCGCGGAGACGAGTCTCGGGTTGTGGCGTTCGACCCGGTCCGCGTCGTAAGGCAGCTCCCGGTGGAAGTACGCGGCCTCCGCGACGTCGTAACCCACCCGCCCGGCCGTGCCCAGGCGGGTCAGGGCGGCGCGGACCCGTTCGACGGTGAGGCCGGACCGGTCCGCGAGGTCGGCCGGATCGATCCTCGGCTCCCAGGTGAGGAGGACGGAGATCAGCTCCGCGTCCGCCGCGGCGTCGGCGGTGGCGAGAGCCTCCAGCACCCCGCCCTCTCCGGAGAAGCCACGGGCAGGATCGGGCGAGAGGGTGAGCGTCAGCCGCATGCCGGGCAGGGCCACCTCCCACGCGCCGGGCGCGGCCAGGCCGTCGGGAGCCGGCCCGTACACGCGAAGCGCCGTGGCGAAGCGCAGCACCCGCTCCAGAGCGATCAGCCGCTCAGGTCCCGGCAGGCATATGGCTCCGGCTCCCGGACGTGTCGTCGGACGCAGCGTCCTTCCGGACTGGACCACCCACAGCGGAGCCCGACCACGGCTCTGCGAACGGGGCAGCCCGCGGACGAACCGAACGGCTTCCGTGCCGGTCAGCTCAGCCCGCAGATCGAACCGCGCCGAGGCGACCTGCGCCTCCGCGAAGCCGCGAAGCCAGCGGTCCGGCAGCGGAACCTTCTTCTCCACCACCGATCCGCCGAGCGTGGTGACAGCCATCTCGTCGGGCCCCACCCGCAGATGCAGCGGGTCGGCACCGGTCATACGTGACAGCGCCTCGCGCAGAGGGTCGTTCACGTCGACGTTGGTGGTGCCGTGCCCCGTCTTCGTGCCGCCCAGGCCCTCGTCGAGGACATCGAGCCGCGCGTACACCCCGCCGCAGCCGGAGAAGGACTCGAACCGCAGACGGTCCCCGTTCCCCGTCACGACCGGATCCAGTGAGCCCGGTCTCGTCCGCTGGTGGTAGCGCGCCGCGGCCACGTCGGCCACCGCCAGCAGACCGCGCGCGGCGACCTGAGGCGAGGCCAGAAAACCCGTGAAGAAGCGGGGATGTGCCTCGGCCCCGCGAGGGGTGAGGCCGCCGGCGGTCTCCAGACCGAGGAGCCGGCCGGAACCCGTGGACTCAAGGAAAGATGGGCGTGCGTAAGCGAGCGCCTGTACCGATCGCGTCATGCAAACGACCGTAGGGCCTGCCACCGACATCCCGCTCGAATCCACAGGCCGGCCTGTGGATAACTCCGTCCGGCCGCCAGAGGCGCTACTGTCCCACCAGGCCCGGTCGCAGCACCTTCGTGAACAGCACGGTGTCGTCATCCCCTCGCAGACGTACCGTCAGGTCACCGCTCCCTCCGTCGATGTGCACCTCTCCGAAGTACTGCGGGCTCTCCATGGGCGAGACGTTCGCCCGCTCGGGCGCCCGGACGAACACGCGTTCCGGTCCGAAGGTCGGATCCAGCCGGTTGGCCGGGAACCCTCCCGCGGCCAGCGGGCCCGACACGAACTCCCAGAAGGGCGCGAAGTCCCGGAAGGCGGCACGCTCCGGCGCGTAGTGCTGCGCCGAGGTGTAGTGGACGTCCGCCGTCAGCCACACCGTGCCGGTGACGCGACGGTGCTTGACGAAACGCAGCAGCTCGGCGATCTGCAGTTCTCGGCCGAGCGGCGCGCCGGGGTCGCCCTGTGCGATCGCCTCGAAGTCGGCGGAGCCGTCCGGGACGACCAGCCCGATCGGCATGTCCGCGGCCAGCACCTTCCACACCGCCCGCGATCGCACCAGTTCTCGCTTGAGCCAGGCAAGTTGCTCGGCCCCGAGGATGCCGGTGGAGTCGTTCTCCTGCCGACCGGGCGAGTTGGCGTTGCGATACGAACGCATGTCCAGCACGAAGACGTCGAGCAGCGGCCCGTACCGCACCACCCGGTGCATGCGGCCCTCGGCGCCTGCTTGGGCATCTGCCCTGAGCGTCGAGACGGGGAAGTACTCGGCGAAGGCGCGTGACGCGCGGGCCGCGAGGACGTCCACGTCCTTCTCCGCGTAGCGTGCGTCGTCGAGAATCTGCCCCGGGTACCAGTTGTTGCGCACCTCGTGGTCGTCCCACTGCACCACGCTCGGCACCTGCGCGTTGAACGCCCGGACGTTCCGGTCGAGCAGGTTGTAGCGGAAGTTCCCGCGGTACTCGTCCAGCGTCTCGGCGACCTTCGCCTTCTCCGGGGTCATCAGGTTGCGCCAGATCCGCCCGTCGGGGAGCGTCACCGTCGGCTGGAGCGGACCGTCGGCGTAGACGGTGTCGCCGCTGCACAGGAAGAAGTCGGGGTCGAGGCGGCGCATGGCCTCGAAAGCGCGGAATCCGCCGATCTCGGGGTTGATGCCCCAGCCCTGGCCCGCGATATCCCCCGACCAGAGGAAGCGCACGCCGTCGCGACGCCGCTCCGGCGCCGTGCGGAACGTTCCGAGCACCGGCTCGCTCGTACGACGCGGATCGTCGACGTCCGCGAGCACGACCCGGTAGTGGATCTGCTCGCCGGCCGGCAGCCCCCGCAGGAACGCCGATCCCGTGAAGTCCGTACCCGCCCCCAACAGCGGCCCGTGATGGCGGCGGACCCGTCGGAACGACTCCGTCGCCGACGTCTCCACGATCATCCGGGCAGGCCGGTCGGACCGTGCCCACACCAGCCCTGAGTGTGCTGTGACATCTCCGGTCTGTACGCCCCACCGGGCCTCAGGGCGACCGGCCAGGGCGAAGGCCGGCGCCGCGACGCCGGCGCCGCCCAGGGCCAGTCCCGCGGACGCGGCGAGCGAGCCGCGCAGCACACTGCGCCGAGCGGGCGTGGAGGACGAAGCCGCCATGGGCGGGACGACGGGGCGGGAACCGGGCTGGTGCGCGGACATGTGGCCTCCGGGAGCGAGTCGGGTCCGACGCGTCGCCAGGCAGGCGACGCCAAATTTGACTGTCGGCGCAACAGTTCGCGCCGGACCCTGCCTATGCGCCCGGAGAGGCGACCGCGCGAACCCCGCGTGAACAGAGCACCCCGGCCGCCTGGCTTCTGCCCAGAGCCTCCGCCGTCCGGCGCACCCCCGCCGCGATCGCCTTGGGCGTCAGATGCGCGTACCCGATCACGAGCCGTACGGCACCGTCGGCGGGCCGGGCCGTTCCGTACTCCTCCAGCGCGCGCAGGGCCACACCGGCGCGCGCCGCCTCCGCCAGGAAGTGCTCCGTCGGCCCGTATCGCGCAGGGACGCGCGCGATGACATGCAGCCCGGCGGCGATGCCCGTCACCGACGTCCCGGGAAAGTGCTCCCGCAACGAGTCCAGCAAGGCGTCCCGCCGCTCCCGGTAGACACGCTGGCAACGACGCAATTGCCGGTCGTAACCCCCACCCGTCACTATGTGCGCCAACGCCGCCTGGTCCAGTGCCGGATGCCCCAGGTCCATCGTCCGCTTCCGCTCGACGACCTCATCCACCAGGCCTTCCGGTACGACCATCCAGCCCAGCCGCAACCCCGGCGCGAGCGACTTGCTCACCGAACCCGTGTACACGACCCGTTCGGGGTCGAGTCCCTGGAGCGCGCCCACCGGCGCCCGGTCGTACCGGAAGTCGCCGTCGTAGTCGTCCTCCAGGACGTACCCGTCCACCGACCGTGCCCAGTCCAGGAGCATGCCGCGTCGTTCCGCCGACCACGCGATCCCG
This sequence comes from Streptomyces sp. NPDC014861, assembly GCF_043081625.1. Classification (NCBI taxonomy): domain Bacteria; kingdom Bacillati; phylum Actinomycetota; class Actinomycetes; order Kitasatosporales; family Streptomycetaceae; genus Streptomyces; species Streptomyces sp. NPDC014861. Next base: position 123,392 of record NZ_JBIBWV010000013.1, read on the forward strand.
GACGGGAACTGATGCGACGGCGTCACCACCACGGCTCGCACCCCCGCCGCCGCGAGCGGCTCGGGGCGCAGGCCCTCCTCGTCGAGCGGCAGCCACACCGTCTCCAGACCGGTCGACGCGAACAGCCGGGCGTGCTCGGGACTGCCGGGATCCTCCACTCCCACCGTCCCGTGTCCCCGCTCCCGGAGCACGAACCCGATCAGCGTCGCCGCCTGCGCCACGCCCGAGCACACCACCAGCCGGTCGGGGTCGACCACCACGCCCCTGCGCCGGCTCAGCATCGCCGCGAGCGCGGAGCGCAGTACCGGCAGTCCGCGCGGGTCCGGATACCCGAGCGCTTGGTGCGGCAGCTCGGCGAGCACCGCGCGCTGCGCCGCCGCCCAGGCCGCGCGCGGGAAGAGCGACAGGTCGGGAACGCCGGGCCGGAAGTCGACGGTCGCACCTGTGCCGGACCGCTCCCATGCTTCCGGAGCCCGCGCACCGGGCGACGCCGCCGGTGCCGTGCGGACCGCGTCGCTCACCCACGTCCCCGAGCCGCGGTCGCTGCGGAGGTAGCCCTCCGCCGTCAGCTGCTCGTACGCCTCCGTGACCAAGCCACGGGAGACCCGCAGGTCCGCGGCGAGCGCCCGGCTCGACGGCAGCCGGGTGCCGGACGCGAGCCGCCCCGTCCGGACGGCCTCGCGCATCGCCTCCTGCAAGGCGCGGCCCCGTCGGCGGGCCGGTTCCGATGCGGCGGGAAGCAACAGCTCCCAGGCCGGCTGCGCGCCGCTGTCCCGGCACGACCGCTGAGGTGCCGAACCGGAAGTGGTCCCCGATGGCGTCATGGAAGTGGACCTTAACCCGGACCGCCCCGCTCCCTAGCGTCAGGACCATGAACGCGAACGCCCTGCGCGGTGTCCTGCTCGTGACCCTCGCCTACGCCCTCGTCGGCGCCTCCTTCACCGCCAACGGCCTGCTCGGCGACTACCCGTACGCGGGTGGGCAGGCACTCCGCTACGGCGCCGCCTGTCTGCTCCTGCTCCCGCTCCTCGGCCGTGGCGGACTCGCCCCACTCCGGCTCCTCGGAGTCGGCTCCTGGGTGCGCATCGCCGTCCTGGCCGGCGTCGGCATGGTCGGCTTCAACCTCGCCGTCCTCGCCGCCGAGCGCACCGCCGAACCCGCCGTCCCCGGAGTCGTCGTCGGCTGCGCCCCGATCGTCGTCGCCGTCCTCGTCCCCCTGCTCGAAGGGCGCAGGCCCGCGCGGCCCGTGCTGTACGGGGCCCTGCTCGTCGCCGCCGGTGCCTTCACCGTGCAGGGGTGGGGGCGCACCGACCTCGCCGGGCTCGGCTGGTCGGTCGCGGCGCTCGCCGGAGAGGTCGGCTTCACCGTGCTCGCGGTGCCCGTGCTGCGGCCCCTCGGCCCCCGGCTGCTCACCGTCGCCGTCTGTGGTGTGGGCGCGGTGGAGGCGACGCTGATCGGGCTCCTCGTGGACGGTTCCGCGTTCGTGCGCATGCCGACCGGGGTGGAGGCCGGCGCGTTGCTGTGGCAGACGGTGCTCGCGACCGTCGTCGGTTTCGTCCTCTTCTACATGGCGGTTCAGCGCATCGGTATGGAGCGCGCCACGCTCTATACCGGCGCGATCCCCGTGGCGGCCGCGCTCAGCGCCGCCGCCGTCGGGGAGGCGACCTTCGGTCTCCCGCAGGCCGTGGGCGGGGTGCTGGTCGGGGCGGGGGCCGCGCTCGGCACCGGGCTGCTCACCCGACGGAGGAGGACGGCCGGTTCACTCGGCGGAGCTGCCGTCGAGGATGACGCGGGCGACGAGCGCGGGATCGTCGTTCATGGGGACGTGACCGCAGCCGGGGAGCCGCACGAGGCGCGCGCCGGGGATGGTCCGCTTGGCGCGGACGCCCTGGCGGCGCAGCAGCAGCCGGTCCCGGGTGCCCCAGGCGACGGTGACGGGCAGGGACGGGATGTCGTCGCGGAAGAGGACGGTCCGGCCCGCGGCGAGGGTCTGGTGGAAGCCGGTGGCCTCGCGCAGGGCGAGCGTCTCCGCGACGACCGCCTCGGGTGAGCGGCGGCCGGGGCGGGCGTAGATGGTGCTGGTGAGGGCGGTGCGTCCGGCCGGTGTACGGGCGAGGCGGTCGATCAGGGGGACGGGCAGCGACAGGGCCGCGCCGCGCATGGCCCGCAGGGTCCCGAAGGCGTACCGGCGCTCGCTCTCGGTCCAGAATCCTGCGGGGGAGAGGGCCGTGACCGAGCGGACCGCCTTCTCGCGGCCGAGCTGGAGGGCGAGCAGCCCGCCGAGCGAGTTGCCGGCCACGTGCGGCCGCTCGACGCCGAGGGCCGCGCAGAACGCGGCCAGCACGGGTGTGACGGTCGTCAGGTCGTAGGCGCAGCCCTGCGGGAGCCCGTCGGACGCGCCGAAGCCCGGCAGATCGACGGCGATCACGTCGCGCTCCGAGGCCAGGACGTCGAGGACCGGCTCCCACGCCCGCCAGTGGTGGCCGATGCCGTGGAGGAGGAGCAGTGGCGCGCCCGAGCCGCGGCGCTCGTAGGTCAGGGATGTGGCGCGACGACCCAGCGGGGTCTCGAACTCGAACGCGATACGTGCCGGCATGGAGGCTCCCTCGTACATCCTCTTAGACGTTCCGTCAGCAAGAATTACTCGCCAGTAGGAGCGACTTCAAGAGTCCTGCGGAAAGTGATGCCGCCGGATCCCGCCCCGAGGGCCGCACCCTTTCCTCGCAGCGACCGCGCTCCTCCCCGGCCGCGACCTCACCCCACCCTCGCCGCATCTCGCCCCTCCATCGCCGGGGCCCCGCCCCCACCCCCGAAGCCCCGCCCACCGGACCGGTGGGCGGGGCTTCGGGCTGCGCGCTTCTCACGAAGGTGCGAACGTCCTGTGAACGATCAAGGTCAGAGGGTCACATTTCCGGACGTTCGACGGAGGATTGGTCTTGACCAAGGTGACGGCTCGCCTTATGGTCGCAGAGTTAGTGCAGGAACCTTTAATAAACAAGGGCGCGGAAACGCCGCGGGACACGGCGAATTGCGGAGGACAGGGTGGGGACCACGCAGCTGGAATCGGTCCAGGAACCGAAGTACCAGCACCTCAAGACGGTGATCGGCGAAGCTCTCGACTCCGACTTCGCGGTCGGTGAGATCCTGCCCAACGAGCGCGAGCTCGCGGCCCGCTTCGGCGTCGCGCGGGCCACGCTCCGCCAGGCCTTGGAGCAGCTGGAGCTGGAAGGACGCCTCCAGCGCCGGCGCGGCGTCGGGACGACGGTCGCGCCCCCGCGCGTCGGCGTCGACGTCTCGACCACGCAGCAGGCCTGGCCCGGTGTCGGTGACGACGCCTGGCAGGCCCAGGACTCCCTCTTCGGCACGGCGCCCGCCGCCGTCACGCGCCTGCTGGACACCCCGGTCGGCGAGGACGTGCACCTGGTCCGCCGAGTGCGGCTCAGCCAGGGCCAGGCCGTCGCCGCGGAGCTGCTGTACGTGCCCGCGGGTTCGGTCGCCGGACTCGCCGCGATCGACGCCCCCGCCGGGCCCACGCGTGCGCGTGCCGTGCTGCGCGAGCTCCAGCAGCTGGCCCTCGACGGCCAGGACCGTTCGGTGGAACTGGGCTCCGCGCGCGCGGAGGACGCCAAGGAACTGGACCGCCTGCCGGGTTCGCCGGTCCTGGTCGTGACGACCCGCTACCTCTCCGGCGGCCGTACCGCGGCCGTCTCCGTCGCCACGTACCGCGCCGACACCTGCCGCCTCACCTTCGGCGACTCCGTCGACCTGGCCATGGCGTCCTGACGCCACCGCACCACCCACTCGCCGCGACCGGCTCTCGGAGCCCGTCGCGGTGAGGCTCGACGAACGCGAGGACCCGACCTACCCAGGTCGGGTCCTCGTCCTTTCACCCATCACCCGATTCCGACACCGACGGTCGCCGCACGCCGGCTCGCGCCCGGACGGTCCGGCGCCTGGCGGTCCAGCGCCCCCGCGCGGTCCAGCGCCTGGGAGACCGGCGCCGGGAGGTCCAGCGCCTCGGGGGTCGGCGCGGGGCGCTCTAGCGTCGGGCCGTCACGCTGCCCTCGACCGCGAACAGCTGCTCCTCGACGTGGTCGAGGGCGAGCCGCAGCGCACCCGTGCCGACGGCGGCCTCGCCGAGAAGCGAGAGCACCACGCGCGGGGGGCGGAGGCAGAACCGCGCCAGCTCCTCGCGGAGCGGCTGCAGCACCCCGTCCAGGCCGGCCGCCCAGCCGCCGACCACCACCAGTTCGGGATCGAGCGCCAGGACGAGCGCGCCGACGTCGTGCACCAGGCGCTGGATGAACCGCTCCACCGCCGCCTCTGCCCGCGCGTCACCCTTCCTCGCCAACGCGAAGACCTCCGCCACCGCCTGCTCGTCGAGCGGATGCAGCGGTTCGTCGGTCGTCGACAGAAGGTGCTCCGGGGTCACTCCGCGCCCCAGCAGATGCAGCGCGCCGATCTCGCCCGCCGCGCCGCCGTAACCGCGGTGCAGCCGGCCGCCGATCAGCGAACCCGCCCCGGGGCTCAGACCGGCGAGGACGAACACGATGTCGTCGGAGTCGGTCGCGGCACCCTTCCAGTGCTCGGCGACAGCGGCCGCGTTCGCGTCGTTCTCCACGATCACCGGGCAGCGGAAGGAGCGGCGCAGCCGCTCGCCGAGCGCCAGGCCCGTCCAGCCGGGCAGCGCGGTGCCGAGTCGTACCGTGCCGTCGGCCTCCACGATGCCGGGGGTGCCGACACCGACGGCCCGCAGGTTCGACCGGGGCACGCCGGCCCGCCGCAGGACGTCGGCGACGACCGTACGCACCTTGTCGAGGCGCTCGTCCTCGGGTGCCGTCTCCGACACCTCGCGCGCGCCGGCGCTGATGATCCGGCCGTCGAGGCCGGAGAGGAGGGCCGCGACGCGGTGCGGCCCGATCTCGATCCCGAGCAGATGGCCGGCCTCGGCGCGGAAGCGGAAGCGTCGGGCGGGACGGCCCTGGCGCCGGGCCTCACCCTCCTCGGGTGCGGTCTCGACGACGAGACCGCCTTCGATGAGTCCTTCGACGACGCCCTCGACGGTCGGCCGGGACAGGCCCGTGATCCGGGTCAGATCGGTGAGCGTCCGCGCGTCTGAGCCACGCAGCGCATGGAGTACCACCGCGGAATTGATCCGCCGCAGTAGAGACGGATCCCCGCCGGTCAGCCGCCCCACCGTGTGTCCTCCCAGCTCGTGCCCGTCTCAGGCGGATGGTACTCAATGGTTCCGGAAGCGGCGAGGGCCGCCCCCGGGACGTGTCCGCGCCGTGTCCGCCCCGAGACCCGCGGAGGCCCTTCCCGTCACTCTCCCCGACTCCGGGACCGGTGGCCGGCCGAGAGGCCTGCTCCGGTCGAGCCGGACTGACGCGGCGCCAACTGTCAGTGCCGGACGGTTTACTGGGCACATGACCACGACACGCCTTCTGTCGGACCTCGACTTACTACGGTCGAGGGCGTTCCCGGCCGTGCCGGAGCGTTCCGGCCACGTCGACAGCGGGCCCGGTTTCCATGTCGCCGCGCTCGCCACCAGCGAGGAGTTCTGGGAGGACGGGAGCCTCCGGGAGGTCGTCGGGGAGCAGTACGAAGCCGAGCGGGACGGGCTGGCCGCCGTGCTCGCCGCACGCTGGGGCGAACCGGACCGGATGAGCCTGTGGTCGCTGCGGGATCGCTGCGCTGCGGGGGAGCGCCTGCCGGAACCCTGGTCCGACCTGTCCGCGCACGTGCAGGACCTCATGCTCTGGCGTGTGGACGCCAGATGGATAGCACTTGGCGTCTCGCAGTGGGGCGAGGAGCTGCCGTTCCAGCTCCTCGCCGTCGTCACGGACGTGGATCCGCCGTAGCCGTAGCCGTGCCGTAGCCGTAGCCGTAGCCGTACCTGAGACCTGAGGCCTGGGGCCGACGGCCGGAGCCTCGGCTCGGTTACGTACCCGGCTCGGGTCACTCACCCGGCTTCGGGTCACGCAGCGGCTGCGCGGACGGCAGTTCGGCGGCCTCCCGCAGGCGGGCGTACTCCTGCGCCATCGTCTCCGCGGTCCAGTGGGCGTTGAGCCCGCTCGGGTTGGGCAGCGCCCAGATCCGGGTCGTGCCGATCGTCCGTTCCTGCGGGCCGATCGCGGCCTTCGGTTCGGCGAAGGCCGTGCGGTACGCGGTCACGCCGACGACCGCGAGCCAGCGAGGCTTCAGGCGCAGGACCTTCGCGGTGAGGATGCGGCCGCCCTCGACGTACTCCTCGCGGCTCAGCTCGTCGGCGCGCGCGGTCGGCCGGGCGGCGACGTTCGTGATGCCGAGGCCGTACGAGAGCAGCTCGTCCTGCTCGTCGGGGCGCAGCAGGCGCGGGGTGAAGCCGGAGAGGTGGAGCACCGGCCAGAAGCGGTTGCCGGGACGGGCGAAGTGGTGGCCGGTCGCGGCGGTCATCAGGCCCGGGTTGATGCCGCAGAACAGAACGGCGAGGCCGCCCTCGGCCACGTCGGGGACGACGCGGTCGCGGGCGGCCTCCAGTTCCTCACGGGTGAACCGGCGGGTCCGGGTCAGAGGATCGCCCCGGGGGCGTAGGCGGCGGCCTCCGGGTGCTGCTTGACGAGCTCCTCGATCCGGGACACCACGGTGGCGACCTGATCGGCGGCGGCGCCGGTGAAGGAGAGCTTGTCCGCCATCAGCTCGTCGAGCTGCGCGCGGTCGAGCGGGATGCGGTCGTCGGCGGCGAGCTTGTCGAGCAGCTCGTTGCGCTCGACGCCCTGCTCACGCATGGCGAGGGCGGAGGCGACCGCGTTCTCCTTGATCGCCTCGTGGGCGAGCTCGCGGCCCACGCCGGCGCGGACCGAGGCCATGAGGACCTTGGTGGTCGCGAGGAAGGGGAGGTAGCGGTCGAGCTCGCGGGCGACGACGGCCGGGAAGGCGCCGAACTCGTCGAGCACGGTGAGGAAGGTCTCCAGCAGGCCGTCGAGCGCGAAGAACGCGTCCGGCAGGGCCACGCGGCGGACCACGGAGCAGGACACGTCGCCCTCGTTCCACTGGTCGCCGGCCAGCTCGCCGGTCATCGACGCGTAGCCGCGGAGGATGACCATGAGGCCGTTGACGCGCTCGCAGGAGCGGGTGTTCATCTTGTGCGGCATCGCGGAGGAGCCGACCTGACCGGGCTTGAAGCCCTCGGTGACGAGCTCGTGGCCGGCCATCAGGCGGATCGTCTTGGCGATCGAGGACGGGCCGGCGGCGAGCTGCACCAGCGCGGTGACCACGTCGTAGTCGAGCGAGCGCGGGTAGACCTGGCCGACCGAGGTGAAGGCGTGCGCGAAGCCGAGGTGGCCGGCGATCCGCTGCTCCAGCTCCGCGAGCTTGGCGGCGTCGCCACCGAGCAGGTCGAGCATGTCCTGGGCGGTGCCGACGGGACCCTTGATGCCGCGCAGCGGGTAGCGGCCGAGGAGCTCCTCCAGGCGGGTGTACGCCACGAGCAGCTCGTCCGCGGTGGTCGCGAAGCGCTTGCCGAGGGTGGTGGCCTGGGCGGCGACGTTGTGCGAGCGCCCAGCCATGACCAGCTCGCCGTACTCGGCGGACAGCTTGCCGAGGCGCGCCAGGACGGCGACCGTACGGTCCCGGACCAGCTCCAGGGAGAGGCGGATCTGGAGCTGCTCGACGTTCTCCGTGAGGTCGCGCGAGGTCATGCCCTTGTGCACGTGCTCGTGGCCGGCGAGGGCGTTGAACTCCTCGATGCGGGCCTTCACGTCGTGCCGGGTGACCTTCTCGCGCTCGGCGATGGAGCCGAGGTCGACCTGGTCGAGGACGCGCTCGTAGTCGGCGATAGCCGCGTCCGGAACCTCGATCCCGAGGTCCTTCTGGGCACGCAGCACGGCGAGCCACAGCTGCCGCTCCAGCTTCACCTTCTGCTCGGGGGACCAGAGGACGGCGAGCTCCGCGGAGGCGTAGCGGCCGGCCAGGACGTTGGGGATACGGGGCTTCACAGTCGCAGCAGTCACGGGTCCAGAGTTTACTGGTGATTTCTGCAGGCCAGCGCCGTGGTCCTGGCTGGAGCTTGCTACGAGACGCAGCTCACGCGTCCTGCGGTGGCGCCGATCTCAGCCCTCGGACCGGGTCTCGTACGGCAGCAGCTCGGGGCGCTTCGGCGGGCGCCCGTCGCCGGACGAGCGCCCGGTGAGCCGGCGACCGATCCACGGGCCGAGGTGCTGCCTGGCGAACCGGGCGTCCTCGGTGCGGCGCGCCACCCAGCCGGGCCGTACCGAGGCGGGGAGCGGAGTCCGCCAGTCGTCCTCGGCGGTGAGACCCAGGGTCTGCCACACGGCCTCGGCCACCCGTCGGTGGCCGTCGGCTGTGAGGTGCAGCCGGTCCACGTCCCAGATGCGGGGGTCGGCCAGGACGGGTGCGCCGTACAGGTCGACGACGAGGGCGCCGTGCCGGGCGGCGAGCTCGTCGACGTGGGCGAAGAGCTCCTCCATCCGGGGGCGGAAACGATCCAGCACCGGACCGTTCCGGCCGGGGCTCCGCATCAGGACGAGCTGCCCGCAGGAAGGTGTGAGGTGTTCCACGGCCTGGGTCAGGAGGTCCTTCACGCGGACCATGTCGACCTTGGGCCGGAGTGTGTCGTTGAGGCCGCCGACGAGGGTGACCACATCGGCCTTCATCTCGGCGGCCAGGGGCACTTGCTCCTCGACGATCTGTCCGATGAGCTTCCCCCGGACGGCGAGGTTCGCGTAACGGAAGCCCGGCGCGCGGGCCGCGAACCGGCCCGCGAGGACGTCCGCCCAACCGCGGTAGGACCCGTCGGGCCTCAGGTCCGACATACCCTCGGTGAAGCTGTCCCCGACGGCGACGAGACTGTTGTACGTGGCATTGATCTCCATGGCGGAGCCGATCATACCGTGCGGTATGCGTGAGTGCCGTGGAGAACCCGGGAGGGGAAACCCGATGAGCGACGCGCTCCTGAACGCCTTGGCCGAGGCGCTGGCCGGGCTGGTGACCGCGGTCGAGACCAGCGACGAGGACACCCTCGCCCCCGGCACGTCCGTGACGTGGCTGGAGGGCACCGCCCGCACGCTCGGCGGACTCGGCCCGGCCGACCGGAGCAGGCTCGAGGGCCTCCTCCGGGCCGCCGCGCTGCGGCAGCCGCCGGGCCCCCGGCGCGACGAGCTGCTCAAGGTCCCCGCCGGCCTCGGGCTCACCGAGGACGCCCACCTCGCCGCCGTCGAGGCCGTCGCCGAGCGGGCGCGCCGCTACGCGGAGACTGTCAGGGACGCCGATCCCACGACGCCCGTGCCGACCTGCCCCGGCTGGACGCTCGCCGACCTCACCCGCCACCTGGGTACCGTCCACGGTTGGGCCTCGCACCTCGTGACCGCGCGCCCCGCCACCCGCGTCCGCGCCGGCGACCTGGCCCTCGACCCGCCGGCCGACCCGTCCGCGTACCCCGGCTGGTTCACCGCCCGCGCGGAGGGGTTCGCCGCCGCGGCGCGCGCCGCCGACCCGGACGCGCCGGTGTGGTCGCCGGGCGCCGACCCGTCCGTACGCCACTATCCGCGCCACGTCCTCGCCGAGACGGCCGTCCACCTCGCCGACGCCGAGATCGCGCTCACCGGTGCGGCCCGGCCGCTCGACCCCCGTACGGCCGCCGACGCGCTCGACCACTTCCTCACCACGGCCCCCTACGTGCCGTGGATCGCCGAACCGCTCGCCCACCTCGACCGCGACGGCGCGGTCCTGCGCCTGGCCGCGCGCGACAGCGGCGCCGTCTGGACGCTCGTCCTCGGCGGAGGAGGCTTCGGCTGGAGCCGGGGGAGCGGCGGCGCCGAACCGACCGCGAGCGTGACGGCGGACGCGGGCGAACTCCTCCTCCTGATGCACCGCCGGTACGCCGCCGACGACCCCCGCTTCACCCTCACCGGCGATCGCGACCTCCTCGACGACTGGCTCGCGGCCGGCGCGCTCTGACACCGCGCACGGAACGGCCAGGCGACACCGGGCCGAGGCGGCGCCGCGCGCGTCAACCGGACGCACGGCGTCACCCGTCGCCGAAACGCGGCCACGCCCGGACGCACGGCGTCACCCGTCGCAGAAACGCGGCCACGCCGTCCCGCGCCCACGACAGCGGGAAGGGCCCCGGGATCCGAGATCCCGGGGCCCTTCCTTGTGCGTTCGCCCACCGCGCCGTCACGGCGCCGCCGGGCGCCCCACCAGCTCGCGGAGGACGTCCTCCATCGTCACCAGGCCGGCCGGTTTGCCGTCCTCGTCGAGCACGGCGGCCAGATGCGTACGGCTGCGGCGCATCGCCGTCAGCACGTCGTCCATCGGCGTCGCCGCCCGCACCCGGGCGATCGGCCGCAGCGCCGACACCGGGAACGGAAGGTCGCGCGGGGTGACGTCCAGGGCGTCCTTCACATGGAGGTAGCCCAGGATCCGGCGGTCGGAGTCCACCACGGGGAAGCGGGAGAAGCCCGACACCGCGGACAGCGCCTCCAGCTCCTCCGGAGTGGTGCCCACCTGCGCGAACATCACCTTCTCCACCGGCATGACCACATCCCGCACCGGGCGGCGGCCAAGCTCCAGGGCGTCGTGCAGACGCTCGGTCGCGCGGTCGTCCAGGAGACCGGCGTCGCTCGCGTCGGTGACCATGCGCGCCAGCTCGTCGTCCGAGAACGTCGCCGACACCTCGTCCTTCGTCTCCACCCGCAGCAGCTTCAGCAGCGCGTTGGCGAAGGCGTTGATGGTAAAGATGACCGGCCGCAGCGCGCGGGCCAGGGCCACCAGCGGCGGGCCGAGGGCCAGCGCGCTCTTCGTCGGCTCGGCGAGCGCGATGTTCTTCGGGACCATCTCGCCGAGCAGCATGTGCAGATAGGTGGCCACGGTCAGCGCGATCACGAACGAGATCGGATGGACCAGGCCGTGCGGCACGCCGACGGCGTCGAAGACCGGCTCCAGCAGGTGCGCGATGGCGGGCTCGGCCACGATGCCGAGCACCAGGGTGCACAGCGTGATGCCGAGCTGCGCCGCCGCGAGGAGCGCGGAGACGTGCTCCAGGCCCCACACGACGCTGCGGGCCCGCCGGTCGCCGGCCTCGGCGAGCGGCTCGATCTGGCTGCGCCGGACCGAGATCAGCGCGAACTCCGCGCCTACGAAGAAGGCGTTCACGACCAGCGTCAGCAGGCCGATCAGCAACTGGATCGCGATCATCGGTGCGCCTCCCCGGTCTCGTCCTCGTCCTGGGGGAGCGGCGCGTGCATCAGCACGCGCGCGGCGCGGCGCCCGGAGGCGTCGACGACGTCGAGGCGCCAGCCGCCCAGTTCCACGCTGTCGCCGACGGCCGGGATCCGGCCGAGATCCGTCGCGAGCACACCCGCGAGGGTCTCGTACGGCCCGTCCGGCACCTTCAGACCGATGCGTTCCAACTGGTCGGTACGAGCGGCTCCGTCGGCCGACCACAGCACGCGGCCGTCCTCGTCCTCGCCCGCGTGCGCCAGGTCGGGGGTCTCGTGCGGGTCGTGCTCGTCGCGTACCTCGCCGACGACCTCCTCGACGATGTCCTCCAGGGTCGCGACGCCGGCGGTGCCGCCGTACTCGTCGATGACGACGGCCATCGTCTGCTTGCCGGAGAGCCGGTCGAGCAGCTTGTCCACCGTCAGCGTCTCGGGCACGAGCAGCGGCTCGCGCGCGATGTCGCCGACGCGGCGCAGCCGCCGCGCCTCGGCGGGTATGGCGAGCACGTCCTTGATGTGCGCGATGCCCACGACCGTGTCGAGGTTGCCCCGGTAGACGGGGAAGCGCGAGAGGCCGGTGGCGCGCGTGGCGTTCGCGACGTCCTCGGCGGTGGCCTGCACCTCCAGGGCGGTCACCTGGACGCGCGGCGTCATCACGTTCTCGGCGGTGAGCTCCGCGAGGTTGAGTGTGCGAACGAACAGTTCCGCCGTGTCCGCCTCCAGGGCGCCCTCCTTCGCGGAGTGGCGTGCGAGCGCCACCAGCTCCTGAGGCGAACGCGCGGACGCCAGCTCCTCCGCGGGCTCCATGCCCAGGCGGCGCAGGATCCGGTTGGCGGTGTTGTTGAGGTGACTGATCAGCGGCTTGAACGCGGCCGTGAACACGCGCTGGGGCGTCGCCACGACCTTCGCGACGGCGAGGGGCGAGGAAATCGCCCAGTTCTTGGGGACCAGCTCGCCGACCACCATGAGGACCACGGTGGACACGGCGGTGCCCAGGACGAGAGCGACCGATGAGGCCACCGTCGGAGAGAGGCCGAGTGCCTCGACCGGTCCCTGGATCAGCTTGGAGATGGAGGGCTCGGAGAGCATGCCGACGACCAGGTTGGTGACGGTGATGCCGAGCTGCGCTCCGGAGAGCTGGAAGGTGAGCGACTTGACCGCCTTGAGGGCGCCGGCCGCGCCGCGCTCTCCGCGCTCGACGGCCGCTTCGAGCTCGCCCCGTTCGACGGTGGTCAACGAGAACTCCGCCGCCACGAACGCGCCGCACGCGAGCGAGAGCAGGAGGGCCACCAGGAGCAGAAGCACTTCGGTCATCGGTTCACCTCCGTCCCATGATCAGTCAGTGGGATGCGGAGCGCGCGATGTCGGTCGCCGGAATCGGAACCGGTGCTTTCGGTGAGAGAGGCACCAGTGCTACTGGGAGGCTCGCCCATGGGCGGACGTTCACACCTTTCGGTCGTCTTGGCAAAAGAGGTGGTCTGAAGGAGATCCCATGGTAAAGGATCGGCAAAACGGCTCGCTGATCACCCCGCGAAGGGCTTCACCCAGCGACGCCACTGGTCCTGGCGCTCATACCCCGCCGCGCCCCAAGCATGATGCGCCCGCTCGTTCGCTTCCAGGACCATCGCGTCCACGCGGCGCCCGCCGAGGGCGGCGAAACGATCCTCCGAGGCCTTCAGCAGGGCCTTGGAAAGCCCGCGCCTGCGGTACGACGGGAGCACCGCGAGCCGGTAGAGCGAGGCGCGCCAGCCGTCCCAGCCGGCGATCACGGAGCCGACGATCCGGTCGCCGTCCACGGCGAGAATCAGGGCCTCGGGGTCGCGGGCGAGGAGCCGTCGCACCCCATCGGCGTCGTCGGAGATGGACGTGCCCTCGGCGGACTCCCGCCAGAAGGCGAGCACGCGCTCCGCGTCGGAGGGCGCGGCGGTACGGATCCGTATCGGTGTCTCGATCATGGATCGATCCCATCACGCGTGTACGTGCGTCGCCAGCACGTTCCGCACCGTGGGCAACCGTGGCAGGCGCCGTCACGGACGCGGCCGTCACGAAACACGCCGTCACGAACACGCCGCCACGGACACGTCGCCGCGGACGCGGCAGTCACGGACACGGCCGTCACCCGGTGACGAAGCAGAACTCGTTGCCCTCCGGATCCCGCATCACCTGGAAGGACCCCTGTGCGTCGGTGACGAGCCCGCCGACGCGGACTGCGCCGCGCGGCGACCACACGTCGGCCGCCGCCCCCGGGTCGGGAACCTCCAGGTCGAGGTGGAGCCGGTTCTTCGCCGCCTTGCCCTCAGGAACGCGCTGGAACGCGACGCGGACGAACCCCGGCGGGTCCACGTACGACCAGTCGGCGCTCCGGTCGACGGGCTCCCCGCCGAGGAGCCCCGCCCAGAAACGGACCAGCGCGGCCGGGTCACCGCAGTCGAAGACGAGTTCCTGCACCTGTGCGCGCATCCCCTCACTCTACGGAGGGAGGGGATGCGCGGGAGGATTCGGGACTTCGGAACGTGACACTCCGGCCTGACGCCTGACGCCTGACGCCTGACGCCTGACGCCTGACGGCCGGTGCCTGACGGCCGGCGGCAGCGGTCTGCGGCGGTCGGCGGCTCAGGCTCCGGCTGCGCGCGCGAACGCTTCCGCGTCCCACGTGCCGCCGAGGGCGGGGGCGAGCCAGCCGCCCGCCGCCGCGCGGAAGGCCACCGGATCCAGCGCGCCGGAGCCCTCAGGCACGGCCCCGAGCAGGGGTGCGCCGGTCGACTCCGGCAGATCGGCCAGATTGCACAGCGCCGCGAGGTCCGGCGCCGCCGGCCAGCTGCCGACGACCACGCCGAGCTGTTCGATCCCGCGCGCCCGCAGCGCCTCCGCCGTCAGAGCGGTCGAGTTCAGCGTCCCCAGTCCGGCCGGCGCGACCACGAGGACGGGCGCGCCGAGCAGCCTGGCGGCGTCGGCGAGCGTGCCGCCGTCCTCGTCGAAGCGGACGAGCAGCCCGCCCGCGCCCTCGACGAGCACCAGGTCGTGCTCCTCGGCGAGAGCCTGAGCCGCCTCCGCGACCTGAGCGGGCCCGACCGGGGCCATGCCGGCGCGCCGGGCGGCGGTGGCCGGGGCGAGCGGCTCGGGGTAGCGGGCGAGCTCGGCGGAGGCCTTCGCGCCCGAGAGCCGTACCACCTCGTCGGCGTCGCCGCGCTCCTCGGGCGCCAGCCCGGTCTGGGCGGGCTTGAGGATCGCGACCGTCCGTCCGGCGGCCACCGCCGCGGCCGCGACCGCCGCCGTGACGACGGTCTTGCCGATCTCCGTCCCCGTCCCGCTGACGACGACGATGTTCATGGTGTTCCTTTCTCTGCGCCCGAGCGGCGGCGTCCGGACGAGACCGACCGGACGCCGCCGCAGGGGCGGAATCAGCCCGCGGTCGCCGCGGCGCGCACCGCCGTGCAGATCCGCGCCAGGTCGGCGTCGTCCGTCACGTACGGCGGCATCGTGTAGATGAGGTCCCGGAACGGGCGCAGCCAGACACCCTCCCGGACGGCCGCCCGGGTCGCCGCCGCCATGTCGACCTCGTGGTCGAGCTGGACGACGCCGATCGCGCCGAGCACCCGCACGTCGCGGACGCCCGGGACGTCCTCGGTGCCGGCGAGGCCGTCGCACAAACCGCTCTCGATCCGCTTGACCTCCCGCGCCCAGTCCCGGGAGAGCAGCAGGTCGATCGAGGCGCAGGCGACGGCCGAGGCCAGCGGGTTGCCCATGAACGTCGGCCCGTGCGCGAGCACCGGCACCTCGCCCTGGGAGATGCCGTCGGCCACTGTGCCGGTGCACAAGGTCGCCGCCATCGACAGATAGCCACCCGTCAACGCCTTCCCCAGACACATCACATCGGGGGAGACCCTGGCCTGGTCCGCGGCGAAGAGCGTGCCCGTGCGGCCGAAGCCCGTGGCGATCTCGTCGAAGACGAGCAGCACGTCGTGCGCGTCGCACGCCTCGCGCAGCACCCGCAGGTAGGCGGGGTCGTGGAAGCGCATGCCGCCCGCGCCCTGCACCACCGGCTCCACGATCACCGCGGCCAGCTCGTCCGCGTGCCGCGCGATCGTGTCGCGGAGCAGTCGGGCGTACGACTCCTCGTACGCGGTCGGCGGCGCGTCGACGAAGACCTGCTGCTGGAGCACGCCGGACCACAGCTGGTGCATGCCGCCCTCGGGATCGCACACCGACATCGGCTGCCAGGTGTCGCCGTGGTAGCCGCCGCGCCAGGTCAGCAGCCGCCGCTTGGCGGGTCGGCCGAGCGAACGCCAGTACTGGAGGCACATCTTGACCGCGACCTCGACCGCGACGGAGCCGGAGTCGCTGAGGAAGACGTGACGCAGCGGCTCCGGCGTGATCTCGACGAGCCGGGCGGCGAGACGTACCGCCGGCTCGTGCGTGAGGCCGCCGAACATCACGTGGCTCATCTTGTCGAGCTGACCGCGCGCGGCCTCGTTCAGCACCGGGTGGTTGTAGCCGTGCACAGCCGACCACCACGAGGACATGCCGTCGATCAGCTCGGTCCGTCCCTCGGCCGGCTCGGCGAGGTGCAGACGCACACCGGACGCGGATGACACCACCAGGGGATCCGTACGACCCGGCATGGGGCCGTACGGATGCCACACGTGCGCCCGGTCGAGGGCGAGGAGTTCGTCGTTGCGCATCGTCACCCGTTACGCGTTCGGCGCGAGGTCCGTACCGGCCCCGCGACGGCGCACCGCCACCAGATCGGTCCTGGCCTCCGAGGCACCGGCGGGCACCGTGACCGGAGCCTCGGCCGGGGGTGCCGCGTGGCCACCGCCGCACGGACCGCAACCGCCACTCGCACCGGCCGTCGCGTCCGCGCCCGCCTCCGCGTGCGAACCGCAGCCGCCCGCGGACCCGGAACCGCAGCCGCCGGCCGACGCGTGCGAGCCGCAGCCGCCCGCCGACGCCGGCGCACCGGCCGCCGCGAGCGCGTCGGCGCGGTGGGCGGGCAGCGTGGTCGTCCCCGCGCCCTCCACCTCGAAGCCGGCGTCCGCGATCATGTCGAGGTCGGCCTGGCCGGCCTGGCCCTCGCTGGTGAGGTAGTCGCCGAGGAAGATCGAGTTGGCGATGTTCAGCGCCAGCGGCTGCATCGACCGCAGGTGGACCTCGCGGCCGCCCGCGATCCGCACCTCCACGTCGGGGCAGACGAAGCGGACCATGGCGAGGATCCGCAGGCAGCGCTGGGGGCTGAGGTTCCACTCCTTCGCCAGCGGCGTCCCCTCGAAGGGGATGAGGAAGTTGACCGGCACCGAGTCCGAGTCCAGCTCGCGCAGCGCGAAGACCACGTCCACCAGGTCCCCGTCGGTCTCACCCATGCCGGCGATCAGGCCCGAGCAGGCCGAGAGGCCCGCCGCGTGCGCCTTCTGCACGGTGTCCACCCGGTCCGCGTAGGTGTGGGTGGTGGTGATCTCGCCGTAGGTGCCCTCGGAGGTGTTGAGGTTGTGGTTGTACGCGTCGGCGCCGGCCGTCTTCAGCCGCTCGGCCTGGCCGTCGGAGAGCAGACCGAGGCAGGCGCACACCTCGACGCCCTCGTTCTGCTCCTTGATCGCCTCGATGGTCCTGCCGACCCGCTCGACGTCCCGGTCCGTCGGACCGCGGCCGCTCGCCACCAGGCAGACCCGCTTGGCGCCACCGGCGATACCGGCCGCGGCCGCCTCGGACGCCTCGTCCGGCTTCAGCCAGGTGTACTTGAGGATGTCGGCCTTCGAACCGAGCCGCTGCGAACAGTACGAGCAGTCCTCGGGGCACAGCCCCGACTTCAGGTTGACCAGGTAGTTCAGCTTCACCCGCCGCCCGAACCACTGACGGCGCACCTTGCCGGCCGCCGCCACCACATCGAGCAGGTCGTCGTCGGAGGTCGCCAGGACGGCGAGCGCTTCTTCACGGGTCGGCGACTCGCGCCGCAGCCCCTTCTCCACCAGCGTGTTCAGCAGGTCCATAAGCGCTGATCCTTGCCTACGGCACACCCCCCGGCCAAGGAGGATCTGAACAAACGACTCCGATCGAGGTGTGTGTATGACCACATCCCGACCTCGGCCCGCTGCCGTTAGGGTCTGTGCGCTGCCTACAAAAGGTGCCGGCACGAAACGCCGACAGACGCGCCGTGACCGGCGCCGACTCGGGTGCCGACGTAGATGCCGACGCAGATGCCGACAGGCCGACGCAGATGCCGACAGGCCGACACAGGTGCCGACAGAAGGAACGCCCGTATGTCCCAGGCCCAGCCGACCGAGCCGACCCGTCTTCCGCACCGCTCCGCCTTCGACTGGACCGCGGCGGAGGCCCGCCGCCGGGCCGAGGCCGGGCTGGTGCGGACGCTGCGGCCGCGCCCCGCCGAGTCGGACCTGCTCGACCTGGCGGGCAACGACTACCTCGGTCTCACCCGGCATCCGGAGGTCACCGGCGCGGCCGCCGAGGCCGCCCGACGCTGGGGCGCCGGCGCGACCGGTTCGCGTCTCGTCACCGGCACGACGCTGCTGCACACCCGGCTGGAGGAGGAACTGGCCGCGTTCTGCGGCTTCGAGGCCGCCCTCGTCTTCTCCTCCGGCTACACCGCCAACCTCGCCGCGCTCACCGCGCTCGGCGGCCCGGGCGCGCTGATCGTCTCCGACGCAGCCAACCACGCCTCGATCGTGGACGGCTGCCGGCTCGCGCGCGCGGAGGCCGTCGTGGTGCCGCACGCCGACCCCGAATCCGTACGCAAGACGCTGGAGGCGCATCCGGGACGGCGCGCGCTCGCCGTCAGCGACTCCGTCTTCTCGGTCGACGGCGACCGGGCGCCGCTGGAGGAGCTCGCAGCCGCCTGCCGGGAGCACGGCGCCGGGCTGGTCGTGGACGACGCGCACGGTTTCGGCGTGCTCGGCGCGGGCGGACGGGGCGCGCTGCACGGCGCCGGGCTCGCGGGCGACGAGGACGTGGTCGCCACCCTCACGCTCTCCAAGTCGCTGGGCAGCCAGGGCGGCGCGGTCCTCGGCCCCGCCCGGGTGATCGAGCACCTGGTCAACGCGGCACGGACCTTCATCTTCGACACCGGGCTCGCCCCGGCCGCCACGGGCGCGGCGCTCGCGAGTCTCCGGCTGATCGCCGCAGATCCGGGACTCGCCGAGCGGGCGCGTGCGGTGGCGACCACCCTGCACCGGACGCTCACCGAGGCGGGGTTCACCTCGGCCCGGCCGGACGCGGCTGTCGTGTCGGTCCGCGCGCCGGGGCCGGAGGAGGCGCTGCGATGGGCAGCCGACTGCCGCGAACGGGGCCTGGCCGTGGGGTGTTTCCGGCCGCCGTCGGTGCCGGACGGGATCTCGCGGCTGCGCCTGACGGCCCGCGCCGACCTCACGGACGCGCAGCTCGCGCGAGCGGTCGGGACCATCGTGCGGACCGCACCGGCCGGGGCGCGCTGACACCGCCCCGGGCGGTCCTCCGTACGTCCTGTCGCGCGGTCACCGCCCAAAAGCGTCCCCGTGGCCGAGAGTTCACCGCTTCGGGCGACAGAACGGGGCATATCTCGGGAGAACGCCCCACCAGGGCCCGGGATCGGTGACAGTCTGGCGCGGAGCGCGATCCGGGGCGACGGCCCCGGCGGGAAGGGACGACTCGCCATGGCAGATCACCAGGAAGCATCCGTCACCCTGCCGAGCGATCCCGCCGCGGTCGCCACGGCGCGGAGATTCGTGGCGGAGGTGCTCGGCCGCTGGGGTCTGGACGACCGCGAGGAAGCGGCGGACTCCATTCGGCTGATGGTCTCGGAGCTCGCGACCAACGCGGTGCAGCACACCTTTGGGCAATCGCCCACCTTCACCGTCGAGCTGCGGCTCGACCGCGAGGAGGTGCTGCGGATCGGCGTGACCGACAGCCACCCCCGGTTCCCGCGCCGCCTCCCCGCCGCCGTCCAGCAGGACAACGGACGCGGGATGGTGATCATCCGGGTGCTCGCGGCGGAGGCCGGCGGCCGTCTCTCGGTCACGCCGACCGCCGAGGGCGGGAAGACCGTGTGGGTCACCCTGCCATGGGCCGCGGCCGCCGTTCCGGCCTGATGAACGGCGGGACGCTCCG
Organism: Streptomyces sp. NPDC014861; assembly: GCF_043081625.1. Classification (NCBI taxonomy): domain Bacteria; kingdom Bacillati; phylum Actinomycetota; class Actinomycetes; order Kitasatosporales; family Streptomycetaceae; genus Streptomyces; species Streptomyces sp. NPDC014861. The sequence goes on from NZ_JBIBWV010000013.1 coordinate 142,705, forward strand.
GCCTCGGCAGGGCGTGAGACCGGAGGGGACGTCGTCGCGGACGCCGGCGTCCGTCAGGACGCGACCGCCGGCGGGTCGGAGCGCGACGGCTTCGATGGCTTCGTCGGCGGGCCGGCGGCAATGCCGGCCGGGTGACGGCCTTGTCGGCGGGACTCTGATCCGACGTCGTCGAAGGATCGGAGCAAGAGCCTGTGCCGATGCACAGGGTCGCTCTGGGAGAGCGTGGACGTGCTCCGGTGCCCGCGGTGTGGGGTGCGGCGGCGCCACCGCACCCCGGGGACGACCGCGGGCGCCGGTGGGTCAGCGCACGCGCCCGTAGTAGACCTTCGAGGACCAGATCTTGTCGAGCTTCACCCAGGAGCCGGTCTTGGGCGAGTGCCAGATCTTGCCGCTGCCGGCGTAGATCCCGACGTGGTAGACCCTGCCGCCCGAGTGGAAGAAGACCAGGTCGCCCTTCTGCCTGCTGGAGGCGGAGATGTGCCGGGTCTTGTTGTACTGCTGCTGCGCGGTGCGGGGCAGCGACTTGCCCGCCTTCTTGTACGCGTAGAGCGTGAGTCCGGAGCAGTCGAAGCGGGTGGGTCCCGCCGAGCCGTACCGGTAGGGCGCGCCCTTCTTGGCGGCGGCGACGCCCAGTGCCTTCGTCGCGTGGGAGGTCGCTGCCTGGGCCTCGGGTGCCGCTCCGGGGGCGAGGAGCGTGCCGCCGACGGCGGCGAGGGTGAGAGCCGAGACGGCTCCCGCCCGGGACAGCAGGGACGGGACATGCATCTGCGCAGTCATGCGCAACCCTTCGTCAGCCGCCTGTGAAGGATGACCTGTCGGGTTCGGGCAGGCGAAGATGCCCGGCCGCGGCTGCGGCTTCACCCCAAGGGACGTCCGCGCTGGGGATTCAGCGCGGTCGACCCGTACTGCTCGGGTCCTCCACTCCTGCCGATCCAATCCTGTCGACCAGACGTCCGGGACAGCGGCAGGACTCGGCGTCCGCCCGGACCGCCCCGCCTGGGTGGCGGGGGCTTGTCGTCGTCGAGGATCTTGACCCACAGGTAGGTCGAAAACCGAGCGGAAACGGCGATATGTGAGGCTCCTCACGACTGATCCATACGGGTGGACAAGAGGGTTTCGTGATCGTCGTAGGTTTGACCGACGAGCCCCTTACCAGCGTCGGAATGCCCCATTCCGCCAAATGCGTACACCTGTTGCGCAACTTTCCCGCTCCGCCTGCCCGTTCTGCGACTACGCCGAACGGGGGACGGTTTCTGCGTCCCGTGTCGGCCGTCCGGGGCTCGACACGACACGGGGGAATGTCAACTCGCCCGCGATCCGGGCACGGTGACGCGAGCGGCCCGCCGCTCGCCGTCCAACACCCGCAGCGCGCAGGCCAATGTCTCGGCGTGTATCTCGCTCTCGCCCCGCATATGCATGAGTGTCAGGGCGTCGCGCAGCGCCTCCGCCCGGTCGGCCAGCGCTTGTGCCGCGCGCAGTGCCCCATACGTATGCGACGTTCTGGATGGATTGATCTTTCCCAGGAGGTCGACGACTTCGAGGTACGCGTCGATGAACTGACCCTCGGCGCGCGTCAGGGCGGGCAGCGGTGGAAGCTCCGGGACCATCGCGACCTCACCGGGCGGTCGGGTCGAAGGTGGCCCGGCGGTCGCTCACGATGTGGTCGACCAGGCCGTAGGCGAGCGCAGCCGGCGCGTCGAGGACGGTCGGGCGGTCGGTGTCGGCGGTGATCCGCTCCTCGTCGTGGGTGGTGTAGGCGGACAGCAGACGCGTCATCACGTGGCGCAGCCGGTCCAGTTCGCGCGCCTGGAGGTCCAGGTCGGAGGGCTGACCGGTGAACGGCTCGTCCAGCACCGGCTGCCGCAGGGTGACGCGGGCGCCCGGCAGGATCATCCGCTTGCCGGGCGCCCCCGCGGCGAGCAGTACCGCCGCCGTCGAGCCCGCCTGGCCGAGGCAGGTCGTCTCCACGTCGCTCGCCAGGCTCCGCATCGTGTCGTGGATCGCGGTCATCGCGGTCATCGAGCCGCCGGGGGAGTTCAGGTACAGCGCGATGTCCTGCCCGGGATCGGCGTGGTCGAGGTGCAGGAGCTGGGCGATGACGTCGGTCGCGGCGACGTCGTCCACCGGTGTGCCGAGGAAGATCACCCGGTTCTCCAGGAGCTTCGCGTACGGATCGAGCGTGCGGGTGCCGTACGGGGTCCGCTCCGAGAACTCCGGCAGGACGTGGCGTGCATACATGGGGAGTCCCTCCTTCTGTAAAAAATGTACAGGACGTACAGGCCGTAAGATGGGGAGCATGACCTACGAGATCCCGGTGACGCAAGCGAGGGCGGAGCTCGCCGACCTCATCAACCGCGTGGTGTACGGCGGTGAGCGCGTGGTCGTGACCCGCCACGGGAAGCCGCTCGTCGGCCTGGTGTCCGCCGCCGACCTGGAACGACTCGAGAAATTGGAGGCCGAGACGCAGGAGACGCCCGTCGAGTCGGTGCTCCGTTCGCTGTCCGACACGGGTGTCGTCGGCGGTCTCGGTTCCGCCACGGGTGAACAGCACCGCTTCGGTATCGCCGCCCACCATCGCGAGCCCGGTACGAGCTGACCGGCGGACCCTCCTCCCGCTCCCCACTGTCTGAAGTCCACCCCCGCCTTCGGCCCCGTCTTCGTCCCGCCGCCCGGCTCTCCGGCCCGGCTCCCCGGCCCGGCTCCACGAGAAAGCCGCGTGCCCCCGTCCGTCTCGTCGGGGGCACGCGGCTGTGGGTGTTCGGGCGGGTCAGCCCGTCGCCGCCGGAGTCTGGGGCGAGGTGGAGGCCGAGGTCCGGGTAGAGGGCCGGTCCCCGGTCGTGGCCGGTGCGGGGGTCGGCTCGTTCCGCCGTCGGCCGACCAGGGCCAGTGCCGTCAGGCCCCCGACCGCCCAGAGGGAGAGGGCGAGCAGCGGACCGCCGGCCCCGGCTCCGTCGAAGGAGGAGACGGAGCGCAGGGCCGTGCCGCCCGCGCCCGGCGGGAGCCACTGGCCGATCAGGCCGATCCCGGACGGCAGGAGCTCCGGCGCGCCGGCCATGCCGGAGAACGCGTTCCCCGCGAGGACGGTGAGCACCGCGGCGAGCCCGAAGCCGGGCTTGCCCAGCAGAGTGGCCAGTCCCGCGAAGGTCGCACCGATCGCCAGTACCGTCAGGGCCAGCACTCCCGCCTCCGCCCAGACGTTCCCGGCCAGCGCGCCGAGCCAGCCGTGCGCGAGCGCCGCGGCGGTGAGTCCCGCGAGTACGGCGGCGCCGACGAGGGTGGCGGCCGCGCGGGCACCGCGCAACCCGAGGAGCACTGTGGCCGCGCCGGTGGCGGCGCCCGCGAGGGCGAGCGGGAGCAGACTCGCGCCCAGGACGGCGCCGCGCGGGTCCCCGGCGGGCAGGGCGACGACATCGGTCACCGGTACGGTCCGGCCCTCGGCGGCCGCCGGTCCGGTGACGGCCTCGCGCAGCAGGCCGGCCACGACGGGGCCGCCGGCCGAGGCGGTCAGCAGTTCCGGGCCGGACGGGGTGACGACCACCGCTCCGTACACCTCCCGGTTCTCTATGGCGGAGCGCGCGGCGGCGGCGTCCTCGTACCGGTGGATCTCGAAGGCCCCCTCGCGTCGGCCGAGCTCGCGGGCGACCCCGTCGACCGCCGCGGCCGGGCCCGCCACGCCGATGGGTAGGTCGCGCGGTGCCATGCGGGCGGCGGGCCAGGCGAAGGTCAAGAGGGCGAGGGCGGCGAGGGCCGGGACGAGCAGCAGTACCGCGAGGGTCTTGCGCCCCGCGGCAGGGGCGGTGGCGACGGACATGGCGGGCCTCGATTCGGAGGTTCAGAGGATCAGAGGTTCGGGGGTTCAGGGGTCGGAGAGTCGGAGCTCGGAGGCGCCGTCGTGCGGTGCTTCGGACGGTGGGGTGCGGGGGTGCTCGGGGGTGTGCGGTGCGGCCGGAGGGCGGGCACAGTAAAGAGAAGGATCGTTCGTTTTAACTTTGACTCCCACTGTCCGCCGGGGTGTGGAGCTTGTCAAGAATGAATATTCGTTTTACTTTCGGAGGTATGGCCCGTGTCTCCCAGGAACACCTCGACGCCCGCCGCCGCCAGATCCTCGACGGCGCCGCCCGCTGCTTCGCCCGCAACGGCTTCCACGCCACCTCCATGCAGGACGTGCTCGCCGAGGCGGGGCTCTCCGCCGGTGCGGTCTATCGCTACTTCCGCAGCAAGGACGAGTTGATCGCGGCCATCGCCGAGGAGACCTTCGTGCGCATTCGCGGCGCGTTCGCGGAGGCCACCGAGGCCGGCCCGCCGCCGACGCCGGACGTGCTGATCGCGCGGGTGCTGACGATCGTCCTGGAGGGGCGGATCGCGGGCGGTGAGCGGCGGGCGTTCGCGCGGCTGATCATCCAGGTGTGGGCCGAGACCCTGCGCGACGAGGCCCTGGCGAAAGCCTTGGCCCAGGGCTTCGACGGTATGCGGGAGATCTGGGCCGGGCTGGTCGACGCCTACCGCGCGAACGGCCTCGTCCCCGCCGACGTCTCCTCCGAGCACATGGCCCGCACCCTCATCGCCACCGTCCAGGGCTTCATCGCCCAGCAGGCACTCTTCGGCGACGTGGAGATCGACAACCTGGGGGAGGGGCTGCGCGGGCTCATGTCGATGGGCGGATCGACCGCCGCTCCGCCGGTCCAATGATCATGGAATCGCAAAGCAGGAGTTAACGCGCCGGAAAAACTTCCGCCCTAACGTGCAATGTCCGGCCGTCCACCGCATCTCCGCTGTTCAACAGAGTGTTGACGGTCGGTAGGGTCCGCAGCTGTCCGGGTGCGGCCCGGTGGACGACTGTGAGGTGGAAGAGTGCAACTGAGCCCGCACGAGCAGGAACGCCTGCTCATCCATGTCGCCGCCGACGTGGCGGAGAAGCGTCGCGCGCGCGGGGTGAAGCTCAACCACCCCGAGGCGGTCGCGCTCATCACGGCGCACATCCTGGAGGGCGCGAGGGACGGGCGTACCGTCGCCGAACTCATGGCCTCCGGGCGCAAGGTGCTCACCCGCGCCGACGTCATGGACGGCATCCCCGAGATGATCCACGACGTCCAGGTCGAGGCCACCTTCCCGGACGGCACCAAGCTCGTCACCGTCCACGACCCGATCGTCTGACGGGGGCCGGCGCCGATGATCCCCGGAGAGATCCTGTACGCGGACGGGCCCGTGTCCCTCAACGAGGGCCGCCCCGTCACCCGCCTCACCGTCCTGAACGCCGCCGACCGGCCCGTGCAGGTCGGCTCCCACTACCACTTCGCCGAGGTCAACCCCGGTCTCGACTTCGACCGGCAGGCGGCTCGGGGCCGGCGGCTGCACATCGCCGCCGGCACCGCCGTGCGCTTCGAGCCCGGCATCCCCGTCGAGGTCGAGCTCGTGCCGATCGCCGGCCACCGCATCGTCCCCGGCCTGCGCGGCGAGACCGCCGGCCCCCTCGACGCACCGTCCGGCCCCCTCGACGCACCGGCCGAGCCTGTCGACGAGCCGGCCGATCCCCTCGGCCTCGCCGAAGCCTCCGCCGGCTCGCTGGACGCCACCCCGCCCGGCGCCGTGCAGCGTCTCGCCCCCCTGTCAGGCGTCACCCCGCTCGACACCCCCGCCGGTCCCGCCAAAGCCCCCGCCGGTCTCGCCGAAACCCCCGCCGGTCCCACCGAAACCCCCGCCGGTCCCGCCGAGTCCCCCGCCGGAGTCCCCCGTGCCTGACCTCCACCGCGCCGTGTACGCCGATCTCTTCGGCCCCACCACGGGCGACCGCGTCCGGCTCGCCGACACCGACCTGCTCGTCGAGATCGAGGAGGACCGCTCGGGCGGCCCGGGCCGGGCCGGAGAGGAGGCCGTCTTCGGCGGCGGCAAGGTCATCCGCGAGTCGATGGGCCAGGCCCGCACCACCCGCGCCGAAGGCGCCCCCGACACGGTGATCACCGGCGCCGTCGTGATCGACCACTGGGGGATCGTCAAAGCCGACATCGGCATCCGCGACGGTCGGATCACCGCCCTCGGCAAGGCCGGCAACCCCGACACCATGGACGGCGTGCATCCCGCGCTCGTCATCGGCCCCGAGACCGAGATCATCGTCGGCAACGGACGGATCGTCACCGCCGGAGGCGTCGACACCCACGTCCACTTCATCTCGCCGACCGTCGTCGAGCAGGCGCTCGCCACCGGCATCACCACCCTGGTCGGCGGCGGCACCGGTCCCGCGGAGGGCACGAAGGCCACCACCGTCACCCCGGGGCCCTGGCACACGGCCCGGATGTTCGAGGCGCTCGACACCTTCCCCGTCAACATCGGTCTCCTGGGCAAAGGCACAACCATGTCCCGCGAGGCCATGTACTCCCAACTGCGCGGCGGTGCCCTCGGCTTCAAGATCCACGAGGACTGGGGGGCCACCCCCGCCGTCATCGACGCCTGCCTCGGGGTCTGCGAGGAGACCGGCGCCCAGCTCGCCATCCACACCGACACCCTCAACGAGGCCGGCTTCGTCGGCGACACCCTCGCGGCCATCTCGGGCCGCACCATCCACGCGTACCACACGGAGGGTGCCGGCGGCGGGCACGCGCCCGACATCATCACCGTGGTCTCCGAGCCGTACGTGCTGCCCAGCTCGACCAACCCGACCCGGCCCCACACCGTCAACACCATCGAGGAACACCTCGACATGCTGATGGTCTGCCACCACCTCAACCCGGCCGTCCCCGAGGACCTCGCCTTCGCCGAATCACGGATCCGGCCCTCCACCATCGCCGCCGAGGACGTCCTCCACGACCTCGGGGCCATCTCGATCATCTCCTCCGACTCCCAGGCCATGGGGCGGATCGGTGAGGTGATCCTGCGGACCTGGCAGACCGCCCACGTCATGAAGAAGCGGCGCGGCACGCTGCCGGGGGACGGGCGTGCCGACAACCACCGGGTGCGCCGCTACGTCGCCAAGTACACGATCAACCCGGCCGTCGCACAGGGCATGGACCACCTCGTCGGCTCCGTCGAGCCCGGCAAGCTCGCCGACCTCGTCCTGTGGGAGCCGGCCTTCTTCGGCGTCAAACCGCTCGTGGTCCTCAAGGGCGGCCAGATCGCGTACGCCCAGATGGGCGATGCCAACGCCTCCATCCCCACGCCTCAGCCGGTGCTGCCGCGCCCCATGTTCGGCGCCCTCGGCAGGGCGGCAGCCGCCGGTTCCGTCAACTTCACCGCACAGGCGGCGATCGAGGACGACCTGCCCCAGCGGCTCGGTCTGGGCAAGGAGTTCGTCCCGATCCGCTCCACCCGCCGCGTCACCAAGGCCGACATGCGGGAGAACGACGCCTTGCCGCGCGTCGAGGTCGACGCCGACACCTTCACCGTCACCATCGACGGCGAAGCGGTCGAACCAGCCCCCGCCGCGGAGCTTCCGATGGCCCAGCGGTACTTCCTCTTCTGATGGGCGGCTCCCGTTCCGTGCTCCTGGTGCTCGCCGACGGGCGCTTCCCCGCCGGCGGGCACGCCCACTCCGGCGGAGCGGAGGCCGCCGTCAAGGCCGGGCGCATCCGTGACGCCGCAGGGCTGGAAGCCTTCTGTCTTGGGCGTCTGCACACCGTGGGCCTCACGGCGGCGGGCCTCGCCGCCGCCGCGGCCCTCGGGCTCGACCCGTACGAGCTCGACGAGGCCGCCGACGCCCGTACCGCCTCGCCCGCGCTGCGCGCCGCGGCGCGGCGGCTCGGCCGGCAGCTGATGCGGGCGGCCCGCGCCACCTGGCCGAGTCCTGAGCTCGACGCGCTCGCCGCCGCGTTCCCGCGCGGCGCGCACCAGCCCGTCGTCCTCGGCGCCACGGCGCGGGCCGCGGACCTCGGCCCCGAGGACGCCGCGCACTGCGCCGCGTACGAGACGGTAGGTGGTCCGGCGACGGCGGTGGTACGCCTGCTGGGCCTCGACCCGTACCAGGCGACCGGCGTTCTCGCCCGACTCGCCCCCGTGATGGACGCGGTCGCCGACCGGGCCACGGCCGCCGCGCGCGAGGGCGTCGACGCGCTGCCCGCCGCTTCCGCGCCGCTCCTCGACATCACCGCCGAGCAGCACGCGGCCTGGCCTGTCCGCCTCTTCGCCTCCTAGACCCGACACCCCCTCACCCCCTCACCCCCTCCGACACCCGCTCACCCCTTCCGACACTCCCGCACCCCTTCCGGCACTCCCTCACCCCATCCGGCCCCCGGCGACCCGCCCACCGCCCGTCAGACACAAGGAGCAGTCCTTCCATGCACCTCGACCACGGCCACACCCACCACGGCGCCGTCTCCGCCGACGCCCACCGGCCCGACGGCACCCGGCGCGCGCTGCGCGTCGGACTCGGCGGCCCGGTCGGTTCCGGCAAGACCGCCACGGTCGCCGCGCTCTGCCGCACCCTGCGGGACACGCTCTCGCTCGCCGTCGTCACCAACGACATCTACACCCGCGAGGACGCCGAGTTCCTGCTCCGCGAGGCCGTGCTGCCGCCGGAGCGCATCCAGGCCGTGGAGACCGGAGCCTGCCCGCACACCGCCATCCGCGACGACATCTCCGCCAACCTCGAAGCAGTCGAGGAACTGGAGGACAGCGTCGGTCCGCTCGACCTCATCCTCGTCGAGTCCGGCGGCGACAACCTCACCGCCACCTTCTCCAAGGGCCTCGTCGACGCGCAGATCTTCGTCATCGACGTCGCCGGCGGCGACGACATCCCGCGCAAGGGCGGCCCCGGTGTCAGCACCGCCGACCTCCTCGTCGTCAACAAGACCGACCTCGCCCCGTACGTCGGCTCCGACCTCGGCCGGATGGCCCGCGACGCGGCCGACCAGCGCGGCGACCTGCCCGTGGCGTTCACCTCGCTCCGTTCGGCGGAGGGCGTCACCCCGGTCGCCGACTGGGTGCGCGCGCGGCTCGCGGACTGGACGGCTGTGCAGGCGCCCACCGCATGAGTCTGCGCGCCATCGCACGGATCGCCGCCGAGGCCGACGGCACGCTTCCGGTTCTGGTGAGCGACGGGCCGCTCGCCCTCCGCCGTACCCGCGCCGCCGTGCCCGGCTGGTCGCGGGTGACGGTGGTGGGCGCGATGAGCGCGCCGCTCGGCGGCGACCGGCTCGCGATCGAGGCCGAGGTACGCGACGGGGCCAGGCTGCGCGTCGACTCGGCGGCCGCCACGCTGGCCCTGCCCGGCCGCACGGCGGAGCCCGCGGTGTACGAAGTCCGGCTCCGGGCCGGCTCGGACGCCGTACTGCACTGGCTGCCCGAACAACTCGTCAGCGCCCACGGCTCAGACCTCCGCGTGCGCACCGGCGTGGACCTCGCCCCCACCGCCCGGCTCGTCCTGCGTGAGGAGCAGATCCTCGGTCGGCACGGCGAGCCGCCCGGCACCCTGTCCTCCCGGCTCGTCGTCCGCCGCGGGGGACGGCCGCTGCTCGACCAGGAGATCGCGTACGGCCCCGGGGCGCCCGGAGGCTGGGACGGCGGCGCCGTCCTCGCGGGTCACCGGGCGACCGGCCAACTCCTCGTCGTCGACCCGGCGTACGAGAAGACGCCGGTGGCGGCGCGCCCGCTGGGCGAGCTCGCGGCGCTCACCCCGCTGGCCGGCCCGGCCGCCCTCGTCACCGCGGTCGCCCCCGACGCGCTCGCCCTGCGGCGGATTCTCGACGAGGCCCTGGAGGAACTCACCGCCGGCTGACGGTACTCAGCGCACTCCCGGTGCACCGCTCAGCGGACGTCGTGCTCCGGTTATGGGTTCGGCAAAGAAACGTGTGTTCGCACTGACGTCGTCGCCTCCCTGACGAAAGGATCACTCGAACAGACGACCACCTACAGGGGGAGGACCTGTGAGACGACGCACCGCAGCGCTCGGCTCCGCCGGCACACTCATCGCCGGCACGCTCGTCGCGGGCGCACTCGCGGCCCCGGCCGCGAGCGCCGACAGCGGAGCGCGCCACGGGCGCGTGACCGAGGCGACCGGCGTCGCCGTAGCCGCCGCCCAGGCCGCACGCGCCGGTATCGACTGGAAGGACTGTCCCGCCGACTGGGGCCTGGAGAAGCCGATCCAGTGCGGCTGGGTCACCGTGCCGGTCGACTACGCGAAGCCTTACGGGAAGAAGATCAAGCTCGCCGTCGACCGGATCGCCGCCACCGGCACGCCGGCCGAACGCCAGGGCGCGCTCCTCTACAACCCCGGCGGCCCCGGCGGTTCCGGCCTGCGCTTCCCGCGCCGCGTCACCACCGGCAACAAGATCTGGGCGAACACCGCCAAGGCCTACGACTTCGTCGGCTTCGACCCGCGCGGCGTCGGCAACTCCGCGCCCATCTCCTGCGTCGACCCGACCGAGTTCGTGAAGGGCCCCAAGCTCGACCCGGTCCCCGACAGCGAGGCCGACAAGCGGGCGCAGCGCAAGCTCGCCGCCGAGTACGCCGAGGGCTGCGCCGAGAAGAGCGGCGGCATGCTCCCGCACATGACGACGCCCAACACCGCGCGCGACCTCGACGTCATCCGCGCCGCCCTCGGCGAGCGGAAGCTCAACTTCGTCGGTGTCTCGTACGGCACGTACCTCGGCGCCGTCTACGGCACCCTCTTCCCGACGCACGTCCGCCGCATGGTCCTGGACAGCGTCGTCGACCCGTCGACCCGGTCCATCTGGTACGAGGCCAACCTCGGCCAGGACATCGCCTTCGAGGGCCGGCTCACCGACTGGATGACCTGGGTCGCCCGGAACGACGCCGTCTACCACCTCGGCGACACCCTCGCCGAGGTCCGGCAGCAGTGGGACACCCTGCGCGCCGCCGCGAAGAAGGCACCGCTCGGCGGCAAGGTCGGACCGGCCGAGCTCATCAGCTTCTTCCAGGGCGCGCCCTACTACGACTCCATGTGGGCGCCCGTCGCCGAGGCGTGGAGCGCGTACGCCGCCGGCGACCCGCAGCCGCTCATCGACAACGCCGCGGCCGACCTCACCGACACCGCCGGCAACATCGCCGCCGAGAACGGCAACGCCGTCTACACCGCGGTCGAATGTGCGGATGCCCCGTGGCCGACCAGCTGGAAGAAGTGGGACCGCGACAACTCCCGGCTCCACGAGAAGTACCCGTTCATGACGTGGGCGAACGCCTGGATGAACCTCCCCTGCGCCACCTGGAAGGCCCCGCACCGGCAGCCGGTGCAGGTGAAGACCCACAAGGGCCTGCCGCCCGTGCTCATCGCCCAGGCCGAGCGCGACGCCGCCACCCCGTACGAGGGCGCTGTGGAACTGCACAAGCGGTTCAAGGGCTCGCGCCTCATCACCGAGCGGGACGCCGGCTCGCACGGCGTCACCGGCCTGGTCAACCCGTGCCTCAACTCCAAGGTCGAGGCGTACCTCCTGGCCGGCACGCTGGACGCCACGGACCAGACGTGCGCCCCGCACGCCGCTCCGCAGCCGTGACCACCGGCTGACGGTGGAGGGGCGTTCGCACAACGACCGCCCTTCCGCCCGTGCCGGGGGCGTTCGCGCGACGACCGCCTTCCCGCCCGTGCCGGGGCGTTCGCACAACGACCGCCCCTCGGCCCGTGCCGGGGAGCGTTCGTGCGACGATCGCCGGCACGCTCCTCGGCCCGGACCCGGGGAGTTCGCTCAGGAGTCGGCCGCCTTCACCGTGGCCGCGTACTCGTCCACGTACTCCTGCCCCGACAGCCGCATGATCGCGTACATGATCTCGTCGGTGACCGCCCGGACCACCGCCCGCTCGTCCGTCGAGCCCGCGAAGCGCGAGAAGTCCAGCGGCTCACCGAACCGGATGGTGACCCGCCGGATCCGCGGCACCACCCGCCCCGGCGGCTGGATCTCGAAGGTGCCGACCATCGCGCACGGCACCACCTTCACCCCGGCCGTCAGCGCCATCACCGCCACCCCGACCTTGCCCTTGTACAGGCGCCCGTCGTGCGAGCGGGTGCCCTCCGGGTAGATCCCGAGCAGCTCGTCCTTGGCCAGCACCCCCAGCCCCTCGCGGATCGCCGCCTGCCCGGCCTCCTTGCCCGAGCGGTCCACCGGGATCTGCCCGGCCGCCCGGAAGAACGCGGCCGTGAGCCGCCCCCTGAGCCCCGGCCCGGTGAAGTACTCCTGTTTGGCCAGAAAGGTGATCCGCCGGTCGAGCACCACCGGCATCAGGAAGTGGTCGGAGAAGGAGAGGTGATTGCCCGCGATGATCGCCGCGCCCTCCTCCGGGACGTGCCCGATCCCCTCCACCCGCGGCCGGAACAGCAGTTTCAGCAGCGGCCCGAGCAGTACGTACTTCAGCAGCCGGTAGAACACCGGGACCCCCGTTCGTCGTCCGTCTCGACCCGTTGTAACGCCCCGGGCGCCCGTGGTCCACTGGGAGGAGTGTCCCGACTCGGCGGGAGGCGACATGCCAGGCGCGCGCGGACCCCGGCGTCCCGGGCGCGTGCTCACCGCGCTGCTGTGCGCGGTGACCGCGGCCGGTCTGTACGGCTGCTCCGACTCGGACCCGCCGGAGCCCGCACCTACACCGACACCGACGCCCGCGCCCACCACGCCCGGGCCCTCCACCCCCGCGCCCTCCACGCCTCCGCCCGCCACGACCGCCCCCCGTGCGGTCTCGCCCTTCACCGGGCTGCCCGCCCGCGCCGGACCCGTGCTCGCCGTGAAGATAGACAACGCCGCCGCGGCCCGCCCCCACACCGGCCTCGGCGCCGCCGACCTCGTCTACGTCGAACAGGTCGAGGGCGGCGTCACCCGCCTCCTCGCCGTCTACTCCTCCCGCATCCCCGACAGCGTCGGCCCCGTCCGCAGCGCCCGCGAGTCCGACATCTCCCTGTTGCGACAATTCGGCCGGCCCGCCCTCGCCTACTCCGGCGCCCAGACGAAGCTCAACCCGCTGCTGGAGGCCGCGCCGCTCGACCTCGTCTCCCCGGCGGACGCGCCCCGGGCCTTCCGGCGCTCCTCGGACCGCCCCGCCCCGTACAACCTCTACCTGCGGCCCGAGCGCGCCCTGGCGGCCGCGCCCGACGCCTCCGACGCACGCCCGATCGGACTGCGCTTCGGCGCCGCGCCCGCCGGCGGCACCCCGACCGCTTCGGAGACCGCCCGCTTCCCGGCCGCGCGGTACACCTTCACCTGGTCCGCCGCCGACCGCGGCTGGCGCGTCGCCATCGACGGCCGCGCCGCCACCAGCACCGACAGCGGCCCGCTGACCCCCGCCACCGTCGTCGTCCAGCGCGTGACCATCCGCTCCTCCGGCTTCCGCGACGTCACCGGTGCCGTCTCCCCGTACACCGAGACCACCGGCTCCGGCACGGCCACGGTGCTGCGCGACGGGCGGGCGTACGAGGCCCGCTGGTCCCGCCCCGACCCGGCCGGCGGCACCTCCTTCACCACCCCCGACGGACGCCCGCTCGCCTTCGCCCCCGGACAGGTCTGGATCGTCCTGGCACCCCGTTGAGGCGGTACCGACCGGATAGCCCCTGGCGCCCCCGCTGAGCCGGCACCGACCGGATCGCCCTGGCACCCCAGCGAGGGCCGACGCACCCCCTAGGGGGCCGACGCACCCGGGTCAGGGGGTCGACGGCACCCCCGTGAGGGCCCGACGCACCCCTAGAGGGCCGACGCACCCCCGTGAGGGCCCGACCGCACCCCGCCGAGAGACCGACCGTTTGACGCCCTCCGCTCAGCGCGGTGTCGGGCCCCGCCCGCCCGCGCGGGGGCGCCGCGGTACGGCCGTCGTGTCGGCGCTGTCCGCCGCGGCCATCCCGATCGTCGCGATGCCGAGCACGATCCAGCCGAACCAGAGCCAGCCGCTGCTGCCGAGCGCCACCGTGTACGCGGTGATCAGCACCAGTACGGCGCAGGTGACGTAAGCCATCGCCTTCGTGGAACCGGACATCTGCCCGCCCTCCTCCCGACCGCGGCCGGAATGCCTCCCTGCCATCGTGACGCCCCACAGGGGGCGCGCGCTACTCCCCGGACACACCCGGCGTGCGCCGGACAGCGCGAGGCCCCCGGGACCGTGCGGTCCCGGGGGCCTCGTCGTTCCGTCGTGCGCGGCTCAGCGGCGCGCCTGGAGGGAGGCCAGGTACGCGTTGTACTCCTCCAGCTCCTTGTCGCCGTCCCGGTCGGCCTGCCGGTCCTTGCGGACCGCCTGCCGCTGCTCGGAGTGGTACCACTGGTAGACCAGCGCGATCAGCACCAGCACCGAGGGGATCTCGCTGAAGGCCCAGGCGATGCCGCCGGCGGCGTTCTGGTCGGCGAGGGCGTCGATGCCGAGCGAGGCGGGCGGGTTCTCGTACGCCTTCACCAGGGGCTGGCTCGCCATCATCATCGCGATGCCGAAGAAGGCGTGGAACGGCATGCCCGCGAAGAGCTCCAGCATCCGCATCACGTACCCCGGCCGGTGCGGGCCCGGGTCCACGCCCATGATCGGCCAGAAGAAGATCAGGCCCACGGCGAGGAAGTGGACCATCATGCCGATGTGCCCCGGCTTCGACGCCATCAGGGTGTCGAAGAGCGAGGTGAAGTAGAGGCCGTAGAGGCTCGCGATGAACATGCTGATGGTGAACACGGGGTGGGTGATGACCCGCATGTACCGGCTGTGCAGCAGCTTCAGCAGCAGCTCGCGCGGGCCGAGCGAGCCGCGCCCGGCGACGGGCAGCGCGCGCAGCGCCAGCGTGACGGGCGCGCCGAGCAGCAGCAGGATCGGCGAGACCATGGAGATCACCATGTGCTGCACCATGTGCACGCTGAACATGACCATGCCGTAGTCGTTCAGCTTGGTGCACATCACGAGCGCGATGGTCAGCACGCCGGCGGTGAAGAGCACGGTCCGGGCGACCGGCCAGGCGTCTCCGCGCTTGCGCAGCCGGGCGACCCCCCACCCGTACAGACCGAGCGCCGCGAGACACCCGATCAGGAAGAACAGGTCGGGAGAGAACTCCAGGCCCCGCCCCAGCGTGAACGGCGGCAGATCCGTGGTCATGCCGTGCCCGCTGTGATCCATCGCTTTACTCCTGGAGCCCATTGCGCGCCGAGCCCGTTTCGCGCTTGTTGTCCGCACCAGACTAGAACCGCCCCCGATCGCTCTCGCGACCGGGGGCGGGTGTCGTCCGGGAGGGTTTGCGCAGGGGTGCTCAGAGCACGCACTCGGCCTCGGCGTAGCGGTCCTCGGGGACCGTCTTCAGCGTCTCCACGGCCTGCGCCAGGGGCACCATGACGATGTCGGTGCCGCGCAGCGAGGTCAGCATGCCGAACTCGCCGCGGTGGGCGGCCTCGACGGCGTGCCAGCCGAAGCGGGTGGCGAGGACGCGGTCGTACGCGGTGGGGGTGCCGCCGCGCTGGACGTGGCCGAGGATGACCGGGCGGGCCTCCTTGCCGAGCCGGCCCTCCAGCTCGACGGAGAGCTGGTTGGCGACGCCGGTGAACCGCTCGTGGCCGTAGATGTCGGTGCCCGCGGTCTTGAAGTCCATGGAGGAGCCCTCGCGGGGCTTGGCGCCCTCGGCGACGACGACGATGGCGAAGCGCTTGCCGTCCTCGAAGCGGGCGCCGACCCGGGCGGTCAGCTCGTCGATGTCGAAGGGGCGCTCCGGGACGACGACGGCGTGGGCGCCGGCGGCCATGCCCGAGTGGAGGGCTATCCAGCCGGTGTGGCGGCCCATGACCTCGACGACGAGGACGCGCTGGTGCGACTCGGCGGTGGTCTTCAGCCGGTCGAGGGCCTCGGTCGCCACGGTGACGGCGGTGTCGAAGCCGAAGGTGACGTCGGTCGAGGCGATGTCGTTGTCGATCGTCTTCGGGACGCCGACGATGGGGAGGCCGGCCTCGGAGAGGAGGTTCGCCGCCTTGAGGGTGCCCTCGCCGCCGATCGGGATGATCGCGTCGAGGCCCAGGTCGGCGACGTGGCCGCGGGCCCGCTCGACGCCGTCGACGAGGTGCGCGGGCTGGACGCGGGAGGAGCCGAGGATGGTGCCGCCGCGGGCGAGGATGCCGCCCACCGCGTCGAGGTCGAGCTTCCGGTAGTCGCACTCCAGGAGGCCCTTCCACCCGTCGTGGAAGCCGATGACCTCGTCCCCGTGGTCCACGACGGCCCGGTGCACGACGGAACGGATGACGGCATTCAGACCGGGGCAGTCTCCGCCGGAGGTGAGCACACCAATGCGCATAGCCCAAAAACCTTTGCAACGTGGGCCGACTCCCGGACCACGTCGTCCGGCTGGATCCCCGCCACCCTATCGTTGCCGGGTGGCGGGGCCGAACCCGATGTCCGCAGATTGGACACCGTATTTGCTTACGAATCCAATGTGCGCTACCCCGCTCAGAAGTGCGCCCGAGCGGGGCCTGCGACCGTCCGTCAGGCGGGCTGCGTGGCGGACGCGATGCGCTCGGCGCGCAGCGCCTCGTACCACCGGTCGTCGGTCGGCGGCAGCGCGTTGACATCGAGGGCCAGCTTCAGCAGCAGGTCCGCGATCTGCGGGTTGCGGGCCATCACGGGACCGTGCATGTAGGTGCCGAAGACGGTGTCGTTGTACGCGCCCTCGGTGCCGTCGCCGGTGCCGTTGCCGTTGCCGAAGACGGTCCGCGCGAACGGGCGGGCCGTCGGGCCGAGGTGGGTGACGCCCTGGTGGTTCTCGAAGCCCGTCAGCTGGGGGAGGCCCAGGCGCGGGTCGATGTCGCCGAGCACGTCGCCGACGCAGCGGGCGCCCTCGCCGCGGACCGTGGTCACGTCGAGCAGGCCGAGGCCGGGCTCGCGCGCCCCCAGGTCGTTGATGAACTCGTGGCCCAGGATCTGGTAGCCGGCGCAGACCGAGAAGATGATCGCGCCGTTGGACGCCGCCCGGGAGAGGCCGCCGTCGCGGCGCAGTCGCTCCGCCGCGAGCCGCTGGGGCCGGTCCTCGCCGCCGCCGATCAGGTAGATGTCCCCGGAGGTGGGGACGGGCTGGTCGCTGCGGACGTCGACGCGTTCGACGGCCAGGCCGCGCTGACGGGCGCGGCGCTCGACGACCAGCACGTTGCCCTGGTCGCCGTAAGTGCTGAGCAGGTCGGGGTAGACCCAGACCACGCGCAGATTGCTGTCACTCATGTTGCCACTCCTTCTGCGAGTCGGGGCGGGGTCAGTTGCCGACACGACGGCGGACATCCTGGAAGGCGGTGTAGTTGGCGATCAGTTCGATCTGCCCGGGCGGGGCCATGGCGACGGCCTCGTCGAGCGTCTCGCAGACGCGGAAGTCGACGCCCGCGACCTCGAGGCGGACCGCGAGGTCGAGCCGCCGGTCGCCGATCACCATGATCGGGTGGCCGGCGAGCCGGCCGTAGTCGACGTCCCACAGCCAGGAGGTGTCGGTGCCGTCGGCGCCGCGCGCGTTCACCGAGAGGATGACCGGCGTCGGCGGCGGGTCGATCAGGGAGAAGGTCTCCAGCCAGCCCGCCGGGTTCTTGGCGAGCAGGAGCCGCAGCTGGCGGTTCTGGAAGGAGACGACGTCGTAGCGTCCGGCCACGGCCTGCACCTGGTACATGCGCTCCAGGGCGACCTGCGGCGGCACGCCGAAGACGGCGGCGACGGCGGCCGAGGTGGCGGCGTTGGCCTTGTTGGCGCGGCCGGGCAGCTGGAGCCGGATGGGCCAGGCCGAGCCGTGCGGGTCGAGCACGTGGTCGCCGCTCAGCGCCCAGCTCGGGGCGGGACGGCGGAAGCCGCACTCGCCGCAGAACCAGTCGTCGCCCGGGCGCTGGAGCACACCGCCGCAGGAGGGGCACGACCAGGCGTCGTCCTTCCACTCCTGGCCGACCGCGACCCACACCACGTTGGGGGAGGAGGAGGCGGCCCACACGATCAGCGGGTCGTCGGCGTTGGCGATGACGACGGCCTTGGAGCCGTTCAGTCCCTCGCGCCACTTCTCCGCGAGCATCCGCGTCTCGGCGGCGCGGTCGAGCTGGTCGCGGGAGAGGTTGAGCAGCGCGATCGCCTTGGGGGTGGTGTCGCGGGCGACACCGGCGAGGTACTTCTCGTCGACCTCGATCACGCCGAACCGGGCCTCGCCGCCGCCGGCGAGGGCGGAGGTGATGCCCGCGGGCATGTTGGCGCCGAGGGCGTTGGAGACCACCGGGCCGCTGGCCCGGAGCGCCTCGGCGATCAGCCGGGTCGTGGTGGTCTTGCCGTTGGTGGCGGACACGAGGACGACGTCCAGGTGCTGCGCGAGCCGTCCCAGCAGGTCGGGGTCGAGCTTGAGCGCCACCCGGCCGCCGATCACCGATCCGCTGCCGCGGCCCGCCGCCCGCGACACCGCGGCGGCTGCCTTGCCCGCGGTCACGGCCAGCTTGGCACGCGGGGACAGCGGCTCTGGATTACCGGGGTGTCCTGACATCGTCCTTGATCCTCCTTGCGTCGGTCGGGGCTCAGCCTATCGAGAACCGGCCAGGAGCCCGAACCACGGCACCGGGCCGACCGTATGAAATGAGGAGGTCACGGCGGACCGTAGGCTTGCCGCCATGCGAAACCGCCCCATCCCCGGCAGCTCCGGCATCGCCCGGACGATGACCCTGCTCGGCGACCCCGTGCTGCACGCGCCCTGCGCCCCCGTCACCGAGTTCGGCCCCGAACTCGACGGTCTGGTCGAGTCGATGTTCGCCACCATGTACGCGGCGCACGGCGTGGGTCTCGCCGCGAACCAGGTGGGCGTGGGGCTGCGGGTCTTCGTCTACGACTGCCCGGACGACGAGGACGTGCGGCATCTCGGACACGTGGTGAACCCGCGGCTGGTGGAGGCGGACGGCGACGAGTACCGCGGCCCGGAGGGCTGCCTCTCGCTGCCGGGCCTGGAGGCACCGGTGGCCCGCTTCGACCGCGCGGTGGTGGAGGGCGTGCGCGCGGACGGCACCCCGGTCCGCGTCGAGGGCACCGGCTTCTTCGCCCGCTGCCTCCTCCACGAGATGGATCACCTGGAGGGCCGCGTCTACGCCGAGCGCGTCACGGGGTGGCGGAGATCACGTCTGCTCCGCGCGATCCGCAAGCAGCCCTGGGGCGGGGGCGTCTCCGCCCTGGACGCCTGACACAGCCTTCTCCGGTACGGCTCCGAGCCCGACCGCCCGGCATCGGCACCCCCCGCGCCCCCTGGCCCCGCCGCCCTACGCCCCCGCATCCCGCCGAGATCCCCGGACGGCCCGGGGTGGTCAGAACCCGGGGCCGTCGGCGCGGTCGTCGGCCTCGGCGAGTCGGCCCCAGAGGAGGTCGGCGAGCGAGCGGACGAGTTCGGCGCGGGAGCAGGGGCGCTCGCCGAGCCACCAGTCGCCGGCGGCGTGCATCATGCCGACGATGCCGTGGCCCCAGATCCGGGCCTGCGCCTCGGCGGCCGGGCCGAGGTCGACGCGCTCGGCGATGACCTGGCCGAGCTCCTCGCCCATGCGGCGGAGCAGCGGGGCGGAGTGCCGGCCGACGTCGAAGCCCTGCTCGGCCTGGTGGGACTCCTCGGCCGGGTGCATCAGGAAGCGGTAGACCTGCGGCATCGCCTCGATGGAGGCGAGGTAGGTGTCGAGGGTGGCCTCGACCCGGCGGCGCCGGTCGGAGGGGGCGTCGAGGGCGGCCCGCAGCGAGGCGAGGAGGGCGTCGGTGTGGCGGGTGGCGAGGGCGCGGTAGAGGCCGCCCTTGTCGCCGAAGTGGCGGTAGAGGATCGGCTTGGTGATGCCGGCCTCGGCCGCGATCGCGTTCATGGATGCCTTGGGGCCGTCGCGGAGCACCACCCGGTCCGCCGCCTCCAGCAGTTCGCGCCGCCGCTGCTCGGCGGGCTTCTGCTGGTCGGTGGTCCGGTGTGTGATGTCCATAAGCGTGTCTCCCCGCCCGTGCGATGACCTGAGGCTGTCGCAACGTAACACCCGACCGGCATGCTGTGCCGAACCGCCCGATCCGGTGCGCGGGGGAGGATCCGCAGGTTGACAGCCGTACCCGCCGGTAACAGACTGGTGTTACCGCAAGTAACGTACTGCTGGGAGGGAACATGGCCGAGTTCACGTTCGAGCTCAATGACGACCAGAAGGAAGTCCGTGACTGGCTCCACGGCTTCGCCGCGGACGTCATGCGGCCGGCCGCCGCCGAGTGGGACGAGCGTGAGGAGACCCCCTGGCCGATCATCCAGGAGGCGGCCAAGCTCGGAATCTACTCCCTCGACTTCTACGCCCAGCAGTTCTTCGACCCGACCGGCCTCGGCGTCCCGATGACCATGGAGGAGCTCTTCTGGGGCGACGCCGGCATCGCGCTCTCCATCGTCGGCACCGGCCTCGCCGCCGTCGGCGTCCTCGCCAACGGCACCGAGGAGCAGATCGGCACCTGGGTGCCGCAGATGTACGGCGACGCCAACGACGTGAAGGTCGCCGCCTTCTGCTCCTCCGAGCCCGACGCCGGCTCCGACGTCGCCTCCATGCGCACCCGGGCCGTCTACGACGAGGCCAAGGACGAGTGGGTGCTCAACGGCACCAAGACCTGGGCGACCAACGGCGGCATCGCCAACGTCCACGTCGTCGTCGCCGTCGTCGACCCCGGGCTCGGCTCCAAGGGCCACGCCTCCTTCATCGTCCCGCCGAACACCCCCGGCCTCTCCCAGGGCCAGAAGTTCCAGAAGCACGGCATCCGCGCCTCGCACACCGCCGAGGTCGTCCTGGAGGACGTGCGCGTCCCCGGCTCCTGCCTGCTCGGCGGCAAGGACAAGCTGGACGAGCGCCTGGCCCGCGCCCGGGAGAAGGCGAAGGCGGGCGGCGAGCGGGTGAAGAACGCCGCCATGGCCACCTTCGAGGCGTCCCGCCCGGCGGTCGGCGCCATGGCCGTCGGCACCGCCCGCGCCGCCTACGAGGTCGCCCTCGACTACGCGAAGACCCGCGTCCAGTTCGGGCGCCCGATCATCGAGAACCAGGGCGTCGCCTTCCAGCTCGCCGACATGGCCACCGAGATCGACGCCGCCCGGCTGCTGGTCTGGCGCGCCTCCTGGATGGCCACCGCCGGCAAGCCGTTCACCAAGGCCGAGGGCTCCATGTCGAAGCTGTACGCGAGCGAGGTCGCCAAGACCGTCACCGGGCAGGCGATCCAGATCCTCGGCGGCAACGGCTACACCCGCGAGTACCCCGTCGAGCGGATGCACCGCGACGCCGCGATCTACACCATCTTCGAGGGGACGAGCGAGATCCAGCGGATGGTCATCGGCCGCGCCCTCGGCAAGTAGCCCCCGGCGAGGGGCCAGGGCTCAGCCGGACCGGACGCCCGGACGGCCGTCCACGTCACCGTGGACGGCAGCTGGAGCGCGCGCCGATCGCTCCCTCGGCATCGCCCCCGTGTCCGGGAGGCCGTTCCGTGTGCGCGGGACGGCCGCCCGGAGTTCACGGGTCCGCAAACGCCGCTCCACTCCGCCTCCGTAGCGTCTCGGCCCGTCCGAGACCGCTACCGAGGAGTACCGTGACCGCCTCCGTCCTGACCGCCCTGGCCGCCGCGTTCGGCGTCGTGGCCGCGGTCCCCGCCACCCCCCACCCCGTCACCGTCACCGTCACCGCCCGCGTCGAGACGCCCGTCGTGTACGACGACGAGGCGGGCGGGAACGCGAACGCGGACGACCCCGCCGTCTGGGTCGACCCCACCCGGCCCGGCCGCAGCCTCGTCATCGGCACGCTCAAGGAGGGCGGGCTCGACGTCCACGGGCTCGACGGCCGCCGCCTCCAGCACATCGCCGCACCGCAGGCCCCCGGCGAGGACGCCGCCCCCGGCCGCTTCAACAACGTCGACCTCGTCCACGGCTTCGAGCTGAACGGCCGCCGCACCGACCTCGCCGTCGTCAGCGACCGGGGCCGCGACCGGATCCGCGCCTACGCGATCGACCCGGCCGCCGTCGCCGCCGGCCGGCCCCCGCTCAAGGACGTCACCGCCGCCGGCGTCACCCCCGTCTTCGCCGCGAGCGAGGCCGAGGTCGACGACCAGAACACCTCCTACGGCCTCGCCGCCTACCGCGACGGGGACGACGCCTACGTCGTCGTCTCCCAGCGCGAGCGCAGCCGACTGCGCCTGCTGGAGCTGGAGGACCGCGGTGGCCGGGTCGGCTACCGCACCGAGTCCACCCTCGACCTGCCCCGCTCCTTCACCCTCCCGGACGGCACCGCCTGGCGCCCCTGCGCCGACCCCGGCGAGCTGCCGCAGGTGGAGGGCATGGCCGTCGACCAGGAGGAGCACGTCCTCTACGCCGCCCAGGAAGCCGTCGGCCTCTGGCGGATCGAGCTCGACGACGAGGACTTCGAGCGGCCCGAACTCCTCGACCGCGTCCGCGAGTACGGCACCCCCTGGAGCTACGACGAGGCCGCGGAGGAGTGCGTCCTCGACACCGCGCACGACCCCGGCTTCGGCGGCGACCACCTGAGCGCCGACGCCGAGGGGGTCACCGTCTACCACGGCGGCGACGGCGAGGGCTACGTCCTCGCCTCCAGCCAGGGCGACGACACCTTCGCCGTCTACGCCCGCGAGGACGACAACGCCTACCTCGGCTCCTTCGCCGTCGCCGACGGCCCGGCCACCGACGGGGTCCAGCACTCCGACGGCGCCACGGTGGTGAACGTGCCCCTCGGCAGCGCCTTCCCCCGGGGCCTGCTCGTCACCCATGACGGCGAGGCCACCCCCGCGGACGGCGACCGCGAGGGGACGAACTTCAAGTTCATCCGCTGGGACGCCGTCGCGGGGGCCTTCCCCGAGCCGCTGACCGTCGACACGCGCTCCTTCGACCCGCGCGACGCCGACTGACCCGGCCCCTTCGTCAGACCACGCAGAACTCGTTCCCCTCCGGGTCCTGGAGCACCATCGCGTAGTAGTCCATGCCGTGCGGCTCGTCCATCGCGCGCAGCACGGTCGCGCCGAGCGCGGTCAGCCGGGCCACCTCCCCGTCGACCCGCGCCCGGCGCACCGCGAGCGGCACCCCGCGTCCACCCCCGACCTTCAGGTCCAGGTGGACGCGGTTCTTCACCGTCTTCGGCTCCGGGACCTGCTGGAACCACACCCGCGGCCCGACACCCTCCGGGTCCACCAGCGACTCGGGCAGATCCCCCGCCCCGTCGCCCAGCTCCTCCTCCGGCACCCCCGTCGACGCCCAGTACGCGCGCCAGCTCGCGTGCCCGCCGGGCGGCGGCTCCGGCACGTACCGCAGCGCCTCCGCCCAGAACGGCACCAGCCGCGCCGGATCCACGCAGTCGATCGTCAGCTGGAGCGTCATCCGGGGGCGCCCGCCCCTCTCGTCCTCTTCCATGGGGCGAGCCTCCCAGACGCCACTGACAATCCCCCGGACCAGCCGGACCAGCCGGACCAGCCGGATCCGGACGGCCCGTACACGGAAGCTACCCACGGGTCGCCTCCCTGCGGGAGAATCGCCGTGCCGTCGCGATCCAGGGGGAAACCACATGGCCACCGAAGCCGTCACCGAAGCACCCGTCCTCACCGGACTGCCCGTCCTCGGCTCGATGTTCGACCTGAAGAACGACTCGCTCGGCACCTTCCTGCGGGCCCGCCGCGATCACGGCGACGTCGTCCGCATCAGCGCGGGACCGCCCGGCGTCCGCGCCCACGTCTACGCCGTCTTCTCCGCCGAGGGAGCCCAGCAGGTCCTCGCCGGCGAGTCCGCCAACTTCCGCAAGGACAACGCCTTCTACCAGGAGATCCGCGACTCCTTCGGCAACGGCCTGCTCACCAGCCAGGACGACGACTACCTGCGCCAGCGCCGGCTCGTCCAGCCGCTCTTCACCAAGCGACGCGTCGACGGCTACGCCGACGCCATCGCCGCCGAGGTCGCCACCCTCACCACCGAGTGGGAGAAGGCCGGCCACACCACCGTCGACGTCCTCCACGAGTCGACCCGGCTCGCCCTGCGCGCCGTCGCCCGCATCCTCTTCGGCACCGACGTGGACTCCGCCGTCGAGGTCGTCGAGCGCTGCTTCCCCGGCGTCGGCTCGTACGTGCTCCGCCGCGGCTACTCCCCGGTCACCCTGCCCCGCGAGTGGCCCACCCCCGGCAACCGCCGCGCCGCCGCCCTCCACCGGGCGCTCTACGAGGAGTGCGACCGGATCATCGCCGCGCGCAAGGCCGCCGGGCGGACCGGCACGGACGACGACCTGCTCAGCCTGCTGATGGCGGCCGAGAGCGCCGAGGACGGCGTGTTCTCCGCCACCGAACTGCGCGAGCAGGTCCTCGTCTTCCTGCTCGCGGGCCACGAGACCACCGCCACCTCGATCGGCTTCGCCCTCCACCTCCTCGCCCGCCACCCGGAGGCGCAGCGCCGCGCCCACGAGGAGGTCGACCGGGTCCTCGCGGGACGCGCCCCCGGCGCCTCCGACCTCGACGCCCTGCCGTACGTGACGCGGGTCCTGAAGGAGGCCATGCGGCTCTTCCCGGCCGCGCCGGTCATCGGCCGCCGGGCCGTCGCCGCCACCACGATCGGCGGGGTCGCCGTCCCGGCAGGCGCCGACGTCATCGTGGCCCCGTGGGTGACCCACCGGCACCCGGCCTACTGGGAGGACGCCGAGCGCTTCGACCCGGACCGCTTCACGCCCGAGGCGGAGGCCGGCCGGCCCCGCTACGCCTGGTTCCCCTTCGGCGGCGGGCCCCGGGCCTGCATCGGCCAGCACTTCTCCATGCTGGAGTCGGTGACCGCGCTCGCGATGATCCTCCAGCGCCACGGCTTCGAGGCGGTGGACGAGGAGGTGCCGGTGGCTCCCGCGATCACCCTCCAGGCGGCCGGGCCGGCTCGCTGCCGGCTCGTCCCCAGGGAGTTCTAGGGTCTGTCGTCACACTCCCGTCGTCGCCCGGAGGGCGGACGGGAGCGTGACGACAGGCCCCGGCGCGCCGGCTCAGTCCGTGTGCTTGCGGCCGTGGAGGTGGAGCGAGCGCAGCGCCGCCTCCAGGGCGAAGCGCCGGTCCGGGTCCATGAGCCGGTCGCCGAAGTGGTTGTCGAGGTTCCGCAGCCGGTAGCGGACGGTCTGGGCGTGCACGCCGAGCAGCTCGCCGACCTGCTCGGCGGGCGCCCGGGTGGAGACGTGCACGCGCAGGGTCTCGATCAGCCGCTCCCGCCGGGTGCCGGAGAGCCCGTCCAGCGGGGCCAGTTCGCGGCGGGCGAGCTGGTCCATCAGGGCGGGGTCGGAGAGCAGCCACAGGGTCGTCAGATGGTCCTCGCACGGCACCGCCGCGGCGTCCGGCACGATGCCGTCGTCGATCAGCTGGAGGACCCGCCGGGCCCAGCGCAGCGAGTGCGCGGCCTGCGGGGTCGCCACGGTCAGCCCCAGGACCGCGGGTGTTCCGGACAGCGCGGAGTCGAGCATCGCCCGGCGCTCGGCGGTCAGCGCGCCGGGCACGAGCAGATGGGGATGGGGCAGGCTGAGGTCGGCGAGCACGTCCCGGTCGAGCCGGGCCTGGAGGACCCCGGTGGCCGGCGGTCGCAGCGCGATCAGGGTGCATTCGGCGGGGAGCTGCCAGGACGCCTCCTGGCAGAGTTCGGCGATGGTCGCGCGGGGCAGCGGCGGGCCGGCGACGACGAGGTGGAGCAGCTTCCTGCGCAGCGCGGCGACGTCCGTGACCGCGCGGCTCTGCACGGCGAGGTACCCCTCGCGGGAGAGCGTCTCCAGCTCGTCCACGTAGGCGAAGAGGGCGTCGGCGAAGGCCAGGATCAGTGTGGGGGAGAGGTTGTAGGTGCGTCCGATGCTCCTGGCCCGGCGCAGGGCGACGCGGGCGCCGAGGCGGTAGGCGCCTTGTAACGTGTCGAGGTCCCGTCCCTCGTACGCCTCCACCCGCCCGAACTGGCGCAGGAGTTCGTCGCGGAGGGCGGGCTTCGCGCCGGGGCGGTCGACGCGGTCCACGAAGGCGGCCAGGGCCTGTTCCACGCCTTGGCGGATCGCGTCCGAGTGGGGTCCGTTGAAGAGGCGCGCGTACACGGGGTAGGCGCGCTCGATCTCCACGCCGATCTCCTTGGTGAGGCCCGGGATCTCCGGTCTCATCAGGGCGGCGAACTCGCGGGGCAGTGGATCGAGCGGCTCACCGAGCTCCGGTGACTGTGCGGTGGAGGGCATGGTTACCGATCCCTTGCTCTGCTACGTGACCGGTGGGGGGAGCGGCGCCGCGGCGCCCGTCCGGGTGGGGCGGGCGCCGCGGGAGCCGTCAGGTACGTACCGATGTGGACTGCTGAAAGCTAGGACAACTGCTGTGTGCTGTACACAACTTGAGCAAGGTTCATGTCTCCCGCCGGGCGTACGCGGCCGAGTCGGCCGGTATTCACCCCTGGGTGGCCGTTAGTTGACGGCCGAGTGCCAGTTGCGCGAGAAGACCTTGCCGGCGTCGGGGGCGAGGACGCCGGGGGCGAAGAGGCCGGTCAGGAAGGTCTGGGTGTTGTTGAGCGTGAGCTTGTTCTTGCCGGCGGCCGAGGGCAGTCCGGTCTTGAGGTTGACGGCCGCGTCGATGATGCCGAGGAGGCCGAGGCCGCAGCCGGTGGCGCCGGGGACGGCGAAGCTGTCGTCGTACTGGGTGGAGCCGAGGAGGTCGATGCGGCTCATGTCGCCTTCCTCGTTCGCGGTGCCGTCGCCGTCGAAGCGGGTGACGCCGAAGGAGGGCGCGTCGAGGTTCTTCGGGCGGAGCAGGATCGGGTTGGCCTTGGTGCCGATGTAGCAGTTGTCGCCGAGGAACGGGTTCTGCAGCCGGATGCGGACCGGGAGGGTCACGATCGGCTGGTCGGTGAGGACGCCCGCGATCTGGTCGAAGTTCGAGGGGGTGCCGACCGACTCCATGGTGGCGGTGATCTTGTTGAGCTTGCCGTCCGACAGCTGCCGGCAGATGTTGGTGATGAACGGGATGTCGCTCGGACACATCAGGCCCATGAGCCCGCCGGGGACGGTGGCGGAGTCGGCGATGAGCGCGCCGCCGGCGGGGCCGACGACCGAGTTGGTGCCGTCGGCGTTCTGCACGACGCCCATCTGGAGGTTGGTCTTCCCGGTGGTCACCGTCGTGTTGCCGAGCTTGATGGAGCCGCTGAGCGAGTAGGAGACGATGCACTGGGGGGACGTGTCGAGCCCGTCGGTGGTGATCATCGGGGTGGCGTCGACGGGGCAGCGGGTGGACGGTCCCCAGCCGCCGTTCAGGACCGGGGCGGCGGCGGTCGCCGTGCCCATGGAGGCGAAGGCGCCGAGCGCGGTCAGGGCGGAGACGGTGGCCAGCTTGGTGCGGGCGGTGATGCGGGGCATGGCGGGGTGCCTTTCGTCGGAGGGGGCGGAGCGGGGGTACGGGGGAGCGGGGGTACGGGGAAGCGGGGGTACGGGGGAGCGGGGCCCGGGCCGCGCGGGAGCGGTGCCCGGGCCGGGGGATCAGCCTCGGCCGGCGGGATCAGCGCTCGGGCCGGGGCACGAGGAGCGGCTGGCGGTCCTCGGTGCACTGGTCCGGGGGCGGGACCTCGACGCCCACGGAGCAGGTCTGGCCCTGGATCTGCTTGAGGTGGTTGCCGGGGCCGGAGATGGCGGCGGTGAGGAGCCGGTCGAAGTTCTCGCCGCCGGAGCCGCAGCCCGTGAAGGCCGGGATGGTCGCCTCGCCGGTGAGGGGGCCGCCGCCGGTCAGGACGTATCCCTCGGCGGGCAGTCCGAAGGGGATCTTCCCCAGCCCCAGCAGCACCAGGTGGTTCCCGGGGTACTTGGCGGGTTCGGGCTCGGGCGAGGAGAGCGGTGCCGCCGTCCGGCAGGAGGGGCCCACGTCCAGCGGGACGCCGTTCACCTTCACGTCCAGGACCCGCAGGACGAGCGGGGCGCGGACCGTGTTCTCCAGGTGGTTGTCCCCGGTGGCGAAGACGATGCGGACCAGGGTGTCGATCGTGATGGGCCCCGTCTGCTCCAGGACCATGGTCGCCGTGACGGGCTGGAAGTCGAAGGTCAGGAAGGTGGAGGTGAAGGGCGGGGTCCGTTTGCGCCCCTGGTGGGAGAGGTTCCCCAGGGAGAGGTTGGTGAAGTGGAACTCGCCCTCCGGCGGAGGGGTGGTCGGTATCTGCATGTCGCCCTGCTCGATCAGCATGCAGGTCGCCGGGAGGAGCGAGGCGCCGTTCAGCTTGCGCACGTTGGTGTAGCCGGTGATGTACGCGGACAGCGAGACGGGCGTCGGCTTCTCGGTCACGCACGGGGGCGCGTCCGGACGGGGTGCCGGGGTGGGCGTCTCCTCGGCGGAGTCCTCCGGTTCCGCGTCCTCCGGTCCCGCGTCGGCCTGGGGGCCGGCGCTCGGGGTTCCGCTCCCTCCGCCGGTCGTCCCCGGCGGCGGAGGGGCGATCGGGTCGACCGGGAGCGACGGCAGGGGGAGCCCCGACGAGGGGGACGGTGACGCGGGTGAGGAGCCGGAGGGGGACGGCAGGCCCGTCGTCGGGGGAGCGGTGCTCGGCTCCCCGGTGCCGGGGCCGGCACCGACCGGGACCCTGGCGAGCTCCGTACGGCCCTGGGTGTCCGGATGGGGGACGCAGGTGACGGCCAGGGAAGGGGGCACCGTGGCCGCGCCGTCGGCGGTGGCGGGGGCGAGGTCGACCGCGATCCCCCCGGCGGCGAGGGTCAGCTCGCCGGCGGTGTCCGTCGTCAGGAGGGGTACGTCGCCGGTCGTGGTCAGCGTGAGCGGCCCTTCGGCGGGCACGTCCACGGGCTGGGCCGTACCGCTCCAGGTCGCTTCCGCGCGCTGCTCGTTCTGCGTCACGCCGACGGTGAGCCGGGTCTCCGCCCGTACGGTGGCGGCCTTCAGCGCCGTGAGGTCGGCCACGGCCGCCGCCGGGAGCTCCACGCTCGTGGTGACGTCGGTGGGCCGGATCTCCTCGCCCACGGCCGCCCGTTCGGGGAAGGCCGCCGTGATCCGTACCGTCGCCGACTGCTGCCCCGAGGGCAGGGCGCAGACGTAGGGCAGGGCCGTGTCGACCTTCAGGGTCCCCATGGCGACGGCCGCCGCCGGGAGCAGCGGGGCGAGCGCCACGAACGCGGCGATCGTCGCGCCGCGCCCGCGCGCGCGGGAGGGACGGGGGGTGGGCCGTGGGCCTCTCATCGGGTGCTCCGCTCGGGGTCGTTCGCGAACGCGGGGTACGTGCGGGCGCGGGGGCTCACGGATGGCTGCCGACGATCGTCGGGGCGAGCGCGGTGCCCGTCGCCTTGACGAGGTGGTCCGCCCTGAGGATCAGGCCGGCGCCGACCGGTGCCGCGTCACCGCAGCCGTTCTGGGACACCACGGTCAGGTCGCCGGTGGCGGAGGCGAGGGTCAGCCCGCCGGTCGCGTTGGTGTGGGTGAGGGGCAGTCGTCCCCGGACGCGGAAGACGCAGGCGCCCATGGTGCCCCGGAGGTCGACGCCGGCGAGGTGCCCCCTCGTCGTGCCGGTGGACGTGTGGTGGTCCTCGGCGACGACGGGCCAGGGCAGGGCGGCCGGGGCGAACGTCACGCGGCCGAGGACGCTGGTGCAGGGCGCGCCGGGGGCGCCGAGGGCGAGGGTGTCGACGGCGCCGACGGTCGCCGGATTGCCGGTGGCGTTCCGCAGACCGCCGGAGAGGGCCGTACGGGAGCAGGTGACCGCGATGCCGTTGCCCTTGACGAGCTCGATCATGAGCACGGCGTTGCCGCTGTTCACCGCGGTGATGTTCGCCGGGTTCGGGGTGACGGTCCAGACCGTGGAGGGCACCGCGGAGGCCGGGGCCGCCGTGAGGGCGAGCGCGGCCGCGGCCGCGGCGGCGACGGCGGCGAGCTGGGTGAGCGGCTTCTTCACGACGCGGAGTCTCCTGGGGGCGGCCGGTGTGCGGGGGAGCGGACAGCCCCGCGTCCGCCCGGCCGGGGGCCGGCCGGACGGACGCGGGTTCCTGAGTCCCTTACGGGTTCGAGCCGACGATCTTCGGGATCGTGGTGCCCACCTTGAAGAGGTAGGTGCCCTTGAAGGTCGGCTTGGCGCCGACCGGCACGGCCGCACCGCAACCGGTCGACGAGACGACGGTGAGCTCGCCCGCGAGGCTGTTGACGGCGAGCGCGCCCGTCGAGTTGGTGTACGTGGAGGACGCCTTGCCCGTGACGCGGAAGACGCAGGCGCCGACCGTCACCTTGGCGTCGACGTTGCCGACGTAGCCCTTGGTGACACCGGTCGCGGCGGTGTAGTCCTGCGCCACGATCGTCCAGGGAACGGTCGGGACCGTGGTCACCGGCCCCAGCACGCTGGTGCAGGGGGCGCCGGTGGCACCGAAGGCGATGGAGTTGATCTTGCCCACGGTGGCCGGGTTGCCGGTGGTGCTCGCGCCCGTGCCCGCGCCGTTCGACTTCGTACACGTCATGGCGATGCCGTTGACGCTGAGGACGATGTTCCCGCTGTTGACGGCGGTGATGTTCGCCGGGTTCGGGGTGACGGTCCAGACCGTCGAGGGCACCGCGGTGGCGGGGCTGACGGTGAGGGCGAAGGCGGCGGAGGCGCCTCCCGCGACGACGGCCAGGTTTCTGATCGACTTCTTCATGGCTCTGGGACTCTCCTTGGGGATTGACCGGCAGAGGGTGCTTCGGTGGGGGTGCCGTGGCGGATCCGGAATGGCCGGCCTGGCCAGCCGTCGTCCCGCCGTGAAACCAGACGTTACTTGCGGGAAACTTAGCCGAACAATGGCGCGAACCATGATTCTTTGAAGACGGCTCAATGCCTGTCAAGAGGGTGAGCGATGGCGAGAATGCGCTTGGTTCCCGCGTGCGTAATGTCGACAATTCTGATCGATCAGGCGAGGTCGGGACGAGGTTCCGCCGGCCGCTTCTCGTATATTCTCCCCGACGTGACAAGCGCTCTCGCGGAATTGTCTCCCCGCTGATAAGCGGGCCTCCGATGGTGCCTGTTCCGCGAAAACTCCGGATCCGGTATTGCCCCGCGAGGTTACTGAGCCGTAGCGTTCCCGGGAGCCGACGCTCAGCCGCAGGTCGGCGCCCCCATCTGTCGCGGCGGAGACAAGAACTCCTCCCGGTTTTGTCTCCGCTGTGACAAACGCGGAAGCGGATCAATGATTTTGCGCCAGAGCTATTGTCCGGGTGATCCAGAACGGCCTACCGTGCGCCCGCGGCGCACGCGCCGCGCACGCCTGCTGGAGGTGGGATGGGAATCGAAGTAGTCGTTGAGGGGCTGACCATGTCCTTCGGCAAGCAGAACATCTGGCAGGACGTGTCGCTGACCTTGCCGGCCGGAGAGGTGAGCGTCATGCTCGGCCCTTCCGGCACCGGAAAGACCGTCTTCCTGAAATCGCTCATCGGACTGCTCAAACCCCAGCGGGGCCGCGTCCTCATCAACGGCGTCGACATGGTCAGCAGCCCCGAGCGGGACATCTACGAGACCCGCAAGCTCTTCGGCCTCATGTTCCAGGACGGCGCCCTCTTCGGCTCCATGACGCTCTTCGACAACATCGCCTTCCCGCTCCGCGAGCACACCCGCAAGCGCGAGTCCGAGATCCGGCGCATCGTCATGGAGCGCATCGAACTCGTCGGCCTGCTCGGCGCCGAGGGCAAACTCCCCGGCGAGATCAGCGGCGGCATGCGCAAGCGCGCCGGACTCGCCCGCGCGCTCGTCCTCGACCCGCAGATCGTGCTGTGCGACGAGCCCGACTCCGGCCTCGACCCGGTCCGCACCGCGTACCTCTCGCAGCTCCTGATCGACCTCAACGCGCGGATCGACGCGACGATGCTGATCGTCACCCACAACCTCGACATCGCCGCCACCGTCCCCGACAACATGGGGATGTTCTTCCGGCGGAACCTCGTCACCTTCGGCCCCCGCGAGGTGCTCCTCACCAGCGAGGAACCGGTCGTCACCCAGTTCCTCGCCGGCCGCCGCGAAGGCCCCATCGGCATGTCCGAGGAGAAGGACGCCGCCACCCTCGCCGCCGAGGCCGACCGGGCTCCCGCCGGCGGGCCCGGCACCCCCCGGGTCATCGTCCCGCAGCTGGAGCCCTCGCCCGGGCTGCCCGCCCGCGCGGCCGTCGCCCGCCGCCGGCAGCGCGTCCTCGGCATGCTGGACACGCTGCCGCCCGCCGCCCGCACCGCCATCGAGGCCACCTACGCGGGCCGGGCCACCGCGCCGACCGTCCCGATACCCGTCACCGGGAGCGGCTCGTGATCGGCGGAGCGCTGCGGCAGACCGGCCGCCTCTTCGCCCTCGCCGCCGAGGTGAGCCGGGCCGTCTTCCGAAGGCCCTTCCAACTCCGCGAGTTCATCGAGCAGTTCTGGTTCGTCGCGAGCGTCACCATCCTCCCGGCGGCCCTGGTCTCCATCCCCTTCGGCGCCGTGATCGCCCTTCAGGTCGGCTCGCTCACCCAGCAGTTGGGAGCCCAGTCGTTCACCGGCGGCGCCAGCGTGCTCGCCGTCATCCAGCAGGCCAGCCCGCTCATCGTCGCCCTCCTCATCTCCGGCGCCGCCGGCTCCGCGATCTGCGCCGACCTCGGCTCCCGCAAGATCCGCGAGGAGCTCGACGCCATGGAGGTCATGGGCGTCTCGCCGATCCAGCGCCTCGTCGTCCCCCGGGTCCTCGCCACCATGGCCGTCGCCGTCCTCCTCAACGGCATGGTCTCCGTCGTCGGCACCCTCGGCGGCTACTTCTTCAACATCGTTCTCCAGGGCGGCACCCCCGGCGCCTACCTCTCCAGCTTCTCCGCCCTCGCCCAGCTGCCCGACCTGTACATCAGCGAACTCAAGGCGCTGATCTTCGGGTTCATCGCCGGGATCGTCGCCGCCTACCGGGGCCTCAACCCCCGCGGCGGCCCCAAGGGCGTCGGCGACGCCGTCAACCAGGCCGTCGTCATC
Source organism: Streptomyces sp. NPDC014861 (assembly GCF_043081625.1). NCBI lineage: Bacteria > Bacillati > Actinomycetota > Actinomycetes > Kitasatosporales > Streptomycetaceae > Streptomyces > Streptomyces sp. NPDC014861. The sequence goes on from NZ_JBIBWV010000013.1 coordinate 175,495, forward strand.
ACCTTCATGCTGCTCTTCTTCGTGAACATGGTGCTGACCGGCCTCTACCTCCAGATCGTCCCGCCGAAGGGAGGCTGAGACGATGGCCTCCCCGCTCGCCTGGCTCGACCGCTCCGGCGACCAGCTCCTCTTCTACGTGAGGGCCCTGCTCTGGGTCCCCAGGACCCTGCGCCGCTACCTCAAGGAGGTGCAGCGGCTCCTCGCCGAGGTCGCCTTCGGCTCCGGCGGCCTCGGCGTCGTCGGCGGCACCGTGGGCGTCATGATCGCGATGACGCTCTTCACCGGAACCGTCGTCGGCCTCCAGGGCCACGCCGCCCTCGAACAGATCGGCACCGCCGCCTTCACCGGCTTCGTCTCCGCCTACTTCAACACCCGCGAGATCGCCCCGCTCGTCGCCGGCCTCGCCCTCTCCGCGACCGTCGGGGCCGGCTTCACCGCCCAGCTCGGCGCCATGCGGATCAACGAGGAGGTCGACGCCCTCGAAGGCATGGGCATCCGCTCCATGCCGTACCTCGTCACCACCCGCATCATCGCGGGCGTCGTCGCCATCGTGCCCCTCTACGCGATCGGCCTGCTCTCCTCCTACCTGGCCTCCCGCACCGTGACCGTCTTCTTCAACGGCCAGTCCCAGGGCACGTACGACCACTACTTCAACCTGTTCCTGTCACCGACGGACGTCCTCCTGTCGATGCTGAAGGTGCTGATCTTCAGCGTGATGGTGATCGTCGCCCACTGCTACTACGGCTTCCGCGCCTCGGGCGGCCCCGCCGGGGTCGGCATCGCCGTCGGCCGGTCCGTGCGCAACGCCATCGTGCTGATCAGCGTCACCGACTTCTTCCTGTCCCTGGCCCTCTGGGGCGCGACCACGACCGTGAAGGTGGCGGGGTGAGATGAACGCTCCACGAGGCCAGACCCTGCGCCGCCGCACCGCCGGCGTCGTCTTCCTGCTGGTGCCCGCCCTGCTCGCCTGGCTGGCGGTCGCCGTCTACGACAAGAAGTTCACCGACTCCGACCCGGTCGTCGTCGAGACCGGCAGCGTCGGCAACGAGATGCACCTCGGCGCCGAGGTCAAACTCCGGGGCGTCGTCGTCGGCGAGGTCCGCGCCATCGACGCCACCGGCACCGGCGCCCGCCTCACCCTCGCCATGCGCCCCGGAGCCCTGGACCACGTCCCCTCCGACGTCCGCGCCCAGATGCTGCCCACCACGCTCTTCGGCGAGCGGTTCGTCGCCCTCGTCCCGCCCGCGAAGCCCTCCGAGCGGCGGCTCGGCCCCGGAGCCGTCATCCCCGAGGACCGCTCCGGCAACGCCATCGAACTCCAACAGGTCCTCGACAACGTCATGCCCCTGCTCACCGCCGTCCAGCCGCAGAAGCTGTCCGCCACCCTGTCGGCCGTCTCCCAGGCCCTCGAAGGACGCGGCGACACACTCGGCGACACCCTCGCCCGGCTCGACAGCCACCTCAAGAAGTTCAACCCCCAACTGCCCGGTCTCACCCGGGACCTCAAGGAACTCGTGAAGGTCAGCCACCTCTACGCGGACGTCGCCCCGGACATCGTCACCGCGCTCACCGACTTCACCACCACCAGCGGCACCCTCGCCGAGCAGGAGGCCGCCCTCTCCGGCACCCTCGGCGCCACCACCCGCACCGCCCAGGACCTCACCGCCTTCCTCCGCAGGAACAAGGACACCATCATCCGGCTCAGCTCGACGAGCCGCCCCACCCTGGAACTCCTCGCCGAGTACTCCTCCTCCTTCCCCTGCACCCTGCGCACCCTCGCCCAGTTCGTGCCCGCCATGGACAAGGCGCTCGGCAAGGGCACCGACCGGCCGGGACTGCACGTGAACGTCACCACCGTCCCCTCGCGCGGCGCGTACCGCCCCGGCCACGACACCCCCCGGTACGGCTCCGGCGGCGGCCCCCGCTGCCACCCCGTGCCCTACCTCGGCGTCCCCGTCGCACCCGCCGCCCGCGCCTCCGCCGCGGCCGCCCAGGACCTCGGCCCCGCCAACACCCCGCAGGAGAACGACCTCGTCACCGAACTCCTCGCCCCGGGCGCCGGCCGGCCGGCCGAGGCCCTGCCGGACTGGAGCAGCCTGCTCGCCGGCCCCGCCTTCCGAGGAGCCGAGGTGACCCTCCGATGAGAGCGAAGCAGACCCACACCCGGCGCCGCGGACTGACCGGCACCGTCCTCAAGTCCCTCGCCTTCGTCCTGGTCACCGCGCTCGCCACCACCGTGCTCGGCTTCAGCATCGCCAACACCGGCGTCGGCTCCGACACCCGCTCCTACAAGGCGCTCTTCACCGACGTCACCGGCCTCGTCGCCGGCGACTCGGTGCGCGTCGCCGGCGTCAAGGTCGGCGAGGTGACCGATGTCCGCGTCGTCGAACGGCGCACCGCCCAGGTCACCTTCACGGTCCGCGAGGACCGCACCCTGCCCCGCTCCGCCACCGCCGCCGTGAAGTACCTCAACATGGTCGGCCAGCGGTACGTCTCCCTCGGGCGGGGCAGCGGCGAGGTGACCGGCACCCTCGGCGACGGCGAGACCATCCCGCTCGACCGCACCACCCCCGCCCTCGACCTGACCCTGCTCTTCAACGGCTTCAAACCGCTCTTCGAGGGCCTGTCGCCCGCCGACGTCAACGACCTCGCCGGCTCGCTCGTCCAGGTCCTCCAGGGCGAGAGCGGCACCGTCGACAGCCTGCTCCGCCACATCGGTTCGCTGACCAGGACCGTCGCCGCCAAGGACAAGGTCATCGGCGACGTCGTCACCCACCTCAACACCGTCCTCACCACCCTCAACGACCGCGAGGCCGGCTTCGAGGACCTCGTCGTCACCCTCCAGAAGCTCGTCACCGGCTTCGACACCGACCGCAAGCCCCTCGGCGAGGCCGTCCAGGCCATGGGCGCCCTGACCACCACCACCGCCGGGCTCTTCCACGACGCCCGCGCCCCCCTCAAGAAGGACATCCGCGAACTCGGCCGGCTCTCGGGCACCCTCGGCGCCCACACCCCCGCCATCGAACGGTTCCTCGACCGCACCCCCGACAAGCTGACCGCCCTCGCCCGCCTCTCGTCGTACGGCTCCTGGTTCAACCTCTACCTGTGCGAGGCGCGCGTGACCGGCGTGAAGACCTCCGACGGCTCGAAGCCGCCGACCGGCATCGCCGTGACCGAACCGAGGTGCCGCGGATGACCCCCCTCCTCAAGCCCGTCAAGGAACGCAACCCGATCTCCGTCGCCGTCGTCGGACTCCTCCTCCTCGGCCTCCTGGCCGCCCTCGCGTACAACGTCGAGCGGCTCCCCCTCGTCGGCGGCGACACCACCTACAGCGCCGACTTCTCCGAGGCCGCCGGACTCGACACCGGCGACGAGGTCCGCATCGCCGGCGTCAAGGTCGGCGAGGTCACCGGCGTCGCCCTCGACGGCGCCAAGGTCAAGGTGACCTTCGAGGTCGGCGACGCCTGGGTCGGCGACCGCTCCACCGCCGCCATCGCCATCAAGACCCTCCTCGGCGAGAAGTACCTGGCCCTCGACCCGCTCGGCGCCGCCCGCCAGGACCCCGGGACCCGCATCCCGCTGGCGCGCACCACCTCCCCGTACGACGTCACCCAGGCCTTCCAGGACCTCAGCGGCACCATCGACGACCTCGACACCGGCAAGCTCGCCGAGAGCTTCCGGACCATCGCCGACACCTTCGAGAACTCGCCGCCGCACGTGCGCAGCGCCGCCGACGGCCTCTCCGCCCTGTCCAGGTCCGTCTCCAAGCGGGACACCGAACTCGCCCGCCTCCTCAAGAACAGCGAGCGGTTCACCAAGACCCTCAAGGACAAGAGGTCCAGCTTCGAACTCCTCCTGGAGGACGGCGGCTCCCTCCTCGGCGAGCTCAGCAAACGCCGCGACGCGATCCGCGCCCTCCTCAAGGGCAGCAGGGCCCTCTCCACCGAACTCAGCGGTCTCGTCGGCGACAACGACCGGCAGCTCGGACCCACCCTGAAGGCCCTCGGCCGGGTCACCGGCGTCCTGGAGAAGAACAGCGGGCAGCTCGACAGGACCCTCGCGCTGCTCGGCCCCTACTACCGGCTCGTCGGCAACACCCTCGGCAACGGGCGCTGGTTCGACAGCTACCTCTGCGGCGTCGTCCCGCGCCGCTACCTGCCCGAGGGGTCCCAGCCCAAGACCGGATGCATGCCGCCCCGGCCGAAGCCGGCGGCGAAGGGGAACGGTGCGTCATGACCAGGATCAGGAAACCCCTCACCGCGGGACTCACCCTCGCGGTGCTCGCCGCCTGCGGACTCGTCGCCGTGCGCGCCCTCGACGAGGAGGGCGTCCGCGTCACCGCCTACTTCGACCGGGTCGTCGGCATCTACGCCGGATCCGACCTGCGCGTCCTCGGCGTCCGCGTCGGCGAGGTCGAGTCCGTGGAGCCCCAGGGCACCCGGGTACGCGTCGCCCTCCGCCTCGACGAGGGCGTACTCGTCCCCGCCGACGCCCGCGCCGTCGTCGTCGCCCCGAGCATCGTCGCCGACCGGTACGTCCAGCTGGCCCCCGCCTACACCTCGGGCCCCGCCCTCGACGACGGCGCCGAACTCCCCGCCTCCCGCAACCGCACCCCCGTCGAGATCGACCAGCTCTACGCCTCCATCACCGAGCTCGGCACGGCGCTCGGCCCGGAAGGGGCCAACTCCGCCGGCGCCCTCTCCAAGCTCCTCGACACCGGCGCGAAGAACCTCAAGGGCAACGGCGAGGCCATCGGCGGCTCCCTCGACCGCTTCGGCAAGGCCGCCAAGACCCTCGACGGCAACAGTGAGGCGCTCTTCGCCACCCTCGGCAACCTCCAGAGCTTCACCACCATGCTCAAGGAGAAGGACGGCGACGTCCGCACCGCCCAGGAACGCCTCGACGAGGTGGTCGGCTTCTTCGCCGACAACAAGGACGACCTCGCCGGAGCCCTCAGGGAACTCGGCACGGCCCTCGCCCGGGTGAAGACCTTCATCAAGGACAACCGCGGCGAGCTGAAGAAGAACGTCGACCGGCTCGTCCCCCTCACCCGGACCCTCGTCGACCAGCGCGCCTCCCTCGCCGAAGCCCTCGACGTCGCCCCGCTCGCCGCAGGCAACCTCGTCAACGCCTACGACCCCGACACCCGCACCATCGACGGCCGCGCCAACCTCAACGAGATCAGCCTGGGCGGCCCGCCGCTGCCGCTGCCCGTGTCCGGGGACTCCGCGAGCGGGGGAACCCCGGCGAGCCCCGCCACCCCCGCGAACCCCGGAGAGGAGGACCGGTGAGACGCCCACGCCTCCCCTCGGGACGCGCCGTCGGCGCCGGAGCCGCCGCCGCGGTCGCCCTCGGCCTCGGGCTGACCGTCGCCCTCGGCGCGGTCCCCGCCGTCCCCGTCCGGTTCGACGGCATCGAGGACCTGCCGCTGCCCGGCGGCGCCGACCTCGGCGACCACCCGTACACCGTCACCGCCGAACTCGCCGACGTCCTCAGCCTCGTGCCGCAGGCCGCCGTCAAGGTCAACGACGTCGCCGTCGGCCGCGTCACCGCCATCGAACTCGACCCCGCCACCTGGTCCGCCCGCGTCACCCTGAAGATCAACGGCGAGGTGCGGCTCCCCGCCGACACCGGCGCCCGCGTCGAGCAGTCCAGCCTCCTCGGCGAGAAGTACGTCCAGCTCGTCGCCCCGCCCTCCGCCGGCACCGCCGCCCGCACCGGCGTCCGGCAGGCCGCCGCCCGCCGGGAGAGCGCCGGCCCGCTCGCCGACGGCGCCGTCATCCCCCTCGCCCGCACCAGCCGCGACACCGAGGTCGAGGAGGTGTTCGGCGCGCTCTCCCTGCTCCTCAACGGCGGCGGCGTCAACCAGCTCAAGACCATCACCCGCGAACTCAACGCGGCGCTCGGCGGACGCGAACCCCAGGTCCGCTCCATGCTCGAACGCGTCGACACCCTGGTGACGAACCTGGACGCGCACCGCGGCGACATCACCCGCGCCCTCGACGGCCTCAACCGGCTCTCCACCACCCTCGCCGGCCGCAAGAAGGACGTCGGCACCATCCTCACCGACCTCTCGCCCGGCCTGAAGACGCTGGAGAACCAGCGGGGCTCGCTGCTCACCATGCTCCGCGCCCTCGACACCCTGTCCGGCGTCGCCGTCACCACCGTCGAGGCGAGCAAGAAGGACATGGTCGCCGACCTCAAGGCCCTCGCCCCCACCCTCACCGCCCTCGCGGACGCCGGCGCCGACCTGCCCGCGTCGCTCCAGGTCCTGCTGACGTACCCGTTCACCGACGAGGTGCTCAAGGGCGTGAAGGGCGACTACCTCAACACCTACCTGCACCTCGCCGCCGCACCCGGCACCGAGGTGATCCCACCGCTCGTCCCCGAGGCCGCCCCCTCCTCCACCGCCGGCCCCACGCCGTCCCCGACGGACCCGAACGCACCCGCCGCACCGCTCCGCGGCACCGACCCCACCGCCCGGGGCGCCGAGTCGCCCCTCCCCCTGCCCCCGGTCCGGACGGCCCTCCCGTCCGGACCGGACACCACGCCGAAGAACGGAGGCGACCCCCGGTGATCACCCGTACCGTACGGCTGAAGAACCTCGCGTTCCTCGTCATCGCCGTCACCGTCCTCGGCTTCGTCGGCGTCCGCTACGCGGACCTCGGACGCTACGCCGGGGTCGCCGACCACTACACCGTCCGGGTCCACCTCGCCCGCACCGGTGGGCTGTTCCCCCACTCCGACGTCACCTACCGGGGCGTCTCCGTGGGCCGCGTCGGCGCCATCGACCTCACCGCGGACGGCGTCGTCGCCGAACTCCGCATCAAGAAGTCGGCCCCCCGGATCCCCGCCGACGCGCGGGCCGTCGTCGCCGGCCTCTCCGCCGTCGGCGAGCAGTACATCGACCTGCGGCCCGACAGCGACGGCGGCCCCTTCCTCGCCGACGGCGCCCGCATCGAACGCTCCGACACCCAGGTGCCCGCCCCGGTCACCGACGTGCTCAGCAGCATGGACGACCTCACCCGCTCCGTCCCCCTGGACTCCCTCCGCACGGTCGTCGACGAACTCGGCAAGGCCTTCGAGGGACACGGCGACGACCTCCAGGTCCTGCTCGACAGCGGCAGCGCCTTCGTCCAGGCCGCCGACGACGCCCTGCCGGTCACCACCCGCCTCATCCAGGACGGCGAGGTCGTGCTGCGCACCCAGGCCGACGAGAGCCGCGCCATCCGCGGCTTCGCCTCCGGCGCCCGTGAACTCGCCACCACCCTCAAGAGCTCCGACGCCGACCTGCGCAAGCTGCTCGCCGTCACGCCCGACGCGGCGGGCCAGGTCAGCGGCCTGCTGAACGACGTCGACCCGAGCCTCGGCGTCGTCCTCGCCAACCTCCTCACCACCTCGGAACTCGCCCTCACCCGGCAGCGCGGCATCGAGGAACTGCTCGTGACGTTCCCCGCCGCCGTCTCCGCCGGAGCCACCGCCGTCGACGGCGGACGCCTCAACATCGGCATGGCCGTCACCTTCTTCAAGCCGCTGCCCTGCACCACCGGATACGGCGGTACCCGCTACCGCAACGGTCTCGACCTCGGCACCGCGCCCGCCCTCAACACCGGTGCCGCCTGCACCAGCCCGGCCGCGACCGGCGTCAACGTACGCGGCTCGGCCCACGCGCCCAAGGGCGACGCCGTGCCCGCGCCGGCCCGCCCCCTCCTGCCGGACGCGGCGCAGCACGCGGGGAAGCCGTGGCTGCCGGGCGCGCCGGGCCTGCCCGGCGGGACCGACGGCCCGACCGACATGGCCGGACTCCTCGGCCTGGGCACGGGGAGCGGGCGATGAGGCGGGCCCGGGTCCTCTCCGCCACCGCCCTCGTGGTCGCCCTCGGCTTCTGCTCCACCGGCGCGTGGAGCTACGTCCAGGCCCGCACCGACCAGGAGCTCGCCTTCGCCCGCGAACGGGACACCGCCCTCGCCGAGGGCCGGCAGCGCCTCACCGTCCTGAGCACCCTCGACGCCTCCTCCCGCGAGCGCGCCGAGGCGGGCATCGCCGCCTGGCGCGACGCCTCCACCGGCGCGCTCCGCGCCGAACTGGCCCGCACCGAACCCGCGGTGGGCGCCTCCGCCCGGGCCACCGTCACCGAAGCGGCGCTCACCGCCCTCGACGCCCGCGCCGGTACGGCGAAGCTCATCGCCACCGTGAGCGTGGACGTCACCCCCGTGGGAGGCGCCGCCACCTCGGACCGCAAGCGCCTGGAGGCCGTGCTGACCCGCACCGGCGAGGACACCTGGAGGGTGGCGGCGCTCAGCGCGGTTCCCGTCGCCGGAGCCGAGGAGGACGAGTGACACTCCTGAACGACAGCGAGACCGAGCCCGGGACCGACGACGAGAACACCGATCCGGAGACCGAGCCCACTGCCCGCCTCCGTCGCCCCGCCGCCCGCCTCCGGAAGGCGGTCGTGCCCGTGACCGTCACCGCCCTCCTCCTCGCGGGCGGTGCGTTCCTCCACGAAGCCCACCAGCTCCGCTCCACCCCCTCGGCGCGGAACCAGGCGCTCGCCGACACCACCGCCACCCACCGGGTCGGCGGGGACGTCAGCGAGGGCCTGGCCCGGATCTTCTCCTACACGCCCACCAGTTCCGACGCCGCCGAGCGCTCGGCCGAGACCTTCCTGGCGGGCCGTGCGGCCCGCCAGTACAGCGACCTGTTCGCCCAGGTCCGCAAGAGCCTGGTCCAGCAGCGCATCACCCTCTCCACCCAGGCCGTCCGCACCGGCGTGATCGAGCTCCACGGCGACACCGCCCGCCTCCTCGTCTTCCTGGACCAGGTCTCACGGCGGGACAAGGGGCCCGCCACCTCGGCGGCGGCCCAGCTGACCGTCACCGCCCGGTTCCAGGACGACCGGTGGCAGATCACCGACATCAAGGCCCGCTGACGTTGAGCGGGAGACGGGAGCACCGCATGACACGCGCGGTCCGCACGGCGGCCGGCATCCGGCCGGTCCTGCTCGTGGCCCTCGTGCTCACCCTGGTCGCGGGCGGCTTCGCGGCCTGGACCGGCCAGGGCTGGTACGCGGCGGCCCACGACGACTCCGCCGCGTACGCCGCGGAGCGCGACCGGGCCCTCGCCGCGGGGGAGCAGGCCGTGCAGAACCTCAACACGCTCGACCACCGGAAGGTGGACGAGGGGCTCGACCTGTGGGAGTCCTCCACGACCGGCGAGCTGCACGCTCAACTCGTCGAAGGTCGTGACGAGTTCGCCGGTCAGGTGAAGGCGGCGAAGACGGTGACGACGGCCCGGGTGATCTCCGGCGCCGTCTCCGAGCTCGACGAGCGGGCGGGGCGGGCCCGGCTGCTCGTCGCCCTGCGGGTCACCGTCACGACCCCCGACAGCAAGAGCACCGAGAAGGACAGTCGCATGCTGGGCGAACTCACCCGCGCCGACGGCCGGTGGAAGCTCAGCGGCCTGGGGCAGGCCCCCGTGGGCGGCACGGCGTCCGGCTGACCGGGCCGCACGACAGCCCGCGCGAGCCACCCGCACCCGAAAGGACACCGCACGATGCCGACGCCCCGCCACCACATCGACCACCAGCGCCGCCGCCGGGCCCGCGCCGACCAGTCGGCCCCCGACCCCGGGACCCCGGTGGGCCTCCTGACCGGGCCCGAACCGCGGACGCGACGGCGAACGGCGGCGAAGCCCGTACCGGACCGGCCGGATGCCCCGGAGAGCGCGGCGGCGGGGGAGTCCGCGGCGGCCGAGGAGCACATGGCGGCCGGGGAGTCCGCGGCGAAGGGGCCCCGGCACCGCGTCTCCCTCCTCGTCCTGTGCGTCCTGACGCTGCTGCTCGGCGGCTTCGCGGGGTGGGCGCACAGCAGGGCGGGCGAGCTGCGGGCCGACCCGGCGCGCGCGAACACCGCCCTCACCGACCCGGCCCGCACCAGCGAGATCAAGGGACGGACGGCCGAGGCCGTCGCCGCCCTCTTCTCCTACGACCACACCGACGCGGCCGCCTTCGACCGGGCCGGGAAGGCCTTCCTCACGGGCAAGGCCGTCGCACAGCACCGGGCCCTCTTCGCCGGGGTGCTGGCCCGCGCCGCCGCGCAGAAGTCGGTGATCACCACGACGGTCACCGACAGCGCGGTCGAGCGGATCGACGGCGACCGCGCCCGGGTCCTCGTCTACGCCGACCAGAGCAGCGTCAGCACCGCGGGGACGAAGGACGTCAAGGGAGCCAAGGGCGCCAAGGGCCAGGCACAGGACCAGGGGGTCTACGCGGGAGCGATGTTCGCCGTGGACGTCGTCCACCACGACGGGACCTGGCTGGTCGAGGGCATCGACACCTTCGGCCGCTGAACCGGCGCCGCCGCCAGAGCCGCCAGAGCCGCCCGAGCCGCCAGAGCCGCCCGAGCCGACCGAACGGCCTGACCGGACCGAAGAGCCCGAGCCGACCGTAGAGCCCGAGCCGACCGTAGAGCCCGAGCCGACCGAGCGGCGTGCGGCGGGACCGGCACCGACCGAGCGGCCCGAGCAGACCCGGGCAGACCCGAGCCGGCCCGGGGGCGGCTAGGCCGTGTTTTGAAAATCGGCTCGGCGCCTCGTCCCGCATCGCGATGATCTGGGTGTGGGGCGAGGGGATCTTTCTGACGAACAGTGGGCTG
>NZ_JBIBWV010000014.1:0-31376 GCF_043081625.1 Streptomyces sp. NPDC014861
AACACCCCAGACCCTTCGTCTGGACCAAGACAGCCGACGAGATCCTCGACAAAGTCGCCGCCTACTGCCGACGAATCTCTGACTCAGGTCACTAGAGCCTGTCCGACAATTCCCGCCGGGTCCGGGTCGTCCGGCACGCACGCTCGCCGCACGGCCGGAACGCCCAAGTAGCTCCACTACGAGGGCGCCCCGGCCGCACGCCGATCGCACGCACCGGACGACCCGGCCTGATCCGACGCCAATTGTCGGACAGGCTCTAGTTGAGCCGCGCGCGGGCCGCCTGGGCCTTGTGGCGGATCGCGGCGGCGGCGTCCGGGTCGACCGCGTCCATGATCTGCGCGTACGCCTCCATCTCCGCCGCGCCGGTGAGGAAGTCGCCGCGCTGGACGAGGAGTTCCGCCCGCTCGTAGCGGAGGCGGGCCGGGTGCGAGGGGAGCAGCAGCGCCAGCTCCACCGCCCACAGGGCCACGTCGGAGCGCTCGGGCCGGGGGGCCGCCCAGGCCCGGATGTTGCCGAGGATCCGGAGCACGACGGCGCCGGGCTCGGCGGGCCGCAGCATGGAGCGGTCCAGGGCCTCTCCGGTCGCGCTCGCCACCAGCAGCTCGGCGTCCTCCGCGGTCATGGGCCGCCCGCCCGCGAAGGGGTCGGCGAGGTCGAGCTCGGCCGGGTCGCCGAAGCCGACCACGAAGTGGCCGGGCAGCCCGAGCCCGTACACCGGCGCCCCCGCCCGCCGGGCCACCTCCATCCACACCACGGACAGCAGGATCGGCAGGCCCCGGCGCCGCCGCAGCACCTCGTGCAGGAGGGAGGACTCCAGGCGCTGGTAGTCGGCGGGGACCCCCTCGAAGCCCTCCCGGCCGCCGAGGAGCTCTCCCAGCGCCGCCTTCCAGGCGCCGGTGCGCCGGGTGGCGTACGGGACGAGGCCGGCGAGCCGGTCGAGTTCGACGTCCGCCTCGACGAGGTCGTGCTCGGTGACCGTCGGGTCCGCCACGGCGCAGATCAGCAGACAGAGCCGGGCGAGGTCGGGCCGTTCGGCCCGGGCCTCCTCCGCGAACTCCCGCCGCCGGTCGGGCGGCGGGCCGGACGGCGGGTTCAGGGGGTCCGCGCTCACGCCGCGCTCACGCCTCCGACTGCCGGTAGTGGTGGTAGTGGTGGTGCACCGCGAAGTCCATTCCCTCGTACAGCGCCCGCGCACCGGCGTTGTCGCTCTCGACCTGGAGCCAGGCCGCCGACGCGCCCTCGTCGAGGGCCTGCCGCGCGAGCACGGCCATGACGGCGGTGGCGAGGCCCCGGCGGCGCTGCTCCGGGTCGACCTCCACCGCCATGAACCCGGCCCAGCGTCCGTCGACGACGCAGCGGCCGATGGCCGCCGGCACCTCTCCCGTGCCCGCCACGGACGCGAACCACACACTCGGGCCGGAGGTGAGCACCTGCCGCCACACCTCCGGCTCGCCCCCGGTGAAGCGCTGGTAGCGGCGCAGCCACGGCTCGTCGGGCGTCCGGGAGAGGACGACCTCCACCGGGCCCGGCTCCCGGTCGGCGATCGGGGCGAGGGCGGCGGTCCGCAGCTCCGCGGTGACCTCGCGGTGCCAGCCGAGCCGCTCCAGCTCGGCGCAGAGGAGTTCCTGGGTCCCCTCGGCGCCGGTGGCGGTCTGGACGTACGCGGGCAGCTTCCGGTCCGCGTACCACTCCCGTACGACCTCCAGGGCCTCGGTGACGGGGAGCCCGGGATCGCCCGAGGGAAGCACCGAGTTGGCCCGCCGGGTGAAGCCGTCGGCCGCCCTCAGCGTCCACTCGCCGAGCTGTTCGCTCTCGATCGGCTGCCACGCGCGCGCGGCGGCCCGGGAGAGCTCGGGGAACGTGGCGGCGGGGCCGCGCCTGCGGGCGGGGGCGGGGGGCACGATCTTGCCCGCGACCAGGCGGAGTTCCGGGATCCGGACGGTCTCGCCGCTCTTTCGTGTGATCGTGAGCACACCGCCGTCCCAGGATGTGAGCACACCGACCGCGTCGGTGAATCGCCCGCCCGCCTCCGCGGAGTCCGTCACGTACCGAACGGAGACACGTTTTCCCACGTCAGCGCTGGTGACACGGACCTCAAGCAGCCCTCCGCCGGTGATTTCCACAGCTTCTCCGCCCCTCTTGTTCGGATCGCCCCCAAGAACGGAGATACTAGGTGCGGGCATCGACGACACCGCGCTCCCGCGCAGACCAGCCCTACCGAGGAGGAACGACAGCGTGACCTACGTCATCGCGCAGCCTTGTGTCGACGTCAAGGACAAGGCTTGCATCGAGGAGTGCCCCGTCGACTGCATCTACGAGGGCAAGCGATCTCTCTACATCCACCCGGACGAGTGCGTCGACTGTGGAGCCTGCGAGCCGGTCTGCCCGGTCGAGGCGATCTTCTACGAGGACGACACCCCGGAGGAGTGGAAGGACTACTACAAGGCGAACGTCGAGTTCTTCGACGAGCTGGGTTCGCCCGGTGGTGCCTCCAAGCTCGGCGAGATCGAGCGTGACCACCCCTTCATCGCCGCCCTGCCGCCGCAGAACGGCTGATCTTTCGTTGCACCCGCTCTCGGTCCCGTACGGCTCCGCCGCCGTACGGGACCGACGCGTATCGCGTACGTACTGAGGAAGTGAGCCAACCCGTGAGCGCTGTCTCTTCGCGCCTGCCCGTCTTCCCCTGGGACAAGCTGGAGCCGTACAAGAAGACGGCCCTGTCCCACCCGGACGGGATCGTGGACCTGTCGGTCGGCACGCCGGTCGACCCGGTCCCCGCGCTGATCCAGGAGGCCCTCGTGGCCGCGGCGGACTCGCCCGGCTATCCCACGGTGTGGGGCACGCCCGCACTGCGCGACGCGCTCACCGGCTGGTGCGAGCGGCGCCTCGGCGCGGTCGGCCTCGCCCACGGGAACGTGCTGCCGGTGGTCGGCTCCAAGGAGCTCGTCGCCTGGCTGCCGACCCAGCTCGGCCTCGGCCCCGGCGACCGCGTCGCCCACCCCCGGCTCGCCTACCCGACGTACGAGGTCGGCGCGCGGCTCTGCGGCGCGGAGCCCGTCGTCTATGACGACCCGACCGAGCTCGACCCGGCGGGCCTGAAGCTGCTCTGGCTCAACTCCCCGTCCAACCCGACCGGCAAGGTCCTCCCGCCGGAGGAGCTGACCCGGATCGTGGCCTGGGCCCGCGAGCACGGCGTCCTCGTCCTCTCCGACGAGTGCTACCTCGAACTGGGCTGGGAGGCCGACCCGGTGTCGGTCCTGCACCCGGACGTCTCCGGCGGCTCGTACGAGGGGATCGTCGCCGTCCACTCCCTCTCCAAGCGCTCCAACCTCGCGGGATACCGGGCGGCGTTCATCGCGGGCGACGCGGCCGTCCTCGGTGAGCTGCTCCAGATCCGCAAGCACGGCGGCATGATGACCGCGGCGCCCGTGCAGGCCGCCACCGTGGCCGCCCTCGGCGACGACGCGCACGTCGCCGAGCAGCGCGGGCGGTACGCGGCCCGCCGCGCCGCCCTGAAGACCGCCCTGGAGGCCCACGGCTTCCGCATCGAGCACTCCGAGGCCAGCCTCTACCTGTGGGCGACCCGCGACGAGCCCTGCTGGGACACGGTCGCGTACCTGGCCGACAAGGGCGTCCTGGTGGCCCCGGGCGACTTCTACGGCGAGGCGGGCGCGCGCTTCGTCCGCGTGGCCTTCACGGCGACGGACGAGCGGGTCGAGGCGGCGGTCAAGCGCCTCGGCTGACGGCTTCCGGCCGGCGGTACGCGGAAGGGCCCGGGCGCGTGTGCGACCCGGGCCCTTCCGCGTACCTGCCGGCGGCTCAGCCGATGGGCAGGCCGCCCAGCATCTGGCCGGCCGGGGCGCCGCCCAGCGCGCCGCCCGCGGGGGCGCTGCCGGCGGCGGCGCCGGCCGTCTCGCCCAGCGCCTGGCCCGCGCTGCCGGCGGTCTCGCCCGCGATCTTCTGGGCGGCCGGGGTGGCCGTCCTGCCCGCCGAGCCCACGGCCTTGCCGGCCGCCGGGACGGCCGAGCCGACCGCCTGGCCGCCGGCGGCGCCGGCGACGCCGGTCGTGGTCTGCGCGGCACCGTCGACGGCCGAACCCGCGTCCGCCGCGTCGAGGGCGGTCAGGCCGCCGAGGGCGCCGGTCGGGGCGAGGCTGTGGTCCAGCGCGCTCGCGGAGCCGGCCGCACCGACCACGGGGGCTGCGCCGGCCGCGACGATCAGGGCGGCGCGGGCGATCCGGCGGGTCAGGGGGAGGGACATGGTGCTCCTTCGACGGAGAGACGGTGGGGTGTTCGGCTTTGCGGGCTGCACAACCGAGCCGGGGGCGGGGGAGGTTGCGGGCGTCGAAGGTAAAGGCTGGGTCATGGGTCGTATTGTCAGGTGGGGAGGAAAGCGGACGAACGTGGCCGCGGCGTGCGCTCCGCCGAACCGTCTCTCCCCAGACACCCCAAGCCTCCCGGGCCTCCCGCGCCCCCCGTACCCCACCCCTCGCGCAGAGTCCCCCCGGATCCCCACCCCGAGCGACCCCTCGCACACGAGTCCATCCCGGTTCCGTCCCGGCGGCAGCCGTCGTTCCGTCGCGGTCGATCGCCCCGGCGGAACGCGTGCCCGCACGGGCCGTCGGACGGGCACCGCCCCGCGGGCCGGCCGGGATCGGCGGGACGGGCGACCGCCCGTGCGGGGACCGGCCCCCGGGAGGCGCGGCCGCTCAGCGGGCGAGGCGGAGGCGGACCGTGGGGGTACGGGGGGACGTCGTGGTGTCCCAGCCGCCCCCGGAGTCGTCCGCGCGCCAGACCCTGCCGCCGTACGAGACCTCCGCGACCCGCAGGGACTCCGCGCGCGCCACCGCCCACTGCGCCAGCTCCCAGCCGCGCCGCTCCGTGCCGCCGGCGACGGGGACGACGAGGACGGCCGGTTCCGCCGCGGAGCGCCCCGCGCCGGCGCCGCCGGAGACGGAGGTGGGCGCCGCGGACTCGCCGAAGGCCCGGACCAGCTCCGTACGGACGGAGGAGGGGTCCCCCGGCCGGCCCTCCTCGGGGTCGGCCGTGCAGGAGAGCGCCGCGGGGGACCGCCCGGTCAGGGCCGCCGACAGCAGCGTCGCGTCCGGCTCGTGCTTGGCGTACGCCTGCGGGAAGCCGCTCTTCTGGACCTTCTGCGCCGCCACCGTCAGCGGCATCCGCGAGTAGCCGGGGACCTTCTCCAGGCCCTCGTAGAACTTCGTCGCCGAGTAGACCGGGTCCATGATCTCCTCCGGCGTGCCCCAGCCCATGGAGGGCCGCTGCTGGAAGAGGCCGAGCGAGTCCCGGTCGCCGTGCTCGATGTTCCGCAGCGCCGACTCCTGGAGCGCGGTCGCCAGCGCGATCGTCACCGCCCGCTCCGGCAGCCCCCGCGAGGTGCCGACCGCCGCGATCGTCGCCGCGTTCGACGCCTGCTCGGGGGTGAACTCGTACCGCCCCTCCCCGCTGCCCAGAGCGCACCTGGGCGCCCCCTTGCTCCCGGTCACCTGGTGCACGGCGATGTACGACGCGAGGCCGCACAGGACGGCGAGAGCGGCGGCCGAACGGGCGAGTCGGCCGCGGCGGGCGGGGCGGGGGGAGTCGGACACGGGGCCCACCGTACTGGAGGCCGGGTTAGGGTCGGCATATGGCTGACATCACCCCGCAGGAGACTGCTCAGGAGACCCCGCTCGACCTCACCCGGGACGGGGCCGAGCTCACCGCCGACCTCGTCGACTTCGCCTCCGTCAGCGGGACCGAGAAGCCGCTCGCCGACGCGATCGAGAACGCCCTGCGCACCCTGCCGCACCTGCGCGTCGACCGCCACGGCAACAACGTCGTGGCGCGGACCGACCTCGGCCGCGCCGAGCGGGTCGTCCTCGCCGGCCACATCGACACCGTGCCGATCGCCGACAACGTGCCGTCCCGGCTCGACGCCGACGGCGTCCTCTGGGGCTGCGGCACCTCCGACATGAAGTCCGGCGTCGCCGTCCAGCTCAGGATCGCCGCGACCGTCCCCGAGCCCAACCGCGACCTCACCTTCGTCTTCTACGACAACGAGGAGGTCGCCGCCGACCTCAACGGCCTCGGGAAGATCGCCGCCGCCCACCCGGAGTGGCTGGAGGGCGACTTCGCCGTCCTCCTGGAGCCCTCCGACGGGCAGGTCGAGGGCGGCTGCCAGGGCACGCTGCGGGTCATCCTGCACACGGCCGGCGAGCGCGCCCACTCCGCCCGTTCCTGGATGGGCTCCAACGCCATCCACTCGGCCGCGCCGATCCTGGCCCGCCTCGCCGCGTACGAGCCGCGCAAGCCGGTCATCGACGGCCTGGAGTACCACGAGGGCCTCAACGCGGTCGCGATCCAGGGCGGGGTCGCCACCAACGTCATCCCGGACGCCTGCTCGGTGACGGTCAACTACCGGTACGCCCCCGACCGCTCGCCCGCCGAGGCGCTCGCGCACGTCCGCGAGGTCTTCGCGGACTGCGACATCGCCGAGTTCGTGGTGGACGACGAGAGCCCCGGCGCGCTGCCCGGCCTCTCCCACCCGGCGGCCGAGGCGTTCATGAAGGCCGTGGGCGGCACCGCGATGCCCAAGTTCGGCTGGACCGACGTCTCCCGTTTCAGCGCGCTCGGCGTGCCCGCGGTCAATTACGGCCCCGGCGACCCGATCTACGCGCACAAGCGGGACGAGCACGTCCACGTGGACCGGATCCACCACTGCGAGGCACGGCTCCACGACTGGCTGACCGCCCGTCTCCCGTAATTTCGCGTTTCGTCACCTCTCTGGTCCTACGCTGACCCAACAGCAAAGATCGTGGATCGGCGGAGGGAGCAGGCCATGGGCATTCCCGAGGGAATGGCGAAGCCGGAGGAGCAGCGCCTCGGACCGGTGCTGAGGCGGAGGGACCAGGTCCAGCCGGGCACCACGGACCAGCGGCTGCTCGACACCGAGGGCGACTCGGAGTGGGTGCACACCGACCCCTGGCGGGTCATGCGGATCCAGTCCGAGTTCGTCGAGGGCTTCGGCGCGCTCGCCGAACTGCCGAGCGCCATCAGCGTCTTCGGCTCGGCCAGGACGAAGCCGGACTCGCCCGAGTACGAGGCGGGGGTGCGGCTCGGCCGGGCGCTCGTCGAGGCGGGCTTCGCGGTGATCACGGGCGGCGGGCCGGGCGCCATGGAGGCGGCCAACAAGGGGGCCCGGGAGGCGCAGGGCGTCTCGGTGGGCCTCGGCATCGAGCTCCCCTTCGAGCAGGGGCTCAACCCGCACGTCGACATCGGCGTGAACTTCCGGTACTTCTTCGTCCGCAAGACGATGTTCGTGAAGTACGCGCAGGGCTTCGTCGTCCTGCCCGGCGGCCTCGGCACGCTCGACGAGCTCTTCGAGGCGCTGACGCTGGTGCAGACCCGCAAGGTGACCCGCTTCCCGATCGTGCTGTTCGGCAGCGCGTACTGGAAGGGGCTCGTCGACTGGCTGAAGGACACGGTCGTCGCGGGCGGCAAGGCGTCCGAGCGCGACCTGCTCCTCTTCCACGTCACGGACGACGTGGAGGAGGCGGTCGCGCTCGTCACCAAGGAGGTCGGCCGGTAGGAGTCCCGACGGCCGCCCCACCCCCTCGGGGGCGGGGCGGCCCCGGGTCAGTACCGGACGGAGACGCTCGCTCCGGTGAAGCCCTGCCGGGCGTGCAGGCTGATGTAGACGTACCCGGCGGGCGGGTTCTCCACGGTCAGCGTCTCGGCGCTGCCGGTCCGGGCGGACCGGCTCGTCCAGGCGCTCGTGGTGGCCCAGGCGGAGGCGTTGTAGTACAGGTCGGCGTCGCCGTTCGCGCCGGTCGTGGTGATCGTCAGCCGCGGGGTGCCGGCGGGCACGTACAGGTAGTGGTAGGCGTAGTTGCCGGTGGTCGCGGAGACACCGCTCCGGGCGCAGTCCCGGTCGAGTCTGCGGGTGTCCGTGCCGGCGCACTCGGGCAGGGACGGGCCAGGACCGGGATCCGGGACGGTGGCGCAGGCGCCGGCGGCGCAGGCGGTCAGCCAGGCGTCGAAGTCGGCGTCGTAGCGGGTGCCGATGGTGGTCTTCAGCAGGGTGCGGGCGCGGGTCCAGTCGCCGGTCCGGTACGCGGCGAGCACGGCGTCCACGTCGGAGCGGCGCTTCTCCAGCATGTAGCGCACGGCCAGGTAGCCCCAGCGGTAGGTGCGCTCGGTGTCGGAGTTCTCGTAGGTGGTGTCGAAGAGGGTGCTCAGCTTGTACGTGTGCAGGCCGGCGGCGGCGGTCGCGGCGTCGTACGGCAGCTTCCGGTAGGAGTACGAGACGTACTCGGCGAAGCCCTCGATCCACCAGATGGTGGGGGTGGAGACGCCGGCGGTGAAGTCGCCGTGCATGTTGTGGCGGCCGTCCAGGTAGTGCGTGTACTCGTGGTTCAGGTTCCACACCTGGAAGTCGGGCTGCGCGCGGGTGTCCTCGTAGGCGAGGAAGCGGGGCAGGTTGCCCGGCACGGACGGGTCGCCCTCCAGGTACATGCCGCCGTTGTCGGTGTCGATGCCGTAGATCGCGGCGGCGAACACCTGGTAGTCCTGGCGCGTGTCGAAGACGACGACCTCCAGGGTGGTGTTGTGGTCGTCGGCGACCGGGCCGGGGTCGCGGGCGACGGCGTGGAAGAAGGCGTCCTGCCTGAGCAGGCTGTCGCAGGTGGCGGCCAGGTTCGCCGCGGTCACCTGCTGGGCGAGGATCCGGACGGACGGGCTGCACGTGTGGCTGGTGACGAGGATGCCGGCGCGCAGCCGGGCGGCGGCGTCGGCGGTGCCGTACTCGGCGGCGCGGGCCGGGTCGTAGGCGTCGACCATCTCGGCGAGCGCGGCGAAGAGGTGGGCGGTGCTCCCGCTCGGGGCGCTCTGGTCGACGAGCCCGCGGACGAGCGGCTGGAGCGTGCTCCGCAGCCCCGGGTACTGGAGGAAGCGGCCGAGCTCGCGGGCGCTGTTGTACGGCAGGTAGCCGTGGGTGCCGCCGAGGAGCGCCTTGTTGCGGGCGGCGAAGGCGGCGAGCGTGTCGAGGATGCTCGGGTCGGCCTGGACGGCGGCGAGGAAGCCGGCGGTCTGGTGGCCCCGGAAGAGCACGGTGTGGACGTTGTTGACGGCGGCGGGCATGCCGGCGACGGCGTTGTACCGGGCGGCGTCGTAGTCGGTGAGGAGCCGCTTGACGACCGGCAGGTAGCGGACGTTCTCCTGGGCGCTGTCGACGAGGGTGACCGACTCGCCGAGGATGCCGGCGTTGGCGGCGGTGACGTCGCGCGAGCGCGGGTGGCCGAAGTACCCGTCGAGGGCGCCCCGGATCGCGGTGGTGAGGGCCGGCCCGTAGGTGCCGACGTCCCCGGAGTTGTACCACTGGACGTAGTAGCCGGCGCGCAGGAACAGCACCAGCTGGAAGGTCGAGGTGCTGTTGTCACCGGGGTACGCGGCGGAGTTCGCGCGCAGCGCGTCGGCGACGGTCACCATCTGCGCCTCGCGGAAGGCGCCCCTGGCGGCGCTGCCGGTGAGGCCGAACAGCTCGTTCACACAGCCCGGTTCGGACGCCTTGACCAGCTCGACCAGGGCGCTGCCGGTGCGGGTCGTGAAGGCGGCGGTGTCGCAGGCGGCGGCGGTCGCGGTCCGCGCGGCGGAGGGCTTCGCGGCGGCCGGGTCCGGGGCGGTGAGGATCGGCGGCCGCTCGGAGACCGGCACCCGTCCGGCGGCGCGGTCGGCCTCCAGGGTCTCGGGGGCGGGGAGGCTCGCGGGCTGCGGGGCGGCGCCGATGGGAGCGGGGGCGGCGGGGGAGGGGGAGGGGGCGGCGGCTGCCTGGCCGGCCGGGGCGAGGACCCCGAGCGCCAGACAGGACGCCAGCGCGGCGGTCAGAAGCCGTACGCGGTACGGCAGTCCCGATATTCGGGCGGATGTCACCTGGGCCTCCTGGCCTTGCTCGGCCGCGTGACGGCCGGACACGTGGGGGAGTGATTGACGGCGCTCCGTCAAGGCGTTGCGGAGCGGACGTACAATTTCACACGTCACATGGCGACGGGAAGGGGCGTGACAGAACCCGTCGCGCCCCGTCCCCCGCGGCCCCGCACGCACGACACCGCCCCCGGTCCCGTGCGCGACGGGACCGGGGGCGGTGTCGTGGAAAGCCCCGGCTAGGCCAGGCCGCGCCTGGTCACCGACGGCTCGCGGTGGCCCGCGATCGTCGCCACCATGTCGAGCACCTGGCGGGTCTCCGCGACCTCGTGGACCCGGTACACCTGGGCGCCGAGCCACGCCGACACGGCGGTCGTCGCCAGCGTCCCGAGCACGCGCTCCTTCACCGGACGGTCCAGGGTCTCCCCGACGAAGTCCTTGTTGGAGAGCGACACCAGCACCGGCCAGCCGGTCTCCGCCATCTCGCCGAGGCGACGGGTCGCCTCCAGGCTGTGCCGGGTGTTCTTCCCGAAGTCGTGGCCCGGGTCGATCATGATCCCGTCCCGCCGCACGCCCAGCGAGACCGCCCGCTCGGCCAGCCCCACCGTCACCCGCAGGATGTCGGCCATCACGTCCTCGTACTCCACCCGGTGCGGCCGGGTACGCGGCTCCGCGCCGCCCGCGTGGGTGCAGACCAGCCCCGCCCCGTACCGCGCCGCGACCTCCGCGAGCCGCGGGTCCACCCCGCCCCACGCGTCGTTGAGCACGTCCGCGCCGGCCTCGCAGACCGCCTCGCCGACGTCCGCCCGCCAGGTGTCCACGCTGATCACCACGTCGGGGTGGCGGCGCCGGACCTCCGCGACGAAGCCCACCGTGCGACGGGCCTCCTCCTCCGCGGTGACCTCCTCGCCGGGACCCGCCTTCACCCCGCCGATGTCGATGATCGCCGCGCCCTCGGCCACGGCCCGCTCGACGCGGGTCAGCGCCGGCTCGTCGAGGAACGTCGCGCCCTGGTCGTAGAAGGAGTCCGGGGTCCGGTTCACGATCGCCATGATCACCGGCTCGTGCGGCCCGAACTCACGCCGTCCCAAGCGCAGCATCCCTTATGTCCTCCCTCGCGACCCTTCGGCGGTGTCCACCACGCCGTCTGTGACCCTAACCGTCGGCGGCGCATGGCACGATCGGCACGGGACGTTTTCCATTCCGGGAGAGGCGCGCTGGTGTTCTGGTTTCTGCTCATCACGATGGTCGTGGTCGTCGCGGCCGTGACCCTCGCCGTGGTCGGCGGCGGCGACAGCGAGGTGCTGCCCGACGCGGCCCCCGAGCAGCTGGTGGACCCGCTGCCGCTGAGCCGCCCCCTGGACCGCGGGGACGTCGAGGCGCTGCGCCTCCCGGTCGCCGCCCGCGGCTACCGGATGGAGGACGTCGACGACGTCCTGGACCGGCTCGCCGCCGAGCTCGCCGAGCGCGACGCGCGGATCGCCGAGCTGGAGGCGGCCCTCGCGGGCGCGCCGTCCCGCGACACGGCGGAGGGCGACGAGCGATGACCGGCGGGGCGATCCCCGGCCCCGACGGGCTGCCGCGCTGCCCCTGGGGCCTGTCGGCCGAGGACTACATCGCGTACCACGACGAGGAGTGGGGCCGCCCGGTCCGCGGCGACGACGCCCTCTTCGAGCGGCTCTGCCTGGAGGCGTTCCAGTCCGGCCTGTCCTGGATCACGATCCTGCGCCGCCGCGAGGGCTTCCGCAGCGCCTTCGCGGACTTCCGCATCGAGGCCGTCGCCGGCTTCGGGGACACCGACCGCGAGCGGCTCCTCGCCGACGAGGGGATCATCCGCAACCGCGCCAAGATCGACGCGACCCTCGCCAACGCGAAGCTGCTCGCCGGCTGGGACCCGGGCGAACTGGACACCCTGATCTGGTCCCACGCCCCCGACCCCGCCCGCCCGGCGCCGCGCACCCTCGCCGACGTCCCCGCCGTCACCGACGAGTCGACGGCCCTGGCCAAGGCCCTGAAGAAGCGGGGCGTCCGCTTCGTCGGCCCGACCACGGCCTACGCCCTGATGCAGGCGTGCGGCCTGGTCGACGACCACCTGGAGGACTGCGCGGCCCGGGGCGGCGGCCGGTAGGGGGCTACTTCCCCAGGTACTTCGGCTTCTCCTTCGCCAGGAAGGCGCGGACCGCGATGGTGTGGTCCTCGGAGGCGCCGGCCAGCGTCTGGAGCTCGTCCTCCTTGTCCAGCGCCTCGTCGAGGGAGTGGTCTGCGCCGTAGGCCACGGACTCCTTCAGGGCCGCGTAGGCGACCGTCGGACCCTCGGCGAGCCGGCGGGCCAGCCTCCGCGCCTCCTCGGCCAGCTCGGCGGCCGGGACCAGCTTGTTCACGATGCCCAGCTCGTACGCCTCCTGGGCGCCGATCGAGCGGGGGAACAGCAGCAGGTCCGAGGCGCGGCTCGGGCCGATCAGCCGCGGCAGCGTCCACGACATGCCCGAGTCGGCGGTCAGCGCCACGCCCGCGAACGAGGTGTTGAAGGTCGCCGTGTCGGCGACGATCCGGTAGTCCGCGGCGAGCGCGAAGCCGAAGCCGGCGCCCGCGGCGACGCCGTTCACCGCGGCGATCACGGGCTTCCGCATGCCGGTGAGCGCGCGGACGATCGGGTTGTAGTGGTCCCGGACCGTGTTCATCGTGGCGCGGCTGCCCGACTCCTGGTCCTGGAGGAGCAGACCGACGTGCTCCTTCAGGTCCTGCCCCACACAGAACGCCCGGTCGCCCGCCGCCGTGAGCAGCACCGCCCGGACCGCCGGGTCGGCCGCCGCCGCCTCGGCCGCGTCCCGCAGCGCCACCTTCGCGGCCACGTTCAGCGCGTTCATGGCCTCCGGGCGGTTGAGCGTGATGGTGGCGAGCCCGTCGCTCACTTCGTACAGGACCGTGTCGGCCATCGGGACCCCTTCGTCTCGTGCATCGGCTGATCCGCCCAGCATGACGGAGATCACCCGTACCGCCCATGTGAGCTGCGTCAAAGAATCGGGGCCCGCGGAGCGACCCGCGGCGGCGAAGTATCGCAGGCCCGACGCCGAAATATGGGGTTTTGCGAGAGCGCGTTGCGGAAGCGATGCGGATCGATGTTGGTCATCGGGTCCTGCGATGCGGGATAATGACCTGGAAGCAATGTGTTCGAAGCCGGCGACGCGTGCTCCGGTGCACGGAGCTGCCCGGCTGCAGATGAGCTGGTTTCAGGAAGGGGAACGAGCATGGCGGCCATGAAGCCGCGGACGGGCGACGGCCCGCTCGAGGTGACCAAGGAGGGGCGGGGCATCGTCATGCGCGTTCCGCTCGAAGGCGGCGGTCGGCTCGTGGTCGAGCTGACCCCGGACGAGGCCGAGGCTCTCGGTGACGCCCTGAAGAAGGTCGTCGGCTGACCCTCCCGCATTCCTGCACCGCTGCCCCGGTACGGCCCCGGCCGTACCGGGGCAGCGGTGTGTCCGGGGCCGTGCGGGAGGGCCCGCGCCGCGCCCGGCCGCACCGGCCGGGGGCTCGGCTTCCGGGCTCGGGATCGGCTCCGCCGGGTGCGGGTGCGGGTGCGGGTGCGGTTGCCGGGACGGGGTCGGCCTCCGGCCTCGGGACGGACTGGACCCGTCGCCGGGCCGGGCCACGGGTTCAGCCCGCTGGACCCGGGTCGGGGACGGTCAGCCCCGCCGGACCGCGCACAGGAGGCCGTCGCCCACCGGCAGCAGGGTCGGCAGCAGCTGGGAGCTCTCGCGGACCGTGCGCAGCAGCTCGCGGACCCGCTGCACCTCGGCCGGCTGGGCACCCGAGTCGACCGTGCGGCCGTCCGCGAAGACGCCCTCGAAGCAGACCAGACCCCCAGGTCGGAGCAGGCGCAACGATTCAGCGAGATAGTCCGGGTACTCCCCGCGGTCGCCGTCGCAGAAGACGAGGTCGTACCCGCCGTCCGCGAGCCGCGGCAGCACGTCCAGCGCCCGACCGGGGATGAACCGCGCCCGGTTGCCCGCGAAGCCCGCCTCGCGGAACGCCGCCTTCGCGAACTGCTGGTGCTCCGGCTGCACGTCCACGGTGGTGAGGGTGCCGTCCGGCCGCATCCCGAGCAGCAGGTAGATCCCCGACACGCCCGTGCCCGTACCGATCTCGGCCACCGCCTTGGCGTCCGCCGAAGCGGCCAGCAGACGCAGCGCCGCACCCGTGCCCGGCGACACCGAGGGCAGCCCTGCCTCGCGGGCCCGCTCCCGGGCCCGGCGCAACGCTTCGTCCTCGGCGACAAAGGCGTCGGCGAACGCCCAGTTCGTCTGCCGGTTGGCGGTAATGGCCCTCTCCTGTCCCCTTAGTTGGCGCAACGGTGACTGTATCCGCTGTCAGCGGGAACCCGCAGATGGGACCGGGCGTTCACCAGGAGAGGGACGGGCACGAGGAGCGGCGGACGACGCCGATTCAAATGCTCGTAAAGATTCTTATCCGGAGCTAACGGGCGAGGTGGCTATGGTAGGGGCTCCACTGGACACCACCAGAGCCGATAGGGGAGGTGCGGCTGCGCCTGTGGATCGGAGAGGGGCGTTCAGGCGCCTCCTCAGGTCGGCGGGTGAGCCGAAATCCGTGACCGACACCGCTGACAAGCTCCACACCACCGCCACCGCACCCACCACCGCGACCTTCGCATCGGATGCGGAATCGCAGGCGTGGACTCCGCCCACCTGGGAGGAGATCGTCAGCACGCACAGTGGTCGCGTCTACCGCCTGGCCTACCGCCTCACCGGCAACCAGCACGACGCCGAGGACCTCACCCAGGAGGTCTTCGTCCGCGTCTTCCGCTCGCTGTCGACGTACACCCCCGGCACCTTCGAGGGCTGGCTGCACCGCATCACCACCAACCTCTTCCTCGACATGGTCCGCCGGAAGCAGCGCATCCGCTTCGACGCGCTCGCCGACGACGCCGCCGAGCGGCTCCCCAGCCGTGAGCCCTCCCCGCAGCAGGTGTTCAACGACACCCACTTCGACGCCGACGTCCAGCAGGCCCTCGACACCCTGGCGCCCGAGTTCCGCGCCGCCGTCGTCCTCTGCGACATCGAGGGGCTGTCGTACGAGGAGATCGCCGCGACCCTCGGCGTGAAGCTCGGCACCGTCCGCAGCCGCATCCACCGCGGCCGCTCCCACCTGCGCAAGGCGCTCAAGCACCGGTCGCCCGAGGCCCGGGCGGAGCGCGCCCTGGCCACCGTCGGATGGGAGGCCGGGACAGCGTGAGCGGCACCCGTCCTCCGTCCCCGAGCCCCGCGGAGCACCACCTCGGGGACCGGCTCGCCGCGCTCGTCGACGGCGAGCTCGGCCACGACGCGCGCGAGCGGGTCCTCGCCCACCTCGCCACCTGCGCACGCTGCAAGGCCGAGGCCGACGCGCAGCGCGCCCTGAAGAGCGTCTTCGCCTCCAGCGGAGCCCCCCAGCCCTCCGAGGGCTTCCTCGCCCGCCTCCAGGGCCTTCCCGGCGGCCCCGGGGACTCCGGGCGCTCCCCGCTGGAGCAGCTCCTCGAAGCCGGCGGCGTGAAGAGCGACGGCTTCGCCACCGCGCCCCCCGCCGTGCCCCGCACCCCCGACACCGGCACCGGCTTCCGGGTCCACTCCCTCCCCCCGTCCGGCCGCGGCCGGCGCTTCGCGGTCGCCGCCGCCGGCGCCGTCTCCTTCGCGGCCATCGCCCTCGGCGGCACCCTGCCCGTCGAGAGCTCCCTGAACACCACCGCCCGCGGCGGCCAGGGCACGGGCACCGCCGTCACCCCGATGCGCGCGGGCGCCTCCGCAGGGCCCGGCTCCGCCTCCGGCGCGGCGGCCGGCCGGGCGGACCGCTCCGAGGGTTCCGCCGGCGGCGCCCAGGCGATCGGCAGCGCCCCGCCCGTCCCGGGCGGCACGGTCACCTCGGGAGCCGTCCCGGGCGTGGACCGGGCGGGACCGGCCGCGGCGGTACGGCTCCGGGTCGCGCAGGCCCAGCCCCTCTTCGCCCTCTCGCCCTTCATACGCACCACGCCCCACGCGCTCCAGCCGGCCTTCGGACCGGTGCCCAGCCCGGCCCCCAGCCCGCCCGTCACCCCGCCGGGCTCCCACCGCTGACCTCCGACCTGGTTGAATCCTCGGTCAGAGCGCCCGACACAGGGACGCTCACGGGTCAGCGGTTGCGGGGAGAGCATGGACGACGGGAAGCCGAACTGGTGGAGCCGGCCTTCGACGCCCCCGGAGGCGGCGCGGATACCCACGCCGCCCCCGGCGGAGGAGGACGACTTCGCCCTCCAGGCCCCTGGCCCGGCCGAGCCCGCCGAGCCGGAGCCGGCCGCCGGGCCGGCCGCCGCCCCCAAGGTCGACATGACGAAGGACCCCGCCCCGGCCCGAGCGCCGGAGCCCGCTCCCGCCCCCGTGCCGGAGCCCGCCCCGGCCGTCACCGCCGAGGCCGCGCGCGAGCTTCCGGAGCCCGCGCCCGCCGCCGCGGTGAGCGCCTCCGGGCCGCCCGCCGCCGCGACGGCCGCGTCCGAGCCGGCCACCGCCGTGCCGCCCGCGTCCGAACCGCCCGCCGCGCCGCAGCAGTCCGCCCCCGAGCCGTCCGCCCCGGCCGCCGCGCCTGAGCCGTCCGCCCCGGCCGCCGCGTCGGAGCAGTCCGCCCCGGCCGCCTCGCCGCAGCCGCTCCACGAGCCCGACGAGTACCGCACCCCGCCCTACGGCGAGCCCGGCCCGTGGGCGCCGGCGCCGCCCGTGCAGCACCCCACCGCGCCCCTCCCGGCCCCGCAGCCCGCCGTACCCCCGCAGGCCGCCCTGCCCCCGCACGGCGCCGTGCCCCCGCACGGGGCCGCCGTACCGCCGCAGGGCCCCGTGCCGCCGCAGACGCCCGCCTGGGGCCAGTACGACCCCTGGGGCGCCGGAGCCGGAGCCGTACCCCCGCCCGCCCGGAAGAAGTCCCGGCGCGGTCTCGCCCTCGTCGGCGCCCTCGCCTTCGCCCTGCTCACCGGTGTCATCGGCGGCGGCGTCGGCGCCTACGTCGAGCGCAACGGCGGCCTCACCACCGTCGAACTCCCGCAGTCCGGGGCCGGGACCACCGACCGCGCGCCCGACAGCGTCGCCGGGATCGCCGCCGCCGCCCTGCCCGGCGTCGTCACCCTGCACGTCAGCGGCGGCGGCTCGGCCGGCACCGGCACCGGCTTCGTCCTCGACAACCGCGGCCACATCCTCACCAACAACCACGTCGTCGACGCCGCCGCCTCCTCCGGCGACATCACCGTCACCTTCTCCAGCGGCGAGACCGCCTCCGCCAAGCTCATCGGCAAGGACGCCGGCTACGACCTCGCCGTCGTCCAGGTCACCGGCGTCACCGGTCTCAGGCCGCTCCCGCTCGGCAACTCCGAGGACGTCCGCGTCGGCGACCCCGTCGTCGCCATCGGCGCCCCCTTCGACCTCTCCAACACGGTCACCTCCGGCATCATCAGCGCCAAGGAGCGCCCGATCACCGCCGGCGGCGAGAA
This sequence comes from Streptomyces sp. NPDC014861, assembly GCF_043081625.1. Lineage (NCBI taxonomy): Bacteria > Bacillati > Actinomycetota > Actinomycetes > Kitasatosporales > Streptomycetaceae > Streptomyces > Streptomyces sp. NPDC014861. Next base: position 17,416 of record NZ_JBIBWV010000014.1, read on the forward strand.
GGGCGACGGCAGCGACATCTCCTACGTCGACGCCCTCCAGACCGACGCGCCCATCAACCCCGGCAACTCCGGCGGCCCCCTCCTCGACGGCAAGGGGCGCGTCATCGGCATCAACAGCGCCATCCGCGCCGCCGGCGGCTCCGGCGACGGGGACGGCGGCAGCGGCGCCCAGGCCGGCTCCATCGGCCTCGGCTTCGCCATCCCGATCAACCAGGGCAAGCGGGTCGCCGAGGAGCTCATCAACACCGGCAAGGCCACCCACCCGGTCATCGGCGTCAGCCTCGACATGCAGTTCAACGGCGACGGCGCCCGCGTCGGCGACAAGGGCAAGGACGGCACCCCCTCCGTCACCCCCGGAGGACCCGCCGCCAAGGCCGGCCTGCGTCCCGGCGACGTCATCACCAAGGTCGACGGCCAGCGGGTGCACAACGGCGAGGAGCTGATCGTGAAGATCCGCGCCCACCGGCCCGGCGACGAACTCGCCCTCACCCTGACCCGCGGCGGCAAGGAACTGACCAGGACCGTCACCCTCGGCGCGGCGCAGGGCGGCTGAGCCCGCACGGGCGGCACCCGAGGTACATGTGGCGGACATCGCAAGGTACCCGTCCGGCAGTCCGGGCGGGTACCGTGGTGCGGGCCGCCATGGTCCGGCGTGAAGGAGCTACTAGGTGTTCAGCGACATAGGCGCACTCGAGCTGGTGACGCTCATCGTGCTCGCCGTGCTCATTTTCGGCCCGGACAAGCTGCCCAAGGTCGTCCAGGACGTCTCGCGCTTCATCCGGAAGGTCCGCGAGTTCTCCGACAGCGCCAAGCAGGACATCCGCACGGAGCTGGGCCCGGACTTCAAGGACTTCGAGTTCGAGGACCTCAACCCGAAGACCTTCATCCGCAAGCAGCTCGACGGCAACGAGGACCTCGGCGAGCTCAAGGAACTGCGCTCCACCTTCGACCTCCGCAAGGAGATGAACGAGGTCGCCGACGCCGTGAACAGCCGCGAGAGCGCCCCCGCCGCGGCCTCCGCGGCCGCCCCCGCGACGGTCAACGGCTCCGCGCCCGACCTGCTGAAGAAGCAGGACAAGCCCGACACGCCCGAGCGGCCGCCGTACGACTCCGACGCGACCTGACACGGGCGGTCACCGAGCGGTCGCTATCCTCCTTGAGTTGGGGGTACCCCCGGACGAGGTCCGGGGGAGGAACGAGGAGGCGGCCGAGATGAAGACGACGAGTCGGGTGGAAGCCGAGGGCTTTCAGCGCGCGCCCTTCGCCTGGTACGGGCTCGACGAGGCGTTCACCGGGCCCCGCCGGCTGATGCAGATCGGCACGGCGGCGGACGGCACCGTGCAGCACGGCTCGGTGGGCCACGGTGACGAGCCGTCGATAAGGTCCGAGGCCGCCGGCGCGGAGAAGGAGCGGTTCGCCGTCGTCGTGACGGTCGCCGCGCACCCCGTGCGGCGCACCGGCGACGGCACCGGAGTCCTCGACGCCACCACCGTCTCCTCCGCCGCCTGGCTGGCCGGCTCCGGGCTGCTCGCCCACACCTGGCCCGCCTCGCTCGACCACGGGCTGCGGGACCACTGGCTCGACCAGCAGACCGAGACGGCCTTCGAGCTGGCCGACGACCTCGACGGGCCCGCCTGGTCCGCGCTGTCGCTGCCCGTCGACGGGGTGCCGGTGCCCTTCCACTACCGCGAGTCCGAGTTCGGCTGGGTGCTGGCCGGCTCCACGGGAGACGTGCACATCGGGGCGTACGGGCGGGGCATGAGCGCGTACGGACTGGGCTTCGCCCAGATCAAGGACCTCGCGCCGTACGCCTGAGGCCTCACACACGCCGAAGGGCGCCCCGCACCGGGGCGCCCTTCGCCGTGTCCGCCCGGGACCCGGCCGTGACCGGGTCCCGCCCGGGATCAGAACTTGTTGCGCGGCGTGATGCCCAGGCTCAGGCCCGAGAGGCCGCGCTGGCGGCCGCCGAGCTTGCCGGCGATGGAGCGCAGGGCCGCGCCGGCCGGCGAGTCCGGGTTCGACAGGACGACCGGGCGGCCGTCGTCGCCGCCCTCGCGCAGCCGCACGTCGATCGGGATCGAGCCCAGCACCGGGACCGTCGTGCCCGTGGTGCGGGAGAGGCCGTCGGCGACGAGCTGGCCGCCGCCCGTGCCGAAGACGTCCACCATCTCGTCGCAGTGCGGGCAGGGCAGGCCCGCCATGTTCTCGACCACGCCGACGATCTTCTGATGGGTCTGCACCGCGATCGAACCGGCCCGCTCGGCGACCTCGGCCGCCGCCTGCTGCGGGGTCGTCACGACCAGGATCTCCGCGTTCGGCACCAGCTGCGCGACGGAGATCGCGATGTCGCCGGTGCCCGGGGGCAGGTCGAGCAGCAGGACGTCCAGGTCGCCCCAGTACACGTCCGCCAGGAACTGCTGGAGCGCGCGGTGGAGCATCGGGCCCCGCCACACCACGGGCGCGTTGCCCGGGGTGAACATGCCGATCGAGATGACCTTCACGCCGTTCGCCGACGGCGGCATGATCATGTTCTCGACCTGGGTCGGACGCCCGTCCGCGCCCAGCATGCGCGGCACGCTGTGGCCGTAGATGTCGGCGTCGACGACGCCGACCTTCAGGCCGTCGGCGGCCATCGCCGCGGCCAGGTTCACCGTCACCGAGGACTTGCCGACGCCGCCCTTGCCGGAGGCGACCGCGTACACCCGGGTCAGCGAGCCGGGCTTCGCGAACGGCACCTCGCGCTCGGCGGTGTTGCCGCGCAGGGCCGCCGCCAGCTCCTTGCGCTGCTCGTCGCTCATCACGTCCAGCGTCACGTCGACGCCGGTGACGCCCTCGACGCGGGAGACGGCCTCGGTCACGCGCTGCGTGATGGTGTCGCGCATCGGGCAGCCGGAGACCGTCAGGTAGACCGTCACCGCGACCTTGCCGTCGGGTTCGATCTCCACCGACTTGACCATGCCGAGCTCAGTGATCGGACGATTGATCTCGGGGTCGTTCACCGTCGCCAGTGCCTCGAGCACCGCGTCTTCCGTAGCCATAGGTCTGATGGTACGGCGACGACCACGTAGCCATGAAAGGGCTGTCAACGGTCGGGTACGTCACTCCGCCGCTCGCCGTCCGGCGGGAATAGATCCCGCTCCCGCCCGCGCTCCTCCAGCTCCCTCACCAGATCCTGGAGTTCGGACCGGATCCAGTCCCGGGTGGCGACCTCGCCCAGGCCCATCCGGAGCGCCGCGATCTCCCTGGTCAGGTACTCCGTGTCGGCGATCGAGCGCTCGTTCTGCTTGCGGTCCTGCTCCAGGTTGACCCGGTCCCGGTCGTCCTGCCGGTTCTGCGCGAGCAGGATCAGCGGAGCCGCGTACGAGGCCTGGAGGGAGAGCATCAGCGTCAGGAAGATGAAGGGGTACTCGTCGAACTTGAGCGACGCCGGGGCGAAGATGTTCCACACCACCCAGGCGATGATGAGCACCGTCATCCAGACGATGAACCGGCCCGTCCCGAGGAACCGCGCGATCCGCTCCGACATGCGCCCGAACGCCTCGGGGTCGTACTCCGGCAGCAGCCGCGAGCGGCGGATCCGGGGCTGGTCGAGCCGGATGCGGGGAAGCTGCCGGTCGCGCTCCCGCTCCCGCTCCCGGTCCCGCTCCTGCGACCGCTCAGCCACCGCGCACCCCCTCCTCGTGGAACTCCGTCTCCCGCCAGTCGTCCGGCAGCAGGTGGTCGAGCACGTCGTCCACGGTCACCGCGCCGAGCAGCGAACCGCTCTCGTCCACGACCGGCGCCGCCACCAGGTTGTACGCGGCGAAGTAGCTGGTCACGGCCGGCAGCGGGGTGTCCGGGCCCAGGGGCGGCAGGTCGCTGTCGACGAGCGAGCTGACCAGCGTGAAGGGCGGATCGCGCAGCAGCCGCTGGAAGTGGACCGTGCCCAGGTACTTCCCGGTCGGCGTCTCGTCCGGCGGCCGGCACACGTACACCTGCGCCGCGAGCGCCGGCGACAGGTCCTGCTGCCGCACCCGGGCGAGCGCGTCGGCGACGGTGGCGTCCGGGCGCAGCACGATCGGCTCGGTGGTCATCAGACCGCCGGCCGTCCGCTCCTCGTACGACATCAGCCGGCGCACGTCGGCCGCGTCGTCCGGCTGCATCAGCGTGAGCAACCGTTCCTTCTCGTCCTCCGGCAGCTCGTTGAGGAGGTCGGCGGCGTCGTCCGGGTCCATCGCCTCCAGGACGTCCGCGGCCCGCTCCTCCTTCAGCTTGCCGAGGATCTCCACCTGGTCGTCCTCCGGCAGCTCCTCCAGGACGTCGGCGAGCCGGTCGTCGTCGAGGGCGACGGCGACCTCGGCGCGCCGCTTGGGGGAGAGGTGGTGCAGGGCGTTGGCGAGGTCGGCGGGGCGCAGCTTCTCGAAGGTGGCGACGAGGCTCTCGGCGCCCTGCCCGTGCTCCTCCAGGGAGAAGCCGGTCACCGCCGACCACTCCACGGTCAGCGTCTCCCCCTTGCGGCGCAGGGCGCCGCCCTTGCCCCGGCGGACGAAGACCCGGTCGATCTCCCAGTCGCGGCGGGCGGGGAGCTGCGTGATGGCGACATCGAGGACGGTGACCTCCTCGCCGGTCTCGACCAGGGTCACCCTGCGGTCGAGGAGCTCGCCGAGGACCAGCCGCTCGGTCGGCCGCTGCTCGAAGCGGCGCATGTTCACCACGCCGGTGGTGATGACCTGGCCGGACTCGACGCCGGTGATCCGGGTCATCGGGACGAAGACCCGGCGCCGGCTCAGCACCTCCACGACCATGCCGAGCAGCCGGGGCGGGCGGCGGCCCACGCGGAGCATCGCCACCACGTCGCTGACCCGGCCCACCTGATCGCCGACGGGATCGAAGACGGCCACACCGGCGAGGTGGGAGACGAAGATCCGGGGGGCGCCTGCCGCCATGCCTCGCGCCTCCTCGGTGCCGCACGATCCGTTGTCGCCGCGCCGCCCGTGGGGCCCGCGCGTCCGTTGCGGTGCCCTTGCCGGGCTTCGCACGGTTCAGGCTAGCCGGTGGTGTTCCACCCCGCCCCGGCAGTGCCGCCGTCCGGCTGCCTGCGGGGACGCCGGGCCCGCCCGGGTACGCTGCGGACTGCCGCCCCCCACCGGCAGCGGCCGGCGTGTCCGGCCCACCCCGGCGGCCCCTTCCTCCGTGTGTGCACGGCCGGGGCCGTTCCCCCACCGAAGAACGAGAGGCAGCGCAGGTGACCGTCCGCACCCCGTCATCGCGTATCCCGTCGGCACGACCCTTCCTCACCCCCACCCACCGCTTCCGCAGGGCCGTCGTGCCGCTGGCGCTGTGCGCGGGGCTCACCGCGGGTCTCACGGCCTGCGGGGCCGATCCCGACGAGGGGACGAACGGGGTCGGGAGGCTGTCGGCGTCCGAGATCGAGCGCGAGGCCCGCACGGCGGCGGGCACGGCCAAGGCGGTCAGGCTCTCCGGCACCCTGGTCAGCAAGGGCGGCACCTTCAAGCTGAACATGCGGCTGAAGCAGAACGGCGGCGCCGGCTCGGTCACCACGAAGAACAGCACCTTCGAGCTGCTGCGGGTCGGCGAGGCCCTCTACCTCAAGGCGGACGCCGGCTTCTGGACGCACGAGGACAAGGGCGGCGGCAAGCCCAGCGACGCCGACACGGAGGCCGCCGACAAGCTGGACGACAAGTACGTGAAGGTGCCCAGCGACGACCCCTCGTACAAGCAGCTGCGCGGCTTCACCGAGATGGACCAGCTGCTGAACGGTCTCATCGGGCTGCACGGGGACGTCGTCAAGGGCGACCGGGACCAGATCGGCGGCGTCCGCACGGTGAAGGTGAAGGGCGGCCCGGACGGCGAGGGCGGCACCCTCGACGTGGCCCTGGAGGGCTCCCCGTACCCGCTCCAGTTCGCCCGGGGCGGGGGAGCGGGCCTGGTGGTGCTCACCGAGTGGGACACGGACTTCCCGCTGGCCGAGCCGGGCCGCGACGAGACCCTCGACTACGGCCGCCAGCTGCCCCGTACCTGACCGGCTCTAGCCCTTCCGCGTCCGCCGGAACAGCAGTTTCGGCAGGGCGGCCGGGACCGGGTGGCGGGTGGTCGCCCCGGACGGCAGCGGGACGGCGGCGAGCGAGCCGTCCGGAAGGTCGGTGGTGGCGGCGCGCGGGTCGAGGCGCAGCACCCGGCACTCGCGCGCCCAGCGCGCGGGGACGCCCTCGCCGTCGGGCGCGTTCAGCCGCTTGCCCTTCAGTTCGGCGACGGCGGCGTCCCACTCCTCGGTGCCGGGGGTGAGCTGGCGCACGGCGGCCGTCCAGGAGACGATCCGGCCGCCCTTGTCCTTGCTGCGGACGGTGACCTCGGCGGTGTCGCCGTCGGCGAGGCCGGGCAGCGGCTGCTCGCCGGGCCCGTCGCCCACCACGTGCGCGGCGCCGTCGTGCCAGACGTGCCAGAGCGCCCGGGCGGGCCCGGTGCCCCGGACCCACACGAGGCCGGACTTCTTGGTGGCCTCCTCGACGAGGAACAGCTCTTCTGTCATGGCCCGCAGCCTAGCGGCAGGCCCGTCAGAGCCAGCCGTTGCGCTTCAGGGTGCGGTGGATGGTGAAGCAGATGACGGCGATGCCGCCGAGCACCATCGGGTAGCCGTACCTCCAGTGCAGCTCCGGCATGTGGTCGAAGTTCATGCCGTACACACCGCAGACCGCCGTGGGGACGGCGACGATCGCCGCCCAGGAGGTGATCTTGCGCATGTCCTCGTTCTGCGCGACGGTCGCCTGTGCCAGGTTGGCCTGGAGGATCGAGTTCAGCAGCTCGTCGAAGCCGACGACCTGCTCCTGGACGCGGGCGAGGTGGTCGGCGACGTCCCGGAAGTACTTCTGGATGTCCGGGTCGACCAGCCGCATGGGCCGCTCGCTCAGCAGCTGCATCGGGCGCAGCAGCGGGGTGACGGCCCGCTTGAACTCCAGCACCTCGCGCTTGAGCTGGTAGATCCGGCCGGTGTCGGTGCCGCGCTTGGAACCCTTGGTGGCCGGCGAGAAGACGTCGATCTCCAGCTGGTCGATGTCGAGTTCGACGGAGTCGGCGACCGCGATGTAGCCGTCGACGACGTGGTCGGCGAGGGCGTGCAGGACGGCGGAGGGGCCCTTGGCGAGGAGCTCCGGCTCGCCCTGGAGGCGGTGGCGGAGGTTGCGCAGCGAGCCCTGGCCGCCGTGCCGGACGGTGATGACGAAGTCGGGCCCGGTGAAGCACATCACCTCGCCGGTCTCCACCACCTCGCTGGTGGCGGTGAGTTCGGCGTGCTCGACGTAGTGGATCGTCTTGAAGACGGTGAAGAGGGTGTCGTCGTACCGCTCCAGCTTGGGCCGCTGGTGGGCGTGGACGGCGTCCTCGACGGCGAGCGGGTGGAGACCGAACTCGGCCGCGATACCGGCGAATTCGGCCTCGGTCGGCTCGTGCAGGCCGATCCAGGCGAACCCGCCGGACTCCCGCACCTGCGCCATCGCGCCGCGCGGGGTGAGGCAGGCGCGGTCCTCGACCCGCCGCCCGTCGCGGTAGACCGCGCAGTCGACGACGGCGCTGGAGGCCGAGTGGTCGCGGGTCGGGTCGTAGTTCGTGTACGTGGTCGGGGTCTTGCGCGGGCCCTGGCGCAGGCTCGGACGAACGGCGGCGCGCAGGTCACGGATCATCGACATGGGCGTGCTCTCCTTCACGGACAGGCCGTCGGCGAGAGCGTGGCGCAACCCGGAATGAGGACGGGAAAAGGGCTTCGTCCACAAAGCGGGCGGCACCGGCGGCTCGTGGCGACGGCGTTCGCAACACAGACAGGCAAAGAGGGGAATGCTCTTCCGTCGAACGCGATGCCGGAGAAGGGGGTCCGCGGTTCAGGGACCCGGGGTCACCGGAGGAAGGAACGCACCGGGCTCGGGTGCGATGCGGCGGAAGAGCGGCTGGTACTGCCCGATCGACTTCGATCCATCGCAGTCCCACCTCCTCCGGCCGGTCCCTCGTGAGGGATGACGTGTGACGAGCAGTCGGGAAACCCGACCACTGGCCAACACTATCAGCCGACCGAGGGTCAATCCCTTACTTTGCCCGTTCCATGCGCGATCTATGCTCGCCGCATGGGAGAAGTTCTTGCACTGGTCGAGGCCCGGCTGCGTACGGCCCTGGGCGAACCGGACGCGCGGGCCGCGGTGACCTTCCTCGGCACCGACCGCATCGAGGTGCTCCGCTTCGTCGACGCGGCGGAGGGCCTCGTGCGCTACGCCACGCTCGGCATGGCCGCCGCCCCGATGGCCGACCCGACCGCCGCCCTCGCCGACCCGGTGAAGGGCCCGCGCGCCGAGCTCGTCCTGACCGTCCGGCTCGGCCGCGCCGACACCGACAAGGTGCTGCGCCCGCTGGCGGTGCTCGCCGCCACCCCGCAGGTGGAGGGCGTCGTCGTGGCCCCCGGCGCCTCGCTCGACCTGGGCGAGCCGCTGTGGCCGGGGGCCGGCTTCAGCTCCGTCCTGGTCGCGGAGTCCGGCGGACTGGTCGAGGACCTGGAGCTGGACGAGCCCCTGGACCCGGTCCGCTTCCTGCCGCTGCTCCCCATGACGCCGAACGAGGCCGCCTGGAAGCGGGTGCACGGGGCGCAGGCCCTGGAGGAGCGCTGGCTCGCCCGGGGCACCGACCTGCGCGACCCGCTGCGCGGCTCGGTGAAGCTGGACTGAGGCGCCCGCACGGGGGGCCGGGCGCCCGGGTGAGGGGGCGCGGGCCGGACGGGTGATCGGGTGCGGCCGTTCTTGACGGGAGGCGCGCGCGGTAGGACCGTTGAGCCCTATGAGGGGCGAACCCAGTTGTCCGAAGTGTGGTGGTCGGGTCAGGGCGCCCGGTCTCTTCGCCGACTCCTGGCAGTGCGACGCCCACGGGCCCGTGCATCCGCTGCAGCCCGTGATCCCGCCCAGTGTCGAAGCCCTCGGTGTCGTCGTGCACCGCTCCCAGGTGCCCGTCTGGATGCCCTGGCCGCTCCCCGTCGGCTGGCTGTTCACCGGGGTCGCCTACGCCGGTGACGACCGCAGCGGCGGTCGCGCCACCGCCGTCGCCTGCTCCGGGCCCGGCCCGCTCGGCGGGATCGGCGAGCTGCTGCTCGTCGCCGAGGAGCTCGGTGTCGGCCTCGGCGCCCGGTACGCGGGGATCGACGGCCCCGACCCCGGCTCCGGCATGGCCATCGACAAGCCCCCGCAGGCGAAGGTCCTCGCCGCGGGCCGCCCCACTCCGCTCTGGCACGTCACCGGCACCCCGCACGACCGGGCCGTCTTCGCCGGCGAGGCCCGCGGGCTCTGGCTCTGGGCGATCGTCTGGCCCGAGCAGTCCGGACTGCTGATGTACGACGAGCTCGTCCTCACCGACCTGCGCGACGCGGGTGCCGAGGTCGAGCTGCTGCCCTGCGGGGCGCTCACCCCGCGCCTGCTGGGCTAGCGGTTCCCTCCTGGTCGCGCCGTGCTCGTGGGGCAGGGCCGGCCCGGCGCTCGGGGCGTAATGGGCTCACCGGGGATCGACTCCGTACATTCGGGGGCGCGTCGCCCGCTATGCTGGAGCGTCGCCCCGTCCGTGCCGAGCCCCTGGAGAACCGCGTCGTGCGCATCGACCTGCACAGCCACTCCACGGCGTCCGACGGCACCGACACCCCCGCCGAGCTGGTGCGCAACGCCGCCGCGGCCGGGCTCGACGTCGTCGCGCTCACCGACCACGACACCACCCGCGGGCACGCGGAGGCGATCGCCGCCGCGCCCGAGGGGCTGACCGTCGTCCCCGGCGCCGAGCTCTCCTGCCGCCTCGACGGCATCGGCCTGCACATGCTCGCGTACCTCTTCGACCCCGAGGAGCCCGCCCTGCTCGCCGAGCGCGAGCTGGTCCGCGACGACCGGGTGCCGCGCGCCCGCGCCATGGTCGGCCGGCTCCAGGAGCTGGGCGTGCCCGTCACCTGGGAGCAGGTCGCCCGGATCGCCGGCGACGGCTCCGTGGGCAGACCGCACGTGGCCGAGGCGCTGGTCGAGCTCGGGGTCGTCCCCGACGTCTCCGCGGCCTTCACCACCGCGTGGCTCGCCGACGGCGGCCGCGCCCACGTGCAGAAGCACGAGCTGGACCCGGCGGAGGCGGTCCGCCTCGTGAAGGCGGCCGGCGGCGTCACGGTCTTCGCCCACCCGGCGGCCGTCAAGCGCGGCCAGGTCGTGCCCGAGTCCGCGATCGCCGCCCTCGCCGCGGCCGGTCTCGACGGCATCGAGGTCGACCACATGGACCACGACGAGCCCACCCGGGCGCGGCTGCGGGGACTCGCGAAGGAGCTGGGCCTGCTGGTCACCGGCTCCAGCGACTACCACGGCAGCCGCAAGACCTGCCGGCTCGGCGAGTACACCACGGACCCCGAGATCTACGGCGAGATCACCCGCCGTGCCACCGGCGCCTTCCCCGTCCCCGGTGCCGGCGGAGTCCCGGCCTGAGGTCTGCCGTCACCCTCCCGTCCGCGCCCCGGCGATGACGGGAGGGTGACGACAGGCCCCTGGGGCCTTCCCGCGGGTGCCCTCCCCGCCGTCGCGCGACGGCGGGGCGCGGTGCTGTCCGCCGCCCCTCCTTCTTCTGTGGCCCCCGGCCCGCGCGTCTCCCGCGTGGCGGCGGGTGCCCTCCTGCCCCGGAGACGGAATATGTGATTCCGGATCCGGGTGCCCCCACCCCACCGTTCGACCTCACCGCAAGGCACCCCACCGTGTTCGACGTCGCCGTCTTCGGCTCGCTCTTCCTCACCCTGTTCGTGATCATGGACCCGCCCGGCATCACGCCGATCTTCCTCGCGCTGACCTCCGGCCGCCCCGCCAAGGTCCAGCGCCGGATGGCCTGGCAGGCCGTCGCCGTCGCCTTCGGCGTCATCACCGTCTTCGGCATCCTCGGCCAGCAGATCCTGGCCTACCTGCACGTCTCCGTCCCCGCCCTGATGATCGCGGGCGGTCTCCTGCTGCTGCTCATCGCGCTCGACCTGCTCACCGGCAAGACCGACGAGCCGAAGCAGACCAAGGACGTCAACGTCGCCCTCGTGCCGCTGGGCATGCCGCTGCTCGCCGGACCCGGCGCCATCGTGTCGGTCATCCTCGCCGTCCAGCACGCCGACAGCGCCGCCGCCCAGGTCTCCGTCTGGGCCGCCATCGCCGCGATGCACCTCGTGCTCTGGCTGACCATGCGTTACTCGCTGCTGATCATCCGCGTCATCAAGGACGGCGGCGTCGTGCTCGTGACCCGGCTCGCCGGCATGATGCTCTCCGCGATCGCCGTGCAGCAGATCATCAACGGCGTCACCCAGGTCATCCAGGGCAGCTGACCCGACCCCGGATCCCGGACACCACTGCGCCCCCGTGCGGATTCCGTCGAGCGGAGTCCGCGCGGGGGCGCGGTGCGTGGTGTGGACCTGCCCCGTTACGAGGCGGAGGTCTCTGCGGGTCGGATCCAGATGCGCTGGCCGATCGCTGCGGCCTGCTGCACGATCCGGTTGACGGAGGCGGCGTCCACGACGGTCGAGTCGACGGGCGTGCCGTCGATGTCGTCGAGGCGCAGAATTTCGAAGCGCATGGCTTCTCCCTTCGTCCGAGTTGATCCTCCATGCGGAGAACTGTGTACGACTGCGTACATCTGTCTTCAACGGCGGCCCCACCCGAAACATTCCCTTGCCTAAAGAAAATTTTCGGCTGGCTAACTACTGGCGGGTAGAGAGTGTGGCGGCCCACCCTCCCGCAGCGGAGAATGAGGGCCGATGAACGACGCCACGCACACCACCCCGCCCGCCGACGACACCACCTCACGCGCCCTCGGCGCGCTGGAGGCCCGCCTGGAGCGCACCAACGAGCTCCTGCGGCGGATGCTGGCCGAGGTGGCCAAGACCCCGTCCACCCACGCCATCTTCGTCGACGCCGGTTACGTCCATGCTTCGGCCGGGTTGCTGGTCGCGGGCACCGAGGACCGGCGCAACTTCGACCTCGACGCCGAGGGCCTGATCGACGCCTTCATCGACACGGCCCGCGCGATCTTCGCCGACAGCCGGCTGCTCCGGGTCTACTGGTACGACGGCGCCCGCCGCCGCATCCACACCCCCGAGCAGCAGTCGATCGCCGAGCTCCCCGACGTCAAGGTCCGCCTCGGCAACCTCAACGCCAACAACCAGCAGAAGGGCGTCGACTCCCTCATCCGCACCGATCTGGAGTCGCTCGCCCGCCACCGCGCCATCAGCGACGCCGCCCTCGTCGGCGGCGACGAGGACCTCGTCTCCGCCGTCGAGGCGGCCCAGGGCTACGGCGCCCGCGTCCACCTCTGGGGCATCGAGGCCGCCGACGGACCCAACCAGGCCGAGGCACTGCTCTGGGAGGTCGACAGCCAGCGCACCTTCGACCTCGACTTCTGCCGGCCGTACGTCACCCGCCGCCCGGTCAGCATGTACGAGAACGAGGCGGAGCCCCCGCCCTCGCGCGACGAGGTGCGCTTCGTCGGCGCCCAGATCGCCGCCACCTGGCTGGGCGAGCGGGGCCGCGACCGGCTCGCCGAGCTCCTGCCCGGCGACCCGTACCTCCCCGCCGCCGTCGACCAGGACCTCCTCGTCGAGGCCGAGACCCGGCTCAGCCGCTCGCTGCGCGGCCACGGCGCCCTCCGGCGCGCGCTGCGCGACGGCTTCTGGCAGCACCTCAGGGCGCAGTACTGACCCTGAGGACGGGCTCCTCCCGCTCGCCGGCCGCGTCCGCCCGCTCCCAGAAGGCGGTGAGGCGCTCCGCCAGCTCGCGCGGGTGGGAGACGTTGGGGGAGTGCCCGGCGCCCGCGACCACGGTGTGGTGCGCGCCGGTACGGGCGGCGGCCGCCGCCAGCTCGCCCGGCGGCCAGACCATCTCGTCGGAGCCGTACGCCAGGTGCACCGGCAGCGCCAGGCCGGCCAGCTCGGCCGGCCCGTCCGGGTCGCGCAGCAGCAGCCGGCCGGCGCCGGACAGCTGGGCCACCTTCGTCAGCATCCAGCGCCGCCGCAGGAAGCCCGTGACCTCGACGGAGTCGACCGTCTCGTCCGGCTGCTCGCCGCGGCTGTCCAGCCACCGGGTGGCCCGCCAGACCCGCTCCTTCGCCAGCAGGACGTGCCCGGCCCGCAGCGCCCGGATCCGGATCCGCTGAGGGCGGGCGACCCTGCCCGGTCCCGAGGAGAGCAGCGTCAGCGAGCGGAAGGCCCGGGGCGCGAGCACCGCGGCCGAGCGGGCGACGAGCCCGCCGAAGGAGTGCCCGAGCAGGTGCACGGGACCGTCGCCCAGCGCCATCGCCTGGGCGACCGCGTCCAGCGCGAGGGCCCGGCGGCGGTAGGCGGCGCGGCCCCGGGGGCCGTACGACTCGTTCTGCCCGCGCCCGTCGACGGCGACGGCCCGGAAACCGGCCTCGCCCAGCGGGCCGAGCAGCGCCAGGAAGTCCTCCTTGCTGCCGGTGTAGCCGGGCAGCAGCAGGACGGTCCCGCGCCGCTCGCCCGCCGGAGCGGTGTCGAGCACGGCGAACGCGCCGCGCACGGTCTCCAGGCGGTGGGCCCGGGTGCGGGGCGGCAGCGACAGGGAGCGCGGCTTGCTCATGCAAGGACTGTAACCGGAGGCGGTGCTCCGGGACGGGGCCGGGACGGCGGCCCGGGGAGACGCGACGGCGGCCCGGCCCCTGGTGAGGGGCCGGGCCGCCGTCATGCCCGGTCGTCCGGGCCCGCTGTCACGCCTCCGGCTGGGCGGGGGCGGCCTTCTTGGCGGCGGCCCGCTTGCGCGGAGCCTTGGGCGCCTCCTCGGCCGGGGCCTCGGCGACGGCCTTCTTCACCGTGCGGCGGCGGGTCGTCGCCGCCTTCTGCGGCTCCGACGCGTCCGGCGCCACGGCGGCGGCCGTCTTCTTCGCGGTGGCCCGCTTGCGCGGGGCCTTGGGGGCCTCCTCGGTGGCGGCGGGGGTCT
>NZ_JBIBWV010000014.1:31474-180486 GCF_043081625.1 Streptomyces sp. NPDC014861
CTCGGTGACCTCGGCCGTCTTCTTGGCGGCGGTCCGCTTGCGGGGAGCCTTGGGGGCTTCCTCGGCGGGGGCCTCGGCGGCGGGCGCCTCGGTGACGGCGGCGGCGGCCGTCTTCTTCGCGGCGGTCCGCTTGCGCGGGGCCTTGGGGGCCTCCTCGGTGGCGGCGGGGGTCTCGGTGACCTCGGCCGTCTTCTTGGCGGCGGTCCGCTTGCGGGGAGCCTTGGGGGCTTCCTCGGCGGGGGCCTCGGCGGCGGGCGCCTCGGTGACGACGGCGGCGGCCGTCTTCTTCGCGGCGGCGCGCTTGCGCGGGGCCTTCGGGACCTCCTCGACCGGAGCGGCGACCGGGGCCGGGGCCTCGGCGACCGGGGCCGGGATGACCATGACGGCCTCGATGGCGGCGGTGGTCGTCACCGGGCTGGACGCCTTGCGCACCGCGCGGCGGCGCGGCCGGGCGGCCGGCTCCTCGACGACCGGGGCCGCGGGGGCCTCGACGACGGCCGGAGCGGCCTCGATCACGGCACCCGGGGTGGTCGCCGGGCGGGTCGCACGACGCCGGCCCCGCGGCGGCGCGGCCACGGCCACGGCCACGGCCTGCGCGGGCACGGAGGCGGGCGCGGCCTGGACCGGGGCGGTCCGGACGGGCGCGGCCTGGACCGGGCGCTCCACCGACTGGGCGGGGACCGGGGCGGACCGCTTGCGGGCGGCGGCCAGCTCGGCGGCGGCGCTCTCCACCGTCTGGAACGACACGGTGTCCTCGGCGCGCGGCCGGACCCGGCGCTTGCGCGGCGCGTGCGTCGGCGCGGGAGCGGCGGCCGGGGCGACGGGCGCCGCGACGACCGTCTCCGGACGCCCGCCACGGCCACGGCGGCGGCGCGGAGCAGCCTCCTCGGCCGGGGCCTCGACGGTCTCGGCGGCCGGGGCCGTCTCGGTACGGCCGCCGCGGGCGCGGCGGCGGCGCGGAGCAGCGTCCTCGGCCGGGGCCTCGACGGATGCCGGAGCCTCGACGGGCGCCGGGGTCTCGACGACCGGGGCCTCGACCGGCTCGGCGACGACCGTCTCGGCGGCGGCCGGGGCCGTCTCCGTACGGGCGCCGCGGGCGCGGCGGCGGCGCGGGGCCGCCTCCTCGACCGGGGTCTCGACGGGCGCCGGGGCCTCGGCCGCCGGGACGGCCTCGACCGTCTCCGCGGCGGCCGGGGCGGCGCCGGCGACCGGGATGCCCCCGCCGACCGGGCCGGTGCCGCGGGTACGGCGGCGGCGCGGGCGGCGCGGACCGTCGACGGCCTCCGGGGCCTCGGCGGTCTCGCCGGCCGGGGTGCCGGTCGTCGGGGCGGCCTCGGCGTCGGACCCGCCGCGGGTGCGGCGGCGCTGGCGCGGGGTCCGCGTACGCTCCGGGCGCTCCTCGACGGGGGCCGGGGCCGCGTCACGGCCGCCGCGGCCACGACGGCCGCCCGGCTCGCCCAGGTCCTCCAGCTCCTCCGCGGCGAGACCCGCGCGGGTCCGCTCGGAGCGCGGCAGGATGCCCTTGGTGCCCTCGGGGATGTCCAGCTCGGAGTACAGGTGCGGGGAGCTGGAATAGGTCTCCACCGGGTCGGCGAAGTTCAGCTCCAGCGCCTTGTTGATCAGCTGCCAGCGCGGGATGTCGTCCCAGTCGACGAGCGTGATCGCCGTACCGGTGTTGCCCGCGCGGCCGGTGCGGCCGGTGCGGTGCAGGTAGGTCTTCTCGTCCTCGGGCGTCTGGTAGTTGATGACGTGGGTGACGCCCTCGACGTCGATGCCGCGGGCGGCGACGTCGGTGCAGACGAGGACGTCCACCTTGCCGTTGCGGAAGGCGCGCAGCGCCTGCTCGCGGGCGCCCTGGCCGAGGTCGCCGTGGACCGCGCCGGAGGCGAAGCCGCGACGCTGGAGCTGCTCGGCGATGTCGGCCGCCGTCCGCTTCGTACGGCAGAAGATCATCGCGAGGCCGCGGCCGCGGGCCTGGAGGATGCGCGCGACCATCTCCGGCTTGTCCATGTTGTGCGCGCGGTAGACGTGCTGCTTGATGTTGGCGTGCGTCACGCCCTCGTTGTCCGGCGAGGTGGCGCGGATGTGCGTGGGCCGCGACATGTAGCGGCGGGCCAGGCCGATGACCGCGCCCGGCATGGTGGCCGAGAAGAGCATGGTCTGGCGGGTCGCCGGAAGCATGTTGATGATCTTCTCGACGTCGGGCAGGAAGCCCAGGTCGAGCATCTCGTCGGCCTCGTCCAGGACGAGGGTCTTCACGTGCGACAGGTCGAGCTTGCGCTGACCGGCCAGGTCGAGCAGGCGGCCGGGGGTGCCGACGACGACGTCGACGCCCTTCTGCAGGGCCTCGACCTGGGGCTCGTACGCCCGGCCGCCGTAGATGGCGAGGACGCGCACGTTGCGCACCTTGCCGGCGGTGAGGAGGTCGTTGGTGACCTGCTGGCACAGCTCGCGGGTCGGCACGACGACGAGGGCCTGCGGGGCCTCCGTCAGCTGCTCGGGCTTCGCGCGGCCCGCCTCGACGTCGGCGGGGACGGTGACCCGCTCCAGGATCGGCAGACCGAAGCCGAGGGTCTTGCCCGTGCCGGTCTTGGCCTGGCCGATGACGTCGGTGCCGGTGAGGGCGACCGGAAGGGTCATCTCCTGGATGGGGAAGGGGGTGATGATGCCGACGGCTTCAAGCGCTTCGGCGGTCTCGGGAAGGATTCCGAGCTCTCGGAACGTAGTCAGGGTGCTGCCTCTTCTGTGAGACGCGGCGCGAGGCGAACGAAGGGGGTCTCATCGTGCCGGGCTCTTCCCGCGGGATCCTGGGGAAGATCGCCGCCGGGTGGCACGGGACCACTGCCGTCGCTCGAGCGTCGTACCGCTGAGGGACCCTTCGGCGGGTCCGCCGGAAGGGCTGTCGGGCCGGAGCCGATCGGGCCACCGACCGGGCATCCTCATTCATGCGTCGGCCCACCGGGTACGTCCGAACGTGCGAAAGCATGTACGCATACTCGGCAGGCGCATTACCACTGTACCTCGGAATCGCGCATGTGTGTTGGGGGAAATGGTGATGAGGGCACGGTCACACTGACTGACCAGCGCCTTCGGGGGCCCTGGGGGCGGGCTATTGTGCGCTCCATGGAGACGCCTGACAACGCCACACCCGCCGGAGCCCCGGACGACGCCGACACTCCCACCGGCATCGCCGCCAAGGACTGGGCCACGGCTTCCGCGGAGCCGCAGTACCGCGCCGCCGTGATCGACCTCCTCGGCGCCCTCGCCTACGGCGAGCTGGCGGCCTTCGAGCGGCTCGCCGAGGACGCCAAGCTCGCGCCGTCCCTGGAGGACAAGGCGGAGCTGGCGAAGATGGCCTCCGCCGAGTTCGCTCACTTCGAGCGGCTGCGGGACCGGCTGGCCGCCGTCGACGCGGAGCCCACCGCGGCCATGGAGCCCTTCGCGAAGGCGCTCGACGACTTCCACCGCCAGACCGCCCCGTCGGACTGGCTGGAGGGTCTGGTCAAGGCGTACGTGGGCGACTCGATCGCCAGTGACTTCTACCGCGAGGTCGCGGCCCGGCTCGACTCGGACACCCGCGCCCTGGTGCTCGCGGTGCTCGACGACACCGGGCACGGGAACTTCGCCGTGGAGAAGGTCCGCGCGGCGATCGACGCCGACCCGCGCGTCGGCGGCCGGCTCGCGCTGTGGGCCCGCCGGCTGATGGGCGAGGCGCTGTCCCAGGCGCAGCGGGTGGTGGCCGAGCGGGACGCGCTCTCCACGATGCTCGTCGGCGGGGTCGCGGACGGCTTCGACCTGGCGGAGGTGGGCCGGATGTTCTCCCGGATCACCGAGGCGCACACCAAGCGGATGGCGGCCCTGGGCCTCGCCGCCTGAGCCGGCGTCACCCCTGGAACGGATCGGCCGCGTGGCCCGGGACCTCGGTCCCGGGCCACGCGGCCGTCCCACGCGCGGTGCGGCGGGTCAGTACGCCGCGGGCGATGATCGGCGGAGCCGGCGGGCGGCCGGGCGCACGAGCAGCGAGAGCAGCACCGCCGCCACCGCGACGGCGCCGACGAGGGTGGCGAGGAAGTGGCCGGGTCCGAGCGCCCCGTGGGTGACGAGCGCACCGAAGACGGCGCCCAGCCCACCGGTCAGGAACACGGTCCTCCGGGCGGGGAGGCGGTGGGGCAGGCGATGCGCGGCGGCCCAGGCCAGGGCCAGTCCGAGCAGGGCGGAGCCGAGGGCTTCCAGGAACACGGTGGATCACCTCGCGAGGGGTGCGGGGCGGGCTGTGCGGTCAAGTCCCCTTCTACCCCGGGCCGTCGGAACGCAACCCTCCCCCCGCCCCGCCGAGAGGCCCCCGCGGGGCGGCCGCGGCGCCGGAGGGCGTACCGGAGCGCCCTCGCGCACACCACCCGGACGGCCCCGCGCCCGACCGGCGCGGGAGCGGGACCGACGGATCCCGCGCGGACGTGTGAAGAGCCCCGGACGCGGGCGCGCACGGGGGGCCTGCGCGTGTGTGGCACTCGGTCCGTACGCACGCGCGTGGCACTCGGGCAGCGCGCACGCGCGGGCACGTACGGACGCGAGGAGGCCCGGAGGGACGGGTGTCCCTCCGGGCCTCCTGTGCGGGAGCCGCGGCCTCAGAGCGTGCCGAAGCCCACCCGGCGCACCGCGGTCTCGCCGAGCTCCACATAAGCGATCTTGTCCGAGGGGATGAGGACCCGGCGGCCCTTCTCGTCCTCAAGGCTGAGCAGCGGTGCCTTGCCGGACAGCGCGTCCGCGACGGCGCGCTCCACGTCCTCGGCGGACTGCCCGCTCTCCAGAACGATCTCCCGGGGTGCGTACTGCACGCCGATCTTGACCTCCACGGCTATGTCCCTCCGAACGGTCAGCCATGCGCGATGAACCCGCGCCGTACGCTGCACACATTAGCCCGGTGAGGGGACGCGCACGGCTCAGCCGCCGCACGCCAGGAGCGAACAGGGAGCGGGAACAAAGCCCGGGACCCGTCCGCGGCCGGCCCGGGTCAGTGGCCCTCGGCGCTCAGCTGGCCGTCGACCGGGTGCAGCGGGAAGCCCGCGATGCCGCGCCAGGCGAGCGAGGTGAGCAGCGAGACGGCCGTGTCGCGGGGGATCGGGGACTCGCTGGAGAGCCAGTAGCGGGCGACGACCTGAGAGACGCCGCCGAGGCCCACCGCGAGCAGCATCGATTCGTCCGTGGAGAGACCGGTGTCCTCGGCGATGACCTCGGAGATGGCCTCGGCGCACTGGAGGCTGACGCGGTCCACGCGCTCGCGGACGGCCGGCTCGTTGGTGAGGTCGGACTCGAAGACGAGGCGGAAGGCGCCGCCCTCGTCCTCGACGTAGGCGAAGTAGGCGTCCATCGTGGCCGCGACCCGGAGCTTGTTGTCCGAGGTGGAGGCGAGGGCGGTGCGGACCGCGTGGAGCAGGGACTCGCAGTGCTGGTCGAGCAGGGCCAGGTACAGCTCCAGCTTCCCGGGGAAGTGCTGGTAGAGCACCGGCTTGCTCACGCCGGCCCGCTCGGCGATGTCGTCCATGGCCGCGGAGTGGTAGCCCTGGGCGACGAAGACCTCCTGGGCCGCGCCGAGCAGCTGGTTCCGCCGGGCACGGCGCGGCAGCCGCGTACCGCGAGGGCGTGCTGCCTCTGTCTGCTCGATGGCGCTCACGCGGCCTCCCAAGAATTCGATCCATGTGCGCTGTCGCGCCGCGCCGCCATCGTACTTTTGGGTAACCCGGCTGTGCGCGGTGCGGACGCAGAATTTCACGGACCGGACGTTGGGGTCGACAGTCGATTCAATATTAAACCGAACAAATCAGCGGTAGTCGTCAGCGGTAGTCGTCCTCGTCGAGGGTGACCACCCGTGCCTGCTCGGAGGCGTCGGCCTCGTCCGCCGCCTCGTGGTCGATGTCGCCGAGCGGTTCGTCCTCCCTCGGACGCAGTTCCGTGTGCTGCTCGGCCGCGTCGGCCTCCGGGACTTCCTCGTCGAGCACGGCGTCCTCTTCCTCGGGGAACGTGTCCGGCTCGGACGGATCGACAGTCATGCGATTCCTTCCCGTCCTCCCCGCGCGCGGACGGCCGCCCGCGCGGATGGCCCTCCCTACGAGCGTAGGAGCACCGGCGTCCCCCCGCACCCGAGCCGCCTCCGCCGGGGGCGAACGGAGGCCCCCGCGGACGCCACGCGCGCCTGTGACCGCACCCACACCCGAGCCCGCGTGATCGTCTCGTAATATTGCGGCCATGTCCTCGACCGAGCTGCCGGAAACCCGGACCGCCGACACCGCTCCGCCGGCGCCGCGTCCGCGCGCCGTCCGGATCGCCGACGGCGAGGAGCTCCGCTCCGTCGCGCTCCCCGGTCTCACCCTCACCGTGCGCTCCCGGCCCGGCACCCGCCCCGGCCTGCCGCCCGCGCTGTACGTGCACGGCCTCGGCGGTTCCTCGCAGAACTGGTCCGCGCTGATGCCGCACCTCGCCGACCTCGTCGACGGCGACGCCGTCGACCTGCCCGGCTTCGGCGTCTCCCCGCCGCCCGACGACGGCAACTACTCGGTCACCGGGCACGCCCGCGCGGTGATCCGGCTGCTCGACGCCTCGGGGCGCGGCCCGGTCCACCTCCTCGGCAACTCGCTGGGCGGCGCCGTCGCCACCCGGGTCGCCGCCGTCCGGCCCGACCTGGTCCGCACCCTGACCCTGATCTCGCCGGCCCTGCCCGAGCTGCGCGCCCAGCGCACCGCCTGGCCGACGGCGCTGCTCGCGGTGCCCGGAGTCGCCGGACTCTTCGCCCGCGTCTCCCGCGACTGGACCGCCGAGCAGCGCGTCCGGGGCGTCCTCTCGCTCTGCTACGGGGACCCCGGCCAGGTCACCGACGAGGGCCTGCGGCACGCCGTCGAGGAGATGGAGCGCCGGCTGGAACTCCCCTATTTCTGGGACGCGATGGCCAGGTCCTCGCGCGGAATCGTCGACGCCTATACTCTCGGCGGCCAGCACGGCCTGTGGCGGCAGGCGGAGCGGGTGCTCGCTCCGACCCTGCTCGTCTACGGCGGCCGTGACCGGCTCGTCTCGTACCGGATGGCCCGCAGGGCCGCCGCCGCCTTCCGGGGCTCGCGGCTGCTGAGCCTGCCCGACGCCGGACACGTGGCGATGATGGAGTACCCCGAGACGGTCGCCGCGGCCGCGCGGGAGCTGATCGCGGAACACGACGCACGGCACGACGGGAGCTGAACCCGGGGTGGGACGACATAGTCGCAAGGGGCCCGTGCCCTCGGCGGGCGACACCGGGCGCGCGCCCGTGAGGGACGCCGGGCGTCCGCAGGCGGCCGAGACCGGGCGCACGCCCGTCGTGGACGGCGGCACGGGGACGGGCACGGGCCGGCGCCGCAGGGCCGCCGAGTCCGGCCGGCCGGAGTACGGCACGCCCCCGGGCGCCGCACGCGGCCACGTCCCCTTCCCCGGCCACGGCACCCCCGCGCAGGGGACCCCCCAGGCGTACGGGACGCCCGGGCAGGGCGGTCCTGGCCGCGCCGCGCCGGGGCAGGGCGGCTCCGGGTACGGGACCCCGGCCCACGGCACGCCGGTGTACGGGACGCCTGCTCACGGGACCCCCGTCCCAGGGACCCCGGCCCACGGCACCCCCGTCTTCGACGCGCCCGCGCACGGGGCTCAGCACACGCCCGCCCACGGCATTCCGGTGCGCGGCGGGCATCCCGCGCACGAGGAGGGCGTGCGGTCCGCGCCCGAGCGGTACGGGCCCACCACCGGTGGTCCCTCCAAGGTCCCCGCCCCCCGCCGGGTCGCCGCGGCACCGCCGGACGGGCCCGACGCGCCCGCGGCGGACGCCGAGGGCGCGGACGAGGACGAGACGTCGGGCAGAGGCGGCAAGGGGCGGGCCCTCACCGGCATCGCCGCCGCCGCCGTCACCACCTGCCTCGCGATCGTCGTCGCGGGGCAGGTCGCCGACCGCGAGGACGGCGCCCCGGCCGTCCGCGCCGCGCAGGAGCCCGCCCAGCGGGCCTCGGAGGACTCCGCCTCCCGCTCCGAGGAGCGGGTCGGGCCGGCGGAACCGGCTCCCGTGAAGCGGCAGCCGGCGCCCACGTACGAGCAGTTGATGACCCACCAGTTCCCGATCGACCCGAAGCTCAGCGGCTCCGGTGACTTCGAGGCGGTGCCCGGGCTCGACAAGGCGCCGGGCAAGGGGCAGAAGTACCGCTACCGCGTGGACGTCGAGAAGGGCCTCGGGCTCGACGCCGGGCTCTTCGCGCGGGCCGTCCAGCAGACCCTCAACGACAAGCGCAGCTGGGCCGGTCAGGGCGCGATGACCTTCGAGCGGATCTCCAGCGGGGAGCCCGACTTCGTCATCACGCTCGCGAGCCCCGGTACCACCGGCAAGTGGTGCGCCAAGTCCGGCCTCGACACCACCGTCGACAACGTCTCCTGCGACTCGGCCTCCACCGAGCGCGTGATGATCAACGCCTTCCGGTGGGCGCAGGGCTCCGAGACCTTCGGCCCGAAGGCGATGCACGCCTACCGGCAGATGCTCATCAACCACGAGGTCGGGCACCGGCTCGGCCACAACCACGTGACGTGCCGGACGCCGGGCGCACTGGCGCCGGTGATGCAGCAGCAGACGAAGTCCCTGGAGATCGACGGCGTGGCCTGCCGTCCCAACCCTTGGGTGCACCCCGGGAGTTGATCGCCGCGGTCCGCATCCTGAGGCGTACGTCCCGGGATGCGGTCGGCGGGCCCGTGTCGCACGTGCGTCGGCGGTGGCGCCTCGGTGAACCGGCTCGGGGGTGTCGGCGGCCGGGCCCGCCGTGACCGGCTCGGGCGTCGTCCGGTCGCCCTTTCGCCGTCGGCCCGGGTGTCGTCCGGTCGCCCTTTCGCCGTCGGCCCGGGTGCCGTTCCGTCGCCCTTTTCGCCATCGGCTCGGGCGTCGTTCCGTCGTCCTTTCGTCACCTGCTCGGGTGCCGGTCGGTCGCCCTCCGTCGCGGGTTCTCGTTTTCCCGGCGGTGCCCGCATTCACGCGGGCGCGCCCCTCACCGTGTTCCCCTCTTCCGGTGATTTCCCGCGTCCGCGCAATTCCCTTTCCCCGGGCGTGGTTCACGCGGGAGACCCTGAGCCGCGCGCCCTCCGTCCGTGCTCTCGCGCGGGGCCCGGCGCCGCCGAGAACCGGCTGCCCGCCGTCCTCCGCCGCGTATCGCGACCGAACGCGACCGGAGTGGGAAAGTTACGTGCATTCACCCCTTCCGGTGGTGCGGCGGACAACCGTCCGTCGCGCCGCCGCTCCCTGCGCTTACGTTCTACCCGCTGCGGGAATCCCGCCGTGGGACTCCCGCCGAGCAGCGCGCACCACCGACGGGACCGGTGGGCGCCGTCGAAAAGGACCGGGGGTGGGTGCTCGTGCGGATCGGACTGCTCACGGAGGGTGGCAAGCCGTGCGCCACCGGTGACACCGGCGCGTGGTGGCAGCGGCTCGTCCGCGGCCTCGCCTCCCACGACTTCGACCTGTACGCCGTCGGCGGCCCCCTCCCCACCGGCCCGCTGCCTCCCCACGCCCGCCCCGTCGCCGCCACCGGCGCGGGCGCCCTCCCCGCCGGACCGCCCGAGCGCGCCGGCCGCCGCGCCTACGGCCGCCGCGACCGCCGCCGCTTCGCCGAGGGCTTCCACGCCCTCGCCACCGGCCTCGCCGCCGAGGCCGACCCCGCGCGCCCCGCCGAAGGCGCCGCCGCCGACTCCTTCGCCACCGGCCTCGGCGCCCTCGCCGACCTCGCCCGCGACACCGGCGGACTGCCCGGCGCGCTCCGCTCCGACGACGCCGTCCGCCTCCTGGAGAGCGCCTGCCGCGCCCCCGGCGCCCGCCGCGCCGCCGCCGCGGCGGGACTCCGCGACCACCTCGCCTTCGCCGACCACCTGGAGCGGGCCCTGCGCCCCCTCTCCCTCGCCTGGTACGACGAGACCGCCCTCGGCGCCGCCGACCTCTGCCACGCCACCGCCGGCGGCCCCGTCGCCCTCCCGGGCCTGCTGGCCAAACGCTTCTTCGGCACCCCGCTCCTCGTCACCGAGTACGGCGTCGGCCTCCGCTCCCACTACCTCGCCCGGCCCGGCACCGGGACCTCCGACGCCTCCACCGCCCTGCGCACCCTGCTCGCCGCCCTCCACGGCCGCCTCGCCGGCGAGACGTACCGCCAGGCCGCCCTCCTCACCCCCGGCAACGCCCACGCCCGCCGCTGGCAGGAGCGGCTCGGCGCCGACCGCGACCGGGTCCGCACCGTCCACCCCGGCATGCCCGCCGAGCGTTTCGCCGACGTCGGCGAGGACGAGGAGAGCGGCGAGCCCGGCACGCTCGTCTGGATCGGCCGCGTCGAACCCGCCAAGGACCTCGTCGCCCTCCTCCACGCCTTCGCCGAACTCCGCGCCCGCCGGCCCGACGCCCGGCTGCGGATCGTGTCCGTCCCCGCCGACGCCGGCGCACCCGACGGAGCCACCGAACCCTGCGCCTACCTCGCCCAGTGCGCCGCGCTCGCCGCCCAGCTCTTCCCCGACGAGGCCGCCGGCGCCCACGCCGTCGGCGAGAACCCCGTCTCCTTCGAGGAGTTGGGCGGACCCGAGGCGCCCACCCTGGAGGACGTCTACGCCTCCGCCGCCGTCGTCGTCCTCTCCAGCACCGTCGAGGGCTTCCCCGCCAGCCTCGTCGAGGCCATGTTCTGCGCCCGCGCCACCGTCTCCACCGACGTCGGCGCGGTGGTCGAGATCATCGGCGGCACCGGGCTCGTCGTCCCCCCGCGCAACCCCCGCGCGCTCGCGGACGCCTGCCACGCGCTGCTGAGCGACCCCGAGCGCCGGTACCGGCTCGGCGCGGCCGCCCGCGCGCGGGCACTGGAGCTCTTCACCGTCGACCAGAACCTCGCCGCGTTCCGCGGCATCTACCTCGAACTCCTCTCCCACGCCCCGGTCCGCCACCGCGCCGGGTCCGACGTGCCCTTCGCCCACCCCGCCGAGGCGCACCTCCCCGGCAGCTGGGCGCCGAAGGCCGTCGCCGCGGGCACAGGAGCCCCCGATGCCTGAAGGAGGCACCCCCATGCGCGGCCCCGCCGCCCCGACGAGCCCCGGAGCCTGGGACGCCCGCTCCGAAGCCCTCCTCGGCGCCCCCGCGGTGGACGCGGAGCCCGCGCCGCCCGCGATAGCCCCCGGGGCCGCCCGCCCGCTCCCCGCCCTCGACCTCCACGCGGACCCGCCGTCCGCGACCCCCGATCCCACCCCCGGCCCGTCCGCCCTGGACGACCTCCTCTCCGCCTTCGGCCCGCCCCGTCCGACCCCGCACGCGCGCGTGCCCGAGGAAGGGCACGCGGAGGCGACCGCCACCGACCCGGAGCCGGTGGCGCCCTCCCCGGCGGGGACCGGTACAGGCGCGGAGCCTCGAACCGATGTCGAGCCCGATGCCGATGCCGAGCCTCAGGCCGACGTCAGGCCCGAGCCGGGGACCCGACGTGAGGGCGCGTCCGGCGCGGAGCCTTGGCCCGAGACCGAGCCGTCGACCGCCGAGCCCGCCGACGGGACCGGGCGCGCACCCGCCCCCGCGCCAACGCCTGCGCCAACACCCACACCCGCACCCACCCCCGCGCCCGAACCCGTGTCCGCCCCCGAGCCGGTCGCCGCGGGCCCCGCCGTCGCCTCCCCGCCGCCCGTACCCCAGGACCCCACCACGGGAGGGGCCGTCGCGCCCGGGCCCGGGGCGGCCTGGGGGGAGCCGCCCGCGCCCGTCGCGCCGCCCGCCGCCCCACCCGCCGCCCCGCCCGCTCCCGCGGGCAGGGCCCGCCGCGCGGGAGACCCCGTCAAGGTGCTCATGCACCGGCACCGGGAGCTGTGCGCCCGCGCCGTCGACCCGCTGGAGATCGCCGCCGGGCTCGAAGCCCAGGGGTTCACCGACCGGACCGCCGCCCGCTACCGCCACCGCGACGTCTTCTCCCTCGCCGAGGAGCTGTACGCGCGCGTGCCCCGCGGCCACCAGGAGGCCACGCCCCCGCGGGACGCCCCCGCGCCCCGTACCCCGTGGGCACTCGCCGCGCTCGCCCCCGGCGCCGCGGCGGCGCTCCTGGTGCCCGCCCTGCTCCACCTGGACGGGGCCGCCCGGTTCGCCGCCGCGACCGCCGGGACGCTCGGGCTGGCCGGCGCGCTCGTCCTCGCCGTCCGGCGCGGGCCGCTGCGCGCCGCCGTCCCCGCGCCCGCCGCCCGGCTCTGGATCCTGTGGCTCCTCGCGTACGCCGTCGCGGGCGACGGGCTCCTGGAGCAGGTGCTCGCCGGCGGACCCGACGGCGCCTGGGACCTCCATCCCACCCCGCTCCTCGGCCTCGCGCTCGCCGTCGCCCCCGCCGCCTGGTGCGCCCACCTCTTCGCCGGCCGCGCCCGGCGGCGCATCGCCGACAGCCGCGGCCTCGCGGACTTCGCCGCCGGCACGCGCGCGTGGCTCCTGGCCGCCGTCCTCCTCCATCTCGCCGCCCTCACCGCCCTGCTGGCGCTCACCGGACTCACCGCCGGCGCGCTCGCCCTCGGCCTCCTGCTCCTCCTCGCCCGGCTGCTCACCGTCCACGGACACCCCGAGACCGCCGCCGCCGCCCTCGCCGCCGCCTGCGCCGCCGAAGCCCTCGGCCTCGCGAGCGTGCTGGCCGCCCGGCTCCCGCTCCCCGGCTTCGACGCGCTCGCCCTCCCCGTGCGGACCGCCGTCGGCGCCTGGGGCCCGGGCGCACTCCCCGCACTCGTGTGCGGCGCCGCCGCGCTCGGCCTGCTGGCCCACGCGACCGGCGCCCTCACCCGGGCCTCGGCCCACACCACCCCCTGACCCGAGGCACCCGCGGAGCCGACGCCGCGGGCGCCCGGCCCCCGACTCACCACCCTCAAGGAGAAACCAGACCATGACCCCTCACTCCCCAGCACCGGCCGGTCGGCACGAAGGGGCCGCACGATGAGGGTGCTACTGCTCGGAGCCAACGGCTTCATCGGCCGCTTCGTCGCCGACCGGCTGCTCGCCGACCCGGCGGTCCACCTCACCGCCCTCGGCCGCGGCGACGACGCCGACGTCCGCTTCGACCTCGCCTCCGGCAGCCCCGGCGCGCTCACCCGCTTCCTGGACGCCGTGCACCCCGGCGTGGTCGTCAACTGCGCGGGCGCCACCCGCGGCGGCGCCCGCGACCTCACCCGGCACAACACCGTCGCCGTCGCCACCGTCTGCGAGGCCCTGCGCCGCAGCGGCTGCGGCGCCCGGCTCGTCCAGGTCGGCTGCGCCTCCGAGTACGGGCCCAGCCAGCCCGGCTCCTCCACCGCGGAGGACGCCGTGCCGCGCCCGGGAGGCCCGTACGGCGTCTCCAAGCTCGCCGCCACCGAACTCGTCCTCGGCTCCGGGCTCGACGCGGTCGTCCTCCGGGTCTTCTCCCCGGTCGGCCCCGGCACCCCCGCCGGCTCCCCGCTCGGCCGGCTCGCCGAGGCCATGCGCCGGGCGATGCAGGCCGGGGACGGCGAGCTCAAGCTCAGCGGCCTCGGCGTGCAGCGGGACTTCGTCGACGTCAGGGACGTGGCCCGCGCCGTGCACGCCGCCTCCCTCTCCGCCGCCCAGGGCGTCGTCAACATCGGTACGGGACGGGCCGTCCGGCTCCGGGACGCCGCCGCCGTCCTCGCCCGGGTCGCCGGCTACGCGGGCAACCTCCACGAGGTCGACGCCCCGCACGGCGTCCCGCAGCGGCCCGTCATCGGCCCCCCGCGCTCCGAGGCGACCATCGCCGAACAGCTGGCCTCCGCCCCCTTCCCGTACCCCGACGGCTGCGGCCCCTGGCAGCAGGCCGACGTCCGCACCGCCAGGGACCGGCTCGGCTGGCGCCCCCGGATCAACCTGGAGGAGTCGCTGGCCGACATCTGGATGGAGGCGGCGTGTCGCATCTGACCGCCACCGGCACCGTCCGGGCGCTCGGCGTCGGCGCCCCCGGCTACGCCCATCCGCTGCTCGCCCCGGTCGAATGGGCCGAACTGACCCGCCCCGGCACCCCCGTGCACTGGGCGGTGCTCAACGTCGCCGACGGTCCCGGCAGCCGTCCCGACCCGCACTGCCTGGACACCGCGGGACGCCTCCGGCACGCGGGGGTGAGGGTCCTCGGGCACCTCGACCTGGCGCACGGCTCGCGCCCCTTCGGCGAGCTGGTCTCACAGGCGCAGCGGTACCTCGACTGGTACCGGGTCGGCGGCTTCTACCTGGACCGCTGCCCCACGGACCGGACCGACCTGCCCGGAGTGAGGAGGGCCACCAGCACCCTCTCGGCCCTCCTCGGCGGGGACGCCCACCTGGTCCTGGGCCAGGGCAGCCACCCGTACCCCGGCTACGCGGAGGCGGCGGACCAGCTGGTGACCTTCTCCGGCGCCTGGGCGGACTACCGCTGGTCGCAGGTGGCGGAGTGGACGGCGGAGTACCCGGAGGGGAAGTTCGCGCACCTCGTCCACGGAGTGCCGCGCACCCACCTCGACGAGGCGCTGCGGATCGCCCGCTGGCAGGGCGCGGGCACGATCTTCTTCACCGACCGCCCCGGCGGGCCGGGCGGGGCCGCGGGACAAAGTGCGCCATTCCACTCGCTGCCCGGCTACTGGGACGAAATCGTCTCGCGTATCGGACCGGGTGTCTCGGAATGAGGAGGGGCGTGGCAGTGTTACGGGGAGAACAACCGTACTGACATACCGACCAACGGAGTCCCCGTGTCGCTGCCACCCCTGGTCGAGCCGGCTGCCGAGCTCACCGTAGACGAGGTCCGCAGGTACTCCCGCCACCTGATCATCCCCGACGTGGGGATGGACGGGCAGAAGCGGCTGAAGAACGCCAAGGTGCTCTGTGTGGGCGCCGGCGGCCTCGGCTCGCCGGCCCTCATGTACCTGGCCGCGGCCGGTGTCGGCACGCTCGGCATCGTGGAGTTCGACGAGGTCGACGAGTCGAACCTCCAGCGCCAGATCATCCACAGCCAGGCGGACATCGGCCGCTCCAAGGCGGCGTCGGCGCGCGACAGCGTGCTCGGCATCAACCCGTACGTGAACGTGATCCTTCACGAGGAGCGGCTCGAGGCCGACAACGTGATGGAGATCTTCGGCCAGTACGACCTGATCGTCGACGGCACGGACAACTTCGCCACCCGCTACCTGGTGAACGACGCCTGCGTGCTGCTGAACAAGCCGTACGTCTGGGGCTCGATCTACCGGTTCGACGGCCAGGCGTCCGTCTTCTGGTCCGAGTACGGCCCCTGCTACCGCTGCCTCTACCCGGAGCCCCCGCCGCCGGGCATGGTCCCCTCCTGCGCCGAGGGCGGCGTCCTGGGCGTGCTGTGCGCGTCCATCGGCTCCATCCAGGTCACCGAGGCCATCAAGGTCCTCGCGGGCGTGGGCGACCCGCTGGTCGGCCGCCTGATGATCTACGACGCCCTGGAGATGCAGTACCGCCAGGTGAAGGTCCGCAAGGACCCGAACTGCGCGGTCTGCGGCGAGAACCCGACCGTCACCGAGCTCATCGACTACGAGGCCTTCTGCGGCGTCGTGTCCGAGGAGGCCCAGGAGGCGGCGCTCGGCTCCACGATCACTCCGAAGCAGCTCAAGGAGTGGATCGACGACGGCGAGAACATCGACATCATCGACGTCCGCGAGCCGAACGAGTACGAGATCGTCTCGATCCCCGGCGCGCGCCTGATCCCGAAGAACGAGTTCCTGATGGGCACCGCCCTCCAGGACCTCCCGCAGGACAGGCGGATCGTCCTGCACTGCAAGACGGGTGTCCGCAGTGCGGAAGTCCTCGCCGTGCTCAAGTCCGCGGGCTTCGCGGACGCGGTGCACGTCGGCGGCGGCGTGATCGGCTGGGTCCACCAGATCGAGCCCGAGAAGCCGGTCTACTAGCCGGTGCGACGAAGGCCCCGGACCGTGCGACGGTCCGGGGCCTTCGCGCGTCCCGGCTACCCGCAGGTCGTGCCGTACGCGGGCACCTTCCCGTCGAGCAGGTACGCGTCGACCGTCCGTGTCACGCACGCCGAGGTGCCGTACGCGCCGTGCCCCTCGCCCTTGTTGGTCACCAGGATCCCGACGCCCTCGCCGAGCTCCCGCGCCATCCGCTCCGCGCCCTCGTACGGGGTCGCCGGGTCTCCCGTCGTCCCCACCACGAGGACCGGGGCCGCGCCGGGCGCGGACGCCGCCGGGGTCCTCGCCTCGCCCGCCACCGGCCAGTCGGCGCACCAGCCGGCCGTGTCCCAGGCGAGGAAGGCGCCGAAGACGGGGGAGAGCCGGCGGAACTCCGGCAGCAGCGCCTTCGCCTGCGCCGCGGTCGGGCGCTCGCTGGAGTCGGCGCAGGAGATCGCCCGCTGGGAGTGCGACTGGGTGGAGTAACGCCCCTGCTCGTCCCGGTCGTTGTACGCGTCGGCGAGCCGCAGCAGCGGGCCGCCGTCCCCGGCCTCGGCCGCCTCCAGCGCCTCGGTGAGCAGCGGCCGGCTGGACTCCGCGTAGAGGGTGACCGCGATGCCGGTGACCGCGAGGCCCTCGGTGAGCCGCCGGTCACCGACCTCCAGGGGGCGCCGGTCGAGCTCCGAGAGGAGCCGGGTGATCCGCTCCGTGCCGGCCTCCGGCGTCCGCCCGGTGCTCTTCAGGTAGCTGTCCAGGGCCCGCTGGAAGCCGACCGTCTGGTGCCGGGCGTGGCCCACGGTGTCGCTGGTCGGGTCGACGACCGCGTCCAGGACCAGCCGGCCCGTGTTCCGGGGGAAGAGGTGGGCGTAGGTGCCGCCGAGCTGGGTGCCGTACGAGATGCCGAAGTAGTGCAGCTTCTCGTCGCCGAGGACCCGCCGGATCAGGTCGAGGTCGCGGGCGGTGGCCGTGGTCGTGGTGTACGGGATGACCGCCCCGGACCGGCGGGCGCAGCCGGCCCCGAAGGAGGCCGCGTCCTCCAGGAAGGCGGCCTCCTCGGCGGGGGTGTCCGGGGTGGCGTCGACGCGGGTCTCGGCCGCCGCCTGTTCGGCGTCGGTGCGGCAGACGACTCCGGAACTGCGGCTCACGCCGCGCGGGTCGAAGCCCACGAGGTCGTACCGCTCGTTCAGCGCCCCGTACTCCCCGGACAGCTGCGGCAGGATGTCCACGCCGGAGCCGCCGGGCCCGCCGAAGTTGAAGAGCAGCGACCCGATCCGCTCCTTCCGGTCGGTCGCCTCCTTGCGGATCAGCGCGACGGGGAGCGTGGCGCCCGACGGTTTCGCGTGGTCCAGCGGCACCTTCACGGTGGCGCACCGCCAGTCGGCGCCGGCCCCGTCCCCCTCGCACGGCTTCCAGTCGGGACGCTGGCCGGTGAGCGAGGCGGGGAGGGAGGGGCCGCCCGGCGCGGGGGTGCCGGAGGTGGGCGCGGGCTTGGCGTCGGAGGCGGGTCCCGGCGTCGGCGCGGCGGCCGGGGAGTCCGTCCCCGTGCAGCCGGTGACCAGGAGCCCTCCGACGGCGAGGGCCGTCAGGTGCCGGCGTATGCGCATGGGGGACCCCCTGGGATCGAGACCGGCTCTTCATCCTAGGGGGCCCGGTTCCGCGTCCTCGCGGGCGGTGCGGTCCGCTACTTGCAGACCGTGCCGGAGGCGGGGACCTTGCCGTCGAGGAGGTAGCCGTCGACGGCCTTCTTCACACAGGCGTTGCCGCCGTTGTAGGCGCCGTGGCCCTCGCCCTCGTACGTCAGCTCCACGCCGACGCCCTTGCCGAGCGCCTGCACCATCGCGCGGGCCCCCTCGTACGGGGTCGCCGGGTCGCCGGTGTTGCCGATGACCAGGATCGGCGCGGAGCCCGGCGCCGACACGTCCGGGTGGTCCCAGGCGCCCGGCACCGGCCACTGCGAACAGCTCGACAGCGCCCAGCCCATGAAGTCGCCGAAGACGGGGGACGCCTCGCGGAACTGCGGCAGCCGCTCCTTGGCCTGGCCCAGGGTGTAGCGCTCCTTGAAGTCGACGCAGTTGATGGCGGCGTTGGCGGCCTGGATGTTGCTGTAGCTGCCGTTCTCGCCGCGCCCGTTCATCGAGTCGGAGAGGGCGAGCAGGAGGGCGCCGTCGCCGCCGTCCGCGGCCTCCAGGCCCTGCTCCAGATAGGGCCAGAACTCCTTCGAGTACAGGGCCTGGGCGATGCCGTTGGTGGCCTGGGTCTGGGTGAGCTTCCGGCTGCCGATGCCGGTGATCGGCTTCTCGTCGAGCGAGTCGAGGAGATCGGTGACGCCCTCCTCGACCTCGGCGACCGTCGCACCCGGCAGGGCGCATTCGTCGCCCCGGTCCACGCAGTCCTGCGCGAAGTTGTCCAGCGCCAGCTGGAAGCCCTTCGCCTGGCCCAGCGCGCCGTCCTCGACGCCGGCGTCCGGGTCGACGACCGCGTCGAAGACGGCCCGGCCGACCCGCTCCGGGAACAGGTGGGCGTAGACGCCGCCGAGCTCCGTGCCGTACGAGATGCCGAAGTAGTGCAGCTTGTCGTCGCCGAGGACCTGCCGCAGCAGGTCCATGTCCCGGGCCGCGTTCTCCGTGCCGACGTACGGCAGGACGGGGCCGGAGTCCTTCTCGCAGCCCGCCGCGTACGTCTTCTGCGCGTCGGACAGCGTCCGCTCCTCCGCCAGGTCGTCCGGGGTGAAGTCCAGCGCGTAGTAGGCGTCCAGCTCCTTGTCCGTCATGCACTCCACCGGCTCGCTCCGGCCGACGCCGCGCGGGTCGAAGGAGACGAGGTCGTAGCGGGAGCGGAGGGTCTCGTACTCCGTGGCGAACCCCGGCAGGGCGGTGACTCCGGAGCCGCCCGGGCCGCCGAAGTTGAAGACGAGGGAGCCGATGCGGCGGGCGTTGTCCTCGGCCCGCGCCCGGATCAGCGCCAGCTCGATCGTCTCCCCCTCCGGCTTCGACCAGTCGAGCGGGGTCGTCAGGAACGCGCACTCCCAGGGCGTGCCGCCGGGCAGCGGCGTCGGCGCGGAGCCGCCGCCCTCCGCCGCGGACGGCGGCGGGCACGTGTCCCACTCCAGCTGCTGCTCCGTCAGCGCCGGGAGGCCGCCGCTGCCGGTGGGGCGGGCGGCCGCGGGGCTGTCGTCGCCGTCGTCCGAGCAGCCGGCCGTCAGGCAGAGGACGGCGGAGGCGGTGAGGAGGGCGGTGGCGCGGGCGGGGGAGATCGGCATGCCCCCATGCTCGGGCCCGCCGCCCGCGCCCGCCCGTGACGCACGCCCAAGCGGGTGCATCCGGGACCCGCCGGACCGCGCCTCGCCGCCGTACGCCCGTCCTCACCGCCCCGTCCCCAGAAGCCCGTCGCCACAGCCCCGTCGCCGTGCTCCCGTCGGGACAGTCCTTACTCGGCCCCCTCCGGCGCGGTGCGGCCGCGGAGGGTGTCGAGGTGGGCCCGGGCCGCCTCGGCGGCCTGGGTGAACCAGTCCGCGATCACAGCGGTCTCCTCGGGCGAGTAGCGGGCGAAGATCTGGCCGAGCCGCTCGTAGAAGGGCTGGTACAGCTCGGTCAGGCGCGTGACGGCGGCCGGGTCGGCGACCACGCGGACCCGGCGGCGGTCGCCGGGGTCGGGCACCCGGCGGGCGTATCCGGCCTTCTCCAGCCGGTTGAGGACGCCGGTCACCGCGCCGGTGGTCAGGTTGGCCCGCTCGGCGAGGTCGCCCGCGGAGAGCGGTTCCGCTCCGGCGCCGAGCACATGGCCGAGGCAGGTGAGGTCGGTCACGTTCAGGCCGAGTGCCTGGGCCACCTCCTGCTGCCCGATCAGGCCGAGCGCCACATAGGTGTCCATGCGCGAGATCGCCTCGGCGGCGGTGGCCGGAGGCCGGCTCTTGCCCTGCACCCAGATACTCCTTACGGTCTAAGATACTTAGCTCGTGAGATAAAAGATCTCGGGCGAGCCTCGTCCTCATCCTGCCCTCCCGCACCCCAAGGAGCCTCCATGAGCGCACACGGCGACGTCGACCTCGGCCACACCCTGGCCGGCTGGACCGGAACCGCCCTCGCCACCCTCGGCTGCGCGGCCCTCGGCCTGGCCCTCTGCCTCGGCTCGGCCGCGGCGGGAGGGCTCGGTACCGCCCTCCTCGCCGCCGCCGCCCTCGTCACCTGGCTGCTGCACCTCGCCGGCTGGGGCAAGCCCTCCGGTCCCCGCCCCCCGGACCAGTGGGACTGGCGCGTCCGCGACACCGCGGCCGGCACCGGCCACCCGGACTGCCTCGGCTGCCGGCTCGCGGGGCGGCGGGCGCCCACCGCGAGCGCTCCCGGGCCGGTCACCGCCGAGCCCGCCCCGGCAGCCCCGCGGGCGCGGGCCGCCACCGGCCGCGCGTGACGCGTACGCGGCTCCGGTGACCGCCGGGTCCCGGCGCCGGGACCCGGCGGTCACCGGTCCAGGCCCGGTTCAGGCCCGGTTCGGGCCCGGTTTCGGGCCCGATTCAGGCCCGGTTTCGGGCCCGATTCAGGCCCGATTCAGGCCCGATTCAGGCCCGGTTCAGGCCCGGTTCAGGCCCGGCTTCGGGCCCGGTTCAGAAGGAGTCCGCCGCCGCTCCCGCCGCCCGCAGCCCCGACGCCACACAGGCCGCCACGCCCACGCCCTCGTACGCCGCCCCGCACAGGAACAGCGACGGGAGCCCCGCGACGGCCGTGCGCGCGCGGTCCACCCGGGCGGCGTGACCCGTGTCGTACTGCGGGAGGCCGGCGGCCCAGCGGCTGACCCGGGTCGCGACGGGCGCGGGCAGCGGGCCGACCGCCGCCCGCAGGTCCCCGAGGGCCGCCGCGACCAGGTCGGGATCGGGCGCGGACAGGACCGGCGGTCCGCCCGCCCGCCCCAGCGAGGCGCGGACGACGCACGGGCCGCCGGCCGGGAACGCCCACTTCCGGGACAGCAGCGTCGCCGCCTTGATCGTGCGGCCCTCGACCGCGGGGACGAGGAAGCCGTTCCCGGGCGGCAGCGCCGCCTCCGTACCCGCGGGGAAGGCCAGCGCCACCACGGCGGTGTCCGCGTGCCGGATCCCGCCGAGCGCCTCCGCCGCCTCCGGCGCGAGCCCCGCGAGCAGCGGCGCCGCCGCGTGGGCGGGGAGCGCGAGGACCAGCGCGTCGGCGGCCAGGGAGCCGGTCGTCGTCGTCACCCGCCACTCGCCTCCCGCCCGCCGCAGCCCGGTGACCGGCGTGCCGGTGACGATCCGCGCCCCGGACTCCCGGGCGACCGCCGCCGGGAGGCGCCCGGTGCCGCCGACCACGCCGCGCACCGCCGCGCGGGGCGGCCGGGCGGGCCGGTTCCGCAGCGCCGCGAGCAGCGAGCCGCCCCGCCCGGCGAGCGCGGCCACCGGCCCGAGCGCGGAGCGCAGCGAGAGGCGGTCGACCTCGCCCGCGTACACCCCGCCGAGCAGCGGTTCGACGAGCCGGTCGACGGCTTCCCGGCCGAGCCGCCCGGCCAGGTACTCCGCCACGGAGGGGTCCCCGTCCGGCGACAGCGGTGGCGCCGGCAGCCCCTCCTCCTCGCGCAGCCGCGCCAGGCCCGCCTCCGACAGCAGCCCCGTGCCGTCGAGCGCCCCCGGATCCGGCGGCACGCCCATCACGTGCCCGGGCGGCAGCGCCCGCAGCGCGCCCCGGCTCCACAGCGTGACCGGGCCGGGCGCGGGGTCCCGCAGGTCCCCGCCGAGGCCCACCGCCTCCGCCAGCTCCACGGCCTCGGGGCGCAGCGCCATCAGCGACTCGGCGCCCTCGTCGACGGGTACGCCCGCCAGCGGGGTGGTGCGGAGCTTGCCGCCGATCCGGTCGCCGGCCTCCAGGACGGTCACCTCGGCCCGCCCGCGCAGCGACCACGCCGCCGCGAGGCCGCTGATGCCGCCGCCGATCACGATCACCCGGCGCATGCCAGGACCTCCCGGAGTTCGTCCTGATGGGGGAAGGAGCCCGGCCGGTAGGCGCACCACGGGTCCGCGGCGAGCGGGTCGCCGGTGACCGCGTACGCCCGGGAGCGCGAGCCCCCGCAGACCCGCGCGAACTCGCAGGCCCCGCACGCGCCGCGGAGCCGCTCCGGGTCGCGAAGCGACCGGAAGAGTTCCGACTCCCGGTAGACCTCCGGCAGTTCGCGTTCCTTCACGTTCCCCGCCGACAGCGGCAGGAAGCCGCTCGGATGCACTTCCCCGGTGTGGGACACGAAGACGAAGCCGCGCCCGGAGGAGACGTCCATCGGAGGGCGGCGCGCGGTCCGCCGCTCCCCCTCGAACAGGCCCAGTTCGCCGGCCCGCGCGGTGAGCCGCGCGTGCAGCGGGCCGAGGTCCGGCCGCTCGCCGCGCCGGTCGAGCACCGCCCGCTGGAGGGCGACCCGCCGGAAGTGGTGGCCCTCGGTGGTCTTCACCGGCATCCGCGCCCCGAGGTCGTACAGGAAGTGCAGCACGTCCTCGCACTCGGCGGCGGTGAGCGCGTCGAGCGCGCCCGCCCGGCCGGTGGGCACCAGCAGGAAACCGGACCAGAGCATGGCGCCCTCGCGCCGGACGAGCGCGGCGATGTCGGCGAGGTCGGGCAGGCTGTGCCGGCCGACGGCGGTGTTGATCTGCACCTTCAGGCCGAGCTCGCGGGCGGTCCGCCAGCCGTCGAGGGTGAGGCCGAAGACGCCGGGGACCCCGCGGAAGGCGTCGTGGCGGGCGGCGGTCGACCCGTCGAGGGAGAGCGAGAGGGCGACCGCCCCGGCGTCCCGGATCCGCGCGAGGCGGTCGCGGTCCAGGGTCGCCGTCCCCGACGGCGAGACCGCGACCCGCAGCCCGAGCGAGGTGCCGTACGCGACGAGCGCGGCGAGGTCGGGCCGCTGGAAGGGGTCGCCGCCGGTGACGACGAAGAGCGGTGCCGGCTTCCCGAAGGAGGCGATCTGGTCCATCAGGCGGCGGGCCGCCGGGCCGTCCAGCTCGTCGGGGTGCCGGTCGGGCACCGCTTCGGCCCGGCAGTGCAGGCAGGCCAGCGGACAGGCCCGGGTGGCCTCCCAGATGACGAGGAACGGCCGTTCGCCCACCGGCCGGCGGGGCCGGCGCACGAGCGTCCTCGGCGCGGTGCTCACACCCGCTCCCAGCCGCGCTTCGACGCCCGGTTGGCGATCGGGCCGGGACGCCGGCGCCGGTAGACGACGAACGGACGGAAGAGGTACCGCACCGGCACCGCGAACATGTGCACCAGCCGCGAGTACGGGACGAGCGCGAAGAGCGCGAAGCCGAAGAGGACGTGCAGCTTGAAGGCGAGCGGCGCGCCCGCCATCAGCCCCCAGTCGGGGCTGAGCGCGAAGAGCGAGCGGAACCACACCGAGATGCCCTCGCGGTAGTTGTAACCGTCGGTCGCGCCGGTGGAGTTGAGGACGGTGGCGAGGATCCCGAGCGCCATCGCCCCGAGCAGCACCGTGTACATGAGGTGGTCGCTCCCCAGCGTCGCCTTCCGCACCGCCGGCACCCGCGCCCGCCGGTACACGAGGATCCCGATGCCGGCGGCGGCGGCCGTGCCCGCGACGGCGCCGGTCGAGACGGCCATCAGGTGGTAGGCGTGGTCGCTGATCCCGAGCGCGTCGGTCCACTCCATCGGGATCAGCAGCCCGACCACGTGCCCGAGGACGACGAAGAGCATCCCGAAGTGGAAGAGGGGCGAGCCGATCCGCAGCAGCCGCGACTCGTGCAGCTGGGAGGAGTGGGTCGTGATGCCGAAGCGGTCGTGGCGCCCGCGCCAGACCGTGCCGGCGACGAGCAGGGCCACCGAGACGTAGGGCAGCACGCCCCACAGCAGCAGATCCATCAGACCGG
Source organism: Streptomyces sp. NPDC014861 (assembly GCF_043081625.1). Taxonomy (NCBI): domain Bacteria; kingdom Bacillati; phylum Actinomycetota; class Actinomycetes; order Kitasatosporales; family Streptomycetaceae; genus Streptomyces; species Streptomyces sp. NPDC014861. The sequence continues at coordinate 55,239 of NZ_JBIBWV010000014.1, forward strand.
GGTCCTTTCGGCGCGGTGCGTGGTCGGCCAGGGCAGCTCGACGCCCGGGCCGAAGGGTTCGAGTCCGACGAGCTCGCGCGGCGGCCCGGACCGGGCCAGCTCCTTGGCCTCCTCCCTCGTCGCCGGGGACGGCCCGGGCAGGGTGCCGCAGACCGCCTCCAGGACGCCGGTGTACGGGGTGCCGGCGGCGGCCAGCGCGAGCCGCAGCAGCTCCAGGCCGGCCCGGTGCTCCTGGAGCAGCACGGTCCCGGGCTCCTCGTGGAGGGCGGCGAACTCCAGGGCGGCGGGCAGGAAGTCGGGCAGCTCGTCGCTGTCGAACTCCAGGCCGTACTCGCGGTAGGTCCGCTTGATCCCGACGAGGGAGAGCCCGCGCCGCCGGGTGTCGCCGTCCGTCCACCACGTGAGGTGCAGGCAGTGGCGGTTGCGGGTGTCGAAGGTGTCCGTGTAGTGCGCGGCGAGGTCGAGGAGCGGGGTCCGCTCCAGGTGCCCGAGGAAGTCCCGTATTCCCTCCGCGCCCGGCACGTCCGCCACGGCGCCGCGCATCAGCGGGAGTTCGGCGTACAGGCTCTCGTCCGGGTAGGTCAGGCAGCGCGCCGCCACCAGCCGCACCACGGTGTCCGGGTTCATGAACTCCTCCTCGTGCGGCTCAGGTTGAGCAGGACCCGGCTGTCTCCGGCCGCCTGGTCGGAGACCGGGCAGCCCGCGTCGGGCTCCAGCGGATGGGAGTCGGCGAGCGCCTGCGCGTCGGCGCGGGCCGCCGTGGGGATCACGTACCGGTCCTCGTACTTGGCGATGGCCAGCAGCCGGAACATGTCCTCCATCTCCCGCCCGGTCAGCCCGACCGCCGCGGCGACGCCCTCGTCCCGCTCCTCGCCGAGGTTGACCGCCCGCATGTAGGAGCGCATGGCCGCCATCCGGCGCAGTACGGCCTCGACGGGCACGGTGTCACCGGCGGTCAGCAGTTCGGCCAGGTACTCCACCGGGATCCGCAGCGCGTCGATCGCGCCGAAGAGGTTCCCGGCGTCCTCGCCGTCGCTGCCGGTGGCGGCGACCGCGTCGACGACCGGGGAGAGCGGCGGCACGTACCAGACCATCGGCATCGTGCGGTACTCCGGGTGGAGCGGCAGCGCGACCTGATAGGTGGCGATGAGGTCGTGCACGGGGGAGCGCCGGGCCGCGTCCAGCCACTCCTCGGTGATCCCGGACGCCCGCGCGGCGGCGGCCACGGCCGGGTCGCGCGGATCGAGGAAGCACTCCAACTGGGCGGGGTAGAGGTCGTGTTCGTCCTCGACGGCGGCGGCCTCGGCGACCTTGTCGGCGTCGTACAGCATCACGCCGAGGTAGCGCATGCGGCCCACGCAGGTCTCGGAGCAGACCGTCGGCATGCCGACCTCGACGCGCGGGAAGCAGAAGGTGCACTTCTCGGCCTTGCCGGTGGCGTGGTTGAAGTAGACCTTCTTGTAGGGGCAGCCGGTGACGCACATCCGCCAGCCCCGGCACCCGTCCTGGTCGACGAGGACGATGCCGTCCTCCTCGCGCTTGTACATGGCGCCGGAGGGGCAGGCGGAGACGCACGCCGGGTTGAGGCAGTGCTCGCAGATCCGGGGCAGGTAGAACATGAAGCTCTGCTCGAACTCGAAGCGGATCCTCTCGCCGACCTGTGCCCGGACCTTCTCCACCAGCGGGTCCTTCGGCCCGTGCTCGGGGGCGCCGCCGAGGTTGTCGTCCCAGTTCGGACCCCACTCGACCTTGTCGAGGGGTTCGCCGGTGAGCTGGGAGACGGGCCGGGCGACCGGCAGGTCGTCGCCGGCGGGTGCCTCGGTGAGGTTCTTGTACTCGTACGTCCACGGCTGGTAGTAGTCGTCGAGCTCCGGAAGCTCCGGGTTGGCGAAGATCTGCCCGAGCCGCTTCAGCCGCCCGCCGGCCCGCAGCCGCAGCCGCCCCGAGCGGGTCCGCTCCCAGCCGCCCTTCCAGCGCTCCTGGTCCTCCCAGCGGCGCGGGTACCCCTGCCCGGGGAGGGTCTCGACGTTGTTGAACCACACGTACTCGGTGCCCCGCCGGTTGGTCCACGCCTGTTTGCAGGTGACCGAGCAGGTGTGGCAGCCGATGCACTTGTCGAGGTTCATCACCATCGCCACCTGTGCCATGACACGCATGGGTCAGTACTCCACCTTCTGGTCGCGGCGGCGGATGACCGTCACCTCGTCGCGCTGGTTGCCGGTCGGGCCCAGGTAGTTGAAGGCCCAGGTCAACTGGGCGTAGCCGCCGACGAGATGGGTCGGCTTGAGCATCACGCGGGTGAGCGAGTTGTGGATGCCGCCGCGGCGGCCGGTCTTCTCGGTCCTCGGGACGCCGACCGTGCGCTCCTGGGCGTGGTTCATGTAGACCGTGCCGGCGGGCATCTTGTGGGAGACGATCGCGCGGGCGGTGACCACGCCGTTGCGGTTGACCGCCTCGATCCAGTCGTTGTCGCGGACCCCGATGGCCTCGGCGTCCCGCGGCGACATCCAGACCGTCTGCCCGCCCCGGCCGAGCGTCATCATGTACAGGTTGTCCTGGTACTGGGAGTGGATGGCCCACTTGTTGTGCGGGGTGAGGTACCGCACGGCGACCTGGCGCCCGTCGCTCGACCCCAACTCCGGCTCCCCATAAAGCTGGTGCATGTCCAGCGGCGGCTTGTAGACGGGCAGCGACTCGCCGACCTCGTGCATCCAGTCGTGGTCGAGGAAGAAGTGCTGGCGGCCGGTGAGGGTGTGCCAGGGCTTGAGGTGCTCGGTGTTGACGGTGAAGGCGGTGTAGCGGCGTCCGCCGGACTCGCTGCCCGACCACTCGGGCGAGGTGATGACGGGGACGGGCCGGGCCTGGGTGTCGGCGAAGGTGATGCGCCTGCCCTCGGCCTCGGCGGCCAGGTGGGCCATCTCCTGACCGGTGCGCCTCTCCAGCTTCTCGAAGCCCTGCGTGGCGAGCCGTCCGTTGGAGGTGCCGGAGAGGGAGAGGATCGCCTCGCAGGCCCGCCGCGCGGTGTCCAGGCGCGGACGCCCGTCCGCGACACCGCCCCTGACCAGGCCGTTCTTGGCGCCCAGGTAGGCGACCTCCTCGTCGACGTCGAAGGTGATCGCCTTCGTCGTCACCCCGAGCCGGTCGACCAGCGGCCCGAGCGCGGCGAACTTCTCGCCCACGGCCCCGTAGTCCCGCTCGACCACCGTCAGGTTGTACATCGTGCGCCCGGGGACCGGCTCGCACTCGCCCTTCGACCAGTCGAGCGCCACCCCGCCGGGCTGCGCCATCTCGCCGCCCGGGGTGTCGTGCTGGAGGGCGGTCGCCACCAGGTCCCTGCGCACCCCCAGGTGGTCCTTCGCGAGTTCGCCGAAGCGGCGGGCGAGGGCGTGGAAGGCGTCGTAGTCGGAGCGGGCCTGCCACGGCGGGTCGACGGCGGGGGTGAAGGCGTGCAGGAAGGGGTGCATGTCCGTGGAGGACAGGTCGTGCTTCTCGTACCAGGTGGCGGCCGGGAGCACGATGTCCGACAGCAGCGTCGTGGAGGTCATCCGGAAGTCCATGGCGAGCAGCAGGTCGAGCTTGCCCTCGACGTCGTCCTCCCGCCACCGCACGTCCCTCGGGGTGCAGCGCGGCCCGTCCTCGGGGAGGTTGGAGTGGGTGCCGAGGAGGTGCTTGAGGAAGTACTCGTTGCCCTTGGAGGAGGAGCCGAGGAGGTTGGCCCGCCACACGTTGAGCACCCGGGGCCAGTTCCCCGGCGCGTCCGGGTCCTCCCCGGCGAAGCCGAGCGAGCCGTCCTTCAGCGCCCGCACCGTGTCGGCGACCGGGTCGTCCTGGGCGCCGAGTTCCAGCGGGTTGCGGTCGAAGGTCGGGTACGAGGGCATCCAGCCCATCCGCGCGGAGGCGGCCAGGCAGTCGGCGCCCGTCATGCCCGCGAAGCGCCCGGCGCCGAGCGGCGAGGCCAGCGACTCCGCGGGCAGGGTGTCGTACCGCCACTGGTCGGTGTGGAGGTAGAACCAGCCGGCGCCGATCATGTGCCGCGGCGGCCTGCTCCAGTCGGAGGCGCTCGCGAGGGTGGCCCAGCCGGTCACCGGCCGGCACTTCTCCTGGCCGACGTAGTGGCCCCAGCCGCCGCCGTTGCGGCCCTGGCAGCCGGTGAGCGTGAGCAGGGCGAGGAAGGCCCGGTAGATCGTCTCGGAGTGGAACCAGTGGTTGGTGCCCGCGCCCATGAGGATCATGCAGCGGCCGCGCGAGCGCTCGGCGGTGTCCGCGAACTCCCGTGCCACGCGCGCCGCCTGGGCCGCGGGCACCGAGGTCAGGGTCTCCTGCCAGGCGGGGGTGCCGGGCTGCGAGGCGTCCTCGTACGACTCCGGCCACTCGCCCGGCAGGCCGGGGCGCCCGACGCCGTACTGGGCGAGCAGCAGGTCGTACACGGTGGTGACCAGGGGCCCGTCCCCGGAGAGCCGCCGCACCGGCACGCCCCGCCGCAGCACCTCGCCCTCCTCGTCGAAGCGGGGCAGCACCACCTCGGCGGCCTCGCCCTCCTCCAGGAGGGAGAGCCGGGGGCGGACGCCGCCGAGGTCGAGGTTCCAGTCGGGTTCGCCGCCGGTGCCCCAGCGGTGCCCGAGGGTGCCGTTCGGGACGACCGCCCGGCCGGTGGCGTCGTCGACGAGGACGGTCTTCCACTCGGCGTTCTCGACGTCCTGGCCGAGGTCGGCGGCGGTGACGAACTTGCCGGGGACGAGACCCCGCCCGGTCTCCTGGAGGGTGACCAGGAAGGGCAGGTCGGTGTAGGTGCGCACGTACTCGGCGAAGAAGGGCGTCTCGCGGTCGACGAAGAACTCCTTGAGCAGCACGTGCCCCATCGCCAGGGCGAGCGCCCCGTCCGTCCCCGGGTGCGGGTGCATCCACTCGTCGGCGAACTTGGTGTTGTCGGCGAAGTCGGGGGAGACGGTGACGACCTTCTGTCCCCGGTAGCGGGCCTCGGTCATCCAGTGGGCGTCCGGCGTGCGCGTCACCGGCACGTTCGAGCCCCACATCAGCAGATAGGCCGCGTCCCACCAGTCGCCCGACTCCGGCACGTCGGTCTGGTCGCCGAAGACCTGCGGGGAGGCCACCGGCAGGTCCGCGTACCAGTCGTAGAAGGAGAGCATCGGCGCGCCGATGAGGGAGTGGAAGCGGGCGCCGGCCGCGTGCGAGGCCATCGACATCGCCGGGATCGGGGAGAAGCCGGCCACCCGGTCGGGGCCGTGCTCCTTGACGGTGTGGACGTGCGCGGCGGCGGCGATCTCCACCGCCTCCTCCCAACTCGCCCGCACGAGGCCGCCCTTGCCCCTGGCCTGCTGGTAGGTGCGGCGGCGGACCGGGTCGCGCTGGATGTCGGCCCAGGCGAGCACCGGGTCCTTCAGACGCTTCTTCGCCTCCCGGTACATCGCGAGGAGGGTGCCCCGGACCATGGGGTGGCGGACCCGCGTGGGGGAGTAGCTGTACCAGGAGAAGGAGGCGCCGCGGGGGCAGCCGCGGGGCTCGTACTCGGGCCGGTCGGGGCCGACGGAGGGGTAATCGGTGGCCTGGGTCTCCCAGGTGATGATCCCGTCCTTGACGTACACCTTCCACCGGCACGAGCCGGTGCAGTTGACGCCGTGGGTGGAGTACACGACCTTGTCGTGGCTCCAGCGGTCCCGGTAGAAGGACTCGCTCTCGCGGCCACCGGTGCGGTGCACCGTCCGCAGGTCGTCGGAGACCTCGGAACGGGAGAAGAACCTTCCCGCTCGGAGGAGGATCTCGGCGGCGTCCGGCTGCTCCTGCTGCACGTCAGGCTCCTTCACGACGATGCGTTCAGCAGCCTGAGCCTAGGTCGGGCGAAACCGCCCGAAGGGGGGCCGATGGTCCCTTACGGGGGTGACCAAATCCCGCATTTGTCCCGGGGGTCGGTGTGTGAGGCTGGTCCGGTGAGCATTCCGAGACGGTGGATACCGAACCAGCACGGGGCCTGGGCGATGCTCGCCGTGCCCTACCTCGCGGGCGTCCTGACCGGCTCCCCGACCTGGATCCAACTCCCGCTCTTCGTGGCCTGGTTGCTCGGCTACTGCGCGGTCTTCCACGCCGAGCAGCGGGTACGGCTCCGACGCGCCTCCCGCAACCCCCGGGCAGCCGCGCGCCACACCCGCCCCGCACTCGTCCTCGGCACCGCCACGGCCGCCCTCGGACTGGTCCTGCTGGTGGCCGAGCCCTGGCTCGGGGTCGCCGCGGCCCTGATGGCGCCCTTCCTCGCGGTGAACGTCCACTACGCCCGCCGCAACAGGGAACGGGCGCTCGTCAACGGCCTCGTCGCCGTCGTCCCCGCCTGCGGGATGCTGCTCGTCGCGCTCCGGCTCGGCGGCGGCACCGTCGCCCAGGGCCTCGCGCCCGCCGCGGCGTGCCTGCTCTACTTCGCCGGCACCGTCCCGTACGTGAAGACGATGATCCGCGAGCGGAGGTCCGCCGCGTACCGGAAGGGCTCGGTGGCCTACCACGCGGTCGCGCTGGTGGCGGCGGCCCTCCTGAACCCGTGGCTCGCCGTCCCCTTCGCCGTCTACCTCGCCCGCGCCGCCGTCCTCCCCGGCCGGGGACTCAGGGTCCCGGTGGTGGGAGCGGTCGAGGTCGGCTGCTCGCTGCTGCTGCTCGGCTTCCTCGTCGGCGTGTACGGCTGACGGCGGACTACAGCGCTCCGCGTTTGGTGAGCCAGTTGAAGCAGAGCCAGCCGGGCAGGACCGGCAGCCACAGGGTCAGCAGACGGTAGAGGAGCACCGCCGGGGTGGCGACGTCGATGGGCAGGCCCACCGCGAGGAGCCCGCCGATCAGGGCGGCCTCGACGGCGCCGACGCCGCCGGGCGTGGGGGCCGCCGAGCCGAGCGCGTTGCCCGCCAGGAAGACCACGGCCACGCCCGCGAGGCTGATCGACACGTTCCCCTGCCCGAAGGCGCGGATCGACGCGTCCAGGCAGAGCACGAACACACCGGTCAGCAGCAGCATCCCGCCGATGCCCGTGATCAGCTTCATCGGCCGCTGGAGCACGTCCAGCATGCGCGGCACCACGCCCGCGAAGAGCGAGCGCAGCCGGGTCGCGACGAACTTCCGCATGAACGGGATCGCCGTCATCACGAGGACCAGCACCGCCACCGTCAGCAGGCCGGCGATGACCGTGCGCGACGGGGTGAACGACTGCGACTTCTCCGTCCCGGTCAGATAGCCGAAGGAGAGCAGCAGCAGGATGTGCGCCCCGAGCCCGAAGAGCTGCGACGCGCCGACGCTCGCCACCGCGAGCCCCGGCCGTACCCCCGCGCGTTGGAGGAAGCGGGTGTTCAGGGCGACACCGCCGACCGCCGCCGGGGCGACGATCTTCACGAACGAACCGGCGACCTGCGCCACCACCGTCCGCCAGAAACCGACCCGCTCCGGCACGAAACCGAGCAGGCTCATCGCCGCCGCCACATAGCTGAGCGCGGAGCACAGCACCGCGACGGCCACCCACCGCCAGTCCGCCTCGCTCACCGTGGACAGCGGCGTGCGGGCGATCTGCGACAGCAGGAAGTACGCGGCGACCGCGCCCGCGATCAGCGAGATCAGCGTCCGCGGCTTGATCCGCTCGAGACGGACCGGCTCCACCGGCGCCTGCGGCCGGATGAGCAGCACCTGCCGGCGGATCTGCGCCAGCAGGTCCTCCTCGCGGGCCTCGTCCAGGGCCTCGTCGAGCGCCCGCTTCTCCGCCTTCTTGTCCGCCCGCTTCTCGGCCTTCTCGGCCTTCGGGTCGGCGCCCGGCGCCGGAAGCCCCGCGTGGGCCGCCGCCTTGGCCTCCGCCCGCTCCCGCTTCGCCGTCTCGGAGGCGGCGAGCACCGCCTCCCGCTCCCGCTGCGAGCGCTCCCGCGCCAGTCTCCGCAGGGTGGCCCGGGTCGACCGGCTCAGCGCGATCGGCTGGAGCAGCGGCAGACAGGCCGCCACCGCGTCGGGGCCCAGCACCTCCACGGCCGCCGCCACCGTCCGCTCCGCCCCGACCCGCAGACCCAGGGTGGTGAGGAACTGGGCGATGTCCATCCGCAGCACCAGATCGCCGGCCGCGATCTCGCCGCCGCGCAGATCCGTCAGGAAGACCCTGCCGGAACGATCCACCAGGATCGCGTCCCCCGACAGCCTGCGGTGCGCGATCCGGCGCGACTGGAGCGCCTTCACCTGCCGCCACGCGCTCCGCGCCAGCTCGTCGGTGATCTCGGCGTCGTCCAGCGAGTCCAGGCTCCGCCCGCCGATGTGCTCGTACACGAGCATCACCGCGTCGGGACCCAGCTCGGAGGTGGCGATCAGCTTCGGCGCGTTCGCCCCGGCCGCGATCGCCGCGTACGCCAGCAGCGCCTCCTGCTCCAGCGCCTGCCGGAGCGACACGATCGACCGGCGGGTGGTCACCGTCCGCAGGGTGATCCGCCGCCACAGCCGGTAGAAGAAGCCGTGCGCCTGCTGCTCCCGGTCGACGACGGTGACGTCCAGCGGCGGGCCCTCCTCCAGGCTCACGATGTACCGTCGGCCCCGGTCCCCGCTCTCCGCGGTCTCCGGGACGTCCTCGGCCCGCAGCGCCGTCACCGGCCGGAAGCCGACCCGGCGCAGTCCGGCCAGCAGGGTCTGACCGGTCGGACGGACGTTCGGCGAGCCGACCGTGTAGAGCGTGCCGTAGGCCACCGTCCAGCCGATCAGCACGGTGAGGATGATCGAGAAGGCGGTCGTGTAGCCGGCCACCAGCATGGTGAAGGCGTCGAGCAGCAGCACCGTCCAGAGCGAGAACCGCCAGCGCGGCCTGCGCGCCATGCCCACGGCCGTCATGTAGGCGATCACCGGTGCGAGGTAGTTGTGCACCGGGTCGGTCAGCCCGCCGCCGCTCGCCGCCTGGGTCAGCGCGTCCTGGATGGTGTCCGGCGCGGCCTTCGCCACCCACAGGTCGATCGCCAGGGTCACCCCGTGGGCGAGGACGGCCGCGAGCACGCCGTCGGCGATCCGCAGCCCGTCCCGTTTGACCAGCCGCTCGATGGCGAACGCCACCGGCAGCACCAGGATCGCGATCGACGAGACCAGACCGGCGATCTTGACGAAGACGTCGGGCGCGCCGACGGCCCCCTTGTTGATGTCCTGTTCGAGACCCGAGGTGGTGCCGTGGGCGAAGGCGGCGATGGCGAGGACGACGGCGATGGCCAGCAGCCCCGCCAGCAGGCGCATCAGATCGGAGGGCCGGTGGACGCGGGCGGCGAGCAGCGGCTCGTCGCCGGAGACCCGCTCGGGCATGTCGGGCCGAGCCTCACCGGGAGGCTGAGTGTCCTGACCCATCACCATGTCCGTCTCTGCGTGTACTTCTGCTTGTGTCTGTCGCTGTTGATCTCGTATCACCGGTCACCGCCCGGACGATGGTGGCACGAAGAGCCGCCCCGCGGAGGCATCGATGCCATGTCGGTGCGGTGAGGCAAGATGTGCCGGATGAGCCTGGAGGGACCCGTGGGACAGACCGGACCGAGCGGAGCGGACGGCTCCGGACCGGCGGAGGGCCGGCCTCCGGCCTCCGCGGAGAGCGAGCTCCCCCCGTACGCGGAGGCGGTGCTCGACGTGGCCGACCGCATCCCGCCCGGCCGGGTGATGACCTACGGCGACGTGGCCGAATGGCTCGGCGAGGGCGGCCCCCGCCAGGTCGGCCGCGTCATGTCCCTCTACGGCGGCGGCGCTCCGTGGTGGCGGGTGGTCCGCGCCGACGGCGTCCTGCTCCCCGGCCACGAGCTGCGCGCCCTCGGCCACTACCGCGACGAGGGCACCCCGCTGCGCGAGCGCGGCCCGGCCGCCGAGGGACACGTGCCGAAGGTCGACATGCGCCGCGCCCGGTGGGACGGCGGCTCCGACGGCGACGCCCCGGCCTGAACCCCCCGGCACCCGGCCGACGCCGGGCGTGCGGGATCTCACACCCGCCCCGCCGGCCCCTGCCGCCCCGGTGACGACGGCGGTCCGGTCCGTCCGCTCCGTCCGGTCCGGGAGACCGGGGCCCGCCGCGGCCCGGTTTCGCGTACCGTCGACGGGCGTGCCGCACCCGGCGCCGGACACGGCGGGGACACGGACCGCGGTACGGAGACGGGCACGCGCGCGTGCCGGGGCCCGTACCCGCGTCCCCCCAGCGGTCACCGGCGCCGCCCGCGGCACCGGCACCACATCACCATCGACCAGGACCGGCCAACCACGTGAGCTCCTCCTCCACCACCCGGCCGACGCCGCCGCACCGGGGACAGCCGTACCCGGGCGCGGGCAGGCAGCGGACCCCCGGCGCGTACCGGCTGGTGCGCACGGCCCCGGCCCCGGTGGACCCCCCTCAGCTGGACGCAGCGCAGCGGGCGGTGGTTGAGCACGACAGGGGACCGCTCCTCGTCCTCGCCGGACCCGGCACCGGCAAGACGACGACGCTGGTGGAGGCCGTCGCCACCCGCATGGAGCGCGGCACCGACCCCGAGCGGATCCTCGTCCTCACCTTCAGCCGCAAGGCCGCCGTCGAACTCCGCGACCGGATGGCCACCCGGCTCGGCGGCCGGCGCCCGCCCCAGGCCACCACCTTCCACTCCTACTGCTACGCCCTCATCCGCGCCCACCAGGACGCCGAACTCTTCGCCGAACCGCTGCGGCTGCTCTCCGGCCCCGAGCAGGACCTCGCCGTCCGCGAGCTCCTCGCCGGCCAGATCGACCTCGAACGGACCGGGCTCGGCGGGGTCCGCTGGCCCGACGAGCTCCGCGCCTGCCTCACCACCCGCGGCTTCGCCGACGAGGTCCGCGCCGTCCTCGCCCGCTCCCGCGAGCTCGGCCTCGGCCCCGACGCGCTCCGGCGCTTCGCCGAACGCGTCGGCCGCCCCGACTGGAAGGCCGCCGCCGGCTTCCTCGCCGAGTACCTCGACGTCCTCGACCTCCAGGGCGTCCTCGACTACACCGAGCTGGTGCACCGGGCGGTCCTGCTCGCCGAGCGGGTCACCCTCCCCGGGTACGACGCCGTCTACGTCGACGAGTACCAGGACACCGACCCCGCCCAGGTCCGGCTGCTCACCGCCCTCACCGGCGGCGGCCGGAACACGGTCGTCGCCTTCGGCGACCCCGACCAGTCGATCTACGCCTTCCGCGGCGCCGACGTGAACGGCATCCTCGACTTCCCCGCCGCCTTCGGCGGCGCCCCCGTCCGCGTCCTCGGCACCTCCCGCCGGGCCGGCGCCGACCTCCTCGCCGCCACCCGGCAGCTGACCCGCCGGATGCCGCTGACCCGGCTGCCCGCGGCCGCGGTCCGCGCCCACCGGGAACTGGCACCGGTACGGGACGGAGGCCGGGCCGAGGCGTACACGTACCCCACCGCCTCCGCCGAGGCCGAGAACATCGCCGACCTGCTCCGCCGCGCCCACCTGGAGGACGGCGTCCCCTGGCAGGCCATGGCCGTCCTCACCCGCGCCGGCGCCGGCCTCCCGGCCCTCCGCCGCGCCCTGACCTCCGCGGGCGTCCCCGTGGAGACCGACGCGGCGGACACCCCGCTGCGCCACGAACCGGCGGTCTCCCCCTTGCTGCTGGCCCTGCGCGCGGTCGCGTCGGCCGCGGGCGGCCGGGACGCGGGTGGCCCGGATGCGGGTGCCTCGGTCGTGGGCGGTCGGGCCGAGGGTGGCCAGGTCGAGGGCGGGGCCGCCGAGGTGCTCGGCGAGGAGCCCGGCGACGGGCTCGGTGAGGCGTCCGGGGACGCGCCCGGCGGCGGGCTCCGCGAGGCGCTCGACGACGTATCCGGCGACGCCGTCGGCGACCTGCCCGGCGGGGCGACCGCGTGGCTGGACGTCCAGACCGCCCTCGAACTCCTCGCCTCGCCCCTGGCCGGCATCGACCCCGCGGACCTGCGGCGGCTCGGCCGCGCCCTCCGCGACGAGGCCCGCGCCGCGGGCGACAGGCTCCCGCCCCCCTCCGACGTCCTGCTCGCCCGCGCCCTCGCCGAGCCCGAGCGCCTCACCGCGCACGACCCCGCGTACGCCCGCGGCGCCCAGCGGCTCGGCCGGCTCCTCCAGGAGACCCGCGCGCTGCTCGCCGCCGGCGGCACCGCCGAGGAGGCCCTGTGGGTGCTCTGGAACGGCACCCCCTGGCCCGCCCGCCTGGAGCGCGCCGCCCTCCGCGGCGGCCCGGCCGGCCGCAACGCGGACCGGGACCTCGACGCCGTCTGCGCCCTCTTCGAGACCGCCGCCCGCGCCGAGGAGCGGCTCGGCGGCCGAGGCGTGCTCAACTTCCTCGAAGAGCTCGACGCCCAGGACATCGCCGCCGACACCCTCACCCGCCGGCACACCCGCCCGGACGCCGTCCGCCTGATGACCGCGCACCGCTCCAAGGGCCTGGAATGGAGCCTCGTCGTCGTCGCCGGCGTCCAGGAGGGCCTCTGGCCGGACCTGCGCCGCCGCGGCTCCCTTCTCGAAGCCGACCGCATCGGCCGCGACGGCCTCGCCGAACCGCTCACCCCCGGCGCGCTCCTCGCCGAGGAGCGCCGGCTCTTCTACGTGGCCGCCACCCGCGCCCGCGACCGGCTCGTCGTCACCGCGGTGAAGGCCCCCGCCGAGGACGGCGACCAGCCCTCCCGCCTCCTCACCGAACTCGGCGCCGAACCCAAGGAGGTGCCGGGCCGGCCCCGCCGCCCGCTCGCCGTCTCCGCGCTCGTCGCCGAGCTGCGCGCCACCACCGTCGACCCGGACGCCTCGCCCGCGCTCCGGGACGCCGCCGCCCGCCGCCTCGCCGAACTGGCCGCCCTCGCCGACGAGGACGGGCAGCCGATGGTCCCGGCCGCGCACCCGGACCGCTGGTGGGGCCTCCACGAGCCCACCCGCTCCGCCGCTCCGCTGCGCGACCGCGACCGGCCCGTCGCGCTCTCCCCGAGCGCTCTGGAGAACCTCGCCGCCACCTGCTCGCTCCAGTGGTTCCTGGGCCGCGAGGTCAAGGCCGCCGAACCGGCCTCCGCGGCCCAGGGCTTCGGCAACGTCGTCCACGTCCTGGCCGACGAGGTCGCCTCCGGCCGCACCCCGGCCGACCTGGACGTCCTCATGGCCCGGCTCGACACGGTCTGGGACGCCCTCGCCTTCGACGCCCCCTGGAAGTCGGAGCAGGAGAAGGGCCACGCGCGCGTGGCCCTGGAACGGTTCCTGAGCTGGCACGTCATGGACCGCGGCGGCCGCACCCCCGCCGCCTCCGAGCACGGCTTCGACGTCACCCTGGAGGCGGGGGAGTACCAGGTCCGCATCCGCGGCTCCATGGACCGCGTGGAGACCGACGAGGAGGGCCGCGCGTACGTCGTCGACTTCAAGACCGGGAAGTCCGCCCCCACCCGGGACGAGGTCGCCCACCACCCGCAGCTCGCCGTCTACCAGCTGGCCGTCCGCGAGGGCGCCCTGGACGAGGTCCTCGACGGCCGCCGCCCCGAACCCGGCGGCGCCGAACTCGTCCAGCTCCGCCAGGCCGCGCCCAAGAAGGAGGGCGGCGACGCGCTGCCCAAGGTGCAGGCCCAGCAGCCGCCGGACGGCGAGTGGATCGGCGACCTACTCGCGACCGCCGCCGGCCGCGTCCTCGACGAGCGCTTCACCCCGACGACCGGTCAGCACTGCGCGACCTGCTCCTTCCGCGCCGCGTGCAGCGCCCGGCCCGAGGGCCGCCAGGTCGTCGACTGAGCGAGTGACGCGGGTCACATTTCCGTTTGCGCAGCCTTTGTCCACCCCCGTTCACCGTCCGTTGCGCGCCACCCCATAAGGTCTGCGTGAAGAGAACCTGTGAACATTCGCTTTCGAACACACCGAAAGCACATCGAGCACGCTGAGGAGCACGCGCATGAGGGCCAACCGGAAGCTCTGGGCCGCGACGACGATCTGTCTCACCGCCGTCATCGGTCTCACGGGCTGCGGCAAGGGCGACGACAAGGCCGCCGACCCCTTCGCGGGCGTCTCCGCCGACGACATCGCCAAGAAGGCCATCGAGGCGACCAAGACCGCCACCTCGGTCCACATGAAGGGCGACATCAAGAGCGACGGCCAGGCCATGGCCATCGACTTCAGCGTCGACGACAAGGGCACCTGCCAGGGCACCATGGGTGTGGGCGCCGAAGGCAAGGCCGAGATCATGCGGACCGGCGGCTTCACCTACATCAAGGGTGACGACGCCTTCTACAAGAACTCCGGCGACGAGAAGGGCGCCTCCGCGGAGGAGGGCGCCGCCATGGCCGCCCTGCTCAACGGCCGCTGGATGAAGATGCCGGCCGAGGGCTCGGACTCCGACGACATGGGCGAGTTCTGCGACCTGAAGGCGCTCTTCGCCGACATGGGCAAGGACGACAAGACCACCGGTCTCACCCGTGAGGCCGACGCCGACGTCGACGGCACCCCCGCCGTCGTCCTCAAGTCCAAGGCGGACGACAAGGGCGAGGTCAACACGGTCTACGTGGCCAAGGACTCCGCCAAGCCGTACATCCTCCGCACCGTCGCCACCGGCGGCGAGGAGCCCGGCGAGATGACCCTCTCCGACTACGACAAGGCGCTCACCGTCACGCCTCCGCCGGCCGACCAGGTCATGGACCTGGAGGCGCTCATGAAGGCCGGCGCCGGCAGCTGACCCACGCCGAGTAGCGACCACGCGCGCGTGGGGCCACCCTGGTGACAGGGTCCGGGGGGACGAGGAGGCTCGTATGCGGTCCCAGTCCAGCCACCGGAAGCTCCGCGCCGCGGCGGTCGTCTGCGCCGCCGTCGCCGTCGCGGGCCCCGCCCCGGCGGCGGCCTGGGCGGCGACGGCGCCCCAGGGCCCCGCGCGGCCCGCCGCGGCACCGACGCCCGACCCCTTCGACGGACTCACGCCCACCGCGATCGCCGACCGGGCCGTGGACGCCACCCGCTCCGCCGACTCCCTGCGCATGACCGGAGAGGTCGTCACCGAGGGACAGGACCTCGACGTGGACTTCTCCGTCGACGACCAGGGCTCCTGCCGGGGCCGCATCGGCGTCGACGACGGCAGGGCCGAACTCCGCCGGGTCGACGACATCACGTACATGAAGGGCGACGAGTCCTTCTGGCGGACCTCCATGACGGCCCAGGGCGTCCCCGAGAACCAGATCGCCCCCGTCATCGAGCTCGTCCAGGGCCGCTGGCTCAAGATCGCCCCCGGCCAGGCCGGCAGCGGCGACCTCAGCGAGGTCTGCGACCTCGACACCCTCCTCGACGACCTCGGCAGGGACGAGGAGGACCGCGAGGGCCTCACCCGGGGCCCCGACCGCGAGGTGGACGGCACCCCCGTGGCGACCCTCGTCAGGAAGGACGGCGACGAGACCACCACCGTCTCCGTCGCCCAGGAGGGCAGGCCGTACATCCGGGAGGTCGTCAGGACCGGCGGCGACGAGCCCGGCTCCATGACCCTCTCCGAGTTCGACCGCCCGGTGGAGGTCACCGCCCCGCCGGCCGACGAGACCGTCGACCTCTCCCGGCTCGACCCCGGCACCCCCGCCTGACCCCCTCCGCCCGGCCCCGTCCCGCCCCCGAGCCGCGAAACCGCAGGTGAGGCCGGTGCCGGACGGGAATGTCCGACCGCCCGGTTAGCCTCTTCAGGGTGACCGCGCACCTCACCGACCCCGAGCAGCTCAAGGAGCTCCTCGGCATCCCCTTCACCCCGGAGCAGACGGCCTGCATCACCGCGCCGCCCGCCCCGCAGGTCATCGTGGCCGGAGCCGGCTCCGGCAAGACCACGGTGATGGCGGCCCGGGTCGTGTGGCTGGTCGGCACCGGACAGGTCGCCCCCGAGCAGGTCCTCGGCCTCACCTTCACCAACAAGGCCGCGGGCGAACTCGCCGAGCGCGTCCGCACCGCCCTCGTCCGCGCCGGCGTCACCGACCCCGACCCGGTCGACCCCGACAACCCTCCGGGCGAGCCCCGCATCTCCACGTACCACGCCTTCGCCGGGCAGCTCCTCACCGACCACGGCCTGCGCATCGGCCTCGAACCGACCTCCCGGCTCCTCGCCGACGCCACCCGCTTCCAGCTCGCCGCGCGCGTGCTGCGCGAGGCCCCCGGCCCGTACCCGGCGCTCACCAAGTCCTTCCCGACCCTCGTCGAGAACCTGCTCGCCCTCGACGCCGAACTGGCCGAGCACCTCGTCGACCCCGCGGACCTCCTCGCGTACGACGCCGAGCTCCTCACCGCCCTCGCCGGCGCCAAGCTCACCAACGACGACCTGCGCAAGCTCCCCGAGACCGCCGCCGCCCGCCGCGAGCTCACCGGACTCGTCACCCGCTACCGGGCCGCCAAACGCTCCCGCGACCTGCTCGACTTCGGCGACCAGATCGCCCTCTCCGCACGGCTCGCCACCACCCGCCCCGAAGTCGGCGGCCTGCTCCGCGACGAGTTCCGGGTCGTCCTCCTCGACGAGTACCAGGACACCTCCGTCGCCCAGCGGCTCCTCCTCTCCGGCCTCTTCGGGCAGGGCACCGGCCACCCCGTCACCGCCGTCGGCGACCCCTGCCAGGCCATCTACGGCTGGCGCGGCGCCTCCGTCGCCAACCTCGACGACTTCCCCGACCACTTCCCCCACACCGACGGCACCCCCGCCGCCCGCCACTCCCTCTCCGAGAACCGCCGCAGCGGCGGCCGCCTCCTCGACCTCGCCAACGGCCTCGCCACCCCGCTCCGCGCGATGCACGCGGGCGTGGAGGCGCTGCGTCCCGCCCCCGGCGCCGAGGCCGACGGCACCGTGCGGATCGCCCTCCTCCCCACCCACACCGAGGAGATCGACTGGCTCGCCGACTCCCTCGCCCACCTCGTCCGCACCGGCCGCGAACCCGGCTCCATGGCCGTCCTGTGCCGCACCGCGGGCGACTTCCCCGCGATCCAGGCCGCCCTCGTCGCCCGAGGAGTGCCCGTCGAGGTCGTCGGCCTCTCCGGCCTGCTCCACCTCCCCGAGGTCGCCGACCTCGTCGCCGTCTGCGAGGTCCTCCAGGACCCAGGCGCCAACGCCGACCTGGTCCGCCTCCTCACCGGCCCCCGCTGGCGCGTCGGCCCCCGCGACCTCGCCCTCCTCGGCCGCCGCGCCCGCCTCCTCGTCCACCGCGGCGACACCGACCCCGACCCGGGCCAGAAGCTCGCCGCCGCCGTCGAGGGAGTCGACCCCGCCGAGGTGATCTCGCTCGCCGACGCCCTCGACACCTTCCTCGACTCCGCCGGCCACCCCGAGGACGGCCTGCCCTTCTCCGCCGAGGCCCGGGTCCGCTTCGCCCGCCTCGCCGCCGAACTCCGCTCGCTGCGCGCCGCCCTCGCCGACCCCCTCATGGACGTCCTCCACCGGGTCCTGACCGTCACCGGCCTGGAGGTCGAACTCTCCGCCTCCCCGCACGCGCTGGCCGCCCGCCGCCGCGAGACCCTCGGCAACTTCCTCGACGTCGCCGCCGGCTTCGCCTCCCTCGACGGCGAGGCGAGCCTCCTCGCCTTCCTCGGCTTCCTGCGCACCGCCGCCCAGTTCGAGAAGGGCCTCGACAACGCCCTCCCGGGCGGCGAGAACACCGTCAAGGTGCTCACCGCGCACAAGTCCAAGGGCCTCGAATGGGACGTCGTCGCCGTCCCCGGGCTGGTCGCCGGCCAGTTCCCGTCCGCCCGCGCCCGCGAGTCCTGGACCTCCCAGCCGCAGGTCCTCCCGCACGCCCTGCGCGGCGACGCGGAGACCCTCCCGGACCTCGACACCTGGGACGCCGCCGCCATGAAGGCCTTCAAGGCCGCGATGACGGACCACCAGCACACCGAGGAGCTCCGCCTCGGCTACGTCACCTTCACCCGCCCCCGCACCCTCCTCCTCGCCTCCGCCCACTGGTGGGGCCCCGCCCAGAAGAAGCCCCGGGGCCCCTCGGACTTCCTGGCCGAGCTGTACGCCCACTGCGCGCGGGGCCACGGCGACATCGAGGCATGGGCGCAGGAGCCGGAGAAGGGCGCCGAGAACCCCCTCCTGGCCGCGGCGGACCGCGACCTCCCCTGGCCCCTCCCGCTGGACGAGGACGCGCTCCGGCGACGCAGGAAGGCCGCCGAACTGGTCCACCAGCACCTGTGGTCCGCCGTCCCGCCCGAGCCCGCCCCGCCGGCCCCCGGGGATCCGCACGCCGACGACCTCTGGCTCCCGGACGACCCGGAGCAGGCCCTCGGCACGGTCCCGCACCCGCGCGAGACGCTCACCCCGGAGGAGCTCCGCGCCGTCGCCTCCTGGGACCGCGACCTCACCGCCCTCACCGCCGAACTCCGCCGCGCCCGCGCCACCACCCGCGACGTCGTCCTCCCCGCGTACCTCTCCGCCTCGCAGGTCCTCCGCCTCGCCGAGGACCCGGACGGCTTCGCGCAGGAGCTGGCCCGCCCCATGCCGAAGCCCCCGCAGCCCGCCGCCCGCCGCGGCACCCGCTTCCACGCGTGGGTGGAGTCCCGCTTCGAGGAGCTGCCGCTGCCCCTCCTCGGCCCGGACGAGCTCCCCGGCGGCGAGGACTTCGCGGGCGAGCCGGAGATCGTCGACGAGCGGGACCTGGAGGCCCTCAAGGAGGCCTTCGCCCGCACCCCGTACGCCCACCGCACCCCGTACCGGGTGGAGGTCCCCGTCCACCTCACCCTCGCGGGCCGGGTCGTGCGCGGCCGGATCGACGCCGTCTACCGGGACCCGGAGTCGGGCGCGTACGAGATCGTCGACTGGAAGACCAGCCACCACCGCACCGCCGACCCCCTCCAGCTCGCGCTGTACCGGCTCGCCTGGGCCGAGCAGCACGGCCTGGACCCCGAGGAGGTGGCCGCCGCCTTCGTCTACGTGCGCACGGGCGAGACGGCCCGCCCGGCCCGGCTGCCCGGACGGGCGGAGCTGGAGGCCATCCTGCTGGGCGGGGCACCCCCCGGCGCCGGATAGGCTCGTGGCCATGAGCGAGACCCCGGACAGCGTCGTCCACCCCGTACGCGCGTACATCGAGCAGCACCGCGCCGCCTTCCTCGGCGACCTCGCGGAGTGGCTGCGCATCCCGTCCGTGTCGGCGCAGCCGGAGCGGGCCGGGGACGTGCGGCGCAGCGCCGAATGGCTGGCGGGAGCGCTGAAGGAGACCGGCTTCACCACGGTCGAGGTCTGGGAGACCGACGGGGCTCCGGCCGTCTTCGCCGAGTGGCCGTCCGACGACCCGGACGCGCCGACGGTCCTGGTCTACGGCCACCACGACGTGCAGCCCGCCGCCCGTGAGGACGGCTGGCACACCGACCCCTTCGAGCCGACCGTCGTCGACGGGCGGATGTACGCGCGCGGGGCGGCGGACGACAAGGGGCAGGTGTTCTTCCACACCCTCGGGGTCCGCGCCCACCTCGCCGTGACCGGCCGCACGACCCCCGCCGTCCACCTGAAGCTGCTCGTGGAGGGCGAGGAGGAGTCCGGGTCGCCGCACTTCCGCGCGCTCGTCGAGGAGCGGGCCGGCCGGCTCGCCACCGATGTCGTGATCGTCTCCGACACCGGCATGTGGTCCGAGACCACCCCGACCGTCTGCACGGGCATGCGCGGGGTCGCCGACTGCGAGATCGACCTGTACGGCCCCGACCAGGACATCCACTCGGGTTCCTTCGGC
The DNA here is from genome assembly GCF_043081625.1 of Streptomyces sp. NPDC014861. Taxonomy (NCBI): domain Bacteria; kingdom Bacillati; phylum Actinomycetota; class Actinomycetes; order Kitasatosporales; family Streptomycetaceae; genus Streptomyces; species Streptomyces sp. NPDC014861. The sequence goes on from NZ_JBIBWV010000014.1 coordinate 74,872, forward strand.
GGCGCCGTCCCCAACCCGGCCACCGTCGCCGGCCGGATCGTCGCCGCCCTGCACGACGCCGGCGAGCGGGTCGCGATCCCCGGCTTCTACGACGGGGTGACCGAGCTCACCGAGGCCGAGCGGAAGCTCGTCGCCGAGCTCCCCTTCGACGAGGAGGCGTGGCTGCGCACCGCCAGGTCGCACGGCACCCTCGGCGAGGCCGGCCACTCGACCCTGGAGCGCGTCTGGGCCCGCCCCACCGCCGAGGTCAACGGCATCGGAGGCGGCTACCAGGGCCCCGGCGGCAAGACCATCGTCCCCGCCTCCGCCCACCTCAAGCTGTCCTTCCGGCTGGTCGCCGGCCAGGACCCGCACCGGATCGAGACGCTGGTGCGCGAGTGGCTGGCCGGACTCGTCCCGGCCGGCATCCGGTACGAGATCGTCTTCGGCGCCCCCACCCGCCCCTGCCTCACCCCGCTCGGCCACCCGGCCCTGAAGGCGGTGGCCGGGGCGATGAGCCGGGCCTTCGACGGCGCCACCGTCCGCTACACGCGCGAGGGCGGCTCGGGACCCGCCGCCGACCTCCAGGACGTCCTGGACGCGCCCGTGCTCTTCCTGGGCATCTCGGTCCCGTCCGACGGCTGGCACGCGCCGAACGAGAAGGTCGAGCTCGACCTCCTCATGAAGGGCGTCGAGACGACCGCCCACCTGTGGGGCGACCTGCCCGCCGCCCTGCGGGCCGGCGAGCGCTGAGCGCCGGGCCCACGCCGTCATCACCGTCACCGAACCGGGGGAGTTGGAAGCACCTGTGAGCACCTTGAACAACGCGTTCGCGGACCGCCCGATCTCGCTCACCGCCCCGAGCGGTGTCGACCGGGCCGCCCACCACCGCCTCGACGAGGCGTGGCTCGCGGCCGCCTGGAGCCACCCGACCACCCGCGTCTTCGTGGTGTCGGGCGGCCAGGTGCTGATCGACGACCGCCCCGACGGCACCACCGAGCTGGTCATGACCCCGGCGTTCGAGGCGCCGATGACCGAGACGCACCGCTACTTCCTCGGCACCGACACCGACGGGGTGTCGTACTTCGCGCTCCAGAAGGACTCGCTGCCCGGCCGGATGGACCAGTCGGCGCGTCCGGCGGGCCTGCGCGAGGCCGGGATGCTGCTGTCGCCGCGCGACGCGGGCCTGATGACCCACGCGGTCGCCCTGGAGAACTGGCAGCGCCTCCACCGCTTCTGCTCCCGCTGCGGCGAGCGCACGGTGATCGCGGCGGCCGGCCACATCCGCCGCTGCCCGGTCTGCGGCGCCGAGCACTACCCGCGCACCGACCCCGCCGTGATCATGCTGGTCACCGACGACCAGGACCGGGCGCTGCTCGGCCGCCAGGTGCACTGGCCGGAGGGCCGCTTCTCGACGCTCGCCGGCTTCGTGGAGCCGGGCGAGTCGATCGAGCAGGCGGTCGTCCGGGAGGTCTTCGAGGAGGCCGGCGTCACCGTCGGCGAGGTCGAGTACGTGGCCAGCCAGCCGTGGCCCTTCCCGTCCAGCCTGATGCTCGGCTTCCTCGCGCGGGCCACCTCCCCGGAGATCGAGGTGGACGGCGAGGAGATCCACGAGGCCCGCTGGTTCTCCCGCGCGGACCTGGAGGCCGGCTTCGCCTCGGGCGAGATCCTGCCGCCGTACGGCATCTCGATCGCCTCCCGGCTGATCGAGCTCTGGTACGGCAAGCCGCTGCCGAAGCCCGGCGACGTCGTCTGAGACCCCGCACACAGCGAGGGGCCCCCGCCGGAAGCGTCCGGCGGGGGCCCCTCGCTGTGCGGGGTCCGTCAGACCGAGAGCGCCTGCTTGACCTGGGCCAGGCTGGGGTTCGTCATGACCGACTCGGTGCCGGAGGGGGCGACGACCAACACCGTGGGGACGGTCTGGTTGCCGCCGTTGGCCTTCTCCACGAAGGCGGCCGACTCGGGGTCCAGCTCGATGTTGACCTCGGTGTACGCGATGCCCTCGCGGTCCATCTGGCCCTTCAGCCGGCGGCAGTAGCCGCACCACTCGGTGCTGTACATCGTCACAGTGCCCTGCATGGCCAGGCGCTCCTCATCGGTTCGGGGTCGGTGCCGAAGGAAGAACGTACGGCACCCGGCCCACCATTCCCGCCCGCCGGGTGAGCTGCGCCGCTCCCCGCCCCGGCCGGGACGATCATGCGACGGTACGACCGCGTACCCCGGCCTGTGGACGACGCGCCGCACCGACCCCGCCCGACCTGGCAGCATGGCGGAGTGACAGCAGCAACGCACTCCTCTCTCTTCCCTCGGGTACCGGAGACCGCCGACGCGGTCCTCGACAGGCTCGACCCGGAGCAGCGCGAGGTCGCCACGGCCCTGCACGGACCGGTGTGCGTCCTCGCGGGCGCCGGCACCGGCAAGACCCGGGCGATCACCCACCGGATCGCCTACGGGGTCCGGGCGGGCGTGCTGCAGCCCGCGAGCGTGCTCGCCGTCACGTTCACCAACCGCGCCGCCGGGGAGATGCGCGGCCGGCTCCGCCAGCTCGGCGCGGGCGGCGTCCAGGCCCGCACCTTCCACTCGGCGGCGCTGCGGCAGCTCCAGTTCTTCTGGCCGAAAGCGATCGGTGGACCGCTGCCCCGGCTGGTGGAGCGGAAGGTCCAGCTCGTCGCCGAGGCCGCGGCCCGCTGCCGGGTCCGGCTCGACCGGAACGAGCTGCGGGACGTCACCGCCGAGATCGAATGGGCCAAGGTCACCCAGACCGTGCCCGCCGACTACCCGGCGGCCGTCGCCCGCACCCGGCGCGACGCCCCGAGGGACCCGGCCGAGATCGGCCAGCTCTACGCGATGTACGAGCAGCTCAAGGGCGAGCGCTCGGTGATCGACTTCGAGGACGTGCTGCTGCTCACGGTCGGCATCCTCCAGGACCGGCACGACATCGCCGAGCAGATCCGCCGCCAGTACCAGCACTTCGTGGTCGACGAGTACCAGGACGTCTCCCCGCTCCAACAGCGCCTCCTGGAGCTGTGGCTGGGGGAGCGGGACAGCCTCTGCGTGGTCGGCGACGCCAGCCAGACGATCTACTCCTTCACCGGCGCCACCCCCGACCACCTGCTGGACTTCCGCGGCCGGCACCCGCAGGCGACCGTGGTCAAGCTGGTCCGCGACTACCGCTCCACCCCCCAGGTCGTCCACCTCGCCAACGGCCTCCTCGACCAGGCCCGGGGCCGGGCCGCCGAGCACCGCCTGGAGCTGGTCTCGCAGCGCGAGCGCGGCCCCGAGCCCGTCTACACCGAGTACGGCGACGAGCCCGGGGAGGCCGAGGGCACCGCCCGCCGGGTCCGCGACCTGATCGCCGCCGGCGTCCCCGCCGGCGACATCGCCGTCCTGTACCGGATCAACGCCCAGTCGGAGGTCTACGAGCAGGCCCTCGCCGACGCCGGCGTCCCCTACCAGCTCCGCGGCGCCGAGCGCTTCTTCGAGCGCCAGGAGGTGCGGGAGGCCGGCGCGGCCCTGCGCGGCGCGGCCCGCTTCGGGGCGAACGACACCCTCCTCGACGGCGCCGAGGACCTGCCGGCCCAGGTGCGGGCGGTGCTTTCCGGCCACGGCTGGAGCAGTCGGCCCCCGGCGGGCTCCGGCGCCGTCCGGGACCGCTGGGAGTCGCTCGCCGCGCTCGCCCGGCTCGCCGACGACTTCGCCGCCGCCCACCCCGGCGCCACCCTCTCCGATCTGGTCGCCGAGCTCGACGAGCGCGCCGCCGCCCAGCACGCCCCCACCGTCCAGGGCGTCACCCTCGCCTCCCTGCACGCCGCCAAGGGCCTGGAGTGGGACGCCGTCTTCCTGGTCGGCCTCACCGACGGCATGCTGCCGATCACCTACGCCAAGACGGACGAGCAGATCGAGGAGGAGCGCAGGCTGCTCTACGTCGGCGTCACCCGCGCCCGCGTCCACCTCACGCTCTCCTGGGCGCTCTCCCGCTCCCCGGGCGGTCGCCCGAGCCGCGTCCCCAGCCGCTTCCTCAAGGGCCTGCGCCCCGGCTCCGGCAGCCGCGGCACCGGCCACGGCGCCGTCGGCGGCGGCATCGAGCGCGGCGGCTCCGGCCGGGCCGGCGAGGGAGCCCGGCGCCGCCCGCGCGGCCCCGTCCGCTGCCGGGTCTGCGGCACCACCCTCACCGAGGCCGGCGCGATGAAGCTGCTCCGCTGCGAGGACTGCCCCTCCGACATGGACGAGGGCCTGTACGAGCGGCTGCGCGACTGGCGAGCCGACCGGGCCCGGGAACTCGGCCAGCCGGCCTACTGCGTGTTCACCGACAAGACGCTCATGGCGATCGCCGAGCGGGTGCCCGGCTCCGGCGGCGAGCTCGCCGTGATCGCCGGCGTCGGCGCCCGCAAGCTGGACCGCTTCGGAGCCGACGTCCTCGCCATCTGCGCAGGTGAGGACCCGGGTGGAGAGGGTGCGGAGGAGCCGGACGACGTCTGATCGAAACTCGTGGGAAAAATAGTTTGCGCCTGCCCCGTCAAGCCCCATAGGTTCTTAACCACGCAACAGCGGCTTCTTATGAAGCCCTGTCTCGTGTTGTACTTGTCCAAATAAACATCGAGAGCCCGGCTCGCACCCGAGCTCTCCGAGACGCCGAGAGGAGGCGATTCCAGTGATCAGCAACATCAACGTCATCAGCAGCAATGTCGTCAGCAGCAAGCTCGACGCCATCGTCAGCACCGCCAAAATGACCGATCGCTCGGTCGCCTCCGCCTGCTCGCTCGGCCTCTCCGCCTTCGCGTTCCTTGGCAGCGGTCTGCCCGCCACCGGTCTGTCCGGTCGCGGCACGGCCGTCATCGAGCGCGACGAGCGACCGACCGAGGCACGGGTGGCTGAAGAGGGCAAGGCCGGAATCACGGCCTATGGCTTCGCGGCGGCCGGTGCCGGCAAGCAGCAGACGACGCAGCACCACACGATGTGGGCCTTCCGTGGGCTCGAACCCTGGAGTGATCCAGCCTGACCTGATCAGGCCGGCGCCTTCAGGGCCGCGGAACCCCACCCGGGATCCGCGGCCCTTCTGTTTGTCCCCGAACGGGGACGACGGAGCGAAGGGGCCTCGGGACAAGAAACCCGGTACCAGCCGAAGACCCGGCCGACCGGCCGGAACGACCAGACGAGGAAAAGACACCCGTGCAACTCGAAGCGCACGCCCCGTCCGTACCGCCTTCCGAAACGCTCCCCCCGTCCGGCCTCACGGAGGACCACGCCTTGACCCCCCTCACATCGCTCACCGCTCTCGACGACGCCATCGAGAACCTGGGCGTCCCCGTCCCGTGCCGCGCCTACGACCCGGAGGTCTTCTTCGCCGAGTCCCCGGCCGACGTCGAGTACGCCAAGTCCCTCTGCAAGACCTGCCCGCTGGTCGCGGCCTGTCTCGCCGGTGCCAAGGAGCGCCGTGAGCCCTGGGGTGTCTGGGGCGGCGAGCTCTTCGTCCAGGGCGTCGTCGTCGCCCGCAAGCGGCCCCGCGGCCGTCCGCGCAAGAACCCGGTCGCGGCATGACCGCCCGCACCTGGGAGGCACCCCACAAGGCCCCCAGGCGTACCGGAACGATCGACCACCCCCTCACGCACGATCCCCAGAAGCAGGCCCCGATGACCACGCCCGCCACCGAGCCCGTCCGCTCCGCCACCCCCGACCTCTCCACCGCCGGCGCCCCCGCGCTGCGTCAGAACAGGACCCGTGACATGCAACTCATCCCAGAAGCCCTGGCCCGTGCCCATATGCACGAGCGACAGCGTGAGGCCGAGGCGGAACGTCAGGCCGCGCGCCTGATCGCCGCCCGGCGTATGCAGCGCCGCGCCGAGCGCGTCTCGCTGCGCGCCCGCCGCGCGCTGGCCATGGCCGTCATGCACTGAGCGCCCCACCAGGCGTCCCCGCGGGGGCCGGTCCGAACGGACCGGCCCCCGCGGTGCGTTGCCCGGCCGCGGGCGCCCCGCCGGGCTATCGTCACGAGGATGAACGAGCCCCGCGCCGCGGAGGAGACCGTGGCCTGCGCACGCTGCGGCAGGACCGCCGAGACCCTCCCGATCACCTGGACCTGCTCCGTCGAGAACGGCCGCCGCCAGTACTTCTGCGAGGCGTGCGCCCGCGCCAACCTCCGCGCCATCGAGGGCCGCCTCGACTCCTCCTGGTGGTGAACCCGGCCCTCAGCCCTCCGGGTCGAAGCCGGGCAGCCAGGCGGACAGCTCGTCCCGCAGCCGGACCGTCGCGTTCAGCTGGCAGAGCACCCCGATGGTGGAGAGCGTCACCCGGTGGATCAGCAGATACGAGGGCGGCAGGTTCAGCTGCCGCCCGAGCTGGTGCGCGGGGGAGCGCGGATCGGCGATCCGGGCCGCCTGCGTCCGCATCCAGCCCCGGGTGAAGACGAAGGACTCCGCCTCCGCCGGCTCGATGATCGGCAGCAGGTACTTCAGGACCTCCTCCGGGTCGAGCGCCACCGACTCCTTGACGAACCCCTCCTCCCGCAGCAGCGCGTACACCGGCTCCGCCTCACCGGCCAGCGTCATCCGCAGACAGGTCCCGATCATCTCCGGAAGCCCGCCCGGGAGCCGGTCCACCGTGCCGAAGTCCAGCACCCCGAGCCGCCACCCCGACGGATCGTCCGACCCGTCCGCGGCCGGCAGCAGCCGGAAGTTCCCCGGATGCGGATCCGCGTGCAGCAGCCCCGTCCGGGCCGGACCCGAGAACAGGAACCGGGCCAGCAGCTGACCGGCCCGGTCCCGCTGCTCCTGCCCGCCGTCCGCGATCACCTCCGCCAGCGGGATCCCGTCCATCCACTCGGTCACCAGCACCTGCTCCGCCTGGTGCACCACGCCCGGCACCACCACGTCCGGATCGTCCGCGAAGACCTCGGCGTGCGCCCGCTGCGCCCGCGCCTCCAGCGCGTAGTCCAGCTCCTCCGTCACCCGCTCCCGCAGCTCCGTGATGAGCGGCTTCACCTCGATCCCCGGCACCAGCGGCCCGAGCAGCCGGGCGAACCGGCCCAGCTGCGCCAGATCCGACAGCAAGGCCTCCCCGGCACCCGGGTACTGCACCTTCACCGCGACCTCGCGCCCGTCGTGCCAGACCGCCCGGTGCACCTGCCCGATCGACGCGGCCGCCGCCGGCTTGTCCTCGAACTCCAGGAACAACTCCCGCCACTCCGCCCCGAGCCGCTCCTCCAGGACCCCGTGCACCGTGCGCACCGGCATCGGCGGAGCCGCCTCCTGAAGCTTCGTCAGCGCCGCCCGGTACGGGCCGGCGACCTCCTCCGGCAGCGCCGACTCGAAGACCGACAGCGCCTGGCCGAACTTCATGGCCCCGCCCTTGAGCTCACCGAGCACCTTGAACAGCTGCTCCGCCGTGCGCTCCTGGAGCTCCCGGGCGACGAACTCGGCGGACTTGCCGCCGATCCGCTTGCCCAGGCCCCAGGTCGCGCGGCCCGCGAAGCCCAGCGGCAACGCGGCCAACTTGGCGGTCCGGGTGACCGCCTTCCGGGGAAGATCAGACATGCGCCCCTCCAATTCCCAGACTGCCGTGCCGCGCAGGGCTGTGCCCCGCCATTGTGGACCGCGCCTCCCCGGCTGCCGAGGCGCCCACCCCCACCCTGCCGCGCGCGGCCCCGCAGGGACAGGCCGGGTGCGGCACCAGCCGCTCGGACCGCCACCCCAGCGTCGGGGCCACCGCCTCCCAGCGGGTGCCGGTGCTCGCCGGAAGCTCCCCGTCCAGGAAGGCCAGCGCGTGCGCCGCGGCGAGCCCCGCCACCGCCGCCGCCAGCGTCACGTCGCAGGCCGGCAGGGGATGCGGCGCCCCCGAACGCCACTGCGCGAGCAGCCGCGGCCACGCCGCGTCCCGGTCCACCGCCTCCTCCTGGAGACACCGGGCGCAGGCCGTCCCGCCCGGCAGCACCAGCGGCCCCACCAGACCCGTCGCCTCCAGCACCCCCGCGTACAGCTGCGGGACCCCCGCCGCCGTCCACGGCTCGGCCGCCACCGGATCCGGCCACAGCACACCGAGACCGTCCCGGGGCGTCACCAGCACGAGCGACACCGGCACCCCGTCGTCCCCGTCACCCGCCCCCGCCCGCGTGCCCCTCCGCCGGGCGGAGACCGGACCGCGCGCCCAGCGGCCCACCAGCCGCCGCGCCGCCGCGAGCCGCCGCTCGCCCACCGCCTCGGCGGGCAGCCCGCCCGGCGCCGTGTCCCACGGCTCCACCCGCCCCCGGTCCGCCACCTCCACCGTGCCGACGCCCGCCGCCGTGAGCAGCGCCGCCACCCCGGCGCCCACCCTCCCGGTGCCCCGCACCACCACCCGCCGCTCCCGGCGGGCCGCCAGCGTCCGCAGCGCCCCGTCCGGCTCCGGGCGCACCACCGACAGCGCGGCCAGATCCGCCCGCAGCGGATCCAGCGCCGTGTCCACCGCCCCCGCCGCCGGACCCGCCCGGCCCGGCCGACCGGCCCCGGCCTCCACCAGGAGGCCCGCCGCCGCGAGCCGCGCGAGCAGCGCGTCGAGCCGCCCCTCCGGCAGCCCCAGCTCCGCCGCCTCCCGCCGCAGCAGCGCCGTCCCCCGCGTCCCGTCCATCAGCCCGAGCAGCCGGCCCGTCGCCGCGTCCACCGGGTCCAGCACCACCGCGTGCGCCGGCGTCACCCCGTACTGCACGCAGGTCAGACTCCGCCACGCCCGGCGCAGCGCCGGCTTCACCATCGGATGCATTCCCGCCCCCGTCCGTCCCCGCGTTCCCGCGCCGTTCCCCGCGTCTTCTCCCGGACCAGGCTGCACGACGCCGCGGAACGGTGCGGAAAGTTGTCCACAGGCCCGCCCGAAAGTCATACGGGCGGAACGTCGCGTAGGTCATACACAGGCGATTCCGCCGGACGGGCCCGGTACCGTCGAGGGCGTGCCAGTCGAGATCCGCAGGAGCGCCCGCCGCACCCGTTCCGTCTCCGCGTACCGCGAGGGGGACCGCACCATCGTCCTCATCCCGGCCCGGATGTCGGAGGCCGAGGAGCGCCGCTGGGTCGGGGTGATGCTGGAGAAGCTCGCCGCGAAGGAGAAGCAGAAGGAGCGCCGCGCCACCCGCGGCGACGCCGAGCTGGCCGAACGGGCCGACCGCCTCTCCGCCCGCTACCTCGACGGGAAGGCCCGCCCCGATTCTGTGCGCTGGGTCACCAATCAGAACAGCCGCTGGGGCTCCTGCACCCCCGCCGAGGGCTCGATCCGGCTCTCCCACCGCCTCCAGCCCATGCCCGAGTACGTCGTCGACTACGTCCTCCTGCACGAGCTCGCGCACCTCCTCGTCCCCGGCCACGGCCCCGATTTCTGGCGGCTCCTGGAGGCTTACCCGCGGACCGAGCGGGCCCGCGGCTACCTCGAAGGAGTGGTCGCCGGCGACCGCCTCCCGCACCCTTCGGACGAAGATCACGCGGGTTGAGGCCCGATTTCCCGATTCCGTACCGGAACCGCCCCGCCCTGTCTGAATGTCGTTCGCAGCGGTTAGCCTGACGCGAGTCATTCGCCATCGGGATGGGGGACGGTCGTTACGCATGGCCAGGGAATTCCAACGCGGCCACAAGGCCAAGATCAGTGATCTGACCGCCGGTACCGATCTGTACGTGGGCGTGCAGATCGCGGCGCCCGGACTCACCTTCGACATCAGTTGCTTCGGGCTCGACGCCGACGAGCGCCTCTCGGACGACCGGTACTTCGTCTTCTTCAACCAGCCGAAGTCGCCCGAGGAGTCCATCCAGCTGCTCGGCGCGCAGTCCGGGGACACCGAGTCCTTCCGCGTCACCCTCGACCGGATCCCCCCGCAGATCCACAAGCTGGCCTTCACCGCCACCATCGACGGCAACGGCCAGATGTCCCAGGTCGGGCCCGGCTGGATCCGGATCGTCGCCGGCGGCGAGGAGGTCGCCCGCTACGCCTTCACCGGTGCCGAGTTCTCCACCGAGCGCGCGGTGATGCTCGGCGACTTCTACCTGAAGGACGTGTGGCGGTTCGCCGCCGTCGGCCAGGGCTTCGACGGTGGCCTGGAAGCGCTGCTGCGGAACTTCGGCGGCGAGGTCCTGGAGGAGGAGCAGCCCGCGGCCCAGCCGCCGGCCGCCCCCCAGCAGGCCGCCCCGGCCTTCGGTGCCCCCGCCCAGGCCGCGGCGCCCCCGGCCTTCGGCGCTCCCGCCGCCCCGGCTCCGGCCCCCGCCCCCGGCTACGGCGCTCCGCAGCCCGGCTACGGCGCCCAGCCGCCGACCCCGCCGCCCGCCCCGCAGCCCGTGCACACCCAGCCGACCATGGTCGCGCCGCTCGCCCCCGCCCCGGTGCCGCCGCCGCCCCCCGCGCCGGCCGCCCCCGCGCCGTACGGGCAGACCCCGCCGCACGGCGCCCCCTACGGGCAGATCCCGGGCCAGACCCCGCCGCACGGCGCCCCCTACGGGCAGCAGCCGCCGCAGGCCCCGTACGGCCAGCAGCCCGGCTACGGCCAGCCCGCCCCCTACGGGCAGCAGCCCGGCATGCCGCCGGGCATGCCGCCCCAGGGCGTGCCGCAGGGCGCCCCCGCGGCCGGCGCCGGACTCGCCGCCGCGCTCGCCCCGTTCAAGGAGACCGCCACCGGAGCCCGCTGGACCCCGCAGAACCAGCAGCTCATGAGGGTGGACCTGGCCATGGGCGGCACCCCCGTCCTCGCCCGCCAGGGCTCCATGGTCATGTACCAGGGCAAGGTCGACTTCTCCTACAAGGGCGCGGGCTTCGCCGGCCGGATCGTCGGCAACGCCACCGGCCAGGAGATGCAGCTCATGCGCTGCACCGGCCGCGGCCAGGTCTTCCTCGCCGAGAACGGCGCCCATCTGCACCCGATCGAGCTCCAGGGCGACGCCATCTGCGTCTCCGCGGAGAACGTCCTCGCCTTCGACGAGACCCTCCAGTACGAGGTCCGCCGCATCGAGGGCCACGGCATCCCCGGCGGCGCCCTGTTCACCATGCAGTTCCAGGGCACCGGCACCGTGATCGTCAAGACCCACGGCGTCCCCGTGGTCCTGCCGGTCACGCCGACGACCTTCGCCGACTGCAACGCGGTCGTCGCCTGGTCCGCCGCCTCGCAGGTCATCCTGTCCAGCCAGGTCCGGCTCCGGCGCAACGCCTTCCCCGGCCACAGCGGGGAGACCGTGAACCTCCAGTTCCGGGGCGCCCCCGGCAACTTCATCGTCGTCCAGCCGTACGAGGTCTGAGGGAGCCCGACACCATGAACCAGCAGCTCGCGGGCTATGCCCCGACCCCCATCGCGGCCCGCATGGAGAACCACGGCCGCACCATGCTCAAGGTCGCCATGGCCTCCGGCCAGGACCTCTACGCCCGGACCGGCTCGATGGTCGCCTACGAGGGCTTCATCAGCTACGAGCCCAACCCGCCCGCCGTCCGCCAGGTCGCCAAGGAGTGGGCCAGCGGCGAGGGCGCGCCGATCATGAAGTGCGCCGGCGACGGCCTGCTCTACCTCGCCGACTACGGCGCCGACGTCGTCGTGATCAACCTCCAGAACGACGCGATCTCGGTCAACGGCAGCAACCTCCTCGCCTTCGACGCCCACCTCCAGTGGGGCGTGGAGCGGGTCAAGGGCCTCGCCAAGTTCGCCGGCCAGGGCCTCTTCAACGTGGGGATCGCCGGCACCGGGTGGGTCGCGCTCACCTCGCGCGGCACCCCGATCGTCGTCGACTGCGGCCGCGGCGAGGACGAGACCTACGTCGACCCCGACGCGCTCGTCGCCTGGTCGCCGACGCTGAAGGTCAAGGGCAAGCGCAGCTTCAAGGCGTCCTCCCTCATCGGGCGGGGCAGCGGCGAGGCATACCAGATGGCCTTCTCGGGCCAGGGCATCGTCGTCGTACAGCCCAGCGAGGACAGCAGCGACCGCCTGCGGGTCCGGGGCTGAGGGGGAGCGAGAACACATCATGCAGAGCCCGCTTTTCAACCACGCCGAGCAGCAGAGCCAGGAGCGGTACGTCGTCCAGAACCCGCAGCTCCTGCGGGTCAGCCTCACCGGCCACGACGACATCCTGGCGCGCAAGGGCGCCATGGTCGCCTACCAGGGCCTCGTCGACTTCGACGGCGAGTACCAGAGCAGCAGCCAGCGGCAGGCCCGCGCCCGCACCGGCGAGGGCCTCGACCTGATGCGCTGCTCCGGCCAGGGCACGGTCTACTTCGCCAACCTCGCCCAGTACATCCACGTCGTCGAGGTCGACCACGAGGGCCTCACCGTCGACAGCGCCTACGTGCTCGCGCTCGACACGAGCCTCCACACCGAGGTCATCGCGGTCGACAGCCAGTACGGGGTCTCCGGCACCGGCAAGTACCAGCTCAACATCACCGGCCGGGGCAAGGTCGCCCTGATGACCTCGGGCCAGCCGCTGATGCTCCAGGTCACCCCGGAGAAGTACGTCAGCGCCGACGCGGACGCGATCGTCGCCTGGTCGACCTCGCTGCGCGTCCAGATGCAGGCCCAGACGCACAACAGCAGCGTCCGCAGCCGCCGGGGCAGCACCGGCGAGGGCTGGGAGCTCAGCTTCCTCGGGCAGGGCTTCGCCCTCGTCCAGCCCAGCGAGGTCATGCCGCCGCAGAACGCGGCGATCGGCCAGGGCGCCGCCGCCCAGTTCGGCGTCGGCCAGCACGGCGCCCACGCCCAGAACCAGAACAACGCCTGGAACTGACGCACCGCGCGCGGACGGAACGAAGAGGGCCCCCGGAAGATCCGGGGGCCCTCTCTCGTCCGCCGGCCGTCACAGGCGGGCCAGGGTGCCCTCCACCAGCCGCACCACCGAGGTGTCCGCGACGGCGGCCACCTCGTCGTACGCGAACCACTTCAGGTCCAGCGACTCCTCGCTGATCCGCTCCACCGCGTCCGCGGGCGCCAGCGCCGCGTACTGCACGTCGAGGTGCCAGTGGCAGGGCGCCGGGATCGCGTGCCGGTCCAGCCGCACCGGGCCGCCGGGCAGCAGCGTCAGACCGCTCACACCCGACTCCTCCGCCGCCTCGCGCAGCGCCGCCGCCTCGACCGTCGCGTCGCCCTCCTCGCAGTGGCCGCCCATCTGCAGCCACATGCCGAGCTTCTTGTGGAGGGTGAGCAGCACCCGCCCGCGCGAGGGGTCGATCACCAGCGCGCTGCTGGTGAGGTGACCGGCCGCGCACGGCTTGTACATGCCGTCCGGATGGGCCGCCAGGTGCTCCAGGTACAGATCACGCAGCTCGGGCTGGCCCTCGTACCCCTTCAGGACGAGGACCGCGTCGTCGTGCAGGGTCACTTCTTCTCGTCCCCGTCCCCGTCCTTCGGGTCGCGGTCGCCCTGGGCGGCCTCGCCGAGCATCTTGTCCAGCTCGGAGAAGTCCAGGTGCTCGCGGTGGACGAAGCCGTCCGGGTCGTCCAGGTCGGTCGCCGTCGGCAGCATGTCCGGGTGCTCCCACAGACCGTCGCGGCCGTCGACCCCGCGCGCGTCGGTGAGCGAGGCCCACAGCCGCGAGGCGTCCCGCAGCCGGCGGGGGCGCAGCTCCAGACCGATCAGGGTGGCGAAGGTCTGCTCGGCCGGGCCACCGGTGGCACGACGCCGGCGCAGCGTCTCGCGCAGCGCGTCCGCAGAGGTCAGCCGGGACTTGGCGGCCTCGTGGACCACCGCGTCCACCCAGCCCTCGACCAGCGCGAGCGCCGTCTCCAGACGGGCCAGGGCCGCCTTCTGCTCGGGCGTGTCCTGCGGCTGGAACATGCCGGACTGGAGCGCTTCCTGAAGCTGCTCGGGGTGGGTCGGGTCGAGCTGGGAGACGGCCTCCTCCAGCTTCGAGGTGTCGACCTTGATCCCGCGCGCGTAGCTCTCGACGGCGCCGAAGAGGTGCGCCCGCAGCCACGGCACGTGGGCGAAGAGGCGCTGGTGCGCGGCCTCGCGGAGCGCCAGGTAGAGCCGGACCTCGTCGGAGGACACGCTCAGGTCCTTGCCGAACGACTCCACGTTCAGCGGGAGCAGCGCGGCACGGCCGGCCGGGCCGAGCGGCAGGCCGACGTCGGTCGAGCCGACGACCTCGCCCGCGAGCGCGCCGATGGCCTGCCCGATCTGCTGGCCGAACATGGCGCCGCCCATCGACCGCATCATGCCGATCAGCGGGCCGGCCATGGCCTGCATCTCCTGCGGCAGCACGTCGCCCATGGCGGTGCCGACCCGCTCGGCGACCGGGTCCACCAGCTCCTTCCACGCCGGGAGGGTCGCCTCGACCCACTCCGCGCGGCTCCACGCCACCGCCGTGTTCGCCCCGGAGGGCAGCGAGGTGACCTGGTCGAGCCAGAGGTCGGCGAGGCGGACCGCCTCCTCGACGGCGGACTTCTCGGCGGGGCCCACGCTGGCGTCCTTGACGCCGTCGGCGGTGCCCTGCGCGACCACCTGGCGGGCGATCTGCTTGGCCATGTCCCAGTTCACGGGACCGCCCTCGTAGCTCAGCATCTGGCCGAGCTGCTGGAAGGCCGCGCCCAGGTCCGTCGGGTTCATCGCCCCGAACATCGCCGCGAACGGATTGTCCGCTCCGCCCTGGCCGCCGCCCATGCCGGGCAGGCCGCCGAAGCCGAACGGGTTCGCCCCGAACGGGCTGCCGGACCCCTGGCCACCTCCGGTGGGGTCCTTCTTCTTGCCTTCGTCGCCGTCCTCCGGCTCCTCCGGCGGAAGGCCGAATCCGAATGGGGTGTCACTCACAGGTTTCCTCGGCTCCTAGGGCCACCGGCTTCTGCCGGCGGCGACTGCCCACTGCACCACACCAGCGTAGACATCCGGGTCGGATATGGGCTCAAGTCTCCGCCGGGCCGTGCCCTGCGGCAGGATGGACGCCACCTGGTACGCACGCGTCATCCCCGTACGTACTGAAGACAACCTCTGGAGTCGGTCGGTGAGTTCCCCAGATCCGCAGGTTCGCGGAGCGCGAAACCACTCAACCCGGTCCGCCGTGCGCGGCCCCGTCGTCGCGGTCACCGGCGCCGCCACGGGTGTCGGAGCCCTGCTGACCAGGCGTCTCGCCGATTCGGAGGAGATCCGGAAGGTCGTCGCCATCGACGAGCGGCGCGGCGAGGTGCCGGAGGCGACCTGGCATGTCCTCGACGTGCGCGATCCGGCCATCGCGGAGAAGCTGCGGGGCGCCGACGTCGTCGTCCACCTCGCCGTCGACCTCGACCTGGAGACCGACTCCGCCGCCCGGACGGCCTACAACGTGCGCGGCACGCAGACCGTCCTCACGGCGGCCGCCGCGGCCGGCGTCCACCGGGTCGTCCTGTGCACCTCGACGATGGTCTACGGCGCGCTGCCGGACAACGACATCCCGCTGTCCGAGGACGCCGAGCTGCGGGCCACCGCCGAGGCCACCGGCGTCGGCGACCTGCTGGAGATCGAGCGGCTCGGCCGCCGCGGCTCCCGCGCCCACCCCGGCCTCAACGTGACCGTGGTCCGCCCGGCCGTCCTCGTCGGCGGTACGGACACGGCGCTGACCCGCTACTTCGAGTCGCCCCGCCTCCTGGTCGTCGCCGGATCACGCCCCACCTGGCAGTTCTGCCACGTGGAGGACCTGGTCAGCGCCCTGGAGTACGCGGCCCTGGAGAAGGTCGACGGCGAGTTCGCGGTCGGCTGCGAGGGCTGGCTGGAGCAGGAGGAGGTCGAGGAGCTGTCCGGGATCCGCCGCATGGAGCTGCCCTCGGCGGTCGCCCTCGGCGCCGCCGCCCGGCTCCACCGGATCGGCCTCACCCCGTCCCCGGCCGGCGACCTCGCCTACACCATGCACCCCTGGGTGGTCAGCGTCGGCCGGCTCCACGACGCCGGCTGGCGCCCGCGGTGGACCAACGAGGAGGTCCTCGCGGCCCTCCTGGAGGAGGTCCAGGGCCGGCACACGGTCGCGGGCCGCCGGCTGGGCCGCAAGGACGCCACGGCGGCGGGCGCCGCGGGCGCGACGGTGGCCCTCCTGGGCACCGCGGCCCTGGTGCGGCAGATGAGGAAGCGGCGCGGCCTGTAGGACCCTCCTACGGAGGGTCCCGGTCCACCGGTCGAAAGCGCTATTCCGGGATGTCGGCGGCGTGCGGCACCATGGACGGCATGACCACGACGCACGACCACCCGGGCGAGCAGGCCGCGGACGACCCGATCAAGCTGCTCGCCATCCGCGACACCCCGCTCTCGGTCGACGAGGTCTTCCGGGCCGTCGGCGACGACGCGGCGGGCGGGACGACCCTGTTCGTCGGCACCGTGCGCAACCACGACGGCGGCGCCGACGTCGACCGGCTGGGCTACTCCTGCCACCCGAGCGCCGGGGACGAGCTGCGCCGGGTCGCGGAGAAGGTCGTGGCGAACTACCCGGTCCGCGCCCTGGCCGCCGTCCACCGCGTCGGCGACCTCGAGGTGGGCGACCTGGCGGTCGTCGTGGCCGTCTCCTGCCCGCACCGCGGCGAGGCCTTCGAGGCGTGCCGCAAGCTGATCGACGACCTCAAGCACGAGGTCCCCATCTGGAAGCACCAGACCTTCTCGGACGGCACAGAGGAGTGGGTGGGAGCCTGCTGAGCGGTCACCCGGAGGCTGGGGGTCCGCCCCGGACGAAGTCCGGGGGAGGGCGGCGGCCTGCTGAGGGCTCACCCCGAGGCCGGGGGAGGCCCGGGGCCTGCTGAGGGCTCGCCCCGAGACGGAAGACCCCGCACGATGTCCGGCCCCGAGGGCAAGGCGACGCGCCGACGCGGCGTAGCCGAACGCCCGATTTGCGTAACCGGCCCCCAGGCCCGAGCGTTGTTGGCACAGATGCATAATCTGCTGATCAACTCACTGGGGATGGGAGGTCGGGATGGCAGCGCTGGCCTGGTTGCTGATTCCGCTTTTCGCAGTCGTCGGAGCGGCGATATGGGGAAGCTGGGTCCAGAGGAGCAAGACCATAGGTGACGTGGCCGAGCTCGCCGGCTACGCCCGCTTCAGGGACGCCATGGAGCGTTCCCACCCGACGACACCTGATTCCGCCCCGCTCCGCCCGGTCCCCGAACCGGCCTCCGCCGAGTCCTGACGGCCCGATCGCCGTCCGGCGGACGGACCGCCCCTGGGGTGCGCGCACAGGCGAGTCCCGTACTGTCGTTCCATGCCACGCCGCACCGCGACGATGCTCGCCTCCACCCTGGTCCTGATCTGCCTGCTCATCGCCGGCGTCCTGATCCCGGTGCCGTACTCGGAGATGAGCCCCGGACCCACGGTCAACACGCTGGGCGAGGCACGCGGCGAGCCGGTCCTCCAGATCTCCGGCCGCAAGACCTACCCGACCGACGGCCACCTCAACATGACCACGGTCAGGGTCACCAGCGCGGACTACAAGATGAACGCCGTCGAGGCGGTCTACGGCTGGCTCACCCACGACAACGTGATCGTGCCGCACGACACCCTCTACCCGGACGGGAAGACGGAGGAGGAGTCGAGCCAGGAGAACGCCGAGGAGTTCAGCCAGTCGCAGGAGAGCGCCAAGGTCGCGGCCCTCGACGAGCTCGGCATCCCCTTCACCACCCGCGTCGTCGTCGCCTCCGTGGTCAAGGACTCCCCGGCGGAGGGCACCCTCCACGCCGGTGACGTCATCAAGGCCGTCGACGGGACGGCGGTCACCGAGCCGGCCGACGTCGCCGCCCAGGTCACCAAGCGGAAGCCGGGCGACCGGGTCGTGTTCACCGTCGTCCCGGCGAAGGAGGCGGCGGCCGCCGAGAAGGCGCACAAGGAGGCCACCGTCACCCGGAAGGTGGCCATCACCACGGTGAAGTCCGAGGAGGGCGACCGGGCGATCGTCGGCATCCAGGCCGGCACCGACCACGTCTTCCCGTTCACCATCGACATCAAGCTGGCCGACGTCGGCGGCCCGAGCGCGGGCCTGATGTTCGCCCTCGGCATCGTCGACAAGCTGACCCCGGAGAGCCTGACCGGCGGCAAGTTCGTCGCGGGCACCGGCACCATCGACGACGACGGCAAGGTCGGCCCGATCGGCGGCATCCAGATGAAGCTGGTCGGCGCGCGGAACGCGGGCGCCGAGTACTTCCTCACCCCGGCCGACAACTGCGCCACCGCCGCAGGGGACACGCCCGACGGGCTCACCCTGATCAAGGTCGACACCATCGACGACGCGACGACGTCCCTGGAGAAGGTCCGCAAGGGCGACACGGCGTCCCTGCCCACCTGCTCGAAGGGCTGAACCGGTACGGGACCCCGGCCGGGGCCCCGTACCCGTACGGCTCAGGCCTCGAAGGTCGCGGCCAGCGCGTCGGCGAGCCCCGGCACCAGGTCCGGGCCGGTCAGCACCTCGGTCGGCGAGTCCTTCTCGCGCAGCCGGATCGCCGCCTCCCGGGCCCCGGTCCGCAGCACGGCCACCGTCATGCGCACCTCCTGCCGGTCCGGGTGCCGGGCCACCCACTTGTTCAGCGCGGCGCCGCTCAGGTCCTTGGGGACCTGGGCCTCCGCCGACGGCGGCAGCATCAGCCGCTCCACCGTCAGGGCGCAGCCGGCGACCCCGTCCGGCCAGGCGATGGTGCCGAGGAACTCGTCCAGCGGCTTGCCCGCCGGGATCTCCTCCTGCTCGATCGGGGTGTAGGCGGTGGTGTCCTGGCCGAGCTTCAGCGAGGGCGCCTGAGCCCGCAGCCGGGCGGTGTCGACGAGGGCGAAGAGGCGGGCGGGGCGGTCCCAGCCGAGACCCGAGGCGTACTCGTCGATCTCGAGCACCGCGCGGGTGAGGGGACTGGAGGCCATCGGCGGGCCCGAGGGGGAAAGGTTGGACATGACCAATATCCTGCCTCCTCTTCCCCCGGAGACGGGAACTAGGTAAAGCCTCAGTAAGTTGCACCAGTGGGCTCTACGATCGCGGGGCCCGCTTTCCGACGCATCAACACCGAGGGGCGCACGTTGGCTTTCCAGATGCCTGACCGTGGCGGAGGCCCGTCCGGGCCAAGGATCAGAGTCGGCCGGCCGTCCCGGCGGGCCCGCACCCTGCTGATGACACTGGGCGTGCTGGCCGTCCTGGCCATGGCGTTCGTGATGTTCGCAGGGTTCTGGACGGACTGGCTCTGGTACCGCTCGGTCCACTACTCGTCCGTGTTCACCACCACCCTGTGGACCAAGATCGGGCTGTTCGCGGTCTTCGGCCTGCTCATGGCCCTCGTCGTCGGCCTCAACATCTGGCTGGCGTACCGGCTGCGGCCGCCGCTCAGCGCGATGTCGCTGGAGCAGCAGAGCCTCGACCGGTACCGGATGGGCGTCGCCCCCTTCAAGAAGTGGGTGCTGCTCGCGGTCACCGCCCTCGTGGGCCTGATCGCCGGCGCCTCCGCCTCGGGCCAGTGGCGTACCTGGCTCATGTGGATCAACGGCGTCGACTTCGGCGAGAAGGACTCCCAGTTCGGCAAGGACGTCTCGTTCTACGCCTTCGACCTGCCCTGGTACCGCTTCCTGCTGGCCTTCGGCTTCGCCGCCGTGGTGCTCTCCCTGATCGCCGCGGCGATCACGCACTACCTGTACGGCGGACTGCGGGTGACCAGCCCCGGCGCCCGCGCCACCGCCGCCGCCACCGGCCACCTCTCGGTGCTGCTCGGCGTCTTCGTCGCGCTGAAGGCCGTGGCGTACTGGCTCGACCGGTACGGCCTCGCGGTGAAGTCCAGCGACTTCAAGGCCACCGGCAACTGGACCGGCCTGCGGTTCGTCGATGCCAACGCCTACCTCCCGGCCAAGACGATCCTCTTCTGCATCGCCGTCATCTGCGCCCTGCTCTTCTTCGCCACCCTGTGGCGCCGCACCTGGCAGCTGCCGGTCATCGGCTTCGGCCTGATGGTCCTCTCCGCGGTGCTGATCGGCGGCCTGTACCCGGCGATCGTGCAGAAGTTCCAGGTCCAGCCGAACGAGCAGGCCAAGGAAGCCCCGTACATCCAGAAGAACATCGACGCGACCCGCAAGGCGTACGCGATCGACGAGACCAAGCTGGAGAACTACTCGGGCAAGTCGACGGTCAAGGCCAAGGACAAGCTGCGCGCGGACGCCGACACGGCGGCCGCCTATCGCGTCCTCGACCCCAACATCGTCTCGCCGACCTTCCAGCAGCTGGAGCAGAAGCGGAAGTACTACCAGTTCCCGACGACGCTCGACGTGGACCGCTACAAGGGCCAGGACGTCGTCATCGGTCTGCGCGAGCTGAACATCCGCGGCATCCCGAAGCGGAACTGGATCAACGACCACTTCACGTACACCCACGGCTACGGCGCCATCATGGCCCGCGGCACCCAGACCGACGCCAACGGCTCCCCGGTCTTCACCGAGTCGGGCCTCCCGACCACCGGTGAGCTCGGGAAGTACGAGCAGAAGATCTACTACGGCGAGAAGACCGACCAGTACTCGATCGTGGGCGGCCCCCAGAAGGAGCTGGACTACGAGGAGAACGGCGAGAAGACCACCAGCTACGAGGGCAAGAGCGGCGTCAGCCTGGGGAGCGCCTTCAACCGCGCCGCGTACGCGGTGGCCTTCAGCGAGCCGCAGATCCTCTACTCCGGAGCCATCGGCGACGGCTCGCGGATCCTGTACAACCGCACGCCCAAGCAGCGCGTCGAGGCCGTCGCCCCCTGGCTGACGATCGACGGTGACGCCTACCCGGCGGTCGTGAACGGCCGGATCCAGTGGATCGTCGACGCCTACACGACCACCAACGGCTACCCGTACGCCTCGCGGACCACGCTCGGCGACACCACGGCCGACTCGCTGACCGTCGGCAACCAGCAGCGCGCCGTCGTCGCCCAGCAGAACCAGGTCAACTACATCCGCAACTCGGTGAAGGCCACCGTCGACGCGTACGACGGCACGGTCAACCTCTACCAGTGGGACACCGAGGACCCGGTCCTCAAGACCTGGATGAAGGCGTTCCCCGGCACGGTGAAGGCCAAGGCGGACATCGACGCGGACCTCCTGGAGCACCTGCGCTACCCGCAGGACATGTTCAAGGTCCAGCGCGAGCTGCTGACCCGCTACCACGTCACCGACCCGGCCCAGTTCTACAGCGGCTCGGACGCCTGGCAGGTGCCGGACGACCCGACCAACAAGGACAACGTGGCCGTGCCGCCGTACTACCTGAGCATGAAGATGCCCGGGGACGCGGAGCAGCGCTTCTCGCTGACCACGACGTTCACCCCCAACGGGCGGCCCAACCTGGGCGGCTTCATGGCGGTCGACGCCGACGCCACCAGCAAGGAGTACGGCCGGCTGAGACTCCTCAGGGTCACCGAGGACGTGCCGGGACCGGCGCAGGTGCAGAGCAAGCTCAACGGTCTGCCCGACGTCGCCACCTTCGTCCGCGACATGAAGGGCGCCGACTCGGACATCCAGTACGGCAACCTGCTCACCGTGCCCCTCGACGGCGGGTTCCTGTACGTCGAGCCGGTCTACGCCCAGGGACGGAACGCGCTCTACCCGCTCCTGAAGAAGGTCGCGGTGTCGTACGTGGACGCCGACCAGCCGGACGGCGACACCACCAAGGACACCACGGTGTTCGAGAACAACCTCACGGACGCCCTCAACGCGGTCTTCGGGGTGGAGGGCACGACCCCGCCGACCACGCCGCCGGGCACCGAGCAGCCGCCGTCCACCCCGCAGCCGCCCGCCTCGGCGGACGCGGCCCTGAAGGCGGCCATCGCGGACGCTCAGGAGGCCTACGACGCGGGCGAGGCGGCCCTCGCGAAGGGCGACTGGGCGGCCTACGGCAAGGCCCAGGAGGACCTCCAGGACGCCCTGGAGAAGGCCGCCGAGGCCGGGGCCAAGATCAAGCCCCAGCAGGGCTCCGGCAGCTGACCTGCGGGATTCACCCCGCGTCGTGATAGTGTTACTTCATCGACGCGGGGTGGAGCAGCTCGGTAGCTCGCTGGGCTCATAACCCAGAGGTCGCAGGTTCAAATCCTGTCCCCGCTACTGACACGAGGGCTCGGATCCATAAGGATCCGGGCCCTCGTCGCGTGTCGAGGTGACGGGGGACACCGAAGGGCGGTACGGAAGGGGCGAGTTGAGGTGTCTCGTGTTTGACTTGTCTCTCTGTGGGCATGTCGACAAAACGCTGAGGTGACCTCAAGGGCTGCGGTATACCGGGTGTGCGCGGGTTGCGGGTGGTGCGACGATGGTATTTATGGGGGACAGGGCAACTCTGTTGGAGACAGGGCGGTTTGTGCAGCGGCACGCCAGAAATGCCGCGGACGAGATCATCGAGGCAGTGCCGGCCGTCGATGAGGTCGTCGACACCGCCGCCCGGACCGAGACCCTCCCGGACGCCGGGCCGGACACCGAGTCCGAGACCGAGGCCGAGACCGAGGGCCGCCACCGGAAGGCCGCCGAGCGCGGTGACACCGACGCCATGAGCGCCCTCGGCGCCCTGCTGCTGCGCCGCGGCGACCTCGACGGCGCCGAGCCCTACCTGCGCGGCGCCACCGCCGAGGGCGACCGCGCCGCCGCCAACAACCTGGGCGTCCTCCTCCACCAGCGCGGCTACCCCGACGAGGCCGCCGGCTGGTGGCGCGTCGCCGCCGTCGCCGGCTCCGCCCCGGCCGCGCACGCGCTGGGCCGCCACCACCGCGAGCGCGGCGACGAGCCCGCCGCAGAGTACTGGCTCCGCCAGGCCGCCGAGCAGGGCCACGCGCTGGGGGCGTACGCCCTCGCCGAACTCCTGGAGCACCGCAGCGACGTCGGCGCCGAGCGCTGGCTGCGCGCCGCCGCCGAGCAGGGTCACCGCGAGGCCGCGTACCGCCTCGCCCTCGCCCTGGAGCGGCGCGCCACCGAGACCCTCCGCGGCCCGCACGCCCTCGGCCCCGCCGCCTCCACCGGCCGCGTCGGCCTCGCGTACGACACGGCGGGCCGGCTCCGCGCGGCCGACCCCCTCAGGACCGGCGACCGCGCCCCCGCCGTCCCCGCCGCGCGCCCCGGGACCGCCTCGCCCCGGACCGGGGAGGACGCGGGCACCGGCCCCCTCGGAGAGGCCGAGCAGTGGTTCCGGCAGGCCGCCGCCCGGGGCCACCGGCGGGCCGCACTGCACCTCGGCGCCATCCTGGAGCACCGCGGCGAGCTCAAGGAGGCCGGACGCTGGTACCTCAGCTCCGCCAAGGAGGGCGAGGCCAAGGCCGCCTGCGCCCTCGGCTTCCTGCTGCGCGACGCCGGCGACGAGGAGTCCGCCGCCGTCTGGTGGCTGCGCGCCGCCCAGGACGGCGACGGCAACGCCGCCAACGCGCTCGGCGCCCTGCACGCCGCCCGCGGCGAGCAGCAGACCGCCGAGCGCTGGTACCGCGCCGCCATGGACGCCGGCGACGTCAACGGCGCCTACAACCTCGGGCTGCTCTGCGCCGCCCAGGACCGCCTCCCGCAGGCCGAGCAGTGGTACCGCCGGGCCGCCTACGCCGGCCACCGCGAGGCCGCCAACGCGCTCGCCGTGCTGCTCCTCCAGGCGGGCGACGCGGGCGGCGCCGAACCGTGGTTCTCCAAGGCCGCCGAGGCCGGCTCCGTGGACGCCGCCTTCAACCTCGGCATCATCCACGCGGGCCGCGACGACGACCGCGCCGCGCTCGCCTGGTACGAGCGGGCCGCCGCCGCCGGGCACACCGAGGCCGCCCTCCAGGTCGGCATCGCCGCCCTGCGCGACGGCGACGAGCAGACCGCGGAGCGGCACCTGCGCTGCGCCGCGGGCGGCGGCAGCCCCGAGGCGGCCTTCCGGCTCGCCACGCTCCTCGACGCCCGCCGCCCCGACCCCGGCCCGGTGGTCCTCGGCGCCCCCGTGGACCAGAAGACCGAGTGCGAGGAGTGGTACGAGCGGGCCGCCCAGCAGGGACACCGGCGCGCCCAGGTGCGGGTCGGCATGCTGGCCGCCGGCCGGGGCGACCTCACCGGGGCCGCCCGCTGGTACCGGGAGGCGGCCGAGGCCGGCAGCCGCAACGGCGCCTTCAACCTCGGGCTGCTCCTCGCCCGCGAGGGCAGCGAGCGCGAGGCCGCCCTCTGGTGGACCAGGGCCGCCCGGGCCGGGCACGGTCGCGCCGCGCTCCGGCTCGCCCTGCTCGCCGCGCGCCGCGGCGAGCTGTCCGAGGGCCGCAAGTGGTGCGCCCGCGCGGTCGAGCTCGGCCCGGCCGAGGTCGCCGAGCGGGCGGCGCGACTCAGCGAGGCCCTGCACCAGGAGCTCACGGCGTAGAAGCGATTTGCTCCTGTCACGGCAAGCCCGTAAGGTGGTGTTCACCGACGCGGGGTGGAGCAGCTCGGTAGCTCGCTGGGCTCATAACCCAGAGGTCGCAGGTTCAAATCCTGTCCCCGCTACTCAGTAGCCCGAAGGCCCGGATCGTCTCCGTACGATCCGGGCCTTCGGCGTTCCCGGCGCGGTCGCGGGTCGCGCGTCGCGGGCATGAGAAAAGGGCGTTCCTTCCGGAACGCCCTTTCGTCGGTAAGGTCGCCGTGCCGCCGGTCAGGCCGCGGCGCAGTTCGGGCAGAGGCCCCGGTACGTGACCTCGACGTTCGAGATCGTGAAGCCGAAGCGCTCCGCGTCCGGCAGGTCCCGCAGCGGATCGCCCGCAGGGTGGACGTCCCGGATCGCACCGCAGCCGGCGCAGACCAGATGCTGGTGCGGCCGGTGGGCGTTGGGGTCGTACCGCTTGGCGCGCCCGTCGGTGGCGACCTCGAGGACCTCACCGAGCGTGACCATCTCGCCCAGCGTGTTGTAGACGGTCGCGCGGGAGATCTCGGGCAGGCGCTCGACGGCGCGGGCGTGGACCTCGTCGGCGGTGAGGTGCACATGGTCGCCGTCGAGGACCTCGGCGACGACACGGCGCTGGGCGGTCATCCGCCAGCCGCGTCCGCGCAGCCGTTCCAACAGGTCGCTCATGAGGGCCAGGGTAACAGCGGGCCGAAACGGGGCGGAGTGGGCATCCACCCCGTGGACCCGGCCGGGGGAGGCGGGGCGGGGTCAGTCCGCCACGCTGTGGGCGGGGAGCCAGCAGCGGATGATGTCGCGGACCGAGACCATGCCGACGGGCCCGAGGTGGTCCAGGACGACCAGGTGCCGGAAGCCGCCCCGGGTCATCGCCTCGGCCGCCTCCTCCAGCGTCCAGCCGGGCGCGGCGAAGACGACCTCGTGGGTGGTGTGGGAACCGGCCGTCTCGCGGTCCGGGTCCTCGCCACGGCCGAGGGAGTTGAGGACGTCGCGCTCGGTGAGGATGCCGATCCCGGTGTCGCCGTCGAGGACGACGGCCGCGCCGACCCGGCGGGCGGACATCAGCCGGGCGGCCTGCCGGAGAGTGTGGGCGGGGCCGATCGTGAGGACCACCGTGCTCATGGCGTCACGGACGAGCATGGATGGAGCCACCTCCTCGGTGGACCGCCCGCGAGGCGGTTCACAAACGCACAAGTGGGGGACTCTCAGAGTCGCACCGGGAGCGGGGCCCGACAAGGGGGCGCACACGGCGCCCCCGGGAGCGGTCGGGGGCGCGCCCGCGCGCCCACCGCCGCTCCGCGCGCCCACGACCTGTCCGGCCGTATCCGGACGGGGTGCGCTACTGCCCCAGGTGCCCCAGCAGCGCCTCGTGGAGCAGGCCGTTCGAGGCCGCCGCGTTGCCGCTGTGCGGGCCGGGGACGCCGTCCAGGCCGGTGTACGAGCCGCCGGCCTCCTGCACCACGATCGCCACCGCCGCCATGTCCCACAGCGACAGCTCCGGCTCCGCGCACAGGTCCACCGTGCCCTCGGCGACCATCATGTACGGCCAGAAGTCGCCGTACGCCCGGGTCCGCCAGCACGCGCGCGTGAGGTCCAGGAAGGCGTCGAGCCGCCCGCGCTCCTCCCAGCCGCTCAGCGAGGAGTACGCGAACGACGCGTCGGCCAGCGAGGCCACCTGCGAGACGCCGATCCGGGTCCCCGCCTCGGGGCCGGTGCCGGTGAAGGCGCCCAGGCCCTTCGCCGCCCACCAGCGGCGGCCCAGTGCCGGCGCCGACACCACGCCGACCACCGGCTGGAAACCGGTCTCGCCCTCCTCCATCAGCGCGATCAGGGTCGCCCACACCGGGACCCCGCGCACGTAGTTCTTGGTGCCGTCGATCGGGTCGATCACCCAGCGGCGCGGACCGGAGCCCTCCACGCCGTACTCCTCGCCCAGGATCGCGTCCTCGGGCCGCTCCTTGTGGAGTCCCGCGCGGATCAGCTCCTCGGCGGCCCGGTCCGCCTCGCTCACCGGGGTCATGTCCGGCTTCGTCTCGACCTTGAGGTCCAGCGCCCGGAAGCGGGCCGTGGTGGCCGCGTCGGCGGCGTCCGCGAGGGCATGGGCAAGACGCAGGTCATCGTGGTAATCGGCCATGCCCGGCACTCTAGCGCCGCCCGGCGGAGCGCCGGTGAACCGTCCATGGACGGCACCCGGCGATCACCCCCGCCCCACCGGCCGCGCTCTTGACAGCGCCCGCGCGCCTGCCGACTCTGGGGGACCACCGTCCGGCCCGGAGTCGCCCATGCCGACCGCCCGCGAGGCCCTCCTCGACGCCGCCCACGCCGCCCTGGCGCGCCATGCCTGGTCCGCCGTGCGGATGGCCGACCTCGCCGCCGCCGCCCGGGTCTCCCGGCAGACCCTCTACAACGAGTTCGGCAGCAAGGAAGGGCTCGCCCGCGCCCTCGTCCGCCGCGAGGCCGACGCCTACCTCGACGGGGCGCGCCGGATGCTCGCCGCGCCCGAACCGCCCGCGCGCACCCTCGCCGCCGTCGCCGAGTGGACCGTCGCACGCGCCGGCGACCGGCCGATACTGCGCGCGCTGCTCACCGGCGCCTGGACCGAGGGCCTGCCCCGGCCCCGCCCCGCCCGGCCGGGCGCCCGCCCCGCCCCCGTACCCGCGCAGCGGCGGGCCGACGCCGGGCCGCCGGCGCCGGGGGAGCTGCTCGCGACGACCGCGCGCTGCGCGGGGGAGCGGTGGGCGGCCGGCTGCGAGCTCGCCCTGCGGCTCGCCGTCAGCCACGTGGTCGCGCCGGCCCTGCCGCCGGAGGGTCAGTGCGCCGAGCCGGACAGCTGGAGTCCGATGACCCCCACGATGACCAGCGTGATCGAGACGATCTTGAGTGTGGAGACCAGATCGCCCAGGAACACCATGCCGTAGATGGCGGTGCCGGCCGCCCCGATCCCGGTCCACACCGCGTACGCCGGACCCACGTCGAGCTTCTTCAGGGCGAGCGTGAGCAGCCCGAAGCTGCCCAGGGCGAAACAGGCGAACGCGATCGTCGGCCACAGCCGGGTGAACCCGTGCGAGAGCTTCAGGCAGACCGCGAAGCCCGTCTCCAGGATCCCGGCGACCACCACCAGCAGCCACGCCATCGTTCCTGCCTCCCACCCGGTCGGATTGCTCGCACTTGTGCGTGTATGTCCATACCGGCCTCGGGGGAGGCGTAAACACCGGGGCCGCCCCGGTGGGACGGCTCAGTCGCCTTCGTGGCGCTCCCGGGTGGCCAGCAGCCGCCGGAGCGAGAAGAGCCGCGCCGGGTCGGCGTGCCCCTCCGCCACCCAGGCGTCCAGGGCGCACTCGGCCTCGTCGTGGCTGCACGCGCGCGGGCAGTTCTCGGTGCCCGGCACGAGGTCGGGGAAGGCGAGGATGACCCGGGACGGATCGACGTGGTGCAGCCCGAAGGAGCGCACGCCCGGCGTGTCGATGACCCAGCCGTCCACCACGTCCAGCGGCAGCGCGAGCGCCGAGGTGGTGGTGTGCCGGCCGCGCCCGGTCACCGCGTTCACATGGCCGGTGATCCGCCGCTTGTCCTCCGGCACCAGCGCGTTGACCAGCGTGGTCTTGCCGACGCCCGAGTGGCCGACGAAGGCCGTCACCCGCCCGTCCAGGTACTCCCGCACCCGGTCCGCCGCCCCGCCGTCGTACAGCTCCTCCCGGTTCACCACCACGTGCGGGATGTCCAGGTCGCCGTAGAGTTCGAGCAGCTTCTCCGGGGACGCCAGGTCCGACTTGGTCAGCACCAGGAAGGGCTCCAGGCCGCCGTCGTACGCGGCCACCAGGCAGCGGTCGATCAGCCGGGGGCGCGGCTCGGGGTCGGCGAGCGCGGTGACGATCGCGAGCTGGTCGGCGTTGGCCACCACGACCCGCTCGTACGGGTCGTCGTCGTCGGCCGTGCGGCGCAGCAGCGAGTCCCGCTCCCCGATCCGCACGATCCGGGCCAGCGTGTCCTTCTCACCGGAGAGGTCGCCCACCAGGGAGACCCGGTCCCCGACCACGGCCGCCTTCCGGCCCAGCTCGCGGGCCTTCATCGCCATCACGGTGCGGCCCTCGACCAGGCAGGTCAGCCGACCGCGGTCCACGGTGAGGACCATGCCCTCGACGGCGTCCTCGTGCTTCGGCCGGATGCTGGTGCGGGGCCGGGTGCCCTTGCGGTTGGGCCGCTGGCGGATGTCGTCCTCGTCGGTGTGCTTGCCGTAGCGCCGCATGGTTCAGGCCCCGAGCATTTCGGTCCACATCCCCGGGAAGTCCGGCAAGGTCTTGGCGGTCGTCGCCACGTCCTCGATCTCCACGCCCGGCACGGCGAGGCCGATGATCGCGCCCGCGGTCGCCATCCGGTGGTCGTGGTAGGTGTGGAAGACGCCGCCGCGCAGCGGGCGCGGGCGGATGCGCAGCCCGTCCTCGGTCTCCGTGACGTCACCGCCCAGGCCGTTGATCTCCCGGGTGAGCGCCGCGAGCCGGTCGGTCTCGTGGAGCCGCAGGTGCGCCACCCCGCGCAGGGTGGAGGGCGAGTCGGCGAGGGCGGCGACGGCCGCGATGCCGGGGGTCAGCTCGCCGACCTCGCCCAGGTCCACGTCGATGCCGTGGATCCGGCCGGTGCCGGTGAAGGTGAGGCCGGCGTCGGTGAGCTCGCAGACACCACCCATCTCGGTGAAGATCCGGCGCAGCTCGTCACCGGGCTGGGTGGTGCGGGCCGGCCAGTCGGGGACCGTCACCCGGCCGCCGGTGACCAGCGCGGCCGCCAGGAACGGCTGCGCGTTCGACAGGTCGGGCTCGATCACGAGGTCCCGGCCGCGCAGCGCGGAGGGGGTGACCCGCCAGACGTCCGGCTCGCCGCCGTGCTCCGGCTCGTCGACCTTCGCGCCGACCGCGCGGAGCATGTCGACGGTCATCCGGATGTGCGGCATCGACGGCAGCCGGCCGCCGACGTGCCGTACCTCCACGCCCTGGTTGAAGCGGGCGCCGGAGAGCAGCAGCGCGCTGACGAACTGGGAGGACGAGGAGGCGTCGATCTCGACCGTCCCGCCGTCCAGGCCGCCGGCGCCGTGCACGGTCATCGGGAGGGCGCCGCGGCCCTCGTCGTCGATCCGGGCGCCGAGCGCGCGCAGGGCGTCGATCACGCCGTGCAGCGGGCGCTCGTGGGAGCGGGGGTCGCCGTCGAAGCGGACCGGCCCGTCGGCGAGCGCGGCGACCGGCGGGAGGAAGCGCATGACGGTACCGGCGTTGCCGACGTCGACCGGGGCGGAACCGCGCAGCGGGGCGGGGATGATCCGCCACGCCTCGCCGGTGCCGTCCGGGCCCACGCCCTCCTCGATCCGCACCCCCAGGGTGCGCAGGCCCTCGGCCATCAGGAGGGTGTCGCGGGAGCGGAGCGGGCGGCGGACCCAGCCCGGCTCTGCGGCGAGCGCGGCCAGGACGAGGGCGCGGTTGGTGACCGACTTCGAGCCCGGCACGGTCACGGTCGCGTCGACGGGGCCGCTCGCGTACGGGGCGGGCCAGAGCTCCTGGCCGGCGGGGGCTGCGGGGTGCGACGGATCGGGGTGCGCGGGGGAAGCTGCGGTCATGCCCTCACTGTACGGGGGTGTCAGAAGCCCAGAAGCCAGGTGGCGCCGCCGATCAGGCAGGAGAGGGACACCGTGTGGAAGAAGGCCAGCCACACCCCGGCGGGCACGTGGGTGAGCCGGGAGAGCTGGTCGGCGTCCGAGTCGGGGGCGCCGCCGTGCCGGCGCTTCGACTGGAGCTCGAAGGGCGGCCGCACCCCGCCGAGGAGCAGGAACCACACCACCGCGTACGCGAACACGGCCCGCACCTCCGCGGGCGCCAGCCAGGACACCAGGACGAAGAGCGCGCCGGTGAGGACGACGGAGAGGATCCCGTACGCGTTGCGGACCATCACCAGCATCGCGAGGAGCAGCGCGCTCGCCGCCCACAGCAGCACGGTGACCCGGCCGGCACCGAGCAGCGCGGCCCCGCCCAGGCCCAGCAGCGGGGCGGCCGTGTATCCCGCGGCCAGGGTGAGGACGACGCCGAGGCCGGTCGGGCGGCCACGGGTGACGGTGAGACCGCTGGTGTCCGAGTGGAGCCGGATCGCCTCCAGGCGGCGGCCGGTGGCGAGCGCGACCAGGCCGTGGCCGCCCTCGTGGGCGATGGTGATCGCGTTCCGCGCGAGCAGCCAGAGACGGCGGGGCACGGTGACGGCGAGCGCGGCGACGCCGGTGGCGATCACCAGCCACTCGGCCGGGGCGGCCTGCGGGCTGAAGAGGTCCATCCTTCGGTCCGCTCCTCTCGGGCTCGGGGATCGTGGCAGTGTGGCACGTATGTGCGGACGTTATGCGGCGAGCCGGCGGCCCGAGGATCTCGTGAGCCTCTTCGGGATCGAGAAGTGGGAGCCGGAGGAGACCCTGGACCAGGACTGGAACGTGGCCCCCACCAAGGAGGTCCACGCGGTGCTCGAACGCCCTCTGAAAGACGCGGGGACGCGCCGGCCGGTTCGCCAGCTGCGCGCCCTGAAGTGGGGACTGGTCCCGTCCTGGTCGAAGTCGCCGGAGGGCGCCGCCCGGATGATCAACGCCCGGTCCGAGACCGTGCACGAGAAGCCCTCCTTCAAGCGCGCCCTCCAGGCCCGCCGCTGCATCCTGCCCGCCGACGGCTATTACGAGTGGGTGACCGGCGCCGCCGAGCGCGACCTGGAGGTGGAGGGGAAGAAGAAGCGGCCCAGGAAGCAGCCGTACTTCGTGACCCCGGCGGACGGCTCGGTCTTCGCCATGGCCGGTCTCTACGAGTTCTGGCGCGACCCCGCGCTGCCGCCCGAGCACCCGGGCGCCTGGTGGGCCACCTGCTCCGTGATCACCACCGAGGCGGAGACCGGGCCGCTCGGCGTGGCCCCCGCGGAGGGCCCCGGCTCGCTCGCCGAGATCCACCCGCGGATGCCGCTGATGCTCACCGAGGACCGCTGGGACGCCTGGCTCGACCCGGCCACCACCGGACCCGACGAGCTGCGCGCCCTGCTCGCCCCGCCGCCGGGGGGTCTGATGCGGGCCTATCCGGTCTCCACCGCGGTCAGCAGCGTCCGCAACAACGGGCCCGAACTCCTCACCGAGCTGGCGGGACCCGAGGTCGGCACGCTGTTCTGAAGCGCTCCCGGCGCGGGCCGGGGCGGCAGGATGGGGACGTGACGAAGATCGAGACCGTTTCCACCGACGCCGGTGAGGCGCGCATCACCTGGCACACGGCCCCGGAGGCCCGCCGCGTCCTGGCCCTCGGCCACGGCGCGGGCGGCGGCATCGAGGCCCGCGACCTGGCCGCCCTCGCCGCCGCGCTGCCTCCCCGGGGCGTCACCGTCGCCCTGGTCGAGCAGCCGTGGCGGGTCGCCGGGAAGAAGGTCGCGCCCGCGCCGAAGACCCTCGACACCGGCTGGCGCGGCCTCTGGCCGGCCCTCGCCGCCCCCGGCCTGCCGGTCGTCGCGGGCGGTCGCAGCGCCGGCGCCCGGGTGGCCTGCCGGACCGGCGCCGAGCTGGGCGCCGTCGCCGTCCTCGCGCTGAGCTTCCCGCTCCACCCGCCGGGGAGGCCGGAGAGCTCGCGCGCCGCCGAACTCCTCTCCGCCGGACTCCCCACACTCGTCGTCCAGGGCGGAAACGACCCCTTCGGGAAGCCGGACGAGTTCCCGTCCGGCGGCTCGTACGAACTCGTCGGGATCCCGTACGGGGACCACGGCTTCGCGATCCCCAAGCGGGCCCCCGTCGACCAGGACGAGGCCGTCGGACGGATCGTCGAAGGCGTCGCCGACTGGCTCGCGGCCCTGCGCTGAACCCCGCCGGAGGCCCGGGAATGCGGCGGCCGGGACCCGTGTTGTGGAGAGCGTCGGTGTGAGAACGAGAGAGGGAGTCCGTCGCATGGGTTCGACCATCTGCCCGGAGCGGGTCAGGTCCGCGGAGCTCGACTGGACCGTGCTGCCCGCCCCCAAGGCCGCCCCCCTTCGGGCGGCGGGCGGAGCCGATCCTCGTCTATCCTCCGAGACGAGCGGGTCCGGCACCGGCCCCGTCACCACGCTGGAGGAGGTGGGTCCGGTCACTGGGACCGACACAGGGACCGACGACGGCCCCGAGGAGACGACCGAGGAGCGCAACGCGCGCTTCGAGCGGGACGCTCTCGGCTTCCTCGACCAGATGTACTCGGCCGCGCTGCGGATGACGCGCAACCCCGCGGACGCCGAGGACCTGGTGCAGGAGACCTACGCGAAGGCGTACGGCTCCTTCCACCAGTTCCGCGAGGGCACCAACCTCAAGGCGTGGCTGTACCGGATCCTCACCAACACCTTCATCAACTCGTACCGCAAGAAGCAGCGTGAGCCCCAGCGCAGCGCCGCCGAGGAGATCGAGGACTGGCAGCTCGCCCGCGCCGAGTCGCACATGTCGACCGGTCTGCGCTCCGCCGAGTCGCAGGCGCTCGACCACCTGCCCGACTCGGACGTGAAGGAAGCGCTCCAGGCGATCCCCGAGGAGTTCCGCATCGCGGTCTACCTCGCCGATGTCGAGGGCTTTGCCTACAAGGAGATCGCCGACATCATGGGGACCCCCATCGGTACGGTGATGTCCCGCCTGCACCGGGGCCGCCGCCAGCTCCGCGGCATGCTCGAGGACTACGCCCGCGAGCGTGGCCTCGTCCCCGCCGGCGCCGGAGAGTCGTCCAAGGATCTGAAAGGCGCGGACTCATGAGCTGCGGAGACCCGCACGAGACGGATTGCTCGGAAGTCCTCGATCATCTCTACGAGTTCCTCGACCGGGAGATGCCCGACGGCGAGTGCACCAAGTTCGAGGTGCACTTCGAGGAGTGCTCCCCGTGCCTGGAGAAGTACGGCCTCGAACAGGCGGTGAAGAAGCTCGTGAAGCGCTGCTGCGGCAGTGACGAGGTCCCCACCGACCTGCGGGCCAAGGTGATGGGCCGGATCGACCTGATCCGCGGCGGACACGTCGTCCCCGAACAGGACATCGTCGCCCCGGAGTCCCCGGCCGCGCAGACCCCGGCCGCCGCCCAGGAGTGACCTCGCACGGATGCGCGAGGGGTCACCCGCGCATCCGTCAGTTTGTATCACCCGATGGTAGGAATCGACGGCGGCCCGCCTTCCGTGGCCGCCGTCCTCGCTAGCGTGACCGCGTGACGGTCGTGAAGCCCCTCCCGCGAACGGCCCGCGCGTACATCGTCTGCGCCGCCCTCGGCGCCGGAGCGTGCGCCCTGCCCGCGCTCCTCCCCCCGTCGCCCACCCCCTGGGCGACGGCCGGACTCCTCGCCGCCCTGTACGCGCTCTGCGAGCTGCCCGCCCGCTGCCGCCTCCTCGGCCGCACCCTCCGCGACCCCGTCCCCCTGGGCAGCGGGTCCTTCTTCCCCGTCCTCCTCGCCGCCGCCCTGCTGCTGCCCCCGGCCGCCGCCGCGCTCGCCGCCCTCCCCGGCGGCCTCCTCGCCCGCGTCGCGGAACCCCCCGCCGGCTGGCGCCGCGTCTGGCACGCCGCCGCCCCCGCCCTCGCCGTCTGGGCCGCCGCCCACACCGCCGGCGCCCTCGGAGCCCGCACCGCCCTCGGCACCGGCACCGACCGCCCCGACATGCCCCACGCGCTGCTCCCCGCCCTCGCCGCCGCCCTCGTCTTCTGCCTCGTCCTCACCGCTCTCGACGGCGGCATCCGCGCCACCGCCGACGGCCTCCCGCTCCGCACCGCCTGGCGCGGACTCCTCGGCCGGGCCCTCGCCCCCCACCTCGTCCACGGCCTCGCCGGACTCATGATGGGCGTCCTCTGGCGCAGCGCCCACGGCCCCGCCGCCGCCCTCCTCGTCCTGCTGCCCATGTACCTCTCTTTCCGGGTCTTCGCTCAGTACCACCACGAGCGCGCCGCCCACCAGGCCACCATCAGGGCCCTCGTCCAGGCCGTCGACATCAAGGACAGCTACACCCGCGGCCACAGCGAACGCGTCGGCCACGCCTCCGTCCTGATCGCCCGTGAACTGGGCATGGACGGCGACCGGCTCGACACCGTCCGCTTCGCCGGCATCCTCCACGACGTCGGCAAGCTCGGCGTTCCCACCCGCGTCCTCCGCAAGGACGGCCCGCTCACCCCCGAGGAGCGCCGGATCATCGAACTCCACCCCGAGTACGGCCACGAGATGATCCGCGGCATCGGCTTCCTCGGCGAGGCCCGCGACGCCGTCCTCCACCACCACGAGCGGATCGACGGCAGCGGCTACCCCTACGGGCTGCGCGGCGAGGAGATCCCCGAGTGCGCCCGGGTCGTCGCCGTCGCCGACGCCTTCGACGCCATGACCTCCACCCGCTCCTACAGCCGCGCCCGGCCCGTCGCCACCGCCCTCGCCGAACTGGAGCGGTGCGCCGGCAGCCACTTCGACCCCCGGATGGTCGCCGCCCTGGTCCGCGCCCTGGCCGTACACGGCTGGCAGCCCGCCGTCACCGCCGACGAACCCGGCACACAGGTCCCCGCACCCCGCACCCGCGCCTCGGGACCACTCGCCGCCAAGACCCAGGAGCCCGCGTGAGACCGGGCACGGCCACCGTCGGCGCCGTCCGCGCCGCCGCCCTCCTCCTCGCCCTGACCGCCCTCGCCGACACCCTCTGGCACGGAGTCGCCGAACCCGGCAACGCCCTCGCCTTCGGCACCCTCGTCGCCCTCGGCGAACTGGCCCGCAGGAGCGCCCACCCCGAAGCGGGGGCACCTCCCGTGCGCGCGGCCCCACGGAGGAGCGAGCCCGCCCCGCTCGCCGCGGCCGCCGCCCTCGCCTACGCCCTCCTCGGCGACGACGCCGGCGCCACCACCACCCACGGCGTCCTCCAGGTCGTCGCCGTCGCCTGCGCCGGCGGGCTCGCCGGGATCGTCCCCCACATCGCCCGCGGCCGGGGCCCCGACCCCGACCAGCTCGCCCGCCGGGTCCTCGCCGTCGGCTTCGCCGCCCTCTGCTTCCAGCCGCTCTACAACGCGGGCGCCGTCACCGACCGGCTCGGCCTCGGCGCCGCCTACGCCCTCTTCCTCCTGCTCGTCCTCGTCCTCACCGGACTCTGCGACGCCGTCCTGGCCGCCCTGCTGCTCCGCGCCCGCACCGGATACCCGTACGGCCCCCTCCTCCGCGACGAACTGCGCGCCCTCCTCGGCATCGGCTCCGCCGTCTGCGCCACCGGCGTCGTCATGGCCCTCGGCGTCACCGCCGCCGGACTCTGGGCGCTGCCCCTCCTCGCCGTGCCGCTGCTCCTCACCCAGATCTCCTTCCGGCGGTACGCGGCCGTCCGCACCGTCAACCGGCAGACCATCGCCTCCCTCGCCCGGGCGACCGAGATCGCCGGCTGCACCCCGCCCGGCCACGCCCGCCGGGTCGCCGCCCTCTCCACCGCCGTCGGGCGCGAGCTGGGCCTCGGCGGCGCCGAGCTGACCGTCCTGGAGTACGCCGCCCTCATGCACGACATCGGCCAGCTCTCCCTCGTCGACCCCGTCGCCGGCGGCGCCACCGCGCTGCTCCCCGCCGAGGACCAGCGGCGGATCGCGCTCCTCGGCGGCGAGGTGGTCCGGATGACGGGCGTCCCCGCCGCCGTCGCCCAGGTCGTCGAGCGCCAGGCCGACCCGTACCGCGAGCAGTCCCTGCCCGCCCGGATCGTCCGCGCCGTGAACGCCTACGACGACCTCGCCGGCGAGGGAGCGGCCGCCGCGCTGGAGGCCCTGGAACGGCTGCGGCTCGGCACCGCCCGCGACTACCACCCCGAGGTCGTCGCCTGCCTGGCCAGGGTCCTGGCCCGCGGCGGAACCCCTGGGGTGACCTCGGTCCCCACGGGGTAACCCATGGGTAATGAGCGCGCGTCCGACCGGGCATGGTTGGATGCGAACAAGAGGGTGAAGCGATCGGGCAGGCGGGAATCGTGAGGATCTTCGGGAAGGTACGGCATCGGCCCTCCGCCTCGTGGCGGCAGGCCACCGACCGCGCGTTCACGCTGATCGGCGACGGACGGTACGAGGACGCGGGCGCGCTGCTCACCCGGGCGGCCGATCTGGAGCCCTGGCTCTCCGAGTCCTGGTTCAACCTGGCGCTGCTCCACAAGTTCCGGCACGACTGGGAGCAGGCCCGCGCCGCCGGACTGCGG
Source organism: Streptomyces sp. NPDC014861 (assembly GCF_043081625.1). Classification (NCBI taxonomy): domain Bacteria; kingdom Bacillati; phylum Actinomycetota; class Actinomycetes; order Kitasatosporales; family Streptomycetaceae; genus Streptomyces; species Streptomyces sp. NPDC014861. Next base: position 111,231 of record NZ_JBIBWV010000014.1, read on the forward strand.
GCCGTGGCCCTGCTCGACAAGGAGACCGGCGCCCCCGACTGGTGGAACGTCGGCATCGCCGCCACCGCGCTCCAGGACTGGCCGCTGGCCCGCCGCGCCTGGCAGGCCTACGGACTGAAGGTCCCCGGAGCCTCCTCCGCCACCGGCGAGCCCGCCGGGATGGAGCTCGGCAGCGCGGCCGTCCGCCTCTCGCCCGAGGGTGAGGCCGAGGTCGTCTGGGGCCGCCGGCTCGACCCGGCCCGCATCGAGGTCCTCTCCATCCCGCTGCCGTCCTCCGGCCGCCGCTGGGGCGAGGTCGTCCTCCACGACGGCGTCCCGAACGGCGAGCGGACCACCACCGCCGGCCCCTCCTACCCGGTCTTCGACGAGATCGAGCTGTGGGCCCCGTCGCCCGTCCCCACCTGGGTCGTCCTCCTGGAGGCCGCCACCGAGGCCGACCGGGACGCCCTGGAGCACCTCGCCGCGGAGGCGGGCTTCGCCGCCGAGGACTGGTCCTCGTCGGTACGGCTCCTCTGCCGGGCCTGCTCCGAGTCGACCATGCCCAGCGCCGAGGGCGAGGGCGACCACGTCGACCCGCACGACCACAGCGAGCCCGGCCACCCCGGCCCGCTCGGCCACCGCTCGCCCGGCGAGCTGTGGGTGCCCGAGCGCGAGTGCGGGATCGCCGCCCCGGCCGATCTCGTCCGCGGCCTCCTGGACGGCTGGGTGGCGGACAACCCCGACAGCCGGGAGTGGCGCGATCTCGAAGAGGTCTGCTGAGCCTTCGGCCCCGGCCCCGTAGGCTGTCCCCGACGGATTCGGGTATTTCAGGAAGGCGCGGCGGCACATGGCGCAGCAGGAGACGGGCGAGCAGATCTTCACGGGCTACGCCCTGGACGACGACGGCTACATCGTGGACACGCAGGAGTGCGAGGAGCGCGAGCTCGCCCACCGCGAGCGGGGCACCTCCCGCCCGATCACGGTCGTCGGCAATCCGGTGCTGCACCACGAGTGCAAGGACGTCACCGAGTTCGGTCCGGAGCTCGCGGCCCTGGTCGACGACATGTTCGCCAGCCAGAAGACGGCGGAGGGCGTCGGCCTCGCCGCCAACCAGATCGGCGTCGGCCTGAAGGTCTTCGTCTACGACTGCCCCGACGACGAGGGCGTCCGCCACACCGGCCACGTGGTCAACCCGGTGCTCCAGGAGCTCCCGGCCGACCGCCGCCACCTCGACGACTCCAACGAGGGCTGCCTCTCGGTCCCCACCGCCTACGCGGCCCTGGCCCGCCCGGACTTCGCCGAGGTCCACGGCCAGGACCTCCTCGGCAACCCCATCAAGGTCCGCGGCACCGGCTACTTCGCCCGCGCCCTCCAGCACGAGACGGACCACCTCTACGGCTTCCTCTACATCGACAAGCTGTCCAAGCGCGACCGCAAGGACGCCCTGCGCCAGATGGAAGAGGGCACCCCGCGCTACCCGGTCGTCGCCAACGACTGAGTCCCGGACGTGTGAGAGGGCCCCGCACTCCAGGAGTGCGGGGCCCTCTCACATGTCCGGACGGACCGGGTCCTAGAAGTCCTCGTCCAGGTCGACCGAGCCCTCGACCGCCACCTGGTAGGCGGAGGGGCGGCGCTCGAAGAAGTTGGTGAGTTCCTGGACGCCCTGGAGCTCCATGAAGGAGAAGGGGTTCTCGGAGCCGTAGACCGGCGGGAAGCCGAGGCGGACCAGGCGCTGGTCGGCGACGCACTGGAGGTACTCGCGCATGGACTCGGTGTTCATGCCGGGCAGGCCGTCACCGCACAGGTCGCGGCCGAACTGGAGCTCCGCCTCGACGGCCTCCCTCAGCATGTCGGTGACCTGCTGCTGGAGGGCGTCGTCGAAGAGCTCCGGCTCCTCCTTGCGGACCGTGTCCACGACCTCGAAGGCGAAGTTCATGTGCATGGTCTCGTCGCGGAACACCCAGTTGGTGCCGGTCGCCAGGCCGTGCAGCAGGCCGCGCGAGCGGAACCAGTAGACGTACGCGAAGGCGCCGTAGAAGAACAGGCCCTCGATGCACGCGGCGAAGCAGATCAGGTTGAGCAGGAAGCGGCGGCGGTCGGCGGCCGTCTCCAGCTGGTCGATCTTCTCGACCGAGTCCATCCACTTGAAGCAGAACTGCGCCTTCTCGCGGATGGAGGGGATGTTCTCGACGGCGTCGAAGGCCGCCGCGCGGTCGTCCGGGTCGGGCAGGTAGGTGTCCAGGAGGGTCAGATAGAACTGGACGTGCACGGCCTCCTCGAAGAGCTGGCGCGAGAGGTAGAGCCGCGCCTCGGGGGAGTTGATGTGCTTGTACAGCGTCAGGACCAGGTTGTTCGCCACGATCGAGTCGCCCGTCGCGAAGAACGCGACCAGCCGGCCGATCATGTGCTGCTCGCCGGGGGTGAGCTTGGCGAGGTCGGCGACGTCCGAGTGGAGGTCGACCTCCTCGACGGTCCAGGTGTTCTTGATGGCGTCCCGGTAGCGCTCGTAGAAGTCCGGGTAGCGCATCGGGCGGAGGGTCAGCTCGAAACCGGGGTCCAGGAGGTTCTTGTGCTCGTTGGTGCTCATTACTGGCAGGCCTCGCAGGACTCGGGGTTCTCAAGGGAGCAGGCGACCGCGTCGGGGTCGGCGGCCTGCTGGACGGGGATGGGGGCGGCGGCGGTGGCGGACGCCTGGGCCGCGCGGGCGATCCGGGTCGCCGGGCGGGAGCGCAGGTAGTACGTCGTCTTCAGGCCCTGCTTCCAGGCGTACGCGTACATCGACGACAGCTTGCCGATGGTCGGCGTCTCCATGAAGAGGTTCAGCGACTGCGACTGGTCGAGGAAGGGGGTGCGGTCCGCCGCCATGTCGATCAGGCCGCGCTGCGGGATCTCCCACGCCGTGCGGTACAGGTCGCGGACCTCGGCCGGCACCCAGTTGAAGCCCTGCACCGAGCCGTTGGCCTCGCGCAGCGCCTCGCGGGTCTGCGCGTCCCACACGCCGAGCGCCTTCAGCTCGTCCACGAGGTACGAGTTGACCTGGAGGAACTCGCCGGAGAGCGTCTCGCGCTTGAACAGGTTGGAGACCTGCGGCTCGATGCACTCGTAGACGCCGGCGATGGAGGCGATGGTCGCCGTCGGGGCGATGGCGAGCAGCAGGCTGTTGCGCATGCCGGTGGTCGCGATCCGCTCGCGCAGCGCGGCCCAGCGCTCGGGCCAGGTGAGCTCGACGCCGTAGTGGTCGGGGTGGAGCACGCCCCGCGCGGTACGGGTCTTCTCCCAGGCCGGCAGCGGACCGCTGCGCTCGGCGAGGTCGGCGGAGGCCTCGTACGCGGCGAGCATGATGCGCTCGGCGATCCGGGTGGAGAGCGCGCGGGCCTCGGCGGAGTCGAAGGGCAGCCGCAGCTTGAAGAAGACGTCCTGGAGGCCCATCGCGCCCAGGCCGACCGGGCGCCAGCGGGAGTTGGAGTTCCCGGCCTGCTCGGTCGGGTAGAAGTTGATGTCGACGACCCGGTCGAGGAAGGTGACCGCGGTGCGGACGGTCTCGTCGAGCCGCTCCCAGTCGATGGTGCCGCCGGAGACGAAGGCGCCGAGGTTGACCGAGCCGAGGTTGCAGACGGCCGTCTCGCCGTCGTTCGTGACCTCGATGATCTCGGTGCAGAGGTTGGAGGAGTGGACGACCGTGCCGGGCTCGGCGGTCTGGTTGGCCGTACGGTTCGAGGCGTCCTTGAAGGTCATCCAGCCGTTGCCGGTCTGGGCCAGGGTCCGCATCATCCGGCCGTACAGGTCGCGGGCCGGCATGGTCCGGCGGGCCAGGCCCTTCGCCTCGGCGGCGCGGTAGGCGGCGTCGAACTCCTCGCCCCACAGGTCGACCAGCTCGGGCACGTCGGCGGGGGAGAAGAGCGACCACTCGGCGTCCGCGTTCACCCGGCGCATGAACTCGTCCGGGATCCAGTGGGCGAGGTTCAGGTTGTGGGTGCGGCGGGCGTCCTCGCCGGTGTTGTCGCGGAGCTCCAGGAACTCCTCGATGTCCGCGTGCCAGGTCTCCAGGTAGACCGCGGCGGCGCCCTTGCGCCGGCCGCCCTGGTTCACCGCCGCCACGGAGGCGTCGAGCGTCTTCAGGAACGGCACGATGCCGTTGGAGTGCCCGTTGGTGCCGCGGATCAGCGAACCGCGCGAGCGGATCCGGGAGTAGGACAGGCCGATGCCGCCGGCGTGCTTCGACAGGCGCGCGACCTGGTGGTAGCGGTCGTAGATCGAGTCCAGCTCGTCCTGCGGGGAGTCCAGCAGGTAGCAGGAGGACATCTGCGGGTGGCGGGTGCCGGAGTTGAAGAGCGTGGGGGAGGAGGGCAGGTAGTCGAGCCGGCTCATCAGCCGGTACAGCGCCGCCACCTCGTCCAGCGCGCGGAGCGAGTCGTCCTCGGCGAGGCCCGCAGCCACCCGCAGCATGAAGTGCTGCGGGGTCTCGATCACCTTGCGGGTGATCGGGTGGCGCAGCAGATAGCGGGAGTAGAGCGTCCGCAGGCCGAAGTAGCCGAAGCGGTCGTCGCCGGCGAGGTCGATCAGCGCGTCCATGCGGTCCGCGTGCAGCGCGACGAAGGCGGCGGTGCGGTCGGCGATCAGGCCCTCGCGGTGGCCGGTGGCGACGGAGGCGGAGAAGCAGACGGCGCCCTGGGAGGCCGCCTCCTCGGCGATGGTGAGGGTGAGCAGCCTCGCGGCGAGCCGCGAGTAGGAGGGGTCCTCGGCGATGAGACCGGCGGCGGCCTCGGTGGCCAGTTCGCGCAGCTCCGCCTCGTCCGAACCGGCGTGCCGGCCCCGCAGCGCGGCGGCGGCGACCCGACCGGGGTCGGTGTCGGTGAGGTCGGCGGTGAGGTCGGTCAGGGTCCGCAGCAGCACGGTCCCGGGGCCGTCGCTGTCGATCGCGGCGGCCTCGGTGGCTGACGGACCCGCAGGCGCGATGGTCACGTGGGGGCTCTCCCTCGCTCTCGGACCGGGCCGCGGCGGGGGAGGGGCGGGCGGGCACCCGTACGCGCGGATGCGCCCGCGTCCACCGGCCCATTCCGCGAGGCCCGGACGTCGTCGGCACCCGGAACGGTCGTACCGGGCGCACTGCCGGCAGGTGCTCGGACTCTCTCCGTGGACAAGGGCACACGAAGTACACCGTTGCGGGACAGTTCCGGATTCACACCGGATTCCCCTGCGGCGACAGCGAGGACGAGCATACATGTGGGGGGCGCCGATCGCGGCACCCCCCACATGTTGTGTCGGTCCGTGGACTACAGCTCCAGGGCGTAGGTTCGCAGAGAGTGTTCGGGGATGGGCTGCCAGTCCCGCTCGGGGGTGCGCACGAAGCCCATCCGTTCGTAGATCCGGTGCGCCGACACCATCTTGCCGTCCGTGGAGAGCACGATCCTGGCGCAGTCGGGCAGGGCGCGCGCCCGGTCCACGCAGGCGCGCACGAGGGCCTCCCCGACGCCCCTGCCGCGGGCCGCCGGCGCGACCACGAGCATCCGGAACTCGGCCTCGCCGGGGACGGCGATGTCGGCCCAGGGGGTGCCGCCGGGGGCGAAGGTCACCCCGCCGACGATCCGGTCCTCGGCGTCGGTGGCGACCAGCACCTCGCTCTCGCGCGCCCGGCGGGCCGTGTCGCGGAGCACGTCCAGGTAGAAGTCGTCCTCGCCGTGCAGCAGCAGCCCGTCGTTCAGATAGGTGAGCCCGGTGAGGTCACCGAGCTCCTCGTGCTCCTCGGGCCGTACCGCCCTGATCGTGAAGTCCATGCGTCCCAGTCTGCCGCGCGGCCACGCGAGAGGGGCCCGGGTTTTCCCGGGCCCCTCTCGCGCGCGCGTCCGCGGCTCAGTGGGTGGCGGCGCCGACCTTGGGGAGCTCGGTGCTGACGCCCGCGTCGCCGGCGTCGGCCGTGTAGTCCGACGGGGAGGTCTCGTCGATGCCGTCCGGGGCCTTGGCGGCCCGGAGGACGAAGGTGAGGACCACCGTGACGACGACGTTGAGGACGAAGGCGGTGAGGCCGATGTAGCCGATCTCGCCGATGCCCGGGATCTCCGCCGAGGAACCGCCGAAGTGCTTCTGGGTCGGGCTGGCGACGCCGTACGCGGCGACCGTGCCGTAGATCATGCCGACCGCCCAGCCGGCGATCAGCGCCCAGCGGTGGAACCAGCGGGTGAACAGTCCGCCGACCAGGGCCGGGAAGGTCTGGAGGATCCAGATGCCGCCGAGCAGCTGGAAGTTGATCGCGACCGTTTTGTCCATGGTGAGGACGAAGGCGAGCGCGCCGACCTTGACCAGGAGCGAGACCAGCTTGGAGACCTTGGTCTCCTGCTCCGGGGTGGCGTCCTTCTTGATGAAGTCCTTGTAGATGTTGCGGGTGAAGAGGTTGGCCGCGGCGATCGACATGATCGCGGCCGGGACGAGCGCGCCGATGCCGATCGCGGCGAAGGCCACGCCGGCGAACCAGTCCGGGAACATGTTCTCGAACAGCTGCGGGATGGCGAGCTGGCCGTTGGCGACCTTCACTCCGGCGGCGATCGCCATGAAGCCGAGCAGCCCGAGCAGGCCCAGCATCAGCGAGTACAGCGGCAGGATGGTGGTGTTGCGGCGGATGACCTCGCGGCTCTTGGAGGAGAGGGTCGCCGTGATCGAGTGCGGGTACATGAAGAGCGCGAGCGCCGAGCCGAGCGCGAGCGTCGCGTACGTCCACTGGCTCGCCTCGCCCGGGACCAGCGAGCCGCGCGGTTTGTCGGTCGCCGGGTTGATCGTCGCGTACGCCTCGCCGGCCTTGGCGAAGATCTCGTCGAAGCCGCCGAGCTTGATCGGGATGTAGATGATCGCCACCGCGATGACGATGTAGATCAGGGTGTCCTTGACGAAGGCGATGAGCGCCGGGGCGCGCAGGCCCGAGGAGTACGTGTACGCCGCGAGCACGCCGAAGGCGATGAGGATCGGCAGGTCCTTGATGAACCAGTGGGTGTCCTCGCCGCCGCCGACGCCCATCACGTCCAGGACGGCCTGGATGCCGACGAGCTGGAGCGCGATGTACGGCATGGTGGCGAGGATGCCGGTGAGGGCCACCGCCAGGGACAGGCCCTTGGAGCCGAAGCGGCCGCGGACGAAGTCCGAGGTGGTCACATATCCGTGCTTGTGCGAGACGGACCAGAGCCGCGGCAGGAAGGTGAAGATCAGCGGGTAGATCAGGATCGTGTACGGCACGGCGAAGAAGCCGGCCGCGCCCGCCGCGTAGATGGCCGCGGGGACGGCGACGAAGGTGTACGCGGTGTAGATGTCGCCGCCGAGCAGGAACCAGGTGACCCAGGTGCCGAACGACCGTCCGCCGAGGCCCCATTCGTCGAGGCTGTTCTCGTTCTCGGCCCTGCGCCACCGGGAGGCGAGGAAGCCCATGACCGTGACGGCCAGGAAGAAGAAGATGAAGACGGCGAGTGCCACGCCGTTGACGCCGTCCTTCATCGCGCGTCACCTCCCTTGCGGGCGCGCTGGTCACGCTGCCACAGCTTGTACGCGACCATCGTGAGCGCGGTCGACACCACCACCCAGAGCATCTGGTACCAGTAGAAGAACGGGATTCCGGCGAGGACCGGCTCGGTCTTCGCGTACGAACTCACCCAGAGCATCGCCACGAACGGGGCTGCCAGGCACAGGGCTATGACGATCCTGGTCGGGGTGATGACCGGTTGTTTCCCGGTTGCGGCTTCTGACATGGTGAAAGCGTCCCCTTGGTGATCAGCGTTCAATGCCGAGGAAATGTAGGGGACTGTTTTCCCGAACGGAACCCCTCACCGTTGCACGGCTCGGCGGGGCCGTCGGTTCAGGCGATTTCCCGCCAGGTCAGAGCCAGCCCTCCTTCACCGCCCGGACACCGGCCTCGAAACGGCTGCGGGCGCCGAGCCGGGACATCAGCTCCGAGCTCATCCGGCGCACCGTGCGCAGCGAGACGCCGAGCCGACGGGCGGCGATGTCGTCGGTGCAGCCGATGCCCAGGAGCATGACCAGTTCGCGTTCCTGGGGGGAGAGGTCGTGGGCGTCGCGGCGGGGCGCCTCGCCGAAGGGGGTGCCGGCCTCCCACAGGTGGTCGAAGAGGACGGCGAGCGCGTGGACCAGTCCGGGGCTGCGCACCTCCAGGGCGCCGGCGCGGCCGTCGCCGGGGTCGACGGGGACGAGGGCGGCCTCCCGGTCGACGATGACCATGAGGAGCGGGACGACGGGCACGGTCCGGGCCTCGCCGCCGAGTTCGCAGTACCAGCGGACGTAGTCGACGGTGGGCTGGTCGTTGCGGAAGCTCTCCTGGTAGATGGAGCGGATCCGGACGCCGCGCTCCAGCGCGAGCTGGTCGAGGGGCTGGCTGGCGTCCATGGTGTCGGGCAGCTGCGCCCCGCCGACCAGGAGGGAGAGGCATTCCTCCCGGGCGCCGGCGGCGAGCGATTCGAGCCGCCGGCGCACCGCGTCCAGGCCGGTGACCCGCTCCACGACGTCGTGGGAGGGGCTCGGTCCGCCGGTGTACGTGGCGAGGATGTCGGCCACCGCGCGCTCGGCCCGCTCGACCTCGCGGCGGCGGCGGCCCAGTTCGGCCTCGGCGCGGGCGAGGAGGAAGGAGAAACTGACCTCGGGGCTGAACGGCACGGGGGTGCCGGACTCGTCCTCCATGGCGACGAGCCGGGCCTCGGCGAGCAGGCCGAGGGCCTCGCGGACCCGCTCCTGGGGCCAGTCGAGCCGGGCGGCCAGGCCGGCCACGCCCTCCTCGGGATGGTCGAGCATGAGTCGGTAGACGGTCTCCGCCGACCGCTGGATTCCCAGCGCCTCCAACAAGGCGTTTCCCCCCGGTCAAGACCCTGTGTGCGTCTGCGTGTCTGTGCGTCTGTGCGTCTGTGCGTCTGTGTGTACGAGCGTCTGCGCGTCCGCGGGGCCGGGCGCCGGTGTGTCCGAGCGTCCGAGCACGCCGCGCGAGCCTGGCGATCGTATGTCGTCACCACGCTCAGGTATAGACCAATGAGACTTCCCGCGTTAGTACGTCAGGTCGCGGTGACGCGGTGCAACAAACTGCTGCGGGGCGGGAGTTCGTGCTCCAGGATGGACGGGGGTTGGTCTAGTCCAACCCTCGTCCGTCTTCCGCCGCTCCATCGAAAAGGACCGCACCCCATGGCGATCCCGCAGCGCACCATCGTCCTCGGCGCCCTCCCCTTCGGCACCAGCGTCGACGAGGCCACCTCGTTCGCGATCCTCGACCGCTTCACCGAACTCGGCGGCACCGTCGTCGACACCGCCAACAACTACGCGTACTGGCTCGACGGTGCCACCGGCGACGAGTCCGAGGTCACCATCGGGCGCTGGCTCGCCGCCCGGGGCAACCGCGACTCCGTCGTCCTGTCCACCAAGTGCGGAGCCCGCCCCCTGCCCGGCACCGACGAGTGGGAGGGACTCTCCGAGAAGGTCGTCAGGACCGCCCTCGACGGCAGCCTCGCCCGCCTCGGGACCGACCGCGTCGAGGTCTTCTGGGCCCACGTCGAGGACCGCGCCGTCCCGATGGAGGAGACCGTCGGCGCCCTCGCCGACCTGGTCGACGAGGGCAGGGCCGGCGAGCTCGGCGCCAGCAACCACGCCACCTGGCGCGTCGAGCGCGCCCGCGCCCTGGCCGGCGACCGCCCCCGCTACACCCACCTCCAGAACCGCCACTCCTACCTGCTGCCCCGCTTCGACAAGGCGCTGCCGTCCACGGCGCACGTCCACGCCACCCGCGAGCACCTCGACTACGCCCGCGCGGAGCAGCTGCCCGTCTGGGCCTACAGCTCTCTGCTCTCCGGCGGCTACACCCGCCCCGAGATCGGCATCCCCGACGCGTACGACCACCCGGGCACCCCGCCCCGGCTCGCCGCCCTCGCCGAGACCGCCCGCGAACTCGGCGCCACCGTCAACCAGGTCGTCCTGGCCTGGCTGCTCGGCGGCGAGCAGCGGATCCTGCCGATCGTCGGCGCCAGCCGCGTCGAGCAGATCGAGGAGGTCATGGGGGCCCTCACGCTGACGCTCGACCCCGAGCAGCGCCGCCGCCTCGACGAGGCCGGCGCCTGACCGTCAGCTCGCGTCCGCCCGGACCGCCACGGGGGCCGGGGAGACCAGCAGCTCCTGCCCCCGGTGGTCCGACAGACCGCCGGGGTCGGTCAGCGCGTACCGGTGCACGCGCAGCCCGCCGCCGGTGAACGTCCAGTCCAGCCGCCACAGCGGCAGCGGGCCGGGCCCCCAGCTCACCGGAAGCGCCGAGGACGAGGCGGCCACCGCGTCGGAGAACGCGCCCCGCAGCCCGTCCAGATCGCCCATCGCCGGAGTGGTGTTGAAGTCCCCCGAGATCAGCAGCGGACGCGGGTTCGCGCGGGCGTCCGCGAGCAGCGCCGCGAAGTGCTCCTTCCGCACCGCGTCGGTCTCCCGCACCACCCGGTAGAAGCCCCGGCTCAGCGGCGACCGCTCGATGTCCAGCTGCACCGGGACGTGCACGTTGTAGAACGACACCACCCGCCCCGCCACGTCGACATCGGTCCGCAGCACCTTGTTCCGCTCGAACCGCTCCCGCCACGGCACCGACCGGTCGTCCGCCGCCTGCCCCGGGCCGACGGGCGGCGTGGCCACCACAGGGAAGCGCGAGAGCGTCACCAGCTCGCCCCGCGCCACCACCCGGTAGCCGGGAAAGGCGGCGCGCAGCGCGGCCAGCCGGTCGATCTCCGTGTGCGTCCCGTCCCGCCACGCCAGGTACTCCTGGAGCAGGTACACGTCCGCGTCCTTCGACCGCAGGAAGCGGTGGAAGGCGGCCGGGTCGTCGGTGGTGTCCCAGTACAGGGTGTTCCAGGAGAACACCCGCAGCGCGCCCGCCGGGGCCGGCGGCGGACCGCCCCCCGGCACCAGCGCGCCCCAGTGCACCCCGGCCCGTCCGGCGCCGGCGAGCAGCAGCACCACCAGCGCCGCCGCCAGCCACCGGCGCCGCACCCGGTCCCGTACGCCCGCGCAGAGCGCGAGGAGGGCCAGCGGCACCGCGAGGAAGGCGATCGGGGGAGCGAGGTCCGGCAGCAGCCACGGCCACCACGCCCCACTGAGGAACAGGCCCGGCACGGCGAGCAGCGCCCACCCCGCCACGGCCACCGCGAGCACCCGCGGGAAGGTCGTCCGAAGATTCACGACCGGGAACGCTAGCAGCCCCCAAGTCGGCTGATGCGCAGGAGAGTTGACCGTCTCGAACTGCGAGAAGAGGCGATACGGGAACGATACGCGACCCATACGCGGACCCGGTGTGCTCCTCCCATGACGCAAACCGTGTCGGTCGTCATACCGGCCTACAACTCCGCACGCACCCTCGACGCCTGCCTCGGCTCCGTGTACGCCCAGACCCACCCCGTCCACGAGGTCATCGTCGTCGACGACGGCTCCACCGACGCCACCGCCGAGATCGCCCGCCGCCACCCCTGCACCCTCCTCGGCGACGGCGCCAACCGGGGCGTCTCCGCCGCCCGCAACACGGGCATCGCCGCCGCCACCGGGGACGTCCTCTTCTTCCTCGACTCCGACGAGGCCCTCACCCCCGGCTCCGTCGAAGCGGCCCTGGAGATCCTCCGCGCCGACCCCGCCTGCGGCTGCGTACACGGTGTCATCGCCCCCGAACCGCTCGTCGACGACGGACCCGTCGAGTGGTACAAGACCCTCCACGCCTACTGGTGGCGGGCCCGCGGCGCCGGAGTCGTCGAGACCGCCTTCTTCGCCCAGGCGGCCGTCCCCCGCGAGGTCTTCGACCGCGTCGGCGGCTTCGACGAGTCGCTGCGGGACTCCGAGGACCTGGAGTTCAGCGACCGGCTCGCCCCGCACTACCGGATCGTCCTCACCGAGCGGGTCATGGCCCACCACGACGAGGAGCACCGGCTCGGCCCGCTCCTCGCCGAGACCTACCGGCGGGCCCTCCTCCTCGTCCCCGCCCTGCGCTCCGCGAAGGCCGGCGGCCGCACCAACCTCACCGCCAACACCCCCGCCTCCGTCCTCGCCGCCGCCCTCCTCCTCGGCTCCCCGGTCCTCGGCGCGCTCCTCGCCCTCCTCGGCGCGCCCGGCGCCTGGCCCGCCCTGCCGGCCGCCACCGGACTCCTCGCCTTCTGCGCCGCCAACGCCGGGCTCGTCCGCTTCGCCGCCCGCCGCCGGGGCCTCGCCTTCGCCCCCTTCTTCACCGCCGTCCACCTCGCCTGCCACGCCGCCCTCCTCGCGGGGGCCGCGGTCGGGGCCGTCCGGGGCGCGCCCGCCCCCACGACCCCGGCGACGCACGCCGCGGCGAAGGCGGGCACCCCGTGATCGACCGCATCCGCCGCTGGCTCACCCCCGTGGTGGTGGTCGCCGCCCTCGTCGGCGTCTTCCTCCTCGTCAAGGACCAGGGCGCCGAGGCCGCCCGCGCCTTCGTCCGCGCCGACGCCGTCCCGCTGCTCGCCGCCTCCGTCCTCGCCAACATCGCCGGACTCGTCCTCGCCGTCCACGCCTGGCGCGTCCTCATCCCCGGCGACCACCCGATCCGGGGCCTGCTCGCCGCCAAGATCTACTTCCTCGGGCAGCTCAGCAAGTACGTGCCCGGCCGCGTCTGGGGCGTCCTCACCCACATCGCCCACGGCCGCGCGGCCGGCGTCCCCGGCGCCCGCATGACCTCGGCGTACGTGCTCAGCCTCGCCCTCACCCTGCTCACCGGCGCCGCCGTCGGTCTCGCCGCCGCGCCCGCCGCGCTGCCCGGCCACTGGTACTGGCTCTGCCCGCCGGTCCTCGTCTTCCTCGCCGGGGTCGTCCGGCCCGCGATCATCACCCGCCCGGTCACCTGGCTCACCCGGCTCGCCCGCAGGCCCGTCGACCCGCCGCCGGACGCCGCCGTCCGCCGGGCCGTCCTCCTCGCGCTCGCCTCCTGGACGGCCTCCGGCCTCCACCTGTGGTTCCTGCTCCTCGCGATCGGCGCGCCCCCGTGGTCCGGGCTCGGCGCGGCCGTCGGCGGCTTCGCCCTGGCCACCGTGGTCAGCAGCCTCGCCGTGATCGTCCCCGACGGCTGGGGCGTCCGGGAGCTCACCCTCACCGCCGCCCTCGCCACCGTCCTGCCCGGCGGCCTCGCCGCCGCCGCGGCCCTCGCCAGCCGCCTGGTCTGTGTCCTCGCCGAACTCGGCAGCTCGGCGGTGGTCCTGGCCTGGTCCCGGCTCCGCGGAATCCCCGACGCCCCGCCCGCCGCGCCCCCCACGGAGCCGCCCCACCGGCCCGACACCCCCGCGGCACGGGCCCCCCACGCCCCCGCCCCGGCCGGCACCCCCCTCCCCGAGTACGCCGCCGTCCCCCACGCCCACCCGTACTGCCTCACCACCCCGATCGGAGAGAACGCCCATGTACACCCTTGACGAAGCCGAGCGGTTCGACATCGACCAGGTCCACGACCTCTACCGCCGCTACGTGAACAAGAGCCAGGTCTCCCTCATGACCTCCTTCGGCTTCGGCCGCGAGCTGGTCAGGAGCGCCGAGGGGGCCCACCTCACCCTCACCGACGGCCGCCGCGTCCTCGACCTCACCGGCGGGGTCGGCGTCCTCAACCACGGCCACAACCACCCCCGCATCCTCGCCGCCCGCGAACGCTTCGCCCGCGACAGGCGGATGGAGGTCCACAAGACCTACTTCTCGCCCTACCTCGCCGCCCTCGGCCACAACCTCGCCGAGATCCTCCCCGGCGACCTCAACATGGCCTTCCTGCCCAACTCCGGCGCCGAGGCCGTCGAAGGCGCCGTCAAGCTCGCCCACAAGTTCCACAACGGCAAGCGCCACACCGTCCTGCGCGCCGACTGCGCCTTCCACGGCAAGCTCCTCGGCTCCGGCGGACTCACCGGCCAGGCCCAGTTCGGCTTCCCCACCATCCCCGGCATCGACACCTTCCGCTACAACGACCTCGACTCCGTCCGCCGCGCGGTCGCCGCCCACAAGGGCGACGTCTACGCCCTGCTCATCGAGCCCTTCAGCGCCTCCACCATCCAGGAGTGCTCCGAGGAGTTCCTGCGCGGACTGCGCGAGATCTGCGACCGCGAGAAGATCATCCTGATCTTCGACGAGATCTACACCGGCTGGGGCAAGACCGGCTCCCTCTTCCACTTCATGCGCTACCCCGGCCTCCTCCCGGACGTGCTCACCACCTCCAAGTCCTTCGGCGGCGGCAAGTCCTCCATCTCCGCCTACATCGCCCGCGAGCCGGTCTTCCGCAAGGTGTACGACAACCTCGGCGACGCGCTGATGAACTCCACCTCCACCACCTACTACGGCTTCGGCGAGGAGTGCGCCACCGCTCTCGAAGCCGTCAACATCGCCGTCGAGGACGACTACCCGGCCCGCGCCCGCGCCCTCGGCGCCGTCCTCCAGCCCGGCCTGGAGCGGCTCGCCAAGCAGTACCCCGACGAGATCGGCCGCGTCGCCGGAGCCGGCGCCCTCTGGGGCGTCTTCATCGAGGGCGGCCCGAAGATCCTCGACCTGGTCGCCAAGCTCGCCCCCGGCGGCATGGCCCGCGACCCCCGCTTCAAGACCAAGCTCGTGACCTGCGCCGTCATCAACGCGCTCTACCAGGACCACGACATCTACACGTACTACACGCTCAACGGGCTCAACCCGCTGATCATCGGCCCCTCCCTCGTCACCGAACCCGAGGAGGCCGAGCGCGTGGTCGACGCCCTCGACGACGTCCTCTCCCGCGGCCTCACCGGCCTCGTCGCCCGTTTCATCAAGCAGAAGGTGAGCTCCCAGTGGTGATCACGATCACCGGCGCGGCCGGCATGCTCGGCTCCCGGCTGGCCGAACGACTCCTCGCCGAAGGCCACGAGGTGCGCGGGGTCGACCTGCGCCCCGGCCCCGGTGTCGTCCTCACCGGCGACATCCGCGACCGCGAGCTGATGGACCGGGCCCTCGACGGCGCCGACGTCCTCGTGCACGCCGCCGCCGCCCTGCCCAGCTACCCCGACGAGCAGATCCGCTCGATCATCGTCGGCGGCACCCGGAACGTCTTCGCCGCCGCGGCGGCGGCCGGCACCCCCCGGGTCGTCCACATCTCCTCGACCGCCGTCTACGGCCTGCCGACCATCGTGCCGACCCCCGAGGAGTACCCGCGCGAACCCGTCGACACCTACAGTCGCGCCAAGGCCGCCGCCGAGGAGATCGCCGAGCGGTACCGGGCCGAGGGCATGTGCGTGCCGATCCTCCGCCCCAAGACCTTCGTCGGCCCCGGCCGCATGGGCCTCTTCTCGATGCTCTTCGAATGGGCCGAGGAGGGCCGCAACTTCCCCGTCCTCGGCAAGGGGAACGTCAAGATCCAGATGTTCGCCGTCGACGACCTCGTCGACGCCGTCGTCACCGTCATCCACGCCGAGGACGACATCGCCAACGACACCTACAACCTCGCCGCCGCCGAGTTCGGCACCCTCCGCGAGGACTTCCAGGCTGTCCTCGACGCGGCCGGCCACGGCAAGCGGGTCGTCGGCCTCCCCGCCCGGCCCGCGCTCGCCCTGCTCAGCGTCCTCCAGCGACTCAAGCTCTCCCCGGTGTACGGGCGCCTGCTCCACAAGCTCATGGACGACTCGTACGTCAGCATCGACAAGGCCAAGGCCCGCCTCGGCTTCACCCCGCGCCACTCCAACGCCGACGCCGTGCTGCGCACCTACGACTGGTGGCGCACCGCCCGGCACACCGCCCCGGCGGCGGGCGCGACCGGACGCACCAGCCGAGACCCGTGGAAGCAAGGCCTGCTGTCCACCGCGAAGATCTTCTTCTGAAGGGCCGTGCGATGAACCAGCTCACCCGCACCACACCGCACCGGACCGCGGCGGCCGTCTCCGAGCCCGCCGAACCCTCCGCCCTCCCGCAGGCCGGCGCCGCGGACCCCGCGCCCACTCCCGCGCCGGCGCCCGCCCCCGCGAACGGCTCCGGGGCCGACCCCGAACCGGCCGTCCCGCACACCCCGACCGTTCCGCCCGATCCCTCGGCACGCGGCCGGCGCGGCCTGCCCGCCCCGCTCGCCCTCCTCCGCCCCGGACAGTGGCCGAAGAACCTCCTGGTCGTCCCGCTCGCCCTGCTCGACGGCGGCTGGAGCGGCGGCGGCGCGGCCCGTGTCGGCCTCGCCCTCGGCGCCTTCATCCTCGCCTCCTCGCTCGTCTACGTCCTCAACGACATCGCGGACGTCGAACGCGACAAGCGGCACCCGGTCAAGCGCCACCGCCCGCTCGCCTCCGGCCGGATGAGCATCCCGGCGGCCTGGGCGACGGCCGCCGCCCTCGCCGCCCTGCTCGTCCCCGCGCTCTACCCGCTCGGCCCCGGCGGCGCCCTCGTCGTCGGCGCCTACCTCGCGGTGAACGGCGCCTACAGCTGGAAGCTCAAGCACGTCCCGCTCATCGACGTCTTCGTCGTCGCCACGGGTTTCGTGCTCCGCCTCCTCGGCGGGTACGAGGCCACCGGCCGGCCCGCCGGGATGTGGCTCGTCCTCACCGTCCTCGCCTTCTGCCTGGTCCTCATCCTCGGCAAACGGCGCCACGAGCTGAGCGTCTCCGGCACCGGCCACCGCCCCGCCCTCGTCGGCTACTCGGCACACTTCCTCGACCTCGTCCTGGTCCTGTGCTCCGCCCTCGCCGTCGTCGGCTACCTGCTCTACCTGCGCACCGAGTCCGGCTTCGGCCCCTACGCCCTGCTCACCGTGGTCTGCGCGCTGCTCGCCCTCTTCCGCTACCTCCAGGTCGTGGTCGTCGACGGCGGCGGCGGCGAACCGGTCAAGACCCTGCTGCGGGACCGCGTGATGCTCGTCAACGCGGGCGTGTGGGGCGCCCTGCTCCTGCCCCAGCTCGCCGTCTGACCCCGCCGACCCCGCACCCCGCGCCTTCCGCGAACCCCTCCCGCCCACAAACCGCCGAGGAAGCCCCGATGTCCGCACCCCTCGTCTCCGTCGTCGTCCCCATGTACAACGACCGCCGCACGGTCGACCTCTGCCTGCGCTCCGTCCTGGCCCAGACCCACCCGAACATCGAGGTGATCGTCGTCGACGACGCCAGCACCGACGGCTGCGCCGAGATCGCCGCCACCCACCCCGTCCAGCTGGTCCGCGTCACCGAGAACGGCGGCCCCGGCGCCTCCCGCAACGAGGGCGTCCGCCGTGCCCGCGGTGAGATCGTCTTCTTCCTGGACGCCGACCTCACCATGCACCCCGAGGCGGTCGCCGAGGCCGTCGCGCTCTTCGACGAGCATCCGGAGTACGGGGCCGTGTTCGGCGTCCCCGACAAGGAACCCCTCTTCCCCGAGCCGCTCGTCGGCCAGTACCGCATCCTCCAGTACCACTACTGGCGCAAGAGCGCCGAGGGCGACGTGAGCGGCGGCTTCTACGCGCTCGGCGCGGTCCGCAGACCGGCGTTCATGGAGGCCGGCTGGTTCAACACGGCGCTGCGCCAGACCGAGGAGATCGACCACGCGGAGCGGCTCGCCGCCCGGTGGCCGATGCTGCTCACCTCGCGGATCCGGGGACGGCTCTCCGACGAGAGCCGGATGAAGCCGCTGCTGCGCAAGGCGTTCGTCCGCAGCCGGCTGCGGGTGCCGTTCTACTTCGACCGGGGCCGGGCCATGCAGGGCATGGAGACCGGCGGCCGGGCCGCCGCCTCCGCCCTCGGCGGGCTCGCCGTCGCCGCCCTGCCGCTCGCCGCCGTCTGGCCCGCCGCCGCCCTGCCGGTCTCGGCGGCGGCCCTCGCCGGCTCGGTCCTGGCCGACTTCGGCCAGTACCGCTTCGTCGCCAGGGAGCGCGGCCTCGCCTTCACGGCCTTCTTCACCGGCGCCCACCTGCTGGTCAACACCGCCGTGGTCGCCGGCCTGGCCACCGGACTCGCCCAGTACGCGACCAGCGGCCGCTTCCGCCGCATGTACGAGCCGCGCGAGGCGCTGGCATGAGCGGCGCGCCCACCCCGCTCCGTACACCCGGAGAGGCCGGAGGAGCCGGAGCGGCCGAACCGTCCGGAGGGGCGGGGAGGCCAGGAGCGGCCGAACCGTCCGGAGCGGCCGAACCGCCCGGAGGGGCCGAGTCGTCCGGAGCGGCCGAACCGTCCGGAGCGGCCGGGACCTCCGCCGCCGCCGGCCAGGACCGGGCCGCGACGTCCGTCACGCGCCCGGAGCCGGGCCGGCCCGGCCGGATCCGGCGGATCGCCCGGGGGACACGCCTCTGGTACGGGCGGGCCGTCGTCACCGCCGCCGTCCTCTGGCTGGTCTACGCCGTCGTGCGGTGGCTGGTCAGCGGTCGCTGGCACTGGTCGATCATGCTGGACGTCGTCCCCCCGCTGATCCTCCTCGGCACCCCGCTCCTGCTGCTGGTGGCCGCCGCCGCGGCCTGCGGGCGCCGCCGCCCGGTCGCCGCCGCCGTCGCCGGCGCGGCCCTCATCCTCGCCCTGGTCACCGGGTCGGGGCTCAACTGGCCCGCGCTCTGGCGCGAGCCGGGCCCCGTACCGGCCGGCGCCCTGCGGGTGGTCTCGCTCAACACCCAGTACTGGGCGATGGCGACCGGCTCCGACCGGCTGATCGCCCTGCTCCGCAGCCGGAACGCCGACGTGTACCTGCTCCAGGAGCACGTCGGCTGGACCCCCGGCCTCGGCGAGGGGGGCTACTGGCCGCTCGAGGACGACGCCGAACTGCGCCGCGCCTTCCCCGGCTACCACATCGCCCGCCGGGGCGAGCTGCTCACCCTCTCCCGCTTCCCGATCGTCGCGCAGAGCCCGGTGGGACCCGGCCCGGCGCTCACCTTCGGCGAGCCGCCCGACTTCGGGCAGGTGTTCGCGCGGGAGAAGGTGCTCCGCACCGACCTCGCGGTCGGCGGCCGGGTGCTGAGCACGTACAACGTGCACATCACCGTGCCGCTCGCCCTCGACAACCTCAACCCCTTCACCGACTTCGACCACGACAGCTATCTGCGCCGCAAGCACGCCTGGCGGCAGGCCGAGTTCGAGGCCCTGGAGCGGGACGTGGCCGGCAACACCCACCCGGCCGTGATCGCGGGGGACTTCAACGCCACGGCCGCCATGCGCCCCCTCGACGAGCTGCGGCGGGTGGCCCGGGACGCCACCCCGGCGAACCCCTCCTTCCTGCCGCTGAGCTGGAAGTTCGCCTCGCTGGGGGAGTTCGGGGAGGACGAGTTGTTCAACCGCGACCTGCCGTTCTTCCGGGTCGACTGGGCCTTCACCAAGGGCGACACGACCCTCCACCGCTACGACTTCCTGCCCACCGACGGGATCTCGGAGCACCGGATGCAGGAGCTGAGGCTCTCGCTGTGACGGCCCCCGCCCGTCCGGTCACGCCGAGAGGCACTCCATCCGCTCGCCCAGCAGGATCGACCGCTCCAGGGCGCTGAGCTGCGAGCCCGGCTCGATGCCCAGCTCGTCGACGAGGGTCATCCGGATCCGCCGGTAGGCGGCGAGCGCCTCGGCGGTCCGCCCGGACCGGTGCAGGGCGAGCATCAGCTGGCCGTGCAGCTGCTCCCGGAAGGGATGGGCGACGGTCAGCGCGATCAGCTCCCCGATCACGTCCGCGTGCCGGCCGAGCGCCAGCTCCAGGCGCAGCTTCTCCTCCGTGGCCCGGATCCGCAGCTCCTCCAGCCGCAGCACCCCCGGTTCGAGCGCGGGGGTGCTCTCTCCGGCGAGGACGGGGCCCGTCCACAGGGCGAGCGCGTTGCGCAGCTCCAGGACGGCCTCGGCGCGCCGGCCGTTCTCGGCGAGGTCCTTGGCGCGGGCGGTGCGGGCCTCGAAGACCGCGGAGTCGAGCTGGTCGGGCCCGATCCGCAGCCGGTAGCCGTACGACAGGGTCTCGATCGCCTCGGGCGAGCCGGCGGAGGCCAGGGCGCGGCGGAGCGCGGAGACGCAGATGCGGATCTGGGTGCGGGCGCTGGCCGGGGGCCGCGGTCCCCAGACGGCCTCGACCAGGGTCTCGGCGGAGACGGCCCAGTCGGGTTCGAGGGCGAGGGCGGCCAGGACGGTCCGGGCGCGCCGGCCGCCGAGGGGCACCGCTCTGGTGTCGACGGTGGCCCGCAGCGGGCCGAGCACATGGAGGAACACGGCGAAGTCTCCCCGTTCGTTTCTCGGTCAGGTGGTCCGGGTGGTCGCGGCAGGGGTGCTCAGAGGAGGCGGCAGTCGGCCACCGTGTAGCCGCGGAGTTCGGGCGGGTCGGCGGAGAGCATGCGCCGGCAGATGTCGAGGGCCCGTCCGATGGCGTCGAGTTCGTCGGGGCAGTCGACGCAGAGGGCGATCCGGACGGAGCCGCCGGCGACGAGGGCGCGGGTGGTCTCGACGGGGTCGGTGGGGTGCACGGCCTGCCGCAGGGTGTGCAGGACGCCGCTGGAGGTGGGCGGGGCAGTGTCCGCCACGATGGGTGCGGACAGCGAGATGCCGATGAGGTAGATGGCCGGATCCGAGTGGTGCGGGCCGGTCAGCCCCAGGAGAAGCCGTCGCCGGAGGCGGTAGGGGTCGGCGTGGGGGCGGCGGCCGGAGCGGGAGCCGTGGCGGCGGCCGGGGCGCCGGCGGCCGGGGGAGCGGTCTCGGCGGCGGCGAACAGGCCGGCGGCGACGGCGAGCGGGGCGAGGGCGGTGACGAGGGCGCGGCGGGCGGACGTGGGCATGGCGGAGGACCTCCGGTGGGAGCGGTTCGCGGGATGTGTGTCGTTACGCCCCTCGGTGGGGCTCTTTCGACGTGTTCCAGCTTGCTCGGCCGGGGTCGGGTCTGTCAGTGGCTCAGGGGTGGCATCAACCGACCGGGCGCTTGGCGCCAGCTCGGTACCGCCGTGTCCGCACGGCTCCGACCTGATGTTTCGCGGGTGGTGTCACGTTCCTGCCGGACTGAAGGTGCAAGGCGGTAGCCGGCCTTCCGCGAGGCCGCGGAAAGAGGAGGAGGGGCCCGCCGGATCGGCGGGCCCCTCCTCCTCTTTGTCGGTGTCGTCCTCCGGCGCTCAGCCGTTGGGCCGCTGGAGCCGCGCGACGAACTTGTAGCGGTCGCCGCGGTAGACGGAACGCACCCACTCGACCGGTTCGCCCTGGGCGTCCAGGGAGTGGCGGGAGAGCATCAGCATCGGCAGGCCGACGTCGGTGCCGAGCAGTCCGGCCTCGCGGGGGGTGGCGAGCGAGGTCTCGATGGTCTCCTCGGCCTCGGCGAGGTGCACGTCGTAGACCTCGGCCAGGGCGGTGTAGAGCGAGGTGTACTTGACCAGCGAACGGCGCAGCGCGGGGAAGCGCTTGGCCGAGAGGTGGGTGGTCTCGATCGCCATCGGCTCGCCGTTCGCCAGCCGGAGGCGCTCGATGCGGAGCACCCGGCCGCCGGCCGTGATGTCGAGCAGCCCGGCGAGGGTGTCGTCGGCGGTCACGTAGCCGAGGTCGAGGAGCTGCGAGGTGGGTTCGAGGCCCTGCGCGCGCATGTCCTCGGTGTACGAGGTGAGTTGGAGCGACTGGGAGACCTTCGGCTTCGCGACGAAGGTGCCCTTGCCCTGGATGCGCTCCAGCCGGCCCTCGACGACCAGTTCCTGGAGGGCCTGGCGCACCGTGGTGCGCGAGGTGTCGAACTCGGCCGCGAGCGTGCGCTCCGGCGGCACGGGGGTGCCCGGCGGAAGGGTCTCCGTCATGTCGAGGAGGTGCCTCTTCAGCCGGTAGTACTTGGGCACGCGCGCGGTGCGGGTGCCCGCCCCGCCCTCTGTCTCCGTGCTGCCCGCCTCCGTGGCCATGGCCTGCCTTCCCGACTGTGCTGCTGCCGTCACCGGCTCCTCCGTCTGTCGCGGCTCACATGGTGGCACGGACCGGTCACGGGTCGTCGGCCTCCCTCAGGTGTCGGTCCGATAACGGACGCGACTGCCCTTCTTATACACCCTTGACACCCCCAAAGGTCTAGGCCAAGCTCCGGGTACTGGTCTAAACCATTAAAGACCAGGTCCCAGCCCCACGAGCACTACCTGACGTATGTCTTCGCGCGGTGGGCAGGGGTTGCAGGCATCCCTGAGGAGGGTGGCGTGAAGCGCAAGCTCATCGCGGCGATCGGCGTCGCGGGCATGATGGTCTCTATCGCTGCGTGTGGTTCCGACAGCGGTGACAAGAACAAGGACAAGGCCGAGGGCGGCAACAAGTCGCTCACCGTCTGGGTCATGGACGGTTCCGCTCCCAAGGAGTGGATCGACGGTGTCAACAAGGAGTTCGAGGCCGCCCACCCCGGCGTCAAGGTCAAGGTCGAGGTCCAGCAGTGGACCGACATCCAGACCAAGGTCACCACGGCCCTCTCCGAGGACACCCCGCCGGACGTCCTGGAGCTCGGCAACACCCAGACCACGGGTTACGCCGTCTCCGGCGGTCTGGCCGACCTCTCCGGCGACAAGGAGAAGCTCGGCTACAACAACTGGAGCAAGGGCATGCTGCCCTCGGCCGAGCTGGACGGCAAGCTCTACGCCGCTCCGTGGTGGGCCGCCAGCCGCGTCGTGATCTACGACAAGGCCGCGTACAAGAAGGCCGGCGTCACGCCGCCGAAGACCCGCACCGAGTGGGTCGAGGGTCTCAAGAAGCTCAAGGCCGCCGACGCCAAGTCGCAGCCCATCTACCTGCCCGGCCAGAGCTGGTACGTCCTCGCCGGCTTCCTGTGGGACGAGGGCGGCGAGCTCGCGGTCAAGGACGGCGACAAGTGGAAGGGTGGCCTGGCCACCCCGCAGGCCGCCGCCGCGATGAACTTCTACAAGGAGCTGCAGTCCTACTCGACCGCTCCGAAGGACAAGGACGAGGCCACCCCGCAGCAGTCCGTGGACGTCGTTCCCAAGGGCGGCGTCGCGTCCTGGATCGGTCTCGGCTGGGAGGCCGGCGGCGCGATCGCCGCCATCGAGAAGGCCGGCAAGAAGTCCGACTTCGGCTACTTCCCGATCCCGGGCAAGACGGCCGACAAGCCGGGCTCCGTCTTCTTCGGCGGCTCGAACCTCGCCGTCGCCGAGCGCTCCCAGAACCAGGAGCTCGCGAAGGAGTGGCTGGCCTTCGTCACCAACAAGAAGCAGCTGGAGTCGTACGGCACCGCCAACAAGGGCGGCATCATCCCCGTCGACACGTCCGCGCAGGTCACCCCTGAGGCCGGCTCCTTCGCCGAGGCCATGGTCAAGGTCGCCGAGGTCGGTCGCATCACCCCGATCACGGGCGGCTGGGCCAACGTCGAGACCGAGCCCAACCCGATCAAGGGCTACATGACCAAGGTCCTGAAGGGCGAGGACCCGCAGAAGGCCGGCGAAGAGGCCGACAAGGTCATCGCCGAGCGCATCAACGAGAAGTAATCCCACCCCGGTGGCGTGGCCGGCTTCCCCCGGCCACGCCACCAGGGCGTTGCAGTGATTGCGGCCCGCTCCCCCGGGCCGTGCCCCGGTGGGCGCGGGAGCCCCAGAACCGCGAGGAAGAAGACCATGACCGTGGACTCCCAGGGGACGGCGACCGCCGGTTCCCAGGACGCGCCCGGGAGGGCGGCAGGGAAGTCGCAGACTCCGCCACCCCCTTCCGGCGCGAAGGAATCCCTTCAGCCCTCGCGCGGCAGGCGTTCGCTGCCCGGTGGGCTACTGCCGTACCTGCTCGTCACGCCCGCCCTGCTGTCCATGGCGGTGCTGCTGCTCTACCCGCTCGTCAGCAACCTGATCCTCTCCTTCCAGTCGGTCAACCGGCGTGAACTGATCCGCCGAGAGACCCCCTGGGTCGGCTTCGACAACTACACGGAGCTGCTGAGCGACCCCGACTTCTGGACCGTCGTCCTCCGCTCGGTCCTCTTCACCGCCGCCAACGTCGCCCTGATCATGGCGATCGGCACCGGCATCGGCCTGCTCCTCAACCGCCTCGGCAAGAAGATGCGGCTGGTGCTCTCCCTGGCGCTCGCCTTCGCCTGGGCCATGCCCATCGTCGCCTCCGTCACCATCTTCCGGTGGCTCTTCGACGAGCAGTACGGCGTCGCCAACTGGCTGATGCGCACGCTCGGCTTCTCCGGCTACGAGCAGCACAACTGGTTCGAGACCAGCTTCTCCACCTTCGTGATCATCACGGCGCTCGTCGTCTGGGGCTCCGTCCCCTTCGTCGCCCTCAACATGTACGCCGGCCTCACCACCGTGGGCTCCGAGCTGTACGAGGCGGCCCGCATGGACGGCGCGAGCGGCTGGCGGACCTTCTGGGCCGTGGTCTTCCCGAACCTCAAGCCCTTCTTCATGATCACCACCTTCCTGGAGATCATCTGGGTCTTCAAGGCGTTCACCCAGGTCTACGCCATGAACCAGGGCGGCCCCGACCGCGCCTCCGAGACCCTCCCCGTCTTCGCGTACATCGAAGGCATGAGCCAGCAGCACTACGGCGTCGCGGCGGCCATCTCGATCCTCACCATCGTGATGCTCCTCGTGGCCATGTCCTTCTACTTCCGCCTGATCCTGAAGCAGGAGGACGAGCAGTGAGCACCACCGCACAGACCCCCCAGGCGCGGACCCCGCAGAAGCTCCGCACCCGCAAGCCGCTGACCGTCGGCACCGTGGCGAAGAACGCCGCCGCGATCGTCCTCTCGGTGATCTTCGTCTTCCCGGTCTACTGGATGTTCTCGTCCTCGCTGAAGCCGCAGAGCGAGATCCTGACCAAGGACCCGGTCTTCTTCTTCACGCCGACCTTCGAGAACTACTCGACGGCCACCGGGGTCGACCTCTTCTGGACGTACGTCACCAACAGCCTGATCGTCACGGTCGGCGCCGTCGTCCTGGCCCTGCTCGTCGCCCTCGCCGCGAGCTTCGCGATCGCCCGCATGAAGTTCAAGGGCCGCAAGGGCATCGTCCTCATCGTCATGATGGCGCAGATGGCCCCCTGGGAGGTCATGGTCATCGCGATGTACATGATCGCCCGTGACAACTCGATGCTGAACAGCATCCCGCTGCTCACCGCGATCTACTTCGTGATGGTCCTGCCCTTCACCATCTGGACCCTGCGCGGCTTCATCGCCGCCGTTCCGGTCGAGCTGGAGGAGGCGGCCCAGATCGACGGCTGCACCCGCGGCCAGGCCTTCCGCAAGGTCATCTTCCCGCTGCTCGCCCCGGGCCTGATGTCCACCTCGCTCTTCGGCTTCATCACGGCCTGGAACGAGTTCGCCATGGTCCTCGTGCTCAACAAGGACAAGACGAACCAGACCCTGACGCTCTGGCTCACCCAGTTCCAGACCGCGTTCGGCGACGACTGGGGCGCCACCATGGCCGCCTCGACGCTCTTCGCCCTGCCCGTGCTCATCGTGTTCCTCTTCCTCCAGCGCAAGGCCGTCGGCGGCATGACCGCCGGCGCGGTGAAGGGATAACGGCGCCCCATGACCACACTCCTGCACGGCTCGGACACCCTGACCCGTGACGCGCTCACGGTGCTCCAGCCCGGCTTCGTCGGCACCACCGCCCCCGACTGGCTGCTCCGCCGGATCGGCGAGGGCCTGTCGTCGGTCGGCCTCTTCGGCCGGAACGTCGTCAGCCCCGACCAGCTCGCCCGCCTCACCGCCCAGCTCCGGGCCGAGCGGGACGACGTCCTCGTCGCCATCGACGAGGAGGGCGGCGACGTCACCCGTCTGGAGGTCAACGACGGCTCGTCCTTCCCGGGCAACTACGCCCTGGGCCGGGTCGACGACGTCGAGCTGACCCGGGCCGTCGCCCGCGAGCTCGGCCGCCGGCTGATCGCCTGCGGCATCGACCTCAACTGGGCCCCCTCGGCCGACGTGAACTCCAACGCCGAGAACCCCGTCATCGGCGTCCGCTCCTTCGGACCGGACCCGGATCTGGTCGCCCGCCACACCGTGGCGTACGTCGACGGCCTCCAGGCGGTCGGGGTCGCGGCCTGCACCAAGCACTTCCCCGGACACGGCGACACCAACGTCGACTCGCACGACGCGCTGCCCCGGATCGATGTGGACCTCGCCACACTGCACGCCCGTGAGCTGGTGCCTTTCCGCGCGGCCATCGCCGCGGGTACCAAAGCCGTCATGAGCGCGCATATCCTGCTTCCCGCGCTCGACACCGAACGTCCGGCCACCCTGAGCCCGCAGATCCTCACCGGTCTGCTCCGCCAGGAGCTGGGCTTCGACGGTCTGATCGTCACCGACGGCATGGAGATGCAGGCCGTCGCGGCGACCTACGGCATCGAGCGCGGGTCCGTCCTCGCGATCGCCGCGGGCGCCGACGCCATCTGTGTCGGTGGCGGGCTGTGCGACGAGGACACCGTGCTGCGGCTGCGCGACGCGCTGGTCGAAGCGGTACGGAGCGGTGAACTGCCCGAGGAGCGGCTGGCCGACGCCGCGGCGCGCGTGCGCGCCCTGGCGGCCTGGACCCAGGCGCACCGGGCGAGGGGGGCCGGCTCGGTGCCGGGCGCGGCAGTGCAGGAGGGGACCGCGCCCGGTGCCGACATCGGACTGGTGGCGGCCCGCCGCGCCCTGCGGATCACCAAGGGCGCCGAGCTCTACACCCCGGTGTCGAGCGCTCCGTTCGTCGCCTCGTTCACCCCGGTCGCCAACTTCGCGGTCGGCGACGAGACCCCGTGGGGCGTCGCCGCCGAGCTGGACCGGCTGCTGCCGGGCACGGAGTCCGGTTCCTTCGACGCCGAGGCCACGGTGGAGTCCGTGCTCGCGGCGGCGGGGGAGCGGCGGATCGTCGCGGTCGTCCGTGACCTGCACCGGCACCCGTGGATGACCGCGGCCCTCGACGGCCTGGTCGCCGTCCGCCCGGACACCGTGGTCGTCGAGATGGGGCTCAACGAGGCCGAGCCGCGCGGGGCCCTGCACATCGCGACCCACGGCGCCGCCCGGGTCTGCGGCCGGGCCGCAGCGGAGGCCGTGGTCGGCACCGGCGTCTGACGCCCGGAGGAGTACGTGAGAGGGGCCCGGCACCTGGGAACAGGTGCCGGGCCCCTCTCGCGTGCGCCCCGGCGGGGATCAGATGCCCTGCCAGGAGGGCTTGTTCGCGTAGGTGTGGCGGAAGTAGTCCGCGAGCTTCAGCTTGGAGGCGGCGGCCTCGTCCACGACCACGGTGGCGTGCCGGTGCAGCTGGAGCGCGGAGGCCGGCACGAGCGCGGCGACCGGGCCCTCGACGGTCTGCGCCACGGCCTCCGCCTTGCCCTCGCCGGTGGCGAGCAGCACCAGGTGGCGGGCCTCCAGGATGGTGCCGATGCCCTGGGTGATGACGTGGTGCGGGACCTGCTCGATGTCGTTGTCGAAGAAGCGGGCGTTGTCCACCCGGGTCTGCTCGGTCAGCGTCTTGATCCGGGTGCGGGAGGCGAGCGAGGAGCAGGGCTCGTTGAAGCCGATGTGCCCGTCGGTGCCGATGCCGAGGATCTGGAGGTCGACGCCGCCGGCGTCGACCAGCGCCTTGTCGTACGCCTCGCAGGCGGCCTGGACGTCCTCGGCGGAGCCGTCGGGGCCCATGAAGTGGTCCTCGGGGAGGCCGAGCGGCTCCACGACCTGGCGCAGGACGGTCGAGCGGTACGACTCCGGGTGCCCGGCCGGCAGGCCGACGTACTCGTCCAGCTGGGCGATGCGCGCCCGGGAGGCGTCCACGGAGCCGGCCCGGACCTGGGCGGTCAGGGCGTCGTAGATCGGGATCGGGGTCGAGCCCGTGGCCACGCCGAGCAGCGCGTCGGGCTTGCGGCGCAGGAGGTCGGCGATGCCGTCCGCGATGAGCTCTCCGCCCGCCTTGGCGTCCTTGACGATGACAACTTCCACGCTGTGCCTGCCGATCTGGTGAGGGGCTGGGGAGGGGCCATGTGGTATAGACCAATCAAAGTCCCAATCTAGCAGAGTGAGGCCCGTCTCCCCATGCCGTTCCGCACCCCGGACGGCCCGCGCCGCCCGGCCCCTCTCCATGGTCGACCGCCCCCGCCCCACCAGCCACCCGGGCCACCCCGCCCCTCCTCCGCCCGCCCCGCCCCACCCCCTCATGGCCCCGGTCCGGCCCCTCCTCGCCCGGGGGGGGGGGGGCCGCCCCTTCCTCGCCCCCCGGCCCCCTCCTCCGCCCGGGCCGCCCGCTCCTCCCGCTCCTCCCCGCCCCACTTCGGCCCCTCTTCGATCCCTCTTCGGTCCCCCTTCGGTCCCTTCCGCGCCCGGGGCCAGCTCAGGCCAGGGAGCCTCCCGTGGCGTCGATCCAGGCCCCCGTCACCCAGCGGGCCTCGTCCGAGGCGAGGAACGCCACCACGTCGGCTATGTCCGCCGGACTCCCGACCCCGCCGAGCGCCGAGTGCGCCGCCGCCCCGGCCCACGCCTCCTCGCTGCCGCGCAGCCATCCGGCGTTGACGTCCGTGTCCACGATCCCGGGCGCCACCGAGTTGACCGTGATCCCGCGCCCGCCGAGCAGCTTCGAGAGGTCGCGGGTGAAGACGTCCAGGGCCGCCTTCGACATGGAGTAGGCGATCAGGTCCGGCATCAGCGCCGTCCTGCTCAGCCCGGTCGACACGTTGACGATCCGGCCACCGTCCCGCAGTCGCTCCGCGCCCAGCCGCGCGAGGAAGAACGGCGCCTTCGTGTTCACCGCGAAGACCCGGTCGAACTCCTCCTCGTCGATCGCCCCGAAGGGGCGCGAGGCCGCGATGCCGGCGTTGTTCACCAGGATGTCCAGCCCGTCCGCCCGCGCGTCGAAGGCGGCCCAGAGCGCCGCGGCGTCCCCCGGCACCCCCAGCTCCTGCCCGATCGCGAACGCCTCGCCGCCCGCGGCCTCGATCGCCGCGACCGTCTCCTTCGCCGCGGCCTCGTTGCTCCCGTAGTGCACCGCGACCCGTGCGCCGTCCCGGCCGAGCCGCTCGGCGATCCCCCGCCCGATGCCCCGGCTCGCGCCCGTGACCAGTGCCGTCTTCCCCGTGAGCACGCCCATGGCGACGCCCCCCTCATTTCCTAGTGGTCGTTACAGAAAAACCGTACCCCATGATCCCTAACGCGCGCTATAGAATTCACCCCATGGCGACGAAACAGCGCGGCCGCCCCCGCTCCTTCGACCGGCCCACGGCCCTGGAGCAGGCGACGATGGCCTTCTGGGAGCGGGGCTACGAGACCACCTCCGTCTCCGACCTGACCCGGGTCATGGGCATCAGCGCCCCGAGCCTCTACGCGGCCTTCGGTGACAAGCGGACGCTCTTCGAGGAGGTCGTGGCGGAGTACGCGCTCTCGCACGGAGCCTTCGGCGCCCGGGCCTTCGCGGAGGAGCCGACGGCCCGCGCCGGCGTCGCGCGGATGCTCCGCGAGGCCGCCCTCCACTTCACGGAGCCCGGCCATCCCCGCGGCTGCCTGGTGATCTCGGCGGCGATCAACTGCTCCACCCCCGAGGTGGAGGAGTCCCTGCGGGCCCGGCGGAACGCCAACCTGGCCGGCATCGAGGACCGGATCCGCCAGGACGTGGAGTCCGGGGAGCTGCCCGCCGCCACCGACCCCCGCGTGCTGGCGCGCCTGAGCGGAGCGGTGCTCCAGGGCATGTCCCAGCAGGCCCGCGACGGGGCGACGGCGGAGGAGCTGACGGCGGTGGCGGAGGCGGCGATGCTCGCCTGGCCCCCGTCCTGACGGCGCGGGCTCCGCGAACCGGCCTCAGAACGACCGCGGGCCGCGGCGCCTGGCGGGACCCTCAACCCGCCCGGCACCGCAGCCCGGGTGTGCCCGGCCGGGGGTGTGCGGACCCTCGGCCGTGAAGGGAGGTCTCGGCGCAGTCAGGGCAGAGAGCGCCGGGTACCTCGTCCATCCTCCTGTGCGGGGAGGATGGAGGCTGTGTGGAGTTCGATGCGTCCATTGTGGACTAGACCATTCTTGTCTGTCCATCCACCTGAACGCGGTGTTTCCGGGCCCATCCTCCAACACGCGGCCCCGAAGAGCCAGGTTCACCAGCCGTTAATTCCGCGGGTACGCTCGCACCGTGCCCTCCATGAACGACCTCGTCCGCCAGCACACCGCCCTGAGCGACTCCGACCTGGAGTGGCTCCACCTGCTGGTGTCGGAGTGGCAGCTGCTCTCCGACCTCTCCTTCGCCGACCTCGTCCTGTGGGTCCCCACCCTCGACGGCACCCGGTACGTCTCCGTCGCCCAGATGCGGCCGAACACCGGCCCCACCTCCTACCAGGACGACATGGTCGGCCACCTCGTCCCGCGAGGCCGCCGTCCGCTCCTGGACGCGGCCCTGGACGAGGGCCGGATCGTCCGCGAGGGCGACCCCGAGTGGCGCGAGGAGGTCCCGGTCCGGGTCGAGTCCATCCCGGTGCGCCGCGAGGGCCGGGTCCTCGGTGTGATCGCCCGCAACACCAACCTGCTGACCGTCCGCACCCCCTCCCGGCTGGAGCTCACCTACCTCCAGTCGGCCTCCGACCTCGCCCAGATGATCGCCGCCGGCTCCTTCCCCTACCCCGGCGAGCAGTCCGACATGGACTCCCTGCCGCGGGCCGGAGACGGGCTGGTCCGCCTGGACGCCGACGGCATGGTCCAGTACGCCTCGCCCAACGCGCTCTCCGCGTACCACCGGCTCGGCCTCGCAGCCGATCTGGTCGGCCAGCACCTCGGCCAGATCACCGCCGAACTGGCCCCCTCCCGAGGCCCGGTGGACGAGGCGCTGGTCAAGCTCGCCTCCGGCTACGCCCCGAGGAACTTCGAGGTGGAGGGCAGCGGCGGGGTCATCCAGCTGCGGGCCATCCCGCTCAAGCCCAAGGGGAGCCGGATCGGCTCCCTGGTCCTGCTCCGGGACGTCACCGAACTGCGCCGCCGCGAGCGTGAGTTGATCACCAAGGACGCCACCATCCGGGAGATCCACCACCGGGTGAAGAACAACCTCCAGACGGTGGCCGCCCTGTTGCGCCTCCAGGCCCGCCGGATGGACTCCGACCGGGGGCGCGAGGCGCTCAACGAGGCGGTCCGGCGCGTCGGTTCGATCGCCATCGTCCATGAGACGCTGTCCCAGAACCTGGATGAGCGGGTCGAGTTCGACGAGATCGCCGACCGGGTCATCGCGATGGTCGCCGAGATCTCACCGGGCAAGGTCACCTGCCGGCGCAACGGCCGCTTCGGCATCCTGGACGCGGAGGTCGCCACCCCGCTCTCCATGGTCCTCACCGAGATCCTCCAGAACGCCCTGGAGCACGCCTTCGCCCCCGGTGAGCACGGCACGGTGGAGGTCAGCGCGGTCCGCGGCGAGCCCCGACCGGACGCCCGGCTCCTCATCACCGTGCGGGACGACGGCCGCGGCCTGCCCGAGGGCTTCGACCCGCAGAAGGCCGGCAACCTCGGCCTCCAGATCGTACGGACCCTGATGGAAGGGGAGTTGGGCGGCACGTTCGACATGCGGCCCGGCGGTGAGGGCGGCACCAAGGTGGTCCTGGACATCCCGGTGCGCCCGCAGAAGTGAGCCCGTCCCCGTGATGACGTGACCCCGCGATCACACGAACCGTCATCACGGGGATCCTTGTCGACAGGCGTTCCGTGACCACGGACAGCAGCGAGCCCCGGACCGAAGTGAATCGGTCCGGGGCTCGAATGCTGTGGGTTACTGCTGCACTGCTTTACTGCTCTGCGCGCTGCGGCTCGGGGGGCGGTGATTGCGTACACGGTGTACGCGCCGCCTCAGCCTCAGGCTGTGCAGGTGGCTCAGGCGCTGGCGTTGCGCGCCCGGTTGCGGGCGGCACGGCGCTTCATCGCGCGGCGCTCGTCCTCGCTGAGGCCACCCCAGACGCCGGAGTCCTGGCCGGACTCGAGCGCCCACTGCAGGCACTGCTCCATGACGGGGCAGCGGCGGCAGACGGCCTTGGCTTCCTCGATCTGCAGCAGCGCAGGACCGGTGTTGCCGATGGGGAAGAACAGCTCGGGGTCTTCCTCACGACAAACGGCGTTGTGACGCCAGTCCATGGCTGCTACCTCTCTTGGTTATTACGTGCAAGTTGCTTGTGAATGTGAACGCTTTCACGAATCCCTCAACAAGTGAAGGGCCGACTGCCGGATGAACCGGTGTGGTCCTTGGTTTGAGGAGGGGTTCTGGCTTTCAGTGGAGGCCGGTCTTGCGGGCCGTCCCGATCGCCAAGAAGAGACTCGCAAACCTCGGCAGCGGATACAACCCCTTCCGGAAAGTTTTTTTTGATTCCTCGGTGTCGGCTAGGTCACAGCCGTACTTCTAAGGGGTGGATGCGCGCCTAAACGTTCGAGTGCAAGGACTTTCGGCCCTTCCACTCACACAATCACACGCAGTGCACGGCGTACGCCTGTGAACGTCACGCTCGTACGCAGCCCCAGGTGGTCTCCGTCCATCTGGAGGGGGAGGGGCGCCTTCGAATGCAAGGTGAAGTCGGTCAGGTCATGGAGAGTCGTGGCGTGCCTGCCCCGAGGCCCCCGTTCGGGGGTGGAAGTCAGCAGCTGAGTGGCGTACCGGGCCACCGCCGGCGTCGACAGGCGGCTCAGTCCGAGCACGTCGAGCGCGGTCTCGAAGGACGCCTCCGGGGACGCGTACACCGGGCGATTGCCCAGGTAGGTCCAGGGGGAGGTGTTGCAGATTATGGAGAGGACCAGATCCTGCACCGGCTCGGCGCCGGGCCGCTCCAGGGTGATCGTCCCGTGCCGCCGGTTCGGCTCCTCCAGGAACTGGCGGAACACCTGGCGCAGATAGAGCGCGTGGGTGGACCGCTTCCCCCGCTCGCGCTGCTGTTCGACCCGGCCGATCACGCTCGCGTCGAAACCGAGGCCGGCGCAGAAGGTGAACCAGCGTTCCGGCACCTCCTCGTCCGGCGTCCCCGGGGTTCCCGACGCGAGCCCGAGGCTCACCGTCCGGGCTCTCCGCTCGCGGAGCGCGTCCAGCAGGGCGCCGGTCGCCTCCACGGCGTCGTTCGGCAGCCCCAGCGCGCGGGCGAAGACATTGGTCGAACCGCCCGGCACCACCGCCAGGCCCGGCAGCCGCTCGGGATCGGGGCCGTGGTGCAGCAGTCCGTTCACGACCTCGTTCACCGTGCCGTCGCCGCCGAGGGCCACGACCAGGTCGATCTCCCCCGACTCGGCCGCCCTCCGGCCGAGGTCCCGGGCGTGCCCGCGGTACTCGGTGGAGACGGCCTCCAGCTTCATCTCGCTGGCCAGCGCGTGGATCAGCACGTCACGGGTGCGGGCACTGGTGGTGGTGGCTGCCGGGTTGACCACGAGAAGTGCGCGCATGACCGCCAGCGTACCTACCCGGAAGTACCGATCCCACTCCCGCCCGATCCCCGGACACCTCCGCCCGAGCCCGGCCAGGGTCCCGGCCCCGGCTCCCCGGCCGCCCCCGTTACGCTGCCTCTCATGAGCAGTGCGGAGCAGAGCAGTACGGAGCAGAACGGCACGGAGCGGGCCCCCCGCCCGAACCGGCTGGCCGCCGCGGCGGGCGTGGCCCTGGTCGAGGCCGTCGGGCTCCTCGCCGGCGGTGCCTACGTGCTGGTGCGGACGCTCCTCGACGGGGACGCCGACCTCACCGGTGGGGTGACCGGCGGTGTGACACTGCTCGCACTCGGCCTGATCCCGCTCGCCGCCGCCCTCGGCCTGTGGCGGATGCGCTCCTGGAGCCGCGGCCCCGCCGTGATCACCCAGATCCTCGCCCTGCCGGTCGCCTGGCAGATGCTCCAGACCGACGGCGTGATCCCCTACGGGATCGTCCTCGCCGTCCTCGCCGTGACCGGGCTCGTCATGCTGGTCAACCCGGCCACGACCGAGGCGCTCGGCATCCGGCGCCCCGGCCGGGAGAGCTGACCTCACTCCTCCACGAGGAGCTTCTCCCGCAGCTGCGCCAGGGTCCTGGCCAGCAGCCGGGAGACGTGCATCTGCGAGATGCCGACCTCCTGCGCGATCTGCGACTGGGTCATGTTCCCGAAGAACCGCAGCAGCAGGATCCGCTTCTCCCGCGGCGGCAGGTCCTCCAGGAGGGGCTTGAGCGACTCCCGGTACTCGACCCCCTCCAGGGCCTCGTCCTCCGCGCCCAGCGTGTCCGCGACCGCCGGGGACTCGTCGTCCGTGTCCGGAACGTCCAGGGAGAGCGTCGAGTAGGCGTTCGCCGACTCCAGGCCCTCCAGGACCTCCTCCTCGGAGATCCCCAGCCGCTCGGCCAGCTCGTGCACGGTCGGTGACCGCCCGTGCTGCTGCGACAGCTCCGCCGTGGCGGTCGTCAGCGACAGCCGCAGCTCCTGGAGCCGGCGCGGCACCCGGACCGCCCAGCCCTTGTCGCGGAAGTGCCGCTTGATCTCGCCGACCACCGTGGGCGTCGCGTACGTGGAGAACTCCACGCCCCGCTCCGGGTCGAACCGGTCCACCGACTTGATCAGGCCGATCGTCGCCACCTGCGTCAGGTCGTCCAGCGGCTCGCCGCGGTTGCGGAAGCGCCGCGCCAGGTGCTCGACCAGCGGCAGGTGCATCCGCACCAGCCGGTTGCGCAGCTCGGCCTTCTCCGGGGAGCCCTCCGGCAGCGACCGCAGCTCCACGAAGAGCGCGCGGGCGCCGCTGCGGTCCTGCGGGTGAGGCCCGCGGGTCACGCCGTCGCTCCCGCCGTCGCCCTCCGCCGTGGCCCCGGCGGACGCCTCGGCCTCAGGCGCCTCAGGCGCTTCGGGCACCTCGGAGGCATCGGGGGCCACGGTGCTCCCGGCCGGTGCCGGTGCCGGTGTCTGCGCCTGTACCTGCGCCTGTACCTGTGCCGGGGGAGCCTCGTCCTGCTGCTCGTGCTCGCTCATCTGGTCCGCCTGCTGCTCCGTAGCGACCTCGTGCGGCCCTGCCGCCTGCTGACCGGGGATGCCGGCCGTCGCGTCCCCGCTCCTCACGCCGGGCCTGGCCCCGCGCCGCGCTGTTTGTACAGGCTGATCGAGACCGTGTTGTCCTCCGCGACCGAGGACTCCACCTTCCCGGCCAGTGCCGACAGCACCGTCCAGGCGAAGGTGTCGCGCTCGGGGGCGCGGCCGTCCGTCGTCGGTGCGGACACGGTCACGTCGAGGGAGTCGTCCACCAGCCGGAAGACGCAGCTCAGGACCGAGCCGGGCACCGCCTGCTGGAGCAGGATCGCGCAGGCCTCGTCCACCGCGATCCGCAAGTCCTCGATCTCGTCGAGGGTGAAGTCCAAACGCGCCGCGAGGCCGGCCGTGGCCGTACGCAGCACGGACAGATAGGCACCCGCAGCGGGCAGCCGGACTTCCACGAAGTCCTGGGTCCCGGGCTCGCCTGCGATCTGGGACACCCTCACCTCCAAGGTGGCACAAGCTCATTCGGGGCCCGGGGGAAGGCCCCCGGACCGGGCGGCTCACGCAGGGGCTGCGCGGTCCGCCGTGACGCTATCGCGATCCATCCTGCCGTGTCGCCGCAAGCCCCCGGGCCCCCGATCAGGTCCGTCACTCATGGTAGGCCCATGGGTGCGGACGGTGGCCAGGGGTGTGCGGGGGTGAAAAAAGCGGCGACCGGCGGAGGGGTGACGTACCCAGCGGCTCCCCGCTCGAACCGCCCCGCCCCCAAAGGGTCGCCCGGCTCAGACCAGCGCCTCGTCCACGAAGCACCAGCGCCACGCCTCGCCCGGCTCGAAGGTCCGCATCACCGCGTGCCCGGTCGCGTCGAAGTGCCCGGTCGCGTGCCGGCCCGGCGAGGAGTCGCAGCAGCCCACGTGCCCGCAGGTCAGGCAGAGCCGGAGCTGCACCGGGTTGGTGCCGTCGGCCAGGCACTCGGGGCAGGTCCGGTGGAGCGGGGCCGGCTCGGGGCGCGGCATTTCTGCTACGTGCGGGCACTCGATCATGATGGCCAGGGTACGTGGCGGAAGCCCCGGACCGGCCGGTCCCGACCGGGCGCCCCGCCCGGGGGCGCGGTCGGGACCGGCGGACCGGAGAGCGACGCGGCGAGGACGAGTCGGAACGGGGAGGCGGAGAGCGGCATGGACGCATTGCAACTGGTGGCACTGGTGGCGGCGAGCGCGGCGGTGGCGGGACTCGCCCGCCGCACCCCCGTGCCGGCACCGCTCCTCCTCGTCGCGGTCGGCCTGGCCGCCTCGTACGTCCCCGGGGTCCCCGACTACACCCTCGACCCGCACATCGTGCTGCCGCTGATCCTGCCGCCGCTGCTCTACACCGCCGCCGTCGACTCCTCCTACCTGGACCTGCGGGCCAACATCCGGCCCGTGGCGCTGCTCTCCGTCGGCTACGTCCTCTTCGCCACCGTCGCCGTCGGCTGGCTCGCGTACGTCCTCGTCCCCGACCTGCCGCTGACCGCCGCGCTCGTCCTCGGCGCGGTGATCGCCCCGCCGGACGCGGTGGCCGCCACCGCCATCGCCCGCAAGCTGGGCCTGCCCCACCGGATCACCACGATCCTCCAGGGCGAGTCCCTGGTGAACGACGCGACCGCGATCACCGCCTACAAGGTCGCCCTCGCCGCCGCCGTCGGCGAGGGCGTCAGCTGGGCCGGCGGCCTCGGCGAGTTCGCCCTCGCCGCGGTCGGCGGCATCGGCGTCGGCCTGATCCTCATGGTGCCGATCCACTGGCTGCGGACCCGGCTCACCGAGCCCCTGCTCCAGAACACCCTCTCCCTCCTCATCCCCTTCGTCGCCTACGCGGCGGCCGAGGAGGTCCACGCCTCCGGAGTGCTCGCCGTCGTCGTGGTCGGCCTCTTCCTCGGCCACAAGGCGTGGAAGGTCGACTTCGCCACCCGCCTCCAGGAGGAGGCGGTGTGGAAGATGGTCGCCTTCGTCCTGGAATCCGCCGTCTTCGCGCTGATCGGCCTCCAGCTGCCCTACGTCGTCCGCGAACTCGACCCGTACGGCATCGGCGAAGCCCTCTGGTACGCCTTCGGGGTCTTCGTCCTCGTCGTCGTGGTCCGCTTCGTCTGGGTCTTCCCGGCCACCTTCCTGCCCCGCAGGCTGTCGGCCCGGGTCCGGGAG
This sequence comes from Streptomyces sp. NPDC014861, assembly GCF_043081625.1. NCBI lineage: Bacteria > Bacillati > Actinomycetota > Actinomycetes > Kitasatosporales > Streptomycetaceae > Streptomyces > Streptomyces sp. NPDC014861. The sequence continues at coordinate 148,107 of NZ_JBIBWV010000014.1, forward strand.
CGCGAGCCCGGCGTCGACTGGAAGGCGCCCGTGGTCGTCGGCTGGGCCGGCATGCGCGGCGTCGTCTCCCTCGCCATCGCCTTCTCCATCCCCGTCGTCACCGACGGCGTCGAGTTCCCCGCCCGCAACCTCGTCCTCTTCCTCACCTTCACCACCGTCATCGGCACCCTCGTCGTCCAGGGCCTCACCCTGCCGCCGCTGATCCGCGCCCTGAAGCTCCCGGGCCGCGACCGCTACCAGGAGACCCTCGCCGAGGCGCAGGCCCAGAGCGAGGCGTCCCGGGCCGCCCAGACCCGGCTCGACGCACTCCTCACCGACGAGCGCAACGCCCTCCCCGGCCCCCTCGCCGACCGCCTCCGCACGGTCCTTGAGCGCCGCCGCAACAGCGTCTGGGAGCGCCTCGGCGCGGTCAACGACCTCACCGGCGAGACCGCCGACGACACCTACCGCCGCCTCTCGCGCGAGATGATCGAGGCCGAGCGCGAGGTCTTCGTCCGGCTGCGCGACGAGCGCCGCATCGACGACGAGATGATGCGCACCCTGCTGCGCCGCCTCGACCTGGAGGAGGCCGCCGCCCACCGCGAGGAGACGGACTAGGCGTCCGCGTCCCCGCCCCTGGCCGCGTCCCCGCCCCCGGTGATCACGGCGGCGATCCGGGTTCCCGGCGGGAAGGCGCCCTCCTCGGCGAGCGAGACCAGGGCGAGGAGCATTTTGGCGACATACAGCCGCTCGATGGCGAGTCCATGCCGCGCCTCGAAATCCTGTGCGAACGCGGCGAGCGCCGGGGGCGTGCGCCCGTAGCCGCCGCAGTGGAACCGCTCGTCCAGCCACCAGTCGCCGCGGGCGCCGCCGTACGCGGCCTCCTGGAGGGCCCGCACCTCGGCGCCGAGGAAACCGCCCCTCAGTACCGGCACGCCCAGTGTCCGGCCGTCGAAACCGGCCGCGAGCCCCGCCAGGGTGCCGCCCGTGCCGCAGGCCACCGCGGCCACGTCCGCGCGCCCGGACAGCTCCCGCCCCAGCGCCCCGCACCCCTCCACCGCGAGCGCGTTGCTGCCGCCCTCGGGGACCACGTAGGCGCCCTCGGGGGCCCGTTCGAGGAGGGCGGAGAGCACGGAGGGCTCGTGCTTCGACCGGTACGTGGCGCGGTCCACGAACTCCAGCCGCATCCCGTCCGCCGCGCACCGCGCCAGCGAGGGGTTCAGCGGCCGCCCCGCCAGCTCGTCGCCGCGCACGATCCCGATCGTGGGGAAGCCCAGGAGCCGGCCGGCGGCGGCGGTGGCCCGCAGGTGGTTGGAGTACGCGCCCCCGAAGGTCAGCACCGGCCGCCCGGCGGCCGCGCGGAGGTTGAGCGCGAGCTTGCGCCACTTGTTGCCGGGCAGGTCGGGGTGGATGAGGTCGTCGCGCTTGAGGAGCAGCGTCAGCCCGCGCCCGGTGAACCGCTCGTCCTCCACCGGCTCCAGGGGGGAAGGGAGCCGGGGCCGCAGGGCGGAGAGGTCGTACGTGTCCACCCGCCCATTCTCGCGGGCGGCCGGCACGGCGGGCACACCGGCACCGGACCCGCCGCACGCGCGCGCACGGCGACGACCGTCCCGCGCGCGTACAGACAGACAAGGCCTCGGTACGCGCGCACAGCCCGGCCCCTAACACCGCGCGCGTACCGATCCGGAACCTCCCTGCGCGCGCGTACGGACCCCCGTACGCGCGCGTGCCCCCGGCCGGGTGTCAGCGCAGCAGGTCGGCGATCCGCTCCCGCATCGACGCCATGGTGAAGCCGCGCGGGTCCACCTTCCCCGGCTGCCATTCCCGGTGCCCGATCACCGAGCGGTGGGTCCAGCCGTGCGCCCGGCAGAGCGCCGCCGAGGCCTTCGCGATCGCCTCCAGCTGGACCTTGGGCCAGGGGTCCTGGCCGTCGCCGAGGTTCTCGCACTCGAAGCCGTAGAAGTGCCGGTTGCCGTCGGAGGTGGCCTCGTCGTCCCTCGGCAGGGCCTTCTCGGCGATCACGGCCCGCAGCACCTCGTCGTCGCCGAGTCCGGCGTGGTTGGCCCGCCCGTGGCCGACCAGGTGGACCGTGCCGTCCTTGGTGATCACGCCGTGGCAGAGCGGGCCCGGCAGCCCCGCGTAGCCGTCCCGGCAGATGCGGACGGTGTTCGCGGTGCCCCGGGTGACGGTGTGATGGATCATCACCCCGTGCACCGGCCCCCAGGGGCCCTTGTGGTTCCTGTTGTGGGTGGACCAGTCGCCGACCTCGACGACCGAGAGACCCTCGCCGCGCAGTGCGCCGAGGATCCTGCTCGCGGACAGCGGAACGGCCATGGCGTGCTCCTTCCAGCCTTCCGGCTCCCGCCGGAACGGACCGAGCTTCCGGAGTACCGGAGTCCGTTCCTCCGCTGCCATCCGTTCGGACCGTGTGCGAGCCGATCCGGACACCTCGGCCGGGTCGCGGCCTCCTCCGTCCGGCGGGAAATCGGACGACATGCCCCGGAGATCACCGAACAGTCCCACCCGATTGTGTAATGGCGCCGCCACGCTCCGTGCTGAAAGGCTTCCTGTCGCAAGCCAGACGTACGAGAGGGAGTTCCATGTCCGTTGGTTCGGTTGGCGACGAGGTCCTGGCGGAGCGGCAGGCTCCGCGGCAGAGTCTCGGCACCGCCGCCGCGCGGAACCTCGCCTCGACCACCAAGTCGGCCCCGCAGATGCAGGAGATCACCTCCCGCTGGCTGCTGCGGACGCTGCCCTGGGTCGAGACGAAGGGCGGTGCCTACCGGGTCAACCGGCGGCTCAGCCACTCGGTGGGCGACGGCCGCGTCACCTTCGTCCAGACCGGCGAGCGGGTCGCCGTGATCCCCGCCGAGCTCGGCGAACTGCCGGCCCTGCGCGGATACGAGGACGAGGCGGCCCTCGGCGAGCTCGCGGCCCGCTGCGTCCAGCGCGAGTTCGCCGCCGGCGAGGTCCTCGCCGTCGCCGGAGCCCCCGCCGACCGCGTCCTCCTCCTCGCGCACGGCCGCGTCGAGCGCCTCGGTGAGGGACCGTACGGCGACGAGACGGTGCTCGGCGTCCTCGCCGACGGCTCCTACCTCGGCGAGGACGCCCTCCTCTCCGAGGACGCCGCCTGGGAATGGACCGCCCGCGCCGCGACCGCCTGCACGGTCCTGGAGCTCACCCGTGCCGACGTGACCGCGCTCGCCGCCCGCGCCGGCTCGCTCGCCTCCCACCTCGCCGGGGTCGCCGGCCGCCCGGAGCGGCCCGTCAACGGCTACGGGGAGGCCGCCATCGACCTCTCCGCGGGTCACGTCGGCGAGGCCGTCGTCCCGCACGCCTTCGTGGACTACGAAGCCGCTCCGCGCGAGTACGAGCTGAGCCTCGCCCAGACCGTGCTCAAGGTCCACACGCGCGTGGCGGACCTCTACAACCACCCGATGAACCAGACCGAGCACCAGCTGCGGCTCACCGTCGAGGCGCTGCGCGAGCGCCAGGAGCACGAGCTCGTCAACAACAAGGAGTTCGGCCTCCTCGCCAACTGCGACCACGGGCAGCGGATCCAGCCGCACGACGGTGTCCCCGGCCCCGACGACCTCGACGAGCTGCTCTCCCTCCGCCGTGACTCCACGCTCTTCCTCGCCCACCCGAAGGCCGTCGCCACCATCGGCCGCGAGCTCAACCGGCGGGGTCTGGTGCCGCCGACCGTCGACGTGGCCGGCACCCGGATCCCGACCTGGCGCGGGGTCCCGATCTTCCCCTGCGACAAGATCCCGGTGACCGCCGCGGGCACCAGCTCGATCATCTGCATGCGTACCGGCGAGTCCGACCAGGGCGTCGTCGGCCTGCATCAGACCGGCCTCCCGGACGAGGTGGAGCCCGGCCTCTCCGTCCGCTTCACGGGCATCGACGAGCAGGCGATCATCTCCTACCTGGTCACGACCTACTACTCCGCCGCGATCCTCGTGCCCGACGCCCTCGGCGTCCTGGAGAACGTCGAGATCGGCCGCCGCCGCTGACGGCCCCGGCCGGGTCCAGGGCCCCACCCCGGGGCCCGGCCGGCCCCCACCCGAAACCCCGCCCACCGGCCGCGCGTCCCACCGCGCGGCCCGCCGCGAAGTAAGGACGACCAAGACCGTGACGCTGACGACCGCGGATCCCGTCACCGACGGGCCGGGCGCCGCAGCGCTCCTCGACCGGACGAGGACCGCCGTGGACCCCCAGATCCGCTCCACCGTCGACACCCTGCCCGGCTCGATACGCCGTGTGGCCATGTACCACTTCGGCTGGGAGGACGCCGACGGCACACCCGTGACCGGCCAGGCCGGGAAGGCGATCCGCCCCGCCCTGGTGCTCGCCGCCGCCCGCGCGCTGGGCGCCGAGGAGGGGCGGGCCGTGAAGGCGGCGGCCGCCGTCGAGCTGGCCCACAACTTCACCCTCCTCCACGACGACATCGTCGACGAGGACCCGACCCGCCGTCACCGCCCGACCGCCTGGACCGTCTTCGGGATCCCCGACGCCCTGATGGCCGGCGACGCCATGAACGCGCTCGCGCTCCGGCTGCTCGCCGAGGACCCGCACCCCTCCTCCGCGGCGGCCACCGCCCGCCTCGCCGCCTGTGTCATCGAGCTCTGCGCCGGGCAGCAGGCGGACTGCGCCTTCGAGTCCCTGGGCCCCCGCGAGGTCTCCCTCGACGAGTGCCTCGCCATGGCCACCGCCAAGACCGGCGCCCTGCTGGGCTGTTCCTGCGCCCTCGGCGCGCTCTACGCGGGCGCGGGGGAGGAGGAGGTGGCGGCGCTCGACTCCTTCGGCCGCGAGGCCGGGCTCGCCTTCCAGCTCATCGACGACCTCATCGGCATCTGGGGCGACCCGGAGCGGACCGGCAAGCCCGCGGGCGCCGACCTCGTCGCCCGCAAGAAGTCGCTGCCCGTCGTCGCGGCGCTCACCTCGGGCACCGACGCCGGTGCGGAGCTGGCCGAGCTGTACGCCCGCGACACCCTGGACGAGCGGGCGGTGCGGGCCGCGGCCGACGCCGTCGAGCGCGCCGGCGGCCGGGACTGGGCGCAGGCCCAGGCGGCCGACCGGATGGGCCGGGCCGTCGAGCACCTGGCGCGCGCGGTGCCGGACCTCTCGGCGGCCGGAGATCTGCTCGCCCTCGCGGAGTTCGTGACCCGCAGAACCCGCTGAGGGACCGGATCCCGTTTCGGGCTTGCGCGACCACTACAGATGAAGCACTATGTCTGTCGTGGTCGCGCTCGCGGTCATGCCCCCAGAGAAACGGGACCCGGTTTGCGCAAGCTGACGTACTACATCGCCTGCTCCATCGACGGCTTCATCGGCGACCCGCAGGGCGATGCCACCTCCATGTACTCCTTCGTGAACGAGGAGTACCAGGCATGGATGAACGGCGAGTACCCCGAGACCGTCCCCGCCCACATGCGGGAGGCGGTCGGGGTCGACGCCGACAACAAGCACTTCGACACCGTGATCCAGGGGTTCGGCTCGTACCGGCTCGCCCTGGACGCCGGCCTCGCCAGCCCGTACGCCCACCTCCGCGAGTACGTCGCCACGCGCTCGCTCACCGAGTCGCCCGACCCGAACGTCGAGCTGATCGCCGACGACCTCGTCGGCCGGATCCGGCAGCTCAAGGCCGAGGAGGGCGGGCTCGGCATCTGGCTGTGCGGCGGCTCCGTCGTCGCCGGCGAGCTCGTGGACGAGATCGACGAACTGGTCATCAAGACCTACCCGCAGGTGTACGGCTCCGGCATGCCGATGTTCGGCGCCGGCTTCGAGCCCCGCGACTTCGAGCTCGGTACCGTCCGCGTCTTCGACAACGGCGTGCTGGTCCGCACGTACACCAGGAAGCGGTAGCGGGCGGTCCGCGGCCCACCCTCCGAGGCACCACGCGGGTCACCGGCAAGAACGGCGAGAACGGGAGAAGTCCGGCCACAGGGTGACCGGCCGCGCGCCGGAGCCGGTCATACCGCTACAGTCCGCGCATGTCATCGGAGTCGACAGAAGTCTGGACCGGCTGGTACCGGGACCGCCGCGGTGCGGAAGCGATCGTCATCACGGCCGACGGCGGGCAGGTCACCGCCCGTGTCAGGGGAATCGAGTACACAGGCGCGGGCTTCGCCGCGCTCACCGCCGCCGGTGAGGGCGGGGAGACCCTCACCGGCTGCGTCCTGGAGTGGGACCTGCCGCTCCCCGTCGTCACCGACGGCACCGCCCAACAGGCCACGCTCAGCTGCCTGCTCACCCTCGGCGAGCGCGCCGACCTCAGCCTGACCCTGCACTACGGCGGCACCGCCTTCGAGGCGGTCGTCGCCGGCGGCGACTTCGAGGGGGCGCTGGCCCGGCTGCGCGGCCAGCTCCCCGAGGGCGCCGACTTCGGCCGGCGGATCCTGTCGGCCGTGTGACCACGGCGCCCCCGGGGCCCCTCGCGGGGTCCCTGCCGGTCAGCCCTTGAAGGCGGAAGCGAGCCCGTAGCGCCACAACTGGTCGACGCGGGCCCGCTCCTGCGCGTTCGGGGTGGCGTTCCGGCAGGACGTGCCGGGGCCGCCGCCCGACATCAACTCGCTGCACGGACCGCTGTAGCGGTCCGGCAGCCCGAGCACGTGCCCGGTCTCGTGGGCCGTCACCCGCGTGGAGTCGTACTGCTGGTTCTGCCGGTAGTCGAGGAAGATGTAGCCGCTGCCGTGCCCGTCGGTGCTCGCGTACGAGCCCCGCGAGTCGTTCCCCTCGTAGTAGCGGAAGTCCGGGTTGCTGCCCTCGACGAGCCGCACGTTGACCACCGAGCTGTTCCATATCTGCGTGGAACGGGCGATCTGGGTGCGGAAGCTGGGGGCGTTGGCGGCGCTGTAGACGACCGTGACGGCCGCGGCGGCGGACGGGTTCGCCGCCCGCTTCTCCGCCACCGACCGCATGACGGCGTCGAAGAAGGCCTGGTTGGCCTCGGCCTCCGCCGCGGAGCCGGCGTATCCGGCGTACGCCCGCGCGGTGGTGTCGGGCGCGGCGGCGGCCGGCGCGGCGGCGCCGAGCGAGACCGCGAGACCGAGGCCGAGGGCGGCGGTGAGGGTACGGGTGAGGACCTTGGGGTGTCGCATGGGGGGCTCCTCCTGATCGGGTTCGGGAGTGAGTCTCGGGGCCCGGGAGGCCGCCGGGAAGGATGCCAAACCCCGATAGCGCGCTCACATCCCCCCGAAAAGGAAAGCTCAATTGGGCTCTTTTTAAGGGTAGTTGAGGGGATCCGCACGTCTGGTGCGAGACCGGAACCCCGCCCTACGCTCGGGGCATGGAGCTGGAGGTGAGACACCTGCGCGCGCTCTGCGCCATCGCGGACGCCGGGAGCCTGCACAAGGCCGCGCGGCAACTGGGCATGAGCCAGCCCTCGCTGACCACCCAGCTGCGCCGCATCGAGAACGCGCTCGGTGCCGAACTCTTCTCCCGGGGCCGCACCGGCTGCCGCCCCACCCCGCTGGGCCGCTCCGTGCTCAGCCGGGCCCGCCCGCTCGTCGCCGACATGGCCGCGCTCGTCACCGAGACCCTCGCGGAGGCGGCCCGCGCCGAGGGGCCCGAGCTCCGCGTCGGATCCACCGCCAGCCGGGCCCTGCCGGGCTGGCTGCGGCGGCTGCGGGAACGGTTCCCCGGTACCGACGTCGGGCTGCGCGTCGACGTCTCCGCCCACGCCCTGCTGCGGGAGGTCGCCGGCGGCCGGCTCGACGTCGCCTTCGTCCACGAGGTCGAGGGCTGCCCCCTACGGGTGCCCGAGGGCCTCGTCCGGCGCGTCCTGGTCGCCCGCGAGCCCCAGTTCGTCTCCCTCGCCCCGGCGCACCCGGCCGCCGCCCGCCCCGTGGTGGACCTCGCCGACCTCGCCGGCGACCACTGGATGGTCGACCCCAGCGTGGACGGCGAGTGGGACGGGCTGCGCCGGGTGCTGGCGGCGGCCGGCATCGACCCGCCCCTCCTCCACGGCGACTACCACACGGCCGCCTCGCTCATCGCGCTCGGCGAGGCCGTCGCCCCCTGCCAGCCGACCTCGGTGCCCCGCGAGGACCTGGCCGTCCGCCCCCTGCGCGGCGACCCGCTCGCCGTCCGGCTGCTGCTGTGCGCCCGCCCCGACACCCCCCTCGACCAGCTCCACGCCGACCTCGCCGACGCCTACCGCGAGGCGGCCCACCGCTCGGCCCCCTACCGCGCCTGGCTCCGCGCCGGGGGCACGGCGGGCCCCTGCCTCCCCGAGGACAGCCCCTGAGGGTCTGGACGCGAGGGCACGAGGACACGCCGAAGGGGCCCCGCCGCTCGTGACGGCGGAGCCCCTTCGGCAGGAGGAAGAAGGTCAGGCCTTCTTGGTCTCCCAGAAGATGCGGTCGATCTCGGCGATGAGTTCGAGCGCCTTCTCGCCGGTCTTCGGGTCGGTCGACGCCTTGGCGGCCGAGAGGGCCTTCAGGGTGTCGTTGACCAGCTGGTTGAGCTCGGGGTACTTCTCGAAGTGCGGGGCCTTGAAGTAGTCGCTCCACAGCACCGAGACGTGGTGCTTGGCGAGCTCCGCGCGCTGCTCCTTGATGACCGTGGCGCGGGCCCGGAAGTGCGGGTCCTCGTTCGCCTGGTACTTCTCCTGGACAGCCTTGACGGACTCGGCCTCGATGCGGGCCTGGGCCGGGTCGTACACGCCGCAGGGGAGGTCGCAGTGGGCGCTGACCTTGACCTTGGGGGCAAACAGGCGGGAGAGCATTGAGCCGTCCTTCCTCGTGATCGTCTTCTCAAGTGGGAGATTACTCGGTGAGAAGGGCGTTTTCGCGAGCGCCCCCTGGGGCTTAGGTCAAAAGTCCGGGGTTCGGCTGGGACTCGTGTACGAGTCGACGAGGGGAGCAGGAGTGGAGCGGGAGGCTACCGCGGCGGCCGCGGCGCCGTTCGGGACCGCCGAGGTGACGGGGGTGTCGATGGTGCCCACGCTGCTGCACCGGGACCGGCTGCTCGTGCGGTACGGCGGGCGGGTCCGGGCCGGTGACGTCGTCGTGCTGCGCCATCCGCTCCAGCAGGATCTGCTCCTGGTGAAGCGGCTGGTCGAGCGAAGGGACGCCGGCTGGTGGGTGCTCGGTGACAATCCGGGGGCCGAGGGGGACAGCAGGGTCTTCGGGGCCGTACCGCCCGAGCTGGTGCTCGGGCGGGTGCTCGGCCGCTACCGGCCGGTGACTCCGGGGCGCCGGCGGTCGGCCGGGGTGGTGCTCTCCTGGCTGTTCTCCGCGGTGCGGCCGGTGAGGTCCGACCGCTCGGCCTCCAGGCGCTTGCGGGCCCGGTAGGCGGCCACGTTGGCGCGCGTGGCGCAGCGGTCGGAGCAGTAGCGCCGGGAGCGGTTGGTGGAGGTGTCGAGGTAGGCGTTGCGGCAGGGCGGGGCCTGGCAGAGGCCGAGCCGGTCGGCGCCGAACTCGGTCAGGTGGAAGGCGAGTCCCATGGCGGAGATGGCGGCGTAGCCGGCGGTCGCGTTGGACGAGTGGTCGGCGAGGTGCATGTGCCATCGGGGGCGGCCCTCGTCGTCCAGGTAGTCGTGTCCGGAGATCTGCGGGCTGACCGGGAACTCCAGGAGCAGGGAGTTCAGCAGGTCGACCGCGCCGGTGTGGTCGCCCTCGTCGGCCGCGGTGAACACGGCCCGCAGCCGGGCCCGGATCGTGCGGAAGCGGGGCAGGTCGGCCTCGGTGACCCGGCGGGCCATCTGCCCCGCGGGGCCGAAGAGTTCCTTGACAGCCTCGACGGAGCCGAGGCTGTCCCTGCCGCGGCCCGGCTCCTCGGTGTTGACGAGGCGCACGGCGTAATCCGAGTAATGGGCCAGCTCCACTTGTAGTCCTTACTCTGGCGGGCTAGGGTCGGCGTCGAGGGGGTAACCGGTGTTACCCCTCCGAGGGTATTACGTTCTCGGGTGTTCCGCGGTGAGACGACGACGGAAGGGCACGGACATGGGCGACACCGACTGGGCGGGCTGGCAGCGTAGCTGGGACCGTCAGCAGGAGTGGTACATGCCGGACCGCGAGGAGCGGTTCCGCGTCATGCTCGACATGGTCGAGGCGCTGGTGGGGCCGGAGCCCCGCGTCCTCGACCTCGCCTGCGGTACGGGAAGTATCACGGACAGGCTGCTCCGGAGGTTCCCGGGCGCCGTCTCGACCGGGGTGGACCTCGATCCGGCGCTGCTCGCCATCGCCCGCGGCACCTTCGAGGGCGACGGGCGCGTCAGCTTCGTGACCGCCGACCTCAAGGACCCGGAGTGGACGAAGGCGCTGCCGTACGACGCGTACGACGCCGTCCTCACCGCGACCGCCCTGCACTGGCTCCACAGCGAGCCGCTGACCACCCTGTACGGGCAGGTCGCCGGGGTCGTCCGGGACGGCGGGGTCTTCATGAACGCCGACCACATGATCGATCCGGCGACCCCGCGCATCAACGCCGCCGAGCGCGCGCGGCGGCACGCCCGGATGGACGAGGAGAAGGCCGCCGGCGTCCTCGACTGGGCCGAGTGGTGGGCGCTCGCCGCGAAGGACCCGGTCCTCGCCGAGCCGACCGCCCGCCGCTACGAGATCTACGGCGAGCACGCCGACGGCGACATGCCCCCGGTCGCCTGGCACGCCGACACGCTGCGGGCCGCCGGCTTCGGCGAGGCCCGCCCGGTCTGGTGCTCGCCGTCGGACACCCTGCTGCTGGCCGTGAAGTAGCCCGGAGCGCGGAAGAGGGGCGGTACGGGCCTTCCGGCCCGTACCGCCCCTCTTCCGTACGGTTCACAGCACCTTGGACAGGAACGCCTTCGTCCGGTCGTGCTGCGGGTTGGTCAGGACGTCCCTCGGGTGGCCGGACTCGACCACCACGCCGCCGTCCATGAAGACCAGCGAGTCGCCGACCTCCCGGGCGAAGCCCATCTCGTGCGTGACGACGATCATCGTCATGCCCGACTCGGCCAGGTCCCGCATGACGTCGAGGACGTCACCGACGAGCTCCGGGTCGAGCGCCGAGGTCGGCTCGTCGAAGAGCATCAGCTTCGGCTCCATCGCCAGCGCGCGGGCGATGGCGACGCGCTGCTGCTGGCCGCCGGAGAGCTGCGACGGGTAGTTCCCCATCTTGTCGCCGAGACCCACCCGGTCGAGCAGGCGCTCGGCACGCTCGCGGGCGACGGCCCTGGACTCGCCCTTCACCTGGATGGGTGCCTCCATCACGTTGGCCAGGGCCGTCATGTGGGGGAACAGGTTGAAGCGCTGGAAGACCATGCCGATGTCCCGGCGCTGGGCCGCGACCTCGCTGTCCTTCAGCTCGTAGAGCTTGTCGCCCTTCTGGCGGTAGCCGACCAGCTGGCCGTCGACCGAGAGCCGGCCGCCGTCGATCCGCTCCAGGTGGTTGATGCACCGCAGGAAGGTCGACTTGCCGGAGCCGGACGGGCCGACGAGGCAGAACACCTCGCCGCTGCGGACCTCCAGGTCGATGCCGCGGAGGATGTGGGCGGCGCCGTAGGACTTGTGGACGCCCTCCGCCTTGACCATGAGCTGATCGGTCATCGCGTCGCCTCCGGGGAGCGCTTGAAGGTGGCGAGGTTCGTCTTGACCCGCTGCCAGGGGGTGGGCGGCAGGCTGCGCAGCGAACCACGGGCGAAGCGACGCTCCAGGTAGTACTGGCCGACGCTGAACACGCTGGTCAGCGCCAGGTACCAGATGGAGGCCACGAAGAGCATCTCCATCACGGCGCTGGACGTGCTGCCGATGTTCGAGGAGGCGCGGAGCAGTTCGGTGTACTGCACGGCCGAGACCAGCGACGAGGTCTTCAGCATGTTGATGAACTCGTTGCCCGTCGGCGGCACGATGACCCGCATCGCCTGCGGCAGCACGACCCGGCGCATGGTCTTCGTCTGGGACATGCCGAGCGCGTGCGCCGCCTCGGTCTGGCCCTCGTCGACCGACTGGATGCCGGCGCGGACGATCTCCGCCATGTACGCGCCCTCGTTCAGGCCGAGGCCGAGGAGGGCGACCATGAACGGCGTCATGACGTCCACGGTCTCGTTCTTGTACAGCGGCCCGAGGTTGATGTACTCGAAGATCAGCGACAGGTTGAACCAGACCAGCAGCTGGACGTAGACCGGCGTCCCGCGGAAGAACCAGATGTAGAGCCACGCCACCGCGCCCGTGACCGGGTTCTTCGACAGGCGCATGACGGCGAAGAGGATGCCGAGCACCAGACCGAGCGCCATCGAGGCGACGCTGATGATGATCGTGTTCCACAGGCCGTCGATGATCGACGTGTCGAACAGCTTGTCCCACACCGTGTCCCAGATGATCTTGCCCTGGGAGAAGGCGTAGGCGAGCCATCCGAGGAGGACCACGACCACCACGGCGCTGATCCAGCGCCCGTAGTGGCGTACGGGGACGGCCTTGATGGCCTCGTACGGCGTGGTCGGGGAACCGGACCCGGGAGGTGTGGGGGTCGGGTCCTTGCTGAGCTTGTCAGTCACGACGACTGCCCTTCAGTGGTGCGAGGGGGGAAGCGGGCAGGTCACTTGCCGGCGTTGATGGTGGCCGACTTGACCGCGCTGCCCTCGACGTCCCACTTCTTCAGGGCCTCGGCGTAGGTGCCGTCCTTGATGATCGCGTCGAGCGCTTCCTTGACGGCGTCGCGCAGCTGGGTGTCGTCCTTGGAGACGGCGATGCCCATGAGGCCGACGTCCGTCTGGTTGCCGACGACCTCGAAGTCGTTGCCGCCGCCGGAGGTCTTCGCGATGTACGCGGCGACCGGGTAGTCGTTCAGGTCGGCGACGGCGCCGCCGGCCTTCACGCGGGTCTGGGCCTCGGCGTCGGTGTCGAACGCCTGGATCGTGAGCTTGTTCGAGCCGCACTTCGTGGCCTGGGCCTTGAAGGTGTCCTCGTAGATCGTGCCGCGCTGGACGGCGACGGTCTTGCCGCAGAGGTCGTCGAGGGAGTTGACGCCCTGCGGGTTGCCCTTCTTGACCAGCAGGGAGACGCCGGAGGAGAAGTAGTCGACGAAGTCGACACCCTTGCCGATCTTCTTCCCGTCGTCGTCCAGGCCCTCCTGGCGCTTCTTGTTGTCCGTCATGGAGGACATGACGAGGCTGTGGCGGCCGGACTCCAGGCCGGTGATCAGGCCGTCGAAGGTGCCCGAGGTGAACTCGAGCTTCACGCCGAGCTGCTTGCCGAGGGCGGCGGCGATGTCGGGGTCGACACCGACGATCTTGCCGTTCTCGGTGAACTCCATCGGGGCGTAGGAGGCGTCCGTGCCGACCTTGATGACGCCGGCCTTCTGGATGTCGGCGGGCAGCTTGGAGAAGAGCGGGGCGGAGTTGGCGGCGGGGGTGCCGCCCTCCGTGGTGGAGCCGGTGGAGCCGCTGTCGGTCTGGTCGCCGCAGGCGGTCAGCAGCATCGAGCCGGCGACCGCGATGGCGGCGACCGCGGCAAGACGGGAGGTGCGGGTCTTGGCGGCGGTCGTACAGCGCGTGGAGCGTGCGGTCATGGTCGGGATCCTCCGGCGTATGAGGGAGTTGCCATAGGCGTTGCCAATGGTCGCGTACGCGTCTTCGAGTGTCGCGACCTTGTGTGATTACGGCATCTTGCCATTCGGACTGCCTCAAACCGACGGCCACGGATGTCAAAATCGGGTAACGGGTCGCGCCCGAATCCCGACAGGCCGGTACATCAAGGCCGGACCTTCTTTCGTCCCCTTCCCTGTTCGCCGAAGAATCTGCGGTTGATCTCGCCATTCGGACGGTACGAAGAGAGCCAAACGGGCGCTCCAGGCATGTTTCCTGATATCGAGTGACGAGTCCTCGCCTGTCTGTTCCCGCGAGCACTCGGTATGAGTCGCGTCACCGAGCGGATACGGACTCGTCTGCGGTGCCGTCCGTCCGGTAAGAAGGATCCTTACACCCCTCATCCGGGGCTCAGGGCGCGTTGTGCGGCGCGCCCGCGCGGCTGCCCGACACGGCGGCCGCGGGACCCGCCCACCGCTCCACACCAGGAGCGGCAACCCTCGACAACAGACATAAGGGGTCTCACCCAATGGCAGCGGAGATCGTCAATCCCCCGAGCGCGAGCGGTACGGAAGGAGCTCCCGAGGAGCCCTTCGACCCGGCTTTCGCTCTTCACCGCGGCGGCAAGATGGCCATTCAGGCCACCGTCCCCGTCCGCGACAAGGACGACCTGTCCCTCGCGTACACCCCCGGCGTCGCCAAGGTGTGCACCGCCATCGCCGAGCAGCCCGAGCTGGTCCACGAGTACACGTGGAAGTCCCAGGTCGTGGCCGTCGTCACCGACGGCACCGCCGTGCTCGGCCTCGGCGACATCGGCCCGGAGGCCTCCCTCCCGGTCATGGAGGGCAAGGCGATCCTCTTCAAGCAGTTCGGCGGCGTGGACGCCGTCCCGATCGCCCTCGCGACCACCGACACCGACGAGATCGTCGACACGGTCGTCCGGCTCGCCCCGTCCTTCGGCGGCGTGAACCTGGAGGACATCTCGGCGCCGCGGTGCTTCGAGATCGAGCGCAAGCTCCAGGAGCGCCTCGACATCCCGGTCTTCCACGACGACCAGCACGGCACCGCCATCGTCACCCTCGCTGCCCTGCGGAACGCGGCGAAGCTGACCGGCCGGACCCTCGGCGACCTGCGCGCCGTCATCTCCGGCGCGGGCGCGGCCGGCGTGGCCATCGCCAAGTTCCTGCTGGAGGCCGGCATCGGCGACGTCTGCGTCGCCGACCGCAAGGGCGTCGTCAGCAGCGACCGCGAGGACCTCACCGACGTCAAGCGCGAGATCGCCGGCCTCACCAACAAGGCGGGCATCACCGGCTCCCTGGAGACCGCCCTCGCGGGCGCCGACGTGTTCATCGGTGTCTCCGGCGGCACGGTCCCCGAGGCGGCCGTCGCCTCCATGGCCAAGGACGCCTTCGTCTTCGCCATGGCCAACCCGAACCCCGAGGTCCACCCGGACGTCGCGCACAAGTACGCGGCGGTCGTGGCCACCGGCCGTTCGGACTACCCCAACCAGATCAACAACGTCCTCGCGTTCCCCGGCATCTTCGCCGGCGCGCTCCAGGTCCGGGCCTCCCGGATCACCGAGGGCATGAAGATCGCCGCCGCCGACGCCATCGCCGGTGTCGTCGGTGACGCGCTCGCCGCCGACTGCGTCATCCCGTCGCCGTTCGACGACCGGGTCGCCCCGGCCGTCGCGGCCGCGGTCGCCGCCGCCGCGCGCGCCGAGGGCGTCGCCCGCCGCTGACGCCCGTCCGCGGAAGGCCCCCGAGAGGGCCCCGTCAGGTCCGCCGCATCGGACCTGACGGGGCCCTTTCGCGTGCTCCGGGGACGCCGCCGGAAGACGTCGGGGCCGGATGGGCCGGTGGAGTGGTCGGGGAGGCGCGGGTGGCGGCCGGGCGGGGCGGCCGTGTGTGGGGGGGAGGGGCGTGTACGGGGGAGAGGGGGCCGGTCGGGCGGGTTCGTTGCGTGTGGGCGAGGGGGTGCCGGAGGGGCGGCCCGGTCGGGTGGGGGCGGGGGCGTTGGGTCGGCGACGGAGCGCGGGAGAGAGGTGCACCGGTCGGGTGTACTGGTCAGGTGTACTGGTGGTACACACCGCTGGTGTGTACCTTGGGTGCATGAGCCCACTGCCCCGCTTCCACCGCCTCCCCGCCGAGCGCCGCGACGCGATCCTGGGCGTGGCCCGCGCGCGCTTCGCCGCCGACGGGCCCGAGACCGCCTCGTACAACCGGATCATCGAGGCGGCCGGCATCTCCAAGACCGCCGCCTACCAGTACTTCGACGGACGGGACGACCTCCTCGGCGCCGTCCTCGCCGACGTGCTCGACCGCCTGCTCGCCGCTCTCGGGCCCTGGACGCCCGCCGCGGGCCCCGAGGACCTCTGGGCCCGTCTGGAGGCCGGCACGGGCGCCCTGGCCGCCCATCTGGCCGCCCACCCCGACGACCTCGCCCTCGCCGCCCGTGCCGTGCGGGAGACGGACGGGGCGGCGGGCGGCTGGACCGGGTGGTTCGACGCGCTCGTGACGGACGGGCAGCGCCTCGGCGTCATCCGCACCGACGTCGACCGGGACCTCCTGGTCGGCGCCACCGAGGCCGTCCTGCGCGCCGCGGACACCTGGGCCCTCGGCCGCGCCGCCGACGGCCGGGACGCGCCCGACACGAGTCAGGTGTGGCGGCTCCTCGCGGGGCTGTGGGGCGGTGAGCGGGCATGAGCGGTACGGACCCCGGGCCCGCCTGCCTCGTCGTCGACCGGCGCGTGCCACCGACCCCGCCGGGTCTCCTCGGCCGGCTCGAACGCTTCATGGGCCCCGGCAAGACCCGCGCCGAGTCCGCCGTGGAAGCCGCGGGCGTCGGTCTGGGTGCCGTCCTCCTCGTCGCCGGTACGTGGTCCACCGGCGCCCTCCGCGGCTGGTCCGGCCTCCAGTTCGCCGTCGCCGCCCTCATCGCCCTGGACCTCCTCGGCGGCATCCTCACCAACGCCACGAACGCGGCCAAGCGCTGGTACCACCGCCCCCGCCCCGGAGCCCGGCGCGCCCGGCTGCTCTTCGTCTCGGCCCACCTCCTCCACCTCGCGGTCGTCGCCGCCCTGCTCCTCGACGGCGATCCCGGCTGGTTCCTGGGCACCGCGGGGCTCCTCCTCACGGGCGCCCTCCTCGTCGAGTACGCCCCCGTCCCGCTGCGCCGGCCGGTGGCGATGGGCGCCTACACCGCCGCCGTGCTGACCGGCTTCTTCTGGCTGACCGTCCCGGCCGCGCTGATCTGGTTCGGCCCGCTGTTCTTCCTCAAGCTGCTCGTCTGCCACCTCGTGCCGGAGGCCCCGCTCGCCGACGCCCGGGCCGGGGACGGGACGGCCGACTCGTGACCGCGCCGCACGCCTCCGCCTCCCCCTCCCCTTTCGTCTTCGACGCCCGGCCCGAGCCGCGGGACTGCGCCCGCGTGCTCGCCGACGCCTTCGCCCGGGAGCCCGCCGTCCGGTGGATCACCGGAGGCTCCGAGCGGGCGCGGCGGGCCTGGTTCGACGCCACCCTGCGCACCCAGGCCGCCCTCCCCGGCGCCCGGCGCCACCTGCTCGCCGACGCCTCCGGCCGGCCCGTGGGCGCCGTCGTGCTCACCCCGCCCGGGGCGCGTCCCGGCCCCCGGGAAGCCGGACGGTGGAGCGCGCGGGTGGGCCTCGGGTGCGGCCCCCGGGCCCTCGTCCGCACCCTGCGGTACCTGCGCGGGGCCGAGCACCTCGCGCCGCCGGACGCCTGGACCCTGGAGTTCGTCGGGGTGGTGCCCGAGGCGGCCGGGCGGGGTGCGGGACGGCTCCTCCTCGACCGCGCCCTGGGCGGCCCGCCGGCCCCCGGCGGTGTCTTCCTCACCACCGCCGACCCCGCGAACGTCGCCCTCTACCACCGCTTCGGCTTCACCCTCCTGGACCGCCTGCGCGCCGGCCCCGTGGAGACGGCCGCGATGTGGCGGCCGGGCGCCTCCGGCGCCAGGTGAGGGGCGGTCCGCGAGGGGACGCGCGTCACACCGGCGTGTGGTTCCGCGCGGTCGGCGTCGCCGCCTAGGGTCGTGGCCATGTTCGCTGCCTACGCCGCCCGAATCGACCGCGACCAGCCCCTGAACGGCCTCGAGTTGGGCGAGCGCCCCGAGCCCGAGGTGCGTCCCGGCTGGACCACCGTCACCGTGAGGGCCGCCTCGCTCAACCACCACGACCTGTGGTCGCTGCGCGGGGTCGGCCTGCCCGAGGAGAAGCTGCCGATGATCCTCGGCTGCGACGCCGCCGGGATCGACGAGGACGGCAACGAGGTCGTCCTGCACTCCGTCATCGGCCAGACCGGCCACGGCGTCGGGCCGAACGAGCCCCGCTCCATCCTCACCGAGCGCTACCAGGGCACCTTCGCCGAGCGCGTCACCGTCCCCAGCTGGAACGTCCTGCCCAAGCCGAAGGAGCTCTCCTTCGCCGAGGCGGCCTGCCTGCCCACCGCCTGGCTGACCGCCTACCGGATGCTCTTCACCAACGCCGGTGTCCGCCCCGGCGACTCGATCCTCGTCCAGGGCGCGGGCGGCGGCGTCGCCACCGCCGCGATCGTCCTCGGCAGGGCCGCCGGCCTGCGGGTCTTCGCCACCAGCCGGGACGAGGCCAAGCGCAAGCGGGCCGTGGAGCTCGGCGCCGTCGAGGCGTACGAGCCCGGGGCCCGGCTGCCGCAGCGGGTGGACGCCGTCATCGAGACCGTCGGCGCCGCCACCTGGTCGCACTCGGTCAAGTCGCTGCGCCCCGGAGGGACCCTGGTCATCTCCGGCGCCACCAGCGGCGACCGCCCCTCGCACGCCGAGCTGACCCGGATCTTCTTCCTGGAGCTGAAGGTCGTCGGCTCCACCATGGGCTCCAAGGACGAGCTGGAGGACCTGCTCTCCTTCTGCGCGGCCACCGGGGTCCGCCCGGTGATCGACGAGGTGCTGCCGCTGGACCGGGCCCGCGAGGGCTTCGGGAAGATGGCCGCCGGCGACCTCTTCGGAAAGATCGTGCTGACGACGTCTTGATCCGGGTCGGTCGACCTGATGGGATCTCCGGCACGTGAAACGTGAACAACGCTCACTTCCTTGTGCCGGAGGTCCTCGTGTCCCGCTCCTCGCGCACCACCCTCCTGTCGGCCGCCCTCGCCGCCGCGCTGCTCGCCACCCTCGCCCCGACCGCCACCGCCACCGGGCCCCGCGCGGAACCCGCGGCCCGCACCGAGGCCGGCGAAGCCGGCGGGGACGGCATCCCCGATCTGACCGACTCCCGGGGCCGCGTCCTGACGCTGCGCGGCTGGAACGTCGGCGACAAGGCGCACAGCGGCGACGAAGCCCTCTCCTCCGTCACCGAGAAGCACTTCCGGGACATGCGGGCCCAGGGCTTCAACACCGCCCGCCTGCTGGTCTTCTGGGACGATCTGGAACCCCGCCCCGGGCAGTACAGCCGGCCGTACCTCCGCAAGATCGAGCGGGTGCTGGACTGGGCGGCGCGACACGACGTCATGGTCGTCCTCGACGCCCACCAGGACGTCTTCGGCCCCGCCTTCGACCACCGCGGCATCCCTGCCTGGGCCACCCGCACCGACGGGCTGCCCTTCACCCCGCACCCCGACGACTGGTTCTCCGAGTACTTCGAACCCGCCGTCCAGCGCGCCTTCACCCACCTCTACGAGGACGAGGACCTGCGCCGCGCCCAGGCCCGCATGTGGCGCGTGCTCGCCGACCGCTTCGAGGACCACCCGGCCGTGCTCGGCTACGACCTGATCAACGAGCCGATGGGCGAACTGCGCGAGGGCGAGGACCTGGCGACCGCCGCCCGCCGCATCGAACGCGAGCAGATCACCCCGATGTACAACCGGATCGCGGACGCGATCCGTTCGGTCGACCGGGACACCTGGATCTTCGTCGAGCCGACCCCGATCGTGGGCGAGGGCGTCCCGACCGGCCTCGGCCGGATCGACGACCCGAAGGTCGTCTACGCCCCGCACTTCTACAACAGCGCCATGGAGGCGGGTGGCGACTACGACCCCGCGGCCCGCTGGATCGAGAACTACGAGGCGGCCGTCACCCGCTACCCCCAGCAGTACAAGGTCCCCGTGGTCGTGGGGGAGTGGGGGCCGCTCAACAACTCCCTCCCGAACATGAACCGCTTCTACCGCGAGGCCATGGCCTCGCTCGGCCGTTACGGCTCCGGATGGACCGGCTGGGAGTGGTGCTACGGCGGCGGCTACTGCGCCGTCGACGGCACCGGCGCCTTCCGCACCAACAAGGAGCTGACCGCCGAGCCGTACGCGGAGGCCGTCGCCGGCCGGGTGCGCTCCTCGGCCTACGACCCGGCGGCCGGCGTCTACCGCCTGGAGTACGACGCCGCCGGCCGCCGCGGCTCCCGCGTCACCGAACTGGCCCTGCCGGCCGGCGACTGGAAGGTCGGCGCCCGCGGGGCACTGGTCCTGCGCGACCGGGACGGAGGCGGGGCCAGGATCCTCGCCGCGCCGGGCGCCCGGGTCACCGTCACGGTGACCCGGACCTCCGCCGCCCGGCCCTGAGACCGGGGCGGGTGCCGCTCAGACGCCCGAGCGGCGGTGGAGTATCCCGGTGATCCGGGTCGCCGCCGTGGCCAAGTGGTCGCGGGCCGCCGCCAGCTGGGTGTCCGTCACCCCGTGGTCGCGGGCCGCGTCCCGGATCTCGTCCCGGAACCGGTCGAGCAGTCGGTCCAGGTCCCGGGCCGGCTCGCCCGACCCCGCCGTCTCCCGCGCCCACGCGGGCGCCTCCGCCGGTGCCGCCTCCGAGGCGCCCGCCGGCGCGTCCGCGGCTCCGGCGCGCGCCTTGGCGTGGTGGCCCTGCACGAGGTCGCCCAGCTGCGCGGTGATTCCCGACAGGCCCTCCCAGACGGTCTGGGGCCACTCGCCCTTGGCGAAGCGGCTCTGGACCTCGTCCTGCACCTGCTGGGCGATCCGCTGGAACTCCTTCGCCTGGAGCTTCGCCGACCGGGCCTCCTCCTTCGCCTGCCGGGCCTGCTCCTTCCACTCCCGCTTGGCCTTGCTCAGCTCCTCCCTGGCCTCGGCGAAGCCCGAGCTCTCCGAGGTGCGGGTCCGGCTCGCCTCCGCGCGCATCTCGCTGCGCACCCGGCCCGCCGCGCCCCGTACGTCCTCCCGGATCTCGGCGGCCAGCTCCGAGACGGAGTCCCGGATCTCCCGCTCCAGGGCGTCGAGGTCGCCGTCCCGGTCGGCCAGCTCGGCACGGCCCGCGTCGGTGAGCGAGTAGACCTTCCGGCCGCCCTCGCTGGTGTGTGTCACGAGTCCCTCGGCCTCCAGCTTGGCGAGCCGCGGGTAGACCGTGCCGGCGGAGGGCGCGTACAGCCCCTGGAAGCGCTCCTCCAGGAGCCTGATCACCTCGTAGCCGTGACGCGGGGCCTCGTCGAGCAGCTTGAGCAGGTAGAGACGGAGTCGGCCGTGCGCGAAGACGGGAGACATGTCAGAGCACCTTTCCGGACGCGGGGGCGGTGGGGTCGGCGAGAGCGGCGGCGGTGGGGTCCGCCGAGGGGTCGGCCGGTCCGGACTCCGCGTCCTCGGCCGGATCGGGGCGGCGCAGGAGAGCGATCGAGCCGGAGACCGTGGTCGCCCTGAGCGTGCCGCTGCCCGCGCCGAGCGTCCCGGTGATGGACTTGGTGCCCCACTCGCCGCCCACCCGCAGGTCCTCGAAGGCGTTCGACACCGCGCCGCTGGTGGTGCTCGCCTCGACCCGGGCGTCCGCCGGGTGGGGCAGCCGGATCGCGACCTCGCCGGAGACGCTGGCGAGCCGGATGTCGGCCGGAGGGGCCCCGGCCGGAGCCGGGTCGAGGTCGAGGACCATGTCCCCGCTGACGGTCTCCGCCCGTACCGCCGAGCCGGAGCCCTCGATCACCGTCACGTCACCGGTCACCGAGGTCACCCGCAGCGCCCCGGTCACCGACTGGGCCTCCAGGGCGCCCGAGACGGTCTCGGCGCGGACCGGGCCGGAGAGCCCCACGAGCGTCGTGGCACCGGTCACCCCCCGCACCTCCGCGCGGCCTCGCAGACCGGACACCACCGTGTCCGCCATGACCGCCCCGACCTCGACCTCGGCGCCGGCCGGAACGGCGACCGAGACCACCGCCCGCCGCCGGTGGGGCCGGGTGTCGATCCACTTGAGGATGCCCTTCCAGTGCAGGTCCTCATAGGCGACGGTCAGGGTGGAGCCCTCCTGGGTGACGACCAGGGGCGGGCCCTCGATCTCCGAGATCTCCACCCGCGCGGTGCTCTCCTCCGTGCCCACCACGTTGACCGCCCCGCCCACGACGCGGATGCGCAGCCGTGTCACGGGGTCGGCGGGCGCGAGTTTCACCGGCTCGGTGACGGACCACTCGGTCATGGTGCGGACCTCCCGTTTCCTCGAAGCATTCCTCGAAGCCTTCATCGGAGCTCCCGGCGAGCCCTCGTCGGGCGTCCGCCGGGTGCTGTCGTCGAGCGGTGCCCGGCGACGCAACATATCGCGACTTCGAGATTCACGATATATCGCGGTGCGGCGGCGTCAACCCTGATTCATCCCTGACAGGGTCCGAGCAATCACCCCCGTACATGGACAAACTGGCCTAGCGTGGGCCCATGAACGCGACATCCGGACCGAGCCCCGCCGGGGCGCTGCTGCTGTGCCGGGCTGACCCCACGACGGTCCGTCCGCCCGCCCAGCTCCTGCGGGAGGAGCTGCTCCTCGCCCCCGCGGGCGCCGACTGGAGCGTGCTCGTGCCGGAGGGGAGGCCCTGGCGGGACGGCGCGGAGCCGGTCGAGCGGGTCGTCACCGGCTGGGCCACCGCCCTTGCCGTCTCCGCCGCCACCTGGCCCGTCCTCGCCCTCTGGTGGGACGGCGACCGCGCCGGGGCCACCCTCGCCGCCGGCTTCCGCCGCACCGTCGGCTACACCTGGCTCGCGGACGGCACCCCGGTGGGCGAGGACGAGGCCATGCGGACCCTCGCCGACCGCCTCGCCCTCGACCCGGTCCTCGACGTCCAGGCCCTGGAACCGCTCACCCTCCCCGACCCCGAGGCCGACGCCCGCACCCGCCTCCTCGGCCTCGTCGCCGTCCTCGCCCGCGCCGGCCTCCACCTGCCCGCCGGCATCGACCCCGGCGAGACCCCCGACCGGCTCCGCGAGGCGGCGCTCGCCGCCGGCGCCGAGCAGCTGGAGTGGCCCGGCTGGCGCGACGCCGTCCTCGCCGAGCTCGACGCCGTGGAGGAGGGCCCCCTCGGCCCGTACCTGCGCGGCCCCAGGGCCCGCGTCCTCGGCGGCGTCCAGCTCGCCGCGGGTGTCCCGCTGCTCCTGTGGGGCCTCGGCCGCCGCAGCGGCGGCTGGACCGCCGCCGGGGCCCTCCTGGTCGCCCACGGCGCCCTCGGCCTCGCCTACGACCGCCTGCGCGAGCCCTGAGCCGGCCGCGCGCGAGCACCGAGCGCCGGCCACCGGCGCCCGTACCGAGCGCCGAGCACCGGGGTACATACCGCGTACCGAGCGTCGAGCACCAGGGCACGTATCGCGCACCGCGTACCGAGTGCCACGTACCGAGCCCCGGCGCCGCCGACCGCGGGGACGCCTGAGGCCCCCTCCCGTCCGGGAGGGGGCCTCAGGCGTCGGTCCTACTCGTCGTCCTCGTCCTCGTCGTCGAGACGGGCCAGCCAGGTGGCGAGGCGCTCGACCGGCACCTCGAAGTCGGGGTTGAGGTCGACGAAGGTCCGCAGCTGCTCGGCGAGCCACTCGAAGGTGACCTCCTCCTCGCCGCGCCGCTTCTCCAGTTCCTCGATGCCACGGTCGGTGAAGTACATGCGGTCCAGGATAGGCCCGCCCGGACACGCCGGAGGCCCGGCACCCCTGGTGGGGTGCCGGGCCTCCGTACGGGGTGCCGACGTCAGGCGTCGAAGACCTCGTTGACCAGCTGCTGCTGCTCCGCCTGGTGACGCTTGGCCGAGCCGACCGCCGGGGACGAGGAGTGCGGGCGGGAGATCCGGCGCAGGCGCTCGCCCGCCGGGATGTCCGCGCCGACCGCCAGGTCGAGGTGGTCGATCAGGTTGAGCGCGATGAACGGCCACGCGCCCTGGTTCGCCGGCTCCTCCTGCGCCCAGATGTACTTGGCCGCGTTCGGGTACTTGGCGATCTCGGCCTGGAGCTCGGCACCCGGCAGCGGGTACAGGCGCTCGAGGCGGATGATCGCGGTCTCCGTGTCGCCGCGCTTCTGACGCTCGGCCTCCAGGTCGTAGTAGACCTTGCCGGCGCAGAAGACGACCTTGCGGACGGCGGCCGGGTCGACGGTCGAGTCGCCGATGACCGGGCGGAAGCCGCCGGTGGTGAACTCCTCCACCTTGGACGCCGCGGCCTTCAGACGCAGCATCGACTTCGGGGTGAAGACGATGAGCGGCTTGTGGTGCGGGTTGTGCACCTGCCAGCGCAGGAGGTGGAAGTAGTTCGACGGCAGCGTCGGCATGGCGACCGTCATGTTGTCCTGGGCGCACATCTGGAGGAAGCGCTCCGGGCGGGCGGACGAGTGGTCCGGGCCCTGGCCCTCGTAGCCGTGCGGCAGGAGCAGGGTGACGCCGGAGGTCTGGCCCCACTTCTGCTCGGCCGAGGAGATGAACTCGTCGACGACGGTCTGGGCGCCGTTGACGAAGTCGCCGAACTGCGCCTCCCAGACCACCAGGGAGCTCGGGCGGGCCAGCGAGTAGCCGTACTCGAAGCCCATCGCCGCGTACTCGCTCAGCAGCGAGTCGTAGACGTTGAAGTGGGCCTGGTCCTCGGCGAGGTAGAGCAGCGGCGTGTAGTCCTCGCCGGTCTCCTGGTCGACCAGGACCGCGTGGCGCTGGCCGAAGGTGCCGCGGCGGGAGTCCTGGCCCGAGAGACGGACCGGGGTGCCCTCCATCAGCAGGGAGCCGATGGCAAGGGTCTCGCCGAAGCCCCAGTCGATGGTGCCGTCGTCGATCGAGGCGGCGCGGCGCTGGAGCTGCGGCAGCAGACGCGAGTGGACCGTGATCCGGTCGGGGATGTTGGTCTGCGAGTCGGCGATCCGCTTCACGACCTCCTGGGAGACCGCGGTGGTGACGGCGACCGGGAACTCGGCCTGCGCGTCCGGCACGATCGTCGCCGCGGGGGCGGCGGTGGCCTCGCGGACCTCCGCGAAGACCTTCTCCAGCTGGCCCTGGAAGTCCTGGAGCGACTGCTCCGCCTCTTCCAGGGTGATGTCGCCGCGACCGATGAGCGACTCGGTGTACAGCTTGCGCACCGAGCGCTTCTTGTCGATCAGGTTGTACATCTGCGGGTTGGTGAACGAGGGGTTGTCGCCCTCGTTGTGACCGCGGCGGCGGTAGCAGATGAGGTCGATCACGACGTCCTTGTTGAACGTCTGGCGGAACTCGAAGGCGAGCCGCGCCACGCGGACCACGGCCTCCGGGTCGTCGCCGTTCACGTGGAAGATCGGCGCCTCGATCATGCGGGCCACGTCGGTCGCGTACATCGAGGAACGCGAGGACTCCGGGGCGGCGGTGAAGCCGACCTGGTTGTTGATGACGATGTGGACCGTGCCGCCGGTGCGGTAGCCGCGCAGCTGCGACATGTTCAGGGTCTCGGCCACCACGCCCTGGCCCGCGAAGGCCGCGTCGCCGTGGAGGGCGACGGGCAGGACGGTGAAGTCCGTGCCGCCCTTGTTGATGACGTCCTGCTTGGCGCGGACGACGCCCTCCAGGACCGGGTCGACCGCCTCCAGGTGGGAGGGGTTGGCGACCAGGGAGACCTTGATCTCCTCGCCGTCGAGACCGGTGAAGGTGCCCTCGGCGCCCAGGTGGTACTTGACGTCGCCGGAGCCGTGCATCGACTTCGGGTCGAGGTTGCCCTCGAACTCGCGGAAGATCTGGGCGTACGACTTGCCCACGATGTTGGCGAGGACGTTGAGGCGGCCGCGGTGGGCCATGCCGATGACGACCTCGTCCAGGCGGGACTCGGCGGCGGAGTCGATGACCGCGTCGAGCAGCGGGATGACGGACTCGCCGCCCTCCAGGGAGAACCGCTTCTGGCCGACGTACTTCGTCTGCAGGAAGGTCTCGAAGGCCTCGGCCGCGTTCAGGCGGCGCAGGATGCGGAGCTGCTCCTCGCGCTCCACGCGCGCGTGGGGACGCTCGACGCGGTCCTGGATCCACTTGCGCTGCTTCGGGTCCTGGATGTGCATGAACTCGATGCCGGTGGTGCGGCAGTACGAGTCGCGCAGGACGCCGAGGATGTCGCGGAGCTTCATCATCGACTTGCCGGCGAAACCGCCGACCGCGAACTCGCGCTCCAGGTCCCACAGGGTGAGGCCGTGCTCGGTGATGTCCAGGTCGGGGTGCTTGCGCTGCTTGTACTCCAGCGGGTCGGTGTCGGCCATGACGTGGCCGCGGACCCGGTAGGAGTGGATCAGCTCGAAGACGCGGGCGGCCTTGGTGACGTCGTCGTCGTGCGAGGCGTCGATGTCCTTGAGCCAGCGCACCGGCTCGTAGGGGATGCGCAGCGACTTGAAGATCTCGTCGTAGAACTCGCCCTCGCCGAGGAGGAGGTTCGCGACGATCCGCAGGAACTCGCCGGAGGCGGCGCCCTGGATCACCCGGTGGTCGTACGTCGAGGTCAGGGTCATGACCTTGGAGATGCCCAGCTTGTTCAGGGTGTCCTGCGAGGTGCCCTGGAACTCGGCGGGGTAGTCCATCGAGCCGACGCCCATGATGACCGACTGCCCGGGCATCAGACGCGGCACGGAGTGGACCGTGCCGAGGCCGCCGGGGTTGGTCAGGGAGACGGTGACGCCGGTGAAGTCCTCCATCGTCAGCTTGCCCACGCGGGCGCGCTTGACGATGTCCTCGTACGCCTGCCAGAACTCGAAGAAGTTGAGCGTCTCGGCCTTCTTGATGCCCGCGACGACGAGCTGGCGGTCGCCGTTCGGCTTCACCAGGTCGATGGCGAGACCGAAGTTCACGTGCTCCGGCTTGACCAGGGTCGGCTTGCCGTCCTTCTCCGCGAAGGAGTAGTTCATGGACGGCATGGCCTTGATCGCCTGCACCATGGCGTAGCCGATGAGGTGGGTGAAGGAGATCTTCCCGCCCCGGGCGCGCTTCAGGTGGTTGTTGATGACGATCCGGTTGTCGAAGAGCAGCTTCACCGGGACGGCGCGGACGGACGTGGCCGTCGGCACCTCCAGCGAGGCGTTCATGTTCTTCGCGACCGCGGCGGCCGGGCCGCGGAGGGTGATCAGCTCGGGGCCGGCGGGCGCCTCGGCGGCCGGAGCGGCCTTGGCGGGAGCCGGGGCGGCCTTGGCGGGCGCCGGAGCGGCGGCCGGGGCCGGCTTCGCGGCGGCCGGAGCGGCCGCGGCGGGCTTCGCCTGAGGGGCGGCCGGGGCGGCGGCGGGTGCCGCGGCCGGGGCCGGCACGGCGGCGGTCGGAGCGGCAGGCGCGGCCTGTGCGGGGCCCGTCTGTCGCGCCGAGGGCGCGGCCGTCGTGGTGGCGGCCGGGGCGGACGGGGTCTCCGCCGCACCCGGCTTGTAGTCGGCGAAGAAGTCCCACCAGGCACGATCGACCGAATTCGGGTCCTGGAGGTACTGCTGGTAGATCTCGTCGACGAGCCACTCATTGGCACCGAAGGCGGCTGCGGGGCTCACGCCACGCCCGTCTTGGTCGGCCGGGGAGCTCGGGGTACTGGGGGACTGAGACGACACGGCGGCAACCGCCCTCTTCCGCTTCGCAAGGTGATGGACAGCGGAAATAAAGGCTACGCCTGTCCGGCCGGGACGTGCAGGCCGGGCACTCCAACGTCGCGCAAGTCACACTTGACGCGGTGTTTCGACGCCGTGAATGGCGGGAAACAAGCGGGGTTCCAGAGGTGTGAGGGTACGGAAAAGCGCGGCTACGGCCTTCTTTGGCCGCATCCCTGACCACGTCCTGCACGGGTACACGCAGAACGTTCGCTTCCGGTTCGAACCCTACGTCAATCCCGTAGGGGAAGGCTGCCCGGAAGGGTGACGCGGATGCGGCACCCGCGTGAGGATTCGGCCACACCGATCCCGCCACCGTGGAGATCCACCGCCCAGCGGGCGATCGCCAGCCCCAGCCCCGTGCCGCCGTCGCTCGCCGGCCCCTTCAGGTCCGGGGCCGTCCCCCGGTTGAAGCGCTCGAAGACCTTGTGCCGCTCCTGCTCCGGGATGCCGGGACCCTCGTCCTCGACCACCAGCTCCAGCGACTCCGGGTACGGGCCGCGCCGGGCCCGCACCGTCACGCGCCCGTGCGGCGGGGAGTGCTTGACCGCGTTGTCGATCAGGTTCGCCATCACCTGGTGCAGCCGCTCCACGTCCGCGTACGCCGTCAGGTCGGACGGCGACACGTCCAGGTGCAGGTGCACGTCGGTACGCCGGTGCAGACCCGACGTCGACGGGAGCCCGCGCTGCGCGGCGGCGAGATTCGCCTCCCGCAGCACCCCGGACAGATAGGGCCACACCTCGAAACGGCGCGCCCGCAGCTTCACGACACCGTTGTCGAGCCGCGACAGGTCGAGCAGCGTCTCCACCAGCCGACCCAGCCGCTCGGTCTGCTTCAGCGCCGACCGCATCGTCTCCGGATCGGCCTCCGAGACCCCGTCGACCACGTTCTCCAGCACCGCCCGCAGCGCCGCGATCGGCGTGCGCAGCTCGTGCGAGACATTGGCGACCAGCTCCTTGCGGTGCCGGTCCACCGCCTCCAGGTCGTCCGCCATGCGGTTGATCGTCGAGGCCAGGTCGCCCAGCTCGTCGCGCCGGTCCGCGCCCCGCACCCGCCGCGAGAAGTCACCGCGCGAGATCGACCCCGCCACCGTGTTCATCTCGTCCAGCGGCGCCGTCAGCGACTGCGCCACGAACTGCGTGATCAGCAGCGTCGCGATCATCGCGAAGATCGTGATGTACCGGAACTCGGTGGACGTCCGGATCGCCACCAGGGCGAGCCCGGAGGTCAGCAGCACCGCGCCGACGACCAGCGCGCCCAGCTTCGTCTTGATCGAGATCGCGATCCGGCGCCGGGGCCGTCCGGTGCGCCGCCCCGGCAGGCTCACGACGCCGGGGTCTCCAGCGCGTACCCCACCCCGTGCACCGTACGGATCCGCTCGGCGCCGATCTTCCGCCGCAGCGCCTTGATGTGGCTGTCCACGGTCCGGGTGCCGGAGGCGTCCGCCCAGTCCCACACCTCGGCCAGCAGCTGCTCCCGGGAGAGCACCGCGCGCGGGGTGTTGGCCAGACAGACCAGCAGGTCGAACTCGGTCGGCGTCAGGTGCACGTCCTCCGCCCGCACCCGGACCCGGCGCTGCGCGTGGTCGATCTCCAGCTCGCCCAGGCGCAGGATCCCGCTGCGCGGGGTCACGGCCGCGAGCGCGGCGCGCTCCACCCGGCGCAGCAGCACGTGCACCCGCGCGGCCAGCTCGCGCATGGAGAAAGGCTTCGTCATGTAGTCGTCGGCGCCGACGCCCAGGCCGACCAGCATGTCGGTCTCGTCGTCCCGTGCGGTGAGCATCAGGACCGGGACCGGACGCTGCGCCTGCACGCGCCGGCAGACCTCCAGGCCGTCGAAGCCCGGGAGCATCACGTCGAGCACCATCAGGTCCGGCTGCCACGCCTCGGCCGCCTCGACGGCCGCGGGGCCGTCGGTGGCGGTCTGCACGAGGAAGCCCTCGGCGCGCAGCCGGGCCGAGACCGCCTCCACGATGGTGGCGTCGTCCTCGACGACCAGGACGCGCCGCTGGGCCCCCGGAGTCGCCGCACCCTGGTGAGTGGTGTGTGTCTGCTCCATTGCCCCGCCTCGCGTCGCCGATGTCGGTGCAGCAGCCTAGAGGTACCGGCGGCGTCCCGGCTACGCAGGCCGGATGCCGAGGTGGACCACGTCGGGGACGCCCCGGGCAACCGGGATCTCTTCCGTCCGTACCCCGCTGAATCCGGCATTCCGCAAGGACTCTTCGAAATCGCCGGACGGTCTCGCCGACCACACGGCGAGCACCCCACCGGGGTTCAGCCGGGCCGCGCAGGACGCCAAACCCCCTGCTCCGTAAAGGGATTCGTTGGATTCGGTGACCGTCCAGTCGGGGCCGTTGTCGATGTCCAGGCAGAGGACGTCGTAGCTGTCCGGGGACGTCTCCAGGTACGTCACCAGGTCCGTGTGCAGGATCACGGTCCTTTCGTCGGCCAGAGCGCGCCCGGAGAGCGAGGCGAGGGGCCCGCTCCGGTGCCACTCGATGATCGCCTCCTCCCGCTCGACCACCGCGATCCGGCTCCAGCGGGGGTCGGCGGCGGCGTGCGCGAGCGAGAACCCGACGCCGAGCCCGCCGATCAGCACGGACGCGCCCGTACGCGCCCGCGTGGGCAGTGCCTCCATCGCCGCGTCCACGAGCAGCCGCTCGGAGCGTCCGTCGGAGGTGTCCATCAGGAAGGTGCCGTTGGCGATGATCTCGAAGTCGGTGCGGTCCCCGGCGTCCCGGCGGCGCAGCACCACCTCGCCGTAAGGACCCTCGCGGCGGTCGAGGATGACGGGACTGTTCATGGGCGGTCACTCCGTGTCTCGTCGGGCGATACGCGTCGTCCCGGCCATCCTCGCGGAGCGCGGACGGCCGGGACAAACACGTCATGGAGTCGCGAGGTCACGCTGGGGCGCCGCCGTGGGACGTCACGGGCGCGGGGCCTCGCGCTCCACGTACCGCTGCACCGCCCTCAGTTCGCGCCGCGCGTCGACCGGGGTGCCGTAGGTGCGGTCCCAGGTGATCGGGGCGACGGTGACGTGGCCCCTGTGCAGCAGCCAGACGGAGTCGGCGTCCCCGCGCGGCTCGGCGCACTCGCCCGCGCCGCTGCCGTCCACCGGGCACAGCCCCAGGGCGATGTCGAAGGTGTCGCCCGTGCCGCGCCGCTCGTACGCGTGGTGGGCGACCGCCCCGGCGCCGACCCGGGTCCACACCGGGGCCTTCGCCCGCCGGCCGGCGCTGACGTCCGGGTAGTCGACCTTGAGGGCGAAGGCGGAGGTCAGCAGCCCGCGCTCCGCGAGCCCCGCGACGAGGCGCGCGCCGAACTCGGCGTGCGCCCGGTAGTTCTCGCGCGGGAAGCGTGTCTGGCTCGCGTCGCCCGAGGAGGAGAAGGCGATCGCCGGGACCTCCTGGTCGATCGCGGCGACGGCCGCGCCGACGGTGCCCGAGTCGTTGACGCTCGCGGAGACGTTCGGGCCCGAGTTGATGCCGGTGACCACCAGATCGGGGGCGCCCCTCCAGCCCACCTTCGCCGCCAGGCCGCCGCGCAGTGCCAGCTTCACGGTGTCCGCGGGGGTCGCGCTGGGGGAGTCCGGCGCGCAGCCGCCCTCGGCGAGGCACACGCCGAAGACGGCGCCCCGGGACGGGGCCCCCGCGCAGTCGCCCTCGTACCCGGCGGGCAGCGCGGTACGGCGCTGCGCGGTGAGCGCCCCGCCGTTGCTCACCGCCGTGCCCTTCCCGGACTGCACCTGCCAGGGGGCCATCACCACGACGTCCGCCCCGGCCGCGCACATCGCGCGCCGGAGTTCGTACAGGCCGAGACCGTCCGAGTTGTTCTCCCTCGCCGCTCTCATGGAGTCGTCGTTGGAGACGAGGATCCGTAGACCGGCGAGGGGGCGGGGCTTGGTGCGGGTCCCCTCGGCGGCGCCGGGGGCGGATCCGGAAGCGGATCCGGGGGTGGCGCCGGGGGTGGCGCCGGGGGGTGGGGCGAGGGTGGCGCCGGGGGTGGTGGCGCCCAGGCCGGCGAGTGCGGCTGCTGCTGCGGTCAGCACGAGGGTGCGGCGCATGGCGGTGCGTCCTTTCATGGGCATGACAGGTCTGGGGAGGGGATCCGGGGCCCGGCCCCCCACGGGCGGGCCCCGGATCGCGCGGGGCCGTCAGGAGCCCCGCGGTCTGTGAGCGGATCCGATGTCCGGGTCTCGGGGGGACGGGCCCGCGGGTCGGCGCACCGCCTCCCGGAGTCCGGGCGGGGCTCCGCGGGGTGCGGCGCCGTCCGCGACGGGGCTCAGGCTAGGCGTGAAAACCGAGTGGGTACTAGGTTTGTCACCTGTGACCTGGATCACAGGTCGAGGGGGTGGTTCGCGGCCGGGGCTAAGGTGGCCGCATGCCGGAGAAGAAGGTCGCCTCGACCGCCAAAAGCGCAGGTCGCGGTAGCTACGCCGTGGGTGACGCCCGCCGTCGGCTGATCCTTGACACCGCCGTCGACCACTTCGGGAAGTGGGGCTTCCACGCCTCCTCCCTGGCCCGCATCGCCCATGACTGCGGCATCACCCAAGGCGGCCTGCTGCACCACTTCCGCAGCAAGGAGGACCTGCTCCTGTCGGTCCTGGCGCAGAGCGAGGAGCACGACGTCGAGCGCCTCCTCGACACCGAGCTGGAGTCGTACGCGGCCTTCCTCGACGCGCTCGTCCGGCTGATCGAGGAGAACACCCGGCGCCCCGGCATCGTCCGCATGTTCAACGTCCTCGTCGGCGAGTCCGGGAACGTCGGCCACCCCGCCCACGCGTACTTCGAGGCCCGCTACGCGCGCGTGCTCGCGCACAGCGTCGAGCGCCTGGAGGCGGCCGTCCGGTCCGGCGAGCTCCGCCCCGGCATCGACTGCGAAGGCGTCGCCCGGGAGTACCTGGCCGTCATGGACGGCCTCCAGATCCAGTGGGCCCTCGCCCCCGGCTCCCTCGACATGCCCGCCCTGGTACGGGACTTCCTCCGGCGCCAGTACGAGGCCATCCGCGCGACACAGGACCGGGGCCCTTCCGGACCCGCCTAGGCGGTGTTTTAGAACGCGGTGACCTGCCTGTTTGGCCGTCCGGGGAAGTCTCGGGCGGCCATCCAGATGGTGAGGTCACGGGCGATGTCG
>NZ_JBIBWV010000015.1:0-50339 GCF_043081625.1 Streptomyces sp. NPDC014861
CGCGCGGCTCCCGACCGGTCCTCCAGCATGGTGGCGTGGGGGTCGTTGAGGCGGAAGGCGCGGACGGTGCGGACGCCGCCGATGCTGTCGAGGAGTTGGTGCTGGAGGGCGCCGGTGGCGATGCGGTGCCGGGCGTAGACGGGGGCGGCGCGGCGCAGGTACCAGCGGACGGAGAGGATCTGGACGGGGACGGCGAGGAGTGCGGCGAGCAGGAAGCGCCAGTCGAGGACGGCGAGGCCGGCCAGGGTGAGGACGATGGTCAGCGCGGAGCGGGTGAACTCGGGGAGGGCCTGGCGCACCGACTTGGCGATCATGGAGACGTCGCTGGTGACCCGGGAGATCAGGTCTCCGGAGCCGGCGGCCTCGACGCGTTCGAGGGGCAGGCGGAGGGCTCGCTCGATGAAACGTTCCCGCGTGGTGGCGAGAACGGCTTCGCCGAGCCGGGCGACCAGCACTCCGCCGATCGCGGCGGCGGCGCCCCGGGCCAGGGCCACGACGACGAGCAGGGCCAGCGGGACGGTCAGGGCGTGCGGTCCCTCGCGTTCGACGACGAGGTCGACGATGTGCCCGAGCAGTGGGGCGGTGAGGAGGCCGATCCCGGTGCCGGCGACGAGCACGAGGGCGGCGGCGACAGCCGGCAGCCTATGGACACCCAGGACCGTGCGCAGCGCAGCCAGACACTCGGCTCCGCCGGCGGTCGGCAGGAGCGTACGGTCCGTACGGTCCGTACGGTCCGTACGGTCCGTACGGTCCATGGGATCCATGGGGTCCGTGGGGTCCGTGGGGTCTGCGGGAGTTGTGGGCTGCGGGGATCCCGTACGGTCCGGGCGAACCGTGGCATCCGTGTCGGCCTCGCCGCGCATGTCCGTCTCCGTGCTGGTCGTGTCCGTGCTTTTCGTCGTCGTCCGTGCAGGCGCGGGCTCGCGCGTCTCGTCCTCGGGGGCGGTGCTCACGCGAGCACCGCCGCGCGGTACGTCGTGTCGTCGGCGAGGAGTTCGGCGTGCGAGCCGTCGGCCGTCACGGTCCCGCCGTCGAGGACGACCACCCGGTCGGTCACCGCGAGGAGCGCCGGACTGGTCGTGACCAGGACGGTCGTACGGCCCCGCCGGATCTCCCGCAGGCGCGCGGCGATCCGGGACTCGGTGACCGTGTCCACGGCCGTGGTCGGATCGTGCAGGACGAGCACCGGACTGTCGGCGGCGAGCGCCCGGGCGAGCGCGACGCGCTGGCGCTGCCCTCCGGAGAGCGACCGGCCCCGCTCGGCGAGCACCGTGTCCGCCCCGCCGGGGAGGACCCGCGCCACCTCGTCGGCCCCGGAGGCGGTCAGGGCCGCTTCGACCGGACGCCGGTCCGTGCCGTCCGCCGTGGACGCGCCTGCCCGTACGACGTTCAGGAGGCTGCCCTCGAAGAGGTCGGCGTCGTGGTGGGCGACCAGGACCGTCCGGCGCAGGAGGCCCGGGTCCAGTTCGGTGAGCGGGACGCCGTCGAGTTCGACGTGCCCGTCGGCGGGGTCCGTCTCGCGGGCGAGGGCGAGGAGGAGGTCCTGGGCGACGGCCGGGTCGCGGGTCACGATCCCGGTGAGACTCCCGGCCGGCAGGTCGAGGTCGACTCCGCGCAGCGCACCCAGGTGCACGTCGTGCAGCCGGACGCGGCCCGCCTCCGTACCGATGGGGGCCCGCTCGCCACCGGCGACGGCGGCGGGGGAGGCGAGGACCTCGGCGATGCGGCGGGCGGAGGCCCGGGCCTGGGCGAACTCCGCGTTCGCGTAGGCGAGGAGCTGGAAGGGACCGAGGAGGAACTGCGCGAGACCGACGGCGGCGACCAGGTCGCCGACGCTGATGCTCCCGTCCATCGCGAGGTACGCGCCCGCGATGCCGATCAGGGCGATGAAGACGCCCGTCAGACCGAGCAGCGCGCCCTCGTGACCGGCACGGCTGCGGGCCGCGCGGAGTGCGGCGGCGAGCGAGTCCTGACTCGTCGTCCGGTAGCGGGCCACGGCGGCGGACTCGGCGCCCATGCCCTTCAGGACGCGAAGCCCCGAGACCAGGTCGGCGGCGACCCCGGAGGCGTACGCGGCGCTCTCCTGCTCGGCCTCACTGCGCCGCTCCAAGGGGCGGCTGATGCGGTGGCCGAGCCAGAGCAGGGGCGGGATGCCGAGCAGGACGAGCAGACCGAGCGGGACGGAGATCCCGAACAGGGCGACGGCGCTGACCACGAGCGCCGCGATCGCCGCGCAGCCGTACGGCAGGACCTCCGCGACCGAGCCGACGCGGCTCGCGTCGTTGGTGGCGACGCTCGTGAGCGCGCCCGGCAGCCGGTTCGCGTCCGCCCCGCCGCGCGGGTCGAGGACCCGGGCGCCGAGTTCCAGCCGCAGCAGGTGCGCGGCGTGTTCGCCCGCGCCTTCGGCGATCCTGGCGCTCGTCCGGTAGCAGGTGGACAGCACGAGGAAGAGGACGCCGAGGACCAGCAGCCAGCGCAGCAGGGCCTCGCCGGAGCCGGTGGCGAACGCCGAGTCGATGGCGGCGCCGATCACCACAGGCACCAACGCCTCGCACGCCTGGTGGGTCATGCCGAGCGCGGACGCCGTGACGACCCTCCCGCGCTGACCTCTGACCACGCGCCGGAGGACGAGTCCTCCGGCCTGCCCTCCCACTGCCATGTGCCCCTCCAACTGGACGTTTCTGAAGTCAGGCAAGGCTAGCCCGGGGCCGAGCGGGCTCGGATCGCGGCCGGCCCTCCCACCTGCGCGTCCGTCCGCCGGCGCGTCCGACGGTCCGCGAACCCCTCCCGTCCCCACCCCGCCGACGGGCGACCGTCGTGGGCCCCCGTGACCTCGCTCCCCCCTTAGCGTCAGACCATGACTGCGACTGCTGCCACCAGGACCACCGCCGAGACCACCACCCCAAGCACGACCGCGACCACCACCGCGACCGCCGAGACCGCGACCACCGAGACCGTCGCCACAACCCCCGCCACACCCTCCGCCCCGCCCCGCCGCACCGTGACCGCGGCCGTCGTCCAGGCGGCCGCCCCGCTCTTCGACACCCCGGCCGCCGTGGCCCGGGCCGAGGAGCTCATCCGTGAGGCCGCCGCGCGAGGGGCCGAGGTCGTCGTCCTCCCCGAGGCGTTCATCGGCGGCTACCCCAAGGGGCTCGACTTCGGCATCACGGTCGGCAGCCGTACCCCCGAGGGCCGCGACCTCTTCCGCCGCTACCACGCCGCCGCCATCGAACTCCCCGGTCCGGAGACCGAGACGCTGGGCGCCGTCACCCGGGAACTCGCCTGCCACGCCGTCGTCGGCGCGGTGGAACGCCACGGCGGCACGCTGTACTGCGTCGCGCTCTTCTTCGGCCCCGACGGCTACCTGGGCCTGCACCGCAAGCTCATGCCCACGGCCGCCGAACGCTACCTCTGGGGCCAGGGCGACGGCTCGACGCTCCCCGTCGTCGACTCCGGCAGGGGCCGCCTCGGCGCCGCCATCTGCTGGGAGAACTACATGCCGCTGCTGCGCACCGCGATGTACGCCAAGGGCGTGGACCTGTGGTGCGCGCCGACGGTCGACGACCGCGACGCCTGGCAGGCCACCATGCGGCACATCGCCCTGGAAGGCCGTTGCTTCGTCCTGAGCGCCTGCCAGTACCTGCGCCGCGACGCCCTGCCCGACGACCTGCACCCCGTCCAGGGCGACGCGCCCGACACCGTCCTCATCGGCGGCGGATCCGTGATCGTCTCCCCGCTCGGCGACGTCCTCGCCGGCCCGCTGCGCGACGGCGAGGGCATCCTCACCGCGGAACTCGACCTCGACGACCTCGCCCGGGCCCGCTTCGACCTCGACACCACCGGCCACTACGCCCGCCCCGACGTCTTCACCCTCCACGTCGACGAGACGCCCCGCACCACCGTCACCACCTTCGCCCCCGTCACCGGCGTCTGACGGCGGCGTCCGGTCGCGAGCGGACCGTACGCGCGTCTGTGCGATCATGCGAGGGCCCTGGGGAGGGGCGGGCAGCACGGGGCGAGGGGGTCCAGGGATGAGTGGTGGCGGCCGGAGCGAGGGTTCGTCGGAGCCCGACGAGGTGTGGGCGGAGTTCCTGCGGACGTCGGGCGACAGCGGGGGCGACGTCCCCGAGGAGCCCTCCGCGCGGGCCCGCGAGGCCGCCGCCCGGCTGCGTACGGAACCCTCGGGACCGACTCCGTGGCGCGCGCCCACGTCCCCGACCCCTTCCGACCCCTTCGCCGGACGGCGCCGGCGTGCGAAGGGCCGGTACGTGGCGGGCTTCGTGGCCGCGCTGGCCCTGTTGGTCGTGGCGGTGGACCCGGGCGGCGTGATCGGCTGGTCCGACGGCCCGGACCGTACGTCGACCCCGCTCGCCCAGGAGACGGCGCGGCCCGAGCAGGCCCCGCCCGCCGACGAGGACGGGCGGGCCACCCTCGCCGATCCGTTCCGTGGCTCGCCGGCGGCGCGTTGGGCGAACGGCACGGCCGGCATCACCGTGCCCGCCGCCAAGGCCACCGGCTGGATGACCGAGCCGGAGGTGGAGCGCGCGCTCACGGCCACCCGCGACTTCCTCGCCGCGGCCGGCCTGGACCCCGCGGTGCTGCGCGGCGGGCGTCCGGAGAAGGCGATCGCCCTGATGAATCCGCATCAGAAGGACGTGACGACCTTCGTCTCCACCGCGCTGAGCACTCCCAGCGAGGAGTACGACCCGCTGATGCTCTTCAGCCGCTTCGACCCGGCACAGGCCCGCCCGGTCGGTGACGAGGTCAGGACGCGGGGCCGCCTCACCTATCGCGAGGGGGAGCGCGGCGCGGTCGAGGTGACCGCCGACGTGACCTCTGTCCATCCCGTCGCTCCGGCGGGCGGCGGCGACGAGGTCGTGCGGGTCGTCGTCCGGCGGGAGACGATCGTGAGCTGGGACGACCCCTCGAAGGTCGTCACCGAGAAGGGCACCTTCACCCTCCTGTCGTACAAGCTCGACATGACGAACGGCGGATGCGGGGCGCCCACGGGGTACTTCCGCCCCGAATTCGGCGGGGGTGCGGCGGACACCGGCACGGACAGCGGGCGTGTGGTCGACCCGTACGACCGCACGACCCCCGTGGGCGGGGGCCGCGCCGGCTGCGGCACGGCGACGCGGTCGTAGCGGGGACACCCATCGGCTGTCCCCGCCGATCACGCCGCTCCTGACCGCGCCGCCGGACCACGCGGCGCGTCCGTGGCCGGTGGCCGCCTGCCGCCGGCCGGGTCAGAAGTTGCCGTAGTTGACCTGCCAGGTCGGCAGCCCCATCCGGCGCCACACGGCGACCACCCGGTCCCGGTCGTCGAGCGAGACGCGGACCGCGTAGCGGTGGCGTACGTGGGCGTCGAACAGTTCGGCCTTCACGAGGTCGTCGGAGCGGCCGTCGCCGGACGCCCGCATCCACAGCTCGTCGTACGGCACCTCGTACCGCTCCAGCCACGCCTCCGTCAGCACGCGGTGGTCCTCGCTGCGGCCCGAGAGGAGCACGACGCGGTCCTCGTGCGTGCCGCGGAAGGCGCGCAGGGCGTCGCGGACCGAGACGTTGAGCAGGTCGAGGTCGCAGCGGGTGAAGTCGTACGGCCCGCGGTCGCCGCGCAGCGCCAGGGTGCCGTCGATGTCGCAGAGGACGGCTGCCGGCAACGCGGGGTCGGGGACGTACGGGGTGACGGCGGGCCGGTCGTTGAGCCAGTCGTCGGTGAGCCGCCAGCCGCCGCGGGTGGCCTTGGCGTGCTTCTCGGCGAGGATGCGGATGATCTCCTCGCCGACGGGCCGCTCGCGGGCCGCGTCACGGCGCACGCACTCGTCGGTGGGCACGCCGGTGAAGTCGTGCACGACGAAGGTGGCCTCCCGGCCGGCCAGCGCCGCCTTCAGCCGTCGCGGGATGTGCGGGGTGAGGTGGGTGTTGTCGACGACGACGTCGAAGCCGTCGTCGACGGCGGCGCGCACGGCGACGTCCTGGATGTCGAGCACGGTCTGCTCGTGGGCGCGCGAGCGGCCGTCGCCGCTCGGCAGGTCGAGCATGGTGCGCAGGTCGTCGAGGTTGACGCGCCGCATCCGGCCCTCGGATCGCTTCTGGAGGGCGCGGGCGGCGGTCGTCTTGCCGGAGGCCGGCAGTCCGGTCATCACGTGGACCACGGGCACGGTCAGTTCTCCTCGTCGGTGGTGAAGGGGTCGGCGGTCTCCGGGCGCAGGCTACGCCAGACGAACAGGTCGGTGGGGCGCCCGTCCAGACGCAGGAACATGGCCGAGCGCAGACCCGGGTCGGCCATCCGCTTCACCGCGCGGGCGAACGCGCCCCGGTCGGAGGCGAGCGGCGCCAGCCGCGCGTACGCCTCGTCGATCGCGCGCTCCCGGGCGGCGTACGCCTCCTCGAGTCCCGCGACGACGGACCGCACCCAGGCGTCGAACTCGTCCGGCACCTGCTCCAGGAGCGCGTCCAGGGGCCGGCCGCCCTGCGAACGGACCCCGCCGAGCTCGGCGACGGACAGACCGAGTCCCTGAGCCAGACGCTTGGCGGAGGTGCCGGCGAACCGCTGGACGCCGTGCCGGCGCCAGATGTCCCGCTCGGTGACACCGGTGAGGACCTTGTGGAGGCGTACGTACTCGGCGAGCTTGGCCTTGGCGCGCACCCCGGACGCGAACCGCAGGACGAAGCCCTCGGCGTCGGTGCCGGTGGCGGCGGTGCCGTCGGGCAGCGTGTTCGTCTCGGCCAGCTTGACCAGCGCGTCGAGCGGCATGGGCGGGTGGACGGTCACGACCGACCCGACGCCGCTCCACGCCTCCGCCGCCTCGGCGAGGCCCAGCTCCGTGCCGTCGGCGCCGAACGCGGCGAGCAGCACGAGGTCGCGCCGGTCGCCGTAGTCCACGACGATGCGGTTGCGCGGGTAGACGATCTCCATCAGGTACGTCACCCCGGGCACGAGCCGCGAGGTGTCGGCGCCGTCGAGGCGGCGCTGCGCCCAGGTCGCCTGGGCGCTGACGAAGGAGCCCTTGGACGCGACCCGCCAGCGGCCCTCGTAGTGGAAGACCAGCCCGAGGCTGCCGTCGACCTTCTCGTACACCTCGAACGGCTCGTCGGGCAGCGCGGCAGCGTAGGGACGGCCGGACTCGTGCTCGGAGACGTTGAAGAACTTCGGCAGCGGCAGGGCGACGATCCGTCCGGTCCGGTCGTCGGCGACGAGACCCCGGCAGCGGACGGTGACCCTGTTCCAGACGCCCTCGTACTGACAGCTGCGCGTGTACGTGTAGATCGACAGCGGCAGCTCGGGGTGCGCCTTGCGGGTCACATGCCCGGCTTCCACCGCCGCCGCCAGCTCCTGGGCCGGCATCAGCGCGTCGAGAGTCAGGTACGCCTGGCTCATGGGTTCCCTCCCGTTTTCGAGGAGGCCCATTCTTCCGCCCGCCCGCCGCGCCCGACCAGCGAATTTGTCGCATGCCCGGTGCCGGCGCCGGGGCTGTGTACGACGCCCCCCGTACGAAGCGTCTCCACCTGCCCACGGCGGGTCCCGCCTGTGTACGACGCCTCGCCGCCCGCGTACGAAGCGTCTCCACTCGTCCACGGCGAGTCCCGGGCAGGCATCGTCGGTCCCGCCCGCGCATGACAGGACACCGGGCGGGCAGAGGCGGGGGAGTCGGTGGTGCGGCGGCACCCGGACCACCGGTCCAGGGGCGTGCCCACCGGCTCAGGGAGGCGATCATGGGGTTTCCGCTGCCCGACACCGTCGAAGAGCTCAAGGCCCTCATCGGGGACGAGGTCTCCAGCCTGAGGTCCGCGGTCCGCCGCACCGCGGACCGGCCCACCGCCCCGAGCCCGGGACCGGAGGTCACCGCTCCCGTCCAGGCGCTCGCCCCCGCCCCCGAGCCCCCGCGCGGCGACACCGAAGCGACCTGCCTGTGCGGCACCCACGACCCCGGTGCCGCGGGCACCGGCACCTGCGCAGTCCTGCACGCGATCCCGGCCTCCGCGGTACTCCTGGAGCCGCTCCACGACGAGACGGGGGCGGTACGGGACTTCCGCATCGTCGCCGGCAACAGGATCCGCTCCGCCGACTGGCTGGAGGCCCCTGACCGGCAGGTCGGCCAGCGGTTCCTGGAAGCCCGGCCGGGCGCCGCCGCGAGCGGGCTGCTCGCGGCGCTCGCGGACGTCGTCGCGGGCGGCGGGCCGC
Source organism: Streptomyces sp. NPDC014861 (assembly GCF_043081625.1). Classification (NCBI taxonomy): domain Bacteria; kingdom Bacillati; phylum Actinomycetota; class Actinomycetes; order Kitasatosporales; family Streptomycetaceae; genus Streptomyces; species Streptomyces sp. NPDC014861. The sequence continues at coordinate 8,186 of NZ_JBIBWV010000015.1, forward strand.
TGGAGGGCCGCGTCGTCGACTACACCGAGCAGCGCCTCGGCCGGCTGCACCGAGCTCCGCTCCTCTATTCGGCCGCGCGCTGCGGCGAGCAGGTCCTCGCGACCTGGCGGCCGGTGCAGAGCCAGACCGAGCTCATGACCATCGACGCCCAGTACCTCGCCTCCCTCGGCTGGGGCAACTGGGACCTGCTGTCGGGAAAGGTGACCTGGTCGGAGGGGCTGAGCCGGATCTTCCACTCGGAGATCCGGATGCCGTGGACGCTCGAGCAGCTCTGCGACGCGCTGCTGCCGGGCGACCTCACCGCGTTCTCCGAGTTCCTCACCTCCGTCCTCGCTGGGGAGGAACCCGCCTGGACCCGCATCCGCTTCCGTGTCCTCGGCGAGGTCCGCACGCTCGACCTCCTCGGCAGGCCGGTCGCCGGCACCGACGGGCGGCCGTGGGCCGTGAATCTGGTGGCCCGCGACCTGACCCCGCAGATCCGCAGCCGCCGCAGGATCGCCGAGACGGAGCGCGAGTCCGACCGGCTCCGGCGCCAGGAGCAGGCCGAGCGGCGGGTGGCGGACGCCCTGCGCGAGGCGCTGCTCCCGACCCACTCCGAGGCCCTGGCCGCGGTCGGCCTGACGGTCGCGGCCTCCTACCGGCCCGCGGAACCGGACGCGGCCGTCGGAGGCGACTGGTACAAGTGCCGGCTCCTGCCCGACGGGCGGGTCCTCGTCGCCATCGGCGACGCGGCGGGCCACGGCCTCGACGCGGTGGCCCGCATGTCCCAGCAGCGGCACGCGCTGGCCGGCCTCGCCCAGACCGGCGCCTCCGCCGGCGAGATCACGACCTGGCTCAACGACCTGCTGTGCGGCGACCCCACCGAGCAGACGGCCACCGTCGTCACCGGCCACATCGACGAAGCCCGCGAGCTGCACTGGGCCGACGCCGGCCACCCGGCACCCCTCCTGCTCCGGGACGGCCGGGCCCGCCCCCTCCGCACGAGCGAACGCGGCCCCCTTCTCGGAGCCCTGCCCGGCTACGCGTACGAGACCACCAAGACGCCGCTGCGCCGCGGCGACGTCCTGCTCCTCTACACCGACGGCATGGTCGAGCGCCGGGGCGAGGACGTCACCCTGGGCATCGACCGCCTCGCCGACCTCCTGGCCCGCCACGCGGACGCAGCCCCCCGGGAGTTGGTCGACCGGATCCTCGCGGACCCGGAACAGTCCGGCCTGGAGGACGACGCCTGCATGCTGGCCATCCGCCTCGACTGACCGTGCGGGGCGCTCGGTGTCGCGGAGCGGTGGTGTGGCGACCTGGTGGCGGGGTGCGGAGAATGGGAGGGGACCGGACGGGCGGGGGAGGGGCGTGTCCGGAGCCGACGAGGATGCAGGTGGTCGCATGTGTCGATGGCTCGCGTACCGGGGTACGCCCGTGCTGCTCGACACGATCCTGTACCGACCCGCGCACTCCCTGATCGACCAGAGTCTGCACGCGAAGTTCGGGGTGGAGACCACCAACGGCGACGGCTTCGGCGTCGGCTGGTACTCGGAGCACATCGACACCCCCGCCCTCCTGAGGGAGGTCGGGCCGGCCTGGAGCAACCGCAATCTGCGCGAGCTGGCGGACCACGTCCGGTCACCGTTGTTCTTCGCCCACATCCGGGCGTCGACCGGGACGGCGGTGCAGCAGTCGAACTGCCACCCCTTCCGGCACGGCCGCTGGATGTTCATGCACAACGGCGCCGTCGCCGGTTTCCCGCGCCTGCGGCGCGACCTCATGATGCTGGTCGACCCGGCGCTCTACGCGGACATCGAGGGCACGACCGACTCCGAGGTGATGTTCTACCTGTCCCTCACGTTCGGCCTCGACCGGGACCCGCCCGCCGCCGTCGCCGCGATGGCGGGCGTGGTGGAACAGGTCGGGCACGCGCACGGAGTGGAGTTCCCTCTCCAGATGACGCTCGCCGTCACCGACGGCGAGCGCCTGTGGGCCTTCCGCTACTCCAGCGCGCAGGAGTCCCGCTCGCTCTTCTACAGCAGCCGGGTGGAGGCCCTGCGCAGGCTCCACCCCGACGTCGCCTTCCTGCGCGACCTGTCCGAGGACTCCCGCCTCATCGTCTCCGAGCCCCTCGGCGACCTGCCCGGCGCCTGGAACGAGGTGCCGGAGAACAGCTGGGGCGTCGTCCAGCCCGGCACCGACGAACTGCACCGCTTCACCCCCGCGCCGCCCTGACGGCGGCGCGGGGGCGCGAGGCACGCCGGAGCGAGGCGCGGCGGCACTGGGGTGAGGGGGCGGCGGTACGGGGGGTGAAGGGGTGTGGCGGTACGGGGGGTGAAGGGGTGTGGCGGTACGGGGTGCGGCGAGGTCACACCTCGGACTTCTTCAGCAGCTCCACCAGGGAGGAGAAGCTGTCCGCCGCGTGACCGGCGTCCATGCCGCGCCGGAACAGCTCGACCACCGCGGCCGGCAGCGCGGTGCCGACGCCCGCGTCCGCGTGGGTGTGCAGGACGTGTTCGACGCTGGCCGTGCCCATGGCGAGGCGGTCGACGTCGCCGGTGTGCTGTCCCGCGTCGACGCGCTCCGCGTAGAAGGAGAAGAAGCCCGGGAGCGACTGCGCGGTCTCCACGGCGTGGGGGAGGATGTCCGCCGCCTTGAGGCCGTTGGCGTCGGCGAGGGCGACGGCCTGCCAGAAGCTCACCATGGAGGTCCAGAACATCACCATGCCGATCTGGTACATCAGCGCGGCGAGGCCCGGGTCCTCGCCCTGGTGGTCGGCCCGCCCGGTGATGACCTCCAGCGCGGTCCGGTGCCGGTCGAAGGCCTCGCGCGGTCCGCTGTAGAAGGTGGACGACTCCGCCTTGCCGATCCCGGAGGGCGGCACGGTGACGCCGCCGGTGAGCTGGACCGCGCCCCGCTCGGCCGCCCAACGGGCGGCGGCCCGGGCCTTCTCCGGCGTGTCCGAGCTGAGGTTCACCAGGACGCGGCCGGTCAGCGCGGTCTCGGCCGGGGTGAGGGTGGCGTACACGGCGTCGTAGTCGGTGAGGCTGAGCACGACGAGCTCGTTGGCGGCGAGGGCCTTCTCCACGTCCGGAGCGAGGACCGCGCCCCGAGCGACCAGATCGTCCGCGCGGGACGCCGTGCGGTTCCAGACGGTGACCTCGTGACCGCTGTCGAGGAAGGCGCCGGCCATGGCCTGTCCCATGGGACCGAGGCCGATGACGGTGACGGACTGACGAGTGTTGATGCCGGGCATGGGGGATCTCCGTTTCGACTAAAACGATCGCTCTATTTAGCGCGTGGTGGAAACGTAGCACAGCTCTAGAACGAGCGCTCTACTCAATGGCTCGCTACTGTGGGCGCATGCAGACCAGCACACGGGACCGGATCGTCGTGGCCGCAGCGCGCCTCCTCCAGCGGCAGGGCTACGTCGGCACGGGAATCAAGCAGATCGCCCAGGAGTCCCAGGCCACCCTCGGCTCCGTCTACCACTTCTTCCCCGGCGGCAAGGAAGCCGTCGCGGTCGCCGCGATCCGGCACAGCAGCGCGGAGTTCGCGACGCTCCTGAGGGAGGCGCTGGACAGCGAGGACGACCCGGCGGAGGCGGTGCTGGCCTGCACCCGCCGACTCGCCGGGGAACTGCGCGAGTCGGGCTGGATCGACGGCTGCCCCGTCACCGCCGCGGCCCTGGAGACACTCGGCACGGACTCGGAGATCCAGCGGGCGTGCGCCGACGCGCTGCGCGACTGGGAGGGACTCGTGCGCGACAAGCTCCTGCGGTGCGGGTGGTCCTCCGAGGACGCCGGCGAGCTGGCGGTCACCGTCCTCTCCGCCCTGGAGGGCGCCGAGGTCACCGCCCAGGTCAACCGCAGCGAGGAACCGCTCCACGTGACGGGCCGACAGCTCGCCCGCCTCGTCCGCTCGTACGAGGTCCGGACGCCGGCCGACTGACGAGGCGACTGACGAGGCGTCTGACGAGGCGTCTGACGAGGCGTCGGACGGGGCCCCTGACGAGGCGTCTGACGAGGCGTCGGACGGGGCGTCGGACGGGGCGTCGGACGGGGCGTCGGACGGGGCCCCTGACGAGGCGTCGGACGGGGTGATGGACGGTGAGACGGACAAGGCGCCGGACGGGGTGACGGACAAGGCGCCGGGCGGGGTGACGGGCGGGGCGGCGACGGCGGGCGCCGGCCCGGCGGGGGAGTCCCGCCGGGCCGGCGCCCGATGAGGTGGCGTCAGCAGGCCGAGACCCACAGGTGCGAGCCGACCGCGTCGTTGACGAGCTGGCCCTGACCCTCACCGGGGCTGAAGAACCGCAGCCCGTGCGCGCCGAGGTCGGGGATCGAGTGCCCCTGGTGGAGGCAGACCCACGAACCGTTCCAGTCGGTCAGGCGGTAGAGCTTCACGTCCTCGGCGACGCCGGGGTAGCCGTTGTTCCAGACGTCCGAGACCTTGTCCCGGCAGCCGGCCCAGTTGGCGTTCGCCGCGTTCCACCGGCAGTAGAAGCCGCGGGCGTGGGGGTGCTCCCAGGCGTGGAGGAAACCGTCGGGTGCGGCGGCCGCCGCGGGTACGACCGTCTCGGACGCGGCGCCCCGGGCGTCGGCGACCGGGGCGGTCAGCAGGCTGAGGGCTCCGACGGCGAGGACCGTCGCGAGGGCACGGGCGATACGCATGGTGTGTCTCCTTCTCGGATGGATGGTGACGGGAGGGGTGGTGAGGACCGGGCCGCCCGTCATGGCGCGGCCGGTCGGCCGCCGGATGCGTCGGCGCACTCGGCGGAGCAGTGGGGCCCGCGGGTCAGGCGGGCAGGCCGCCGTCGAGGACGCGACGGGCGCGCGGCAGCGCCGCGGCCCTCAGCCGGTCCCGGGTCTCGACGTCCGAGCGGTACTCCTCGGCGAGGAGCCCGCCGTGATGGCGGTCGAGCCGCCGGGCGGTCCGGTCCAGCGCCGACTCCTCGGCGCACCGCACCTCGGCCAGCGCGCGCTCGACCTCCCGCGCCCTCGGGAGCGGGCGTACGGGGGACAGCGCGGAGGCCCGCGCCGCCGCGGGCGTGGCGAAGGCGTGCCCGGCCCGGTCCATGCACCGCCGCCAGCCTTCGAGGCTCCGCAGGTACGCGGTGTCGGCGACGACCCGGCTGCGCAGCAGCTGTTCGAGGACGCCGAGGCGGGTCGACGACCGGAACCAGGCGCCGAGGTCTCCGTACAGCCGCCGCTGCGCCTCGGCGACGCAGCCGCGATCGCTGCGGCGCATGGTCCCGCCGCCGGGGAGCCGGACGGTCAGCCCTTCCGGCGAGGGCCCGTTGGCGGTGACCAGGGCCTCGGCCCGGCGGTCCGCCGGAAGGGCGGCGAAGTAGGCGCGGTTCGGATCCCGCCGCGCGAGCGCCTCCCGCTGCCGCCTCGACTCGGCACCGTAGCCGTGCCGCCGGGCCCAGGCCGCGTCGTCGACGACGTACGGGAAGATCCTGGACCCGCTGTCGGCGTCGAGCGGGACCACTCGGTACGTGAACCCGTGCCTGCCCATGCAGTCGCGCAGCAACCGCTGCTCGGCGTCGTGCAGGAGCCGGTCCTCCGCGGTGACCGCCGCCGCGCCGAGGGGGCGCACCGGAGGAGGCCGTTCGCCCGCCGGTGCTCCGCCGGGACCCGGCAGGAGGGTGACGAGGAGCGCCACGGCCGTGGCGGAGGTGAGCGCGGCGGCGGAGGCGAGGAGGGAACGGCGGGCACGGCGGCTGTCGCGGGGCATGGGGGAGCTCCTGTGGGGCGGCGGGGGCGGCGGGGGGCCGGTGGCAGCCGTGGCGCGCCGAGGCGACGCGGGGCACACCGGGGGAAGGGATGGGAAGGGAGGGGGAGATGAGGAGGGCCGGCCGAGGCGCTGCCGTCGAGCGGTGCGGCGGCCGGACAACCGCAGTCTGTGCCCGCCGCCGAGCGGGCCGCAAGCGTGTCCCGGGGCCGGCGCCGAAGTCGGGATTCCCAAGGCTCTGACCTGCGGGGACATCGCCGTCCCGGGACGTGCGGGAGCCCGGGACGGGGCGGGAGGGAAGGGCGGGAGCGAGCGTCTTGCCGCCCGGGGTGCCGATCCCGCACGCGGCGGCGGAGGCGAGGCGGGCGGACCGCCGGTCGTGGCCGGCGCCCGCGCCTCAGACCGCCGGGCCGGCGCTCCGTCGGGACGGCGACGCGGCGCCCTCGGTCCCGGGGTCTCCGCCGACCAGCAGTTGTCTCATTGCTGAGTATCCGTACTCATGTCCAGCTGCCCCCGTGTGAGGCAAGCTGACCGTCATGTACGGGACGGACACGACGGGGGACGGTGTCGGCTGGTACCGGCGCATGCGGCGCGCTGACGCCCCTGTGGCGGTGTTGGTCGGGGTGGGGGACATCCTGCTGTGCGGGGTGCTCTACATGATGATCATCGCTTCGGGGATCACCTTCGGTGGGCCGGATGAGACCCAGCAGGCAGAGATGGACGCCACCCACCAACTCGCCGAGCGGCTCTACTTCGGCTGGCTTGCGGGCGGTCTGCTGGTGTTCAGCCTGTTCCGTCTGCCTCGTTCTGTTCTCACCCACCTGGTGTGCATGGTCGGGCCCCTGGCCGCGCTCCTCGCCTACCTCGCTGCGGCCGGGTGACGAGCACCCTGCCGAGGTCCGGGCCGCACGGTGTCTTGCCGGGCGCGGGTTCTCAGCACCGGCCGTCGATCCCTGCCGGACGCCCTCCGGTGTCCGCGACCTCGTCGGCCGACCGGCAACCGTGGTCGGCGATGACCAAGTCACTGGTGCCGGTGGAGACGGCCGGCGGGTGGGCGAGGCTGCGCTCTCCGTCGCGGTGACCGCTGAGGCGGGCATCGAGGGGGCCGGGACGACACGTCGGACGTGCGCCGTACCATCCGTAGGTGATCAACCTGTTCTTCCGCGGACGTCGTCTCGTCACCCTGGCCACGCTGGCTGCCGTCGTGGCCTTCGGGTGGTACGCCCTTCAGCCGGTCCATCCGCGATGCGCGATCCACACGGCTGTCGGCTCAGGCTCCTTGGTGTCACCCGGCAGCTCGGCGGAGGACAGGGAGGCCGCGGCCCGGCAGGCCTACGAGGACGCCTTGGCCGACGGCGCGTGCGGACCCTCACGCGCCCGGTTCCGGGACTGGATCGGCTGATCGGAGCCCGCGGTCCCGACGTGCCGCGATCCTTGGCGCCGTCGTGCAGGGGGGGGCAGAGCGAGGAGCCGCAGCACCGCCACCACGCTGCGGGCGTGGCCGAGGTGGAGAGCGGGTCGGCCATGCCGAAGGACGAGGCGGAGGAGGCGCCGCCGCCCGGCACGGTGGTGCTTGGCCTTCGCCGCGCTCATCGGCTCAGCCGTGCACGCCGCCTGTTCGGCAGGATCCCGATCCGGACCCGCTGCCTCGCGTCCCACCCCGGCGCGCGCGAGTCAACGACCCCCGCGACGCAGAGGCAACCGCATCAGTCTCCGTCGGTCTCCGTCGGCCTTGCGGCCGGCCGTCGCGGCCCCCGGGTCGCGCCGAGCCGCCCCCGTCTCGTCCTCCCTGCCCCCGCTCACGCCCACTTCTGGCGTACCGATCGGTCGCAGGACAGCATCCGCAGCCCCTCCGGGCTGTCGTCCAGGCAGCGGTGGGTCGCGATGCTGCGCACCTCGTACGCGGCGTCGTCCCCCACGCGGACGCTCCAGCGCTGGGAGGCGGCCCGGCCGCACGGCGCCGTGCGCAGGCCGTCGGCGCCGTGCTCCAGGCACTCGCCCGTCGCGTGGTTGCGGAGCTGCTTGCCGCCGTCGGCCAGGGGCCGGGCGGACCATCGCTGGTACGGCATGCCGTTGCAGGGGTACGAGCGCGTGCCCTGGTCGAGGCTGTCGTCGAGGCAGGCCCCGGTCGCGCGGCTCACGAAGATCCTGTCGTCCGGCGAGGCGGCGGGTGCGCCGTGCGCGACGGACGGCGTCCCGTCGCCGGAGTCCGGGGCGGAGGACCGCAGGAGGAGCGTGCTCCCGACCCCCAGCAGCAGCCCGAGCACGGCCCCCGTCACGGCCGAGGCGGTGCGCCCGCCCGGGAGGGAGGGACGGCGACGCGGGGCGGGCCGGGGGGTCGCGGCGTCCGCCGCATCGTCATCGGTCGCAGGGCTCGGGGGCCGCGCCGCGTCGTCGCCCGGAGCGGTCGGGCCTGCCGCCTGTGCGGGCCGGCGCTGGCCCCGGTCGGCCGCCTCCCACAGGTGGCGGAATTTGAGCGGGTCACCGCCGAGCGCCTTGCACAGGTCGTCGACCGTGGACCACGGCGGGACGGTGCTGCCGCAGAAGTACCGCGACAGCGACGAATCGCTGATGCGCAGACTCTCTTCGAGGGCGCGGAGGGTGCGCCCGGAGCGCCGCTGGAGGTCGCGCAACGCGTTCCCCAGCGCCCGCGCCGGCTCCACTTCGTCAGGCCGGTTCGCAGGCATGAGGGCGTCCTTCTCTTCGGGCCCGCGCCCGAGGGGTCCGGCCAACCGGCCGCTCAGGCGGGGGAGCACGCTGTTTCAGCAGCTCAGAACCGTAGGAGTCGGCTGATCTTGACGGCAACCGGATCCACTCTCCCGAAGGAGTCCGTCGCGGGTGGTTGACGCCCGTCTCCCGAGTACGCGTCCTCGCGCGTGCCGGTACGCCCGCTGACACGCCGGCCGGCAGGCCGGGCGTCATGACGGGCGGCCGAGGGAAGGGGGCCGCTTCGCGCCTCCTCCCGGTCCGGGCAACGGCGGCGGGGGTGATGCCGGTAGTGGGCTCGTGCCGGGGGTCGGGCGCCCAGGGCGGCGCCGGGCCGACCGCACAGGTCCGCGCTCGTCGTCGCGCCGGCAGCCGTCGCGTACGGAGGGTTCACCGGTCCGGCCCAGGCGCGGCAGCACCAGGACCAGGAGCAGGAGTGGCGCGGACGTCGCACGCGAGCGGCTGACGCGGGACGCGCGGATCACCCTCGGCCGGTGAGGTCGGCCGAGGGGCGGGCTCCGGCTCTAGATCATGGTCGAGGAGGGCATGTCGACGGAGTGGGCCGGGACATCCACCTCGACGGGCCTGCCCGGTTCGGTGAAGGTCAGCGTCGTCTCCGACGCGATCGTCCCGTCGATGCGCATCCCCAGCCGGATCCGGACGAGCCGGCCCCGGTCGTCGATCCACGCCTCGGCGGTGGCGGGGATCGTGCCGTCCAGCATGTCGCGCAGCTGGTCGGTCTTCTCCCGGGCCTCCTCGGTCATGTTCAGGGTCAGCGCCCGATGGGGGAGCGCACCCCGGTAGTGCGTGGTCGGCGTCCCGGCCACGTCCTCCCCGCCGACCCGCTCGAACTTCTCGCCCATCGCCACCTGGCGCACCAGGTACTCGGGGTCGTTGCCCGGTGCCTTCAGGATGCGCTGGGCCTTGATCCCGGCCCGCTCCGTGGACATCCAGTCGACGGACTCCTTCTGCGTGGTGCCGCGCATGTAGAGGTGCTTCGGGGTGAAGACCAGCTCGAACCGTGCCGCGTCCTCCAGGCCCACCTCGAGGGTTCCGCGCTTGCGGGCGAAGTCGTGGCGGCCCTCGCCCGTGAGGGCGTACGTCGACTTGTCGGGCGCGCCGACCTGCCAGCGGAACGCCGTGCGCGCCGTGCCGAGACCGGCCACGGCCGCGCGTACCTCCCGCGTGCCGTCGACCGGGGCCGGCGTCGCCGGGGCCGCGCCGGCCGGGTCCGACGCGGTCGGGGTGGGCGCGGAGGGGCGCGCGTCGGTGGCCGCCGGTGCGGAGGCCGTGCTCGCGGGCTCCTTCGCCGCGCACCCGGCGGTGAGGAGCACGGCACAGACGAGGGTCGGGGCGAGGGCACGGCGCATGGCGGGGCGGACTCCAGGAGGACGGGGGGCGGAAGCGGTCGTCGTCGCGCTCGATGCCGCACACGTCAACTGCCCGCGCAGCCTATAGGCCTCCGTACCTGCTCCGACCTGCGGGGAGGGCCCGAGCCCCGCCTCGCGACGACTGACGGTGAAAGCCCCCTCCGCGCGGTGCCGGGCGCGGGTCCCCGATCCGCGACGGCCGACCGTGACCGCCCACCGCGCGGTGCCGTCCGTGACTCTCCGTCCCGCGCGGCCGTCCGTGACCGCCCCACCGCGCGGCGCCCGGCAAGGGTCTCCGCCTCGCGAACGCCGACCGGGCCCACCCCCGCGCTCGGCGCCGGGGAAGGGCCCCCGCTCCCTGACGAGTCGCGGCTCCCACCGCTACTTCCCGCTGCCCCCGGCGTCGATCTCGGCGACGAGGTTCCCGACGAGCGTCCTGATCTCGTCGCGGATGGGGCGGACCGCCTCGACGCCCTGGCCGGCCGGGTCCTCAAGGGTCCAGTCGAGGTAGGTCCTGCCGGGGAAGTACGGGCAGGCGTCGCCGCAGCCCATGGTGATGATGTAGTCCGACGCCTGGGCGGCCTCGGAGGTGAGGACCTTCGGCTTCTGGTCGGAGATGTCGATGCCGAGCTCGGCCATGGCGGCGACGGCGGCCGGGTTGACCCGGTCGCCGGGGAGGGAGCCGGCGGACCGGACCTCGACGCGGTTGCCGGCGAGGTGCCGGAGAAATCCGGCGGCCATCTGGGAACGCCCCGCGTTGTGGACGCAGACGAACAGGACGGACGCGAGCGGGGACTCGGGCATCGATTCTTCCTCTGTGACGGTCGGGCGTCAGCCCGGACTGGCATCACCCTTCACTGATGTGAAAATATCAGCCCATGGTGACGTCAGTCGACACTGAGCTGTTGAAGGTCTTCGCCGACCCGCTGCGGCTCCGGATCGTGACCCTGCTCGCCCGCGAGACCCTGTGCACCACGCATCTGGTCGAGGAGACGGGAGCGAGGCAGACCAACCTCTCCAACCACCTCAAGGTGCTCCGGGAGGCGGGGGTGGTGGAGACCGAGCCGTGCGGCCGGTTCACGTACTACCGGCTCAAACCCGAGGTCCTCGAATCGCTCGCGGGCCGGTTCGCCGATCTCGCCGCCACGGCCCGCGCCAACACCGATGCCAAGAGGTCCTGTTGAGTGCCACCGCCCCCGCGACCGCCGCCGAGGACGGCTCGGCCGTCGCGAAGCTGTCGACCCTCGACCGCTTCCTCGCCGTCTGGATCCTCCTCGCCATGGGCCTCGGCCTCGGTCTGGGGCGGCTGATCCCGGGCCTGAACGACGCCCTCGCGAAGGTCGAGATCGGCGGCATCTCGCTCCCGATCGCCGCCGGTCTGCTGATCATGATGTACCCGGTGCTCGCCAAGGTCCGCTACGACAGGCTCGACGCCGTCACCGGCGACAAGAAGCTCATGGCGTCGTCGCTGGTCGTGAACTGGGTCCTGGGGCCGGCGGTGATGTTCGCCCTGGCGTGGATCTTCCTGCCGGACCTGCCCGAGTACCGCACCGGCCTGATCATCGTCGGCCTCGCCCGCTGCATCGCCATGGTCATCATCTGGAACGACCTCGCCTGCGGCGACCGCGAGGCGGCGGCCGTCCTGGTCGCCCTGAACTCGGTCTTCCAGGTCCTGGCCTTCGGCCTGCTGGGCTGGTTCTACCTCGACATCCTCCCCGGATGGCTCGGCCTGGGCGAGGGCGAGACGCTGGACATCTCCATGGGGAAGATCGCCCTGAACGTCGTCGTCTTCCTCGGATTCCCGCTCGTCGCCGGTTTCCTCACCCGCCGCATCGGCGAGAAGAAGCTGGGCCGGGAGTCGTACGAGGCGAGGTTCCTGCCGAAGATCGGCCCCTGGGCCCTCTACGGCCTGCTCTTCACGATCGTCATCCTCTTCGCCCTCCAGGGGAGGACGATCACCTCGCGGCCCCTCGACGTCGCCCGCATCGCGCTCCCCCTCCTCGTCTACTTCGCGATCATGTGGTTCGGCACCTTCGCGCTCGGCAAGGCGCTCGGCCTGCGCTACGACCGCACCGCCACGCTCGCCTTCACCGCCGCCGGCAACAACTTCGAGCTCGCCATCGCCGTCGCCATCGCCACCTTCGGCGTCACCAGCGGCCAGGCGCTCTCCGGCGTCGTCGGCCCGCTGATCGAGGTCCCCGTCCTCGTCGCCCTGGTCCATGTGTCACTGGCCTGGCGCCGGAAGTTCTCCCCCGCCGAGGGTGAGGGAGGGAGGCGACGGCGATGAGCGGGCACGACAGCGCGGACGTGGACGCGTACGCCGACGCGGAGGCGGAAACCGACGTGGACGCGGAAGCCGACGTGGACCCGGCCGCGTACGCGGACATGGGCGCCGACCTGGGCATGGGCGCCGACGTGGACGTCGTCGTCATCGGCGGAGGGCAGGCGGGCCTCGCCACCGGGTACCACCTGCGCCGCGCCGGCCTCGGCTTCGTCGTCCTCGACGACCGGCCCGGCCCGGGCGGCTGTTCTCCCCGGCCGCGTACTCCTCGCTGCCCGGCCGGCTCATGCCGCCGCAGCCCGGCGAGACCTACCCGGACGCGGCCCACGTCGTCTCGTACCTCACCGACTACGAGCGGCGGTACGAGCTGCCCGTCGTCCGTCCGGTCCGCGTCGAGGCCGTGCGCCGCGACGGCGCGTTCCTGCGGGTCGAGACGGACGCGGGGACGTGGCGGGCCCGCGCGGTCGTCAGCGCGACCGGGACCGGTTCGCGGCCGTTCCTCCCGGCCGTGCCGGGGCGCGCGGAGTTCACCGGCGTACAGCTCCACTCCGTCGCGTACCGGAGGCCCGGGGACTTCGCCGGGCGCCGGGTCGTCGTGGTCGGGGGAGGGAACTCCGCCGCCCAGATCGCCGCCGACCTCGCGTACGGCTCCGAACTGATCTGGGTCACCCCGCGCGAGCCCCGCTATCTGGCCGACGACATCGACGGCCGCGCGCTCTTCGACGCGGCGACCGCCCGCCACCGGGCGCTCGACGAGGGCCGCGCCGACACCGGCGGGGGCGCGTCGCTCGGGGACATCGTCCCCGTCCCGCCCGTCCGCGCGGCCCGCGACGCCGGACTCCTCGACCGCCGCCCGATGTTCACCCGCCTCACCACGACCGGGATCGCGTGGGCGGACGGCACCCGTGCGGACGCCGACACCGTCATCTGGTGCACGGGCTTCCGGCCCGCCCTGGCCCACCTCTCCCCGCTCGGGCTGCGCGGGCCCGGCGGTCGCGTCCCCACGGTCGGCACGGAGGCGGTGGGCGAGCCCCGGCTCCACCTCGTCGGCTACGGCGACTGGACCGGCCCGGCGTCCGCCACGCTCATCGGGGTCGGCCGTACGGCCCGGGACGCCGTCCGCCGGATCGCCGGCGGGCCGGGGCGCTGACCCGCCCGGGCGGCCTCCCGGCCGTGGCCGGGCTCGCTCAGGCCGCGGCGGCCTTCGTCAGCAGCGCGCCCATCGCGGCGAGGACGGCGGGCTCGACGCGGTAGTACACCCAGGTGCCGCGCCGCTCCGAGGTGAGCAGCCCGGCCTCCTTCAGCTTCTTCAGGTGGTGCGAGACCGTCGGCTGGGAGACGCCCACGTCGGAGATGTCGCAGACGCACGCCTCGCCGCCCTCGTGCGAGGCCACGGCGGAGAACAGGCGCAGGCGCACCGGATCGCCCAGGGCCTTGAACAGGGCGGCGGTCCGCTCGGCCTCCTCGGCCGTCAGCGGACGCTCGGTGAGCGGTGGGCAGCACGGCTCGACGGTCGGTTCCACCAGCGGCAGCGCCTTCGCATTCGACATATGTCTATGTTGACACATGTCGAAGCAGTGTCGCCCAGGGTTCTTGAATCGACAGATGTCTATGTTGACGTCTGTCGATATGGAGTGCCATGCTGAGGAACGAGAGATCGACAGACGTCGAAGCAAAGGGGACCCGTCATGAACGCCGCCACCGCGACCACCACCGACCACCTGCCCGTCGTGGTCATCGGGGCCGGCCCGACAGGCCTCGCCGCCGCCGCGCACCTCGTCGACCGCGGCCTGGAGCCCCTGGTCCTGGAGGCCGGGGAGCGGGCCGGCGCGGCAGTGCGCGGGTGGGGCCACGTCCGGCTCTTCTCCACCTGGGGCGAGGTCACCGACCCGGCGGCGGAGAAGCTGCTGGCCCCGACCGGCTGGGTGAAGCCGGACCCGGCGACGTACCCCACCGGCGGCGACTGGGCCGACCGCTACCTCCAGCCGCTCGCCGACACCCTCGGCGACCGCGTCCGCACCGGCCTCCGCGTCACCGGCGTCTCGCGCTCCGGCCGTGACCGGATCGTCGACGCCGACCGCGGCGCCCGGCCCTTCACCGTGCACGTCGCCCACGCCGACGGGCGCGAGGAGCGGATCACCGCCCGCGCCGTCATCGACGCCTCCGGCACCTGGTCGACCCCCGGCCCCGCCGGCGGCGACGGACTGCCGGCCCTCGGCGAGCGCGCGTCCGCCGACCGGATCTCGTATCGCGTCCCCGACCTCCGCGACCCCGCCACCCGCGCCCGGTACGCGGGCAGGCGCACCGCCGTCATCGGCTCCGGCGCCTCCGCGTTCACCGCCCTCGCCCTCCTCGCCGAGCTGGCGAAGTCCGACGACGGGGCAGGCACGCACGCCACCTGGATCCTGCGCCGGGGCATCTCAGGCTCCACCTTCGGCGGCGGCGCCGCCGACCAGCTCCCCGCGCGCGGCGCTCTCGGCCTCGCCGCGAAGGCCGCCGTCGACGCGGGGCACGCGGATGCCGTCACCGGCTTCCGCACGGACGCCGTCGAGCGCGACGCCGAGGGCCGTCTCGTGCTGGTGGCCGAGGACGGCCGCCGGTCCGACCCCGTCGACGAACTGGTCGTCCTCACCGGCTTCCGCCCCGACCTGACCTTCCTGGACGAGCTCCGCCTCGGCCTCGACGAGCGCCTTCAGGCGCCGGTCGCGCTCGCCCCGCTGATCGACCCCAACCAGCACTCCTGCGGCACCGTGTACCCGCACGGCGTGAAGGAGCTGTCCCACCCCGAAGAGGGTGTCTACCTTGTCGGCATGAAGTCCTACGGCCGCGCGCCGACCTTCCTCGCCCTGACCGGCTACGAGCAGGTCCGCTCCGTCGTCGCCGCGATCGCCGGAGACCGCGCGTCCGCCGAGCGCGTCGAGCTGGTCCTGCCGGAGACCGGCGTGTGCGGCGGCGCCGGCCTCTTCGACGAGGCCCCGCGGGAGGGATCCGCGTCCGAGGACGGCGGCTGCTGCGCCCCCGTGCCGGCGCTCGTGCCGCCGGGGACCGCGGCCCCGGCGCCCTCCTGCGGCTCGTGACCGACCTCGACACCCGCGCGGGCGGGGCCGCGACCGGTACGGGGGACCGGTCGCGGCCCCGCGCCGTGCTGCCCGCGCTCTGCGTCACCCAGGTCACCGGCTGGGGGATCGTCTACTACGCCTTCCCCGTGCTCAATCCCGAGATCACGGCCGCCACCGGCTGGTCCACCACCGCCACCATGGCCGCGTTCTCGCTCGCGCTGATCGTCTCCGGACTCGCCGGGATCCGTGTCGGCCGGATCATCGACCGGCGCGGGCCCCGCACGGTCATGACCACGGGCTCCGCCGTCGGCGCGGTGAGCCTGGCGGTCGTCGCCTCGGCCCCGAACCTGCCGGTGTTCTTCGCGGGATGGGGCCTGGCCGGATTCGCCATGGCCACGACCTTCTACCAGCCCGCGTTCGCCGCCCTCACCCGCTGGTTCGCCCCGGGGCACGTGCGCGCCCTGACGATCGTCACGCTCGCCGGGGGCCTGGCCTCCACCGTCTTCGCGCCCCTCACCGCCGTCCTCGCCGACCACTTCACCTGGCGCACCACGTACCTCGTCCTCGCGGCCGTCCTCGCCGCGGTCACCGTCCCCGCCCACGCGCTCGCCCTGCGCGCGCCGTGGCCACCGGCGCCGCCGGGCACGGAGCGGCCGGACGAGACGCCCCGGGCCGTCGTCCGGAGCCGTCCGTTCCTGCTGCTCGGGGTGGCGTTGACGCTCTCGGCGCTCGCGATGTACGCCGTCGTCTTCACCCTCGTCCCGCTGCTGCTGGAGCGCGGGTACACCACCGGCCAGGCGGCGTGGGCCCTCGGTGTCGGAGGCGTCGGCCAGACCCTCGGCCGTACTCTCTACGCGGCCCTCGCCCGCCGCACCGGCACCACCACCCGCACGGTCGTCCTCATCGCCCTGGGGGCCCTGACCACCGCCGCCTTCGCGGCCGTCCCGGGGCCGTACGGCCTGCTCATGGCGGTGTCGGTCGTCGCCGGGGTGGTGCGCGGCAACCTCACCCTGCTCCAGGCCACCGCCATCACCGAGCGCTGGGGCGCCACCCACTACGGGCGTCTGTCCGGCATCCTCGGCGCGCCCGCCATGACGGCGTCGGCCCTCGCCCCCTTCGCCGCGGCGCTCCTGGCCCCGCCCCTCGGCGGGATCCCCCAGCTGTTCGGCGTCCTCGCAGCTCTGGGCGCCACCGCGGCGCTCGTCGCGCTCGGCACCTCGGTCCGTCCGCGCGGGCCGGCCCCGGCGGAGGACCGACCGGCCGGCCGGAGGTCTGGGCGGCCCCCGGCGGTGGGCTGATCGACCGGTCGGAGGTCTCGGCAGCCCCGGCGGGGGACTGACCGGTCGGTCGGGGGTCTCGGCAGCCCCGGCGGAGGGCGGAACGAGCCCGACGGCGAACTGAATAGCCTGGTCGGAGGTCTCGACGGCCCGGGCGACGGTCTCGGTGGCGCCGTCGCAGTGGCTCGACGGCGCCGGTCCCCTCAGACCTGCGGTCCCATGATCCGGACCAGCAGGTCGTCCAGGCTGATCAGGCCGGTCAGGGTGCCGTCCTCGTCCCTGACGAGGGCGAGGGAGGCGCGCCGCCGCCGCAGGTGCTCGACGGCCTCGGAGACGGTGGTGCCGGCGGTCAGTTCCGGTACGGGACGGGCGAGCTCTCCGGCCGTACGGGCGCGACCGCGGACGCGGGCCACGAGGACGTCCCGGGCGTGCACCGAGCCGAGGAGCCGGCTTCCGTCACGGACGAGGAGGCGGGAGCGGTCGGCCTCGGAGGCGCGGGCGAGGATCGTGTCGAGATCGGCGTCGGCGGGGACGGAGACGATGTCGTCCGCCGGGGTCTGGAGCACGGCGACCGGGGTCTGCGGCTCGGTGAGCGAGCGGGTGATGAGCTGGGAGTCGGTCTTGTTGATGAGGCCCAGGCGTTCGGACTCCGCGACCAGATGGGTGAGCTGCTCGCGGTTGTGGACGGCGGCGAGCTCGTCCCGGGGCTGGACCCGGCACAGGCGTACGAGCGTGTTGCTGACCTTGTTGAGCACCCAGATCAGGGGGCGCACCACCTTGACCACGGCCCGGAACGGCGGGGTGAGCAGCATGGCCGAGCGCTCGGGGTGGGCGATGGCCCAGGACTTGGGCGCCATCTCGCCGAGCACCATGTGGAGGAAGACCACGACGATCATGGCGATCGCGAAGGCGATGGCGTAGCTGAGGGTGCTCGGCAGGCCGAGGTCCACCAGCAGGGGGTCGATGGCGTGGGAGACGGCCGGCTTGGAGATGGCACCGAGCCCGAGGGTGCAGAGCGTGATGCCGAGCTGGGCGCCGGCCAGCATGAGGGACAGCTCGCGCATGCCCGCGAGGGCGGCCTTGGCGCCGCGCTGTCCGTCCGCGACGGCCTTCTCGATGCGGTGGCGCTTGGCGGCGACGAGCGCGAACTCGGCGGCGACGAAGAAACCGCTGCCGATGAGGAGCAGCACGGTGATGAACAGGGCCATGGGGAAGCTCATGCCTGGGCCTCCTCGGCGGCGGGCGGAAGGTGGGCGATGCGGACGCGTCCGGGGACGTGCCGGTCGAGGCTGAGGACGTCGATGCGGACGTCGTCGACGGTGAGGCCGTCGCCGATGGTCGGGAAGCGGCCGAGGCGGTCGATGATCAGACCGGCGACGGTGTCGTAGTCGTCGTCGCCCGGCAGCGCGATGCCGGTGGCGTCCTCGATCTCGTCGAGGCGGCGGCCCGCGTCGACCCGCCAGCCGTCGCCGTCCGGGACGGCGAGAGCGACGACGGTGTCGGTCTCGTCGGCGATGTCGCCGACGAGTTCCTCGGCGATGTCCTCGTACGTGACGATGCCGGCGACGCCGCCGTGCTCGTCCAGGACGACGGCGAACTCGTCGTCCGCCTCCCGCATCCGCGCCACCGCCTGCGGCAGCGGCAGCGTGTCAGGCAGCAGCAGGGGAGCGCGGTCGGCCTGCCCGGCGGTGACCGTGTCGAAACGGTCGGCGGGCAGCCGCGCGAGGTCGCGCACGCCGAGGACGCCGGCCACGTCGTCGGGGTGGTCGCCGAGGACGGGGTAGTTGGAGTGGCCGTGCCGCGCGATGAGCTCGACCGCCTCGGTGAGGGTGGCGTCCTTGCGGACGAAGACGGCGTCGGCGCGCGGCACCATCACCTCGTCCAGAGTCCGCTCGGAGAATTCGAGGGCGTGGTCGAGGAGCTCGGCGGTGTCGGCCGGCAGCTCACCCTGCTCGTGGGACTCGCCGATCAGGTGGCTGAGCTCCTCGAGCGTGGCGCCGTGGTGCAGCTCCTCGACGGGCTCGATGCCGACCTTCCGCAGGAGCTTGTTGGCGGCTCCGTCGAAGACCCGGACGACCGGTCCGACGACCTTCAGGTACAGGAGGGTGGAGGAGGCCAGCGACTTGGCGAGCCGCTCGGGCACGGCGAGCGCGAGGTTCTTCGGGGCGAGCTCGCCCAGGACCATCTGGAGCACGGTCGCGATCACGAAGGCGAGGACGACCGAGATCGCCGACACCGCGCCGTCCGACAGGTCCGTCCCGTCCAGCGCGGGCTTGAGCAGGGCGGAGACGGACGGCTCGGCCAGGAAACCGACGACCAGGCCGGTGACGGTGATGCCGAGCTGTGCTCCGGAGAGCATGAAGGAGAGGCGTTCGAGGACCTTCAGGGCGCGGGCGGCCCGCTTGTCGCCCGCCGCCGCCTCGCGGGCGAGCGCGAGGCGGTCGGCGGCGACGTAGGCGAACTCCTGGGCGACGAAGTACCCGGTGCCGGCGGTCAGGACGAGGACGGCCAGCAGGCCGAGAGCGGCGTTCATCGGCTTCCGCACCCCTGGGGAGCGGTGGCGGTGGACGTCGGACTGGCGGACAAGAAGCGGCTCCTTGCGGAGAGGGCGGGGGAGCCGGCGGCTCCGGCCTCGGTGGAGTCGGTGGGCAAAAGGATCACAAAAGATTTCTACATCACTGTAGAGGAAACGCGGATCGGCATCGAGAACCGGGGACGGGTTCCCGCGTCGAGGTGGCCGCCACCCGGCCCCGCGCTGCCTCGCCCGGCCCCGCCCTGTCCCCCGGCCGCACGCGGGGGCGGGCGTCGCGGACCCGTGAGGTGCCGGGGGCCCACGGCCAGGAGCGGCGCCCCGGCGCGCCATGCCGCAGACTCGTACCAAGGGGCTGGTGCGCCTCCGGCACCGGCCACGGGGAGAGTGGCCGACGTGCTCGATGTCCCGTTCTGGCTGTGGGCGGCGTTCGCCGTGACGGTGGTGGTGTCGCTGACGGTGGACCTCCTGGCCCACCGGAGCGCGCACGTCATCGGCTTCAAGGAGGCGGCCGCCTGGAGCGCCCTGTGGGTGAGCCTCGCCCTCGTCTTCGGCGGCGTGGTCTTCCTCGTCCTCGGCTCGACCGCCGGCACCGAGTACACGACGGCCTGGCTGCTGGAGAAGAGCCTGTCGGTCGACAACCTCTTCGTCTTCGCCGTGATCTTCGGCTATTTCAAGGTGCCCCGCGCCTACCAGCACCGCGTGCTGTTCTTCGGCGTCATCGGCGCCCTCGTTTTCCGCGGCATCTTCCTCTCCCTCGGCGTGGCCGTCGTCAGCCGCTTCACCGCGGTCCTCTTCGTCTTCGCCGCCGTCCTCTTCTACAGCACCTACAAGCTGCTCAAGGACCAGGAGGACACCTTCGACCCGGGCAAGAGCTTCGCCGTGCGGATGCTGAGGCGGGTCATCCCGGTCAGGGACGAGTACGCGGGGGCGAAGTTCTTCGTCATGGAGGCGGGCAAGCGGGTGGCGACGCCCCTGCTCGCGGTGGTCGCCGCCATCGAGGCGGCCGACCTGGTCTTCGCCGTCGACAGCGTCCCCGCGGTCCTCGCCGTCAGCGACGACGCCTTCATTGTCTACACCAGCAACGCCTTCGCCATCCTGGGCCTGCGCGCCCTGTACTTCATGCTCTCCGGCCTGCTGGACCGGTTCCACTACCTCAACACCGGGCTCGCGGTCATCCTCTCCTTCATCGGCGTCAAGCTGATCCTCCAGGCCTCCCACAAGATGATCAGCCCGTCGATCCCGGAGATCCCGTCCCCCGTCAGCCTCGGGGTGATCGCCACCGTGCTCGCGGCCTCCGTCCTCTTCAGCCTGCGCCGCCCGCCGCCCCCGGAGCCGGCGGAGGAGCCGCTCCCGGAAGAACCCCCGGAACCGCCTTCGGGGCCGGAGGAGACGGAGCCGAAGCAGTTTCCATAACCCCGCCACAGGTCTATCGTTAAAAAATGGGTAAAAAACCACGCGAAGTAGGGCAGTCCGGTGCGGTGGCATGCCCGGCCTGCAAGCAGAACGTCGACACGGTGGTCCAGCGCCGTCACAAGA
Source organism: Streptomyces sp. NPDC014861 (assembly GCF_043081625.1). Taxonomy (NCBI): domain Bacteria; kingdom Bacillati; phylum Actinomycetota; class Actinomycetes; order Kitasatosporales; family Streptomycetaceae; genus Streptomyces; species Streptomyces sp. NPDC014861. The sequence continues at coordinate 28,666 of NZ_JBIBWV010000015.1, forward strand.
CCCTCGGGATGTTCGTCCCCGTCTGGGGACCGGGTCCCTGCCACAACCCGGACTGTCCCGAGTACCTGGAGCCGGCCCAGCCGCGCCACCACCCTCAACCGTAGGCGCACGACGGCGCGGCGAGCGGGGCGTCCGCCGGTGCGACCGCCGCTCCCGTACCGCCTGATCCGCCCCCCCCACACCGCCCCCGAAGGCCGTCCCCCGGCGTCACCTACGATGGCCGTCCATGGTCATGACGGCCTCCGGGCCGACGCGCACGATCGAAGGCACGGGGCGGGCACCGGGACATGAGCGCACTGCTGGAACTGACGGACGTACGGCACGGATACGACGGGCGGGACGTCCTGAACGGGGTGAGCCTCACCGTCCGCGAGGGCGAGTGCGTCGCCCTGCTCGGCGAGAACGGCTCGGGGAAGTCCACGCTGTTACGGCTCGCCGCCGGGCGGGAACTCCCGCGGTCCGGCACGGTCACCCTGCGCGGCATCGCGGTCTCCGAGGACGACCGCTCCGTACGCGCCGGTGTCGCCACCGTCCTGGACAGCGGCGTCGGCTACCCCGACCTCAGCGTCCACGAACACCTGATGCTCGTCGCCCTCGCGCACGGCCTCGGCGACGCGGCGGCCGACGCCGTGGACCGGGTGCTGGCCGAGCACCACCTCACCGAGCGCGCCGACGCGCTGCCCCACCAGCTGTCCTCCGGCCAGAGCCAGCTGCTGGCGCTGGCGCAGGCCTTCGTACGCCCCGCCGAGCTGCTGCTGCTCGACGAGCCCGAGCAGCGCCTCGACGCCGACGCGCGGGTCCGACTGGCCGGACGCCTGCGGGCGGCCAAGGCGCGCGGCACCGCCGTCCTCCTCGCCACCCACAACCGCGAACTCGCGGACGCCGTGGCCGACGCCGAGTACAGCGTGTCCGGCGCGGGACTGCTCGTCACGGGCGTGCTCGGTGGCTGAGCTGACGTCACGACGGGTCCGCCCGGCGGACGAGGCGGAAGCGGCCCTGCACACCCGCGCGGTCCTCGCCAGGCTCAGGACCGCCCGCACGGAGGCGCGCGACGAGCGGCGCAGGAGCATCGCCTACACCCTGTACTGCACGGTCCTGCTGGCCGGCATCTGGGTCGTCCCCCTGCTGGCCGGCGCGGCGCGCGCCGGAGCCGACGGCCGCCTGCGCGGCGAGGCGGCCGAGCGCCTGCTCGCCTCGCTCCCGACCCTCCTCCCCGCCCTCCTGGCCACCGCCGTACTGCTGCCCGCGGCGCGCGCCCTCTGGCAGGGGCCGGTACGGCTGGAACCGGCCGCGCTGTCCTGGCTGGTGCCCCAGCCCGTCCTCCGCCGCGCCCTGCTGCTGCCCCGCTTCGGCGCGGCCTCGGCCACCACCACCGGCATCGGGGCCGCCGTCGGAGCCACGGCCGGTTTCCTGCTCCACGCCCTCGGCGCGGGCTCCTGGTGGGCCGTGACGGCCGCGGGAGCGACGACCGGTGCGGCGGCCGGCTTCGCCGGGACCGCCCTGGGCGCCCTGGTCCAGCGGCACGGTGGCACCGGGCAGCGGCGCGAGCCCTGGATCCGGCGGACGGCGTGGGCGCTGGTGAGCGTCCTGTGGCTGCTCGCCGCCGCCTCCCTGGCGGGCGGCGGGCGCTTCGCGGAGCCGGTCGTGCCCTGGTCCGGCCCGTGGGGCTGGGCCGCGCTGCCCCTCCTGGCGGTGGCGGACGGAGCCCCCGCGGCGGCCGGGTGGACCGGGGCCGTCCTCTCGGTCCTCGCCCTCGCCCTCGCGGGGCGGGCGGGAGCGGACGCCGCCGTACGTGTTCCGGCCCGCGTCCTGCGCGCCCAGGCCGGCACCGCGCTGCGGGTGCGGGCCTCCCTGTACTCCCTCGATCTGCGGCAGGCCCGGGCGGCCGTGCGCGCCACCCGCTCCCGCCGGGTGCGCCCCGCCGCCCGCCCGCCGTATCCCCGGCGCGGATGGCTGCTCGTCCCGTGGCGGGACGCGACCGCCCTGCTGCGCGCCCCGGCCCGACCGGTGGGGGCCGTGGCCTGGACCGCCGCGACCGTGGGCCTGCTCTGCCTGGAGGACGCGCCGACGGCGGTGTACCTCCTCGCCCTGCCGGCCGGGTACCTGGCCGCGGCGCAACTGGCGGAAGCGGCCCGGCTGGAGACGGACGACACCCGGCGCTCCGCGCCCCTTCCGTGGTCCGCCCGCTCGCTCGCGCTCCGGCACGGATGGGTGCCCGCGGCGGGACTGCTGGTGCTGTTCGCCCTCGGCGCGACCGTCGCCGTCGCACTCGGGCCGGCGCCGGAGCGGCTGTGGGTGCTGCCCGCACTCGTACCCGCGCTGGTCGGTGCGGCGCTGGTCAGCGCCTACCGGGGTGTCGTCCCCGTGCACCTGATGATCGGTTCGATGACTCCGCTGGGCGACACGGGCCCGCTCGCGGCCCTGCTGTGGCAGGCGAGGGGACCTCTGGTGGCGCTGGGTTGCCTGGCGGTCGTGGACGGTCCGGCGCGCGGCGCCGCCCCGGACGCCCCGGGCCTGCTGTGGCCGCTGCTCGTCGGTGCGGGCATGCTCTGGTGGGCGGGGGCGACGGCACGCGGCACCATGCGGGGCCGGTGAGAGCGCGCACGACCGCTCATCCGGCCGACCACCGCAGGGACTTCGCGCCGGCGCCGTCGTGCCCGGTGCCGCCGGCCCCCTCCACCGCCGAGTCCCGGGGAGCTGTCCCTGCCCCCGGCCTCGCCGCGCCCGCCACGGCGCGGCAGCGCCCCATGGCCGCCCGGGACCCCGTCATCCCCCGTCGTACGTGTGGAACCCGCGGCCCGTCTTGCGGCCCAGCAGGCCCGCCTCCACCATCCGCTGGAGCAGCGGGGGAGGCGCGTACAGGGGCTCCTTGAACTCCTCGTAGAGCGAATCCGCGATCGCGGCGACGGTGTCGAGGCCGATGAGGTCGGCCAGTCGCAGCGGTCCCATGGGGTGGGCGCAGCCCGCCTCCATGCCGCGGTCGACGTCGGCGGCCGAGGCGAAGCCGGACTCGGTCATGCGGATGGCGGACAGGAGGTAGGGGACGAGGAGCGCGTTGACGACGAAGCCCGCGCGATCGGTGGAGTGGACGACTGACTTGCCCAGGCGTCCCTCGGCGAACTCCGTGACCTCCCGTGTGACGTCGGGGGAGGTGCGGAGGGTGGACACGACTTCCACCAGCGGGAGGACGGGTACGGGGTTGAAGAAGTGCAGCCCCACCACGCGTTCCGTGCGGCCGGTGGCCTGGGCGAGGCGCATGACGGGGAGCGAGGAGGTGTTGGTGGCCAGGATCGCCGCGGGATCGGTGACGATCTTGTCGAGCGCGGTGAACACCTCGGCCTTGGCGGCGGCGTCCTCCACGATCGCCTCGACGACCAGCCGGCGGTCCGACAGGTCGGCGAGGTCGGCGGTGACGGCGATCCGGTCGAGCGCCGCCTCGGCGGAGGGTCGGTCGAACCTGCCGCGCCGCACCGCGCGTTCGAGGGAGACCGCGATCCGCTCGCGGGCCGACGCGGCGGCCTCGGCGGTCGCCTCGCACACCAGGACGTCCAGACCCGCCCGGGCGCACACCTCGGCGATGCCCGCCCCCATCTGCCCGCCGCCGACGACGCCGACGCTCCGGATTCCGTCGGGCCGGGTGCCGGCGGCGGTCATGCGCGGTCCTCCGGGGCGCGGACGAGGTGGCGGGCGTACGCGGAGGGCGTGAAGAACGCCGGGAGCTCCGAGGCGAGCGTGGTCTCCTCGAAGAGGCGTCGCACCGCGCCCAGGTCGGCCCACGGGAACTCGGCACCCAGCGCCGCGAGTTCACCGTCGAGGTGCCGCAGGACGGTCGGGCGGTCGATCACGCGGTGCCGGAGCCACTGCCAGATCTGGACACGGGCGATCTCGGCGGTGGCCGCGTCCTCCATGAGTCCGTACAGCGCGACGGCGCCCTGGCCGCGCAGCCAGGCGTCGAAGTACCGCAGGGCGACGGCCACGTTGGTCCGCACCCCCTCCTCGGTGGGCGGGCCGCTGATCCGCCGGACGGACAGCAGGTCGGGTGCGGTGACGGCGACGTCCTCCCGGGTGCGGTGCATCTGGTCGGGCCGTTCTTCGAGGACCGCGTCGAAGACCTCGCGGCAGGCGGGCACCAGCCCCGGGTGGGCCACCCAGGAGCCGTCGAAGCCGTCCTCCGCCTCCCGTTCCTTGTCGAGCCGGACCTTCGCCAGGGCGGCGGCGTTCGCCTCGGGGTCCCGGCTCGGCACCTGTGCGGCCATGCCGCCGATGGCGTGGGCGCCCCGCCGGTGGCAGGTGCGGACGAGGAGTTCGGTGTACGCCCTCATGAAGGGGGCGGTCATGGTCACCCGGGCGCGGTCGGGGAGAAGGAAGTCGGTGCGGTGCCCAAAGGTCTTGATCAGACTGAAGAGGTAGTCCCAGCGGCCGGCGTTGAGTCCGGAGCTGTGCTCGCGGAGCTCGTAAAGGATCTCCTCCATCTCGAACGCGGCGGTGATCGTCTCGATGAGGACGGTGGCGCGGACGGTGCCGCGGGGGATGCCGAGGAGGTCCTGGGAGAGGACGAAGACGTCGTTCCAGAGCCGGGCCTCGTAGTGGTTCTCCAGCTTCGGGAGGTAGAAGTACGGGCCGTGCCCCGCGTCGATCTGCCGCTGGGCACAGTGGAAGAAGTACAGGCCGAAGTCGACGAGCGACGCGGGGACCGGTCGGCCGTCGTACTCCAGGTGGTGCTCCTCCAGGTGCCAGCCGCGCGGCCGGACGACGAGGGTGGCCGGGTCCTCGCGGAGGGCGTACCGCTTGCCCTCGGGGCTCGTGAAGTCGATGCGCCGCTCGATCGCGTCGAGCAGGGTGAGCTGCCCGCCGATCACGTTCTCCCAGGTGGGTGCGGTCGCGTCCTCGAAGTCCGCCATCCAGACGCGGGCGCCGGAGTTGAGCGCGTTGACGGCCATACGGCGGTCGGCGGGCGGCCCGGTGATCTCGACCCTGCGGTCGGTGAGCCCCGGCGCGGGAGGCGCCACCCGCCAGGACGGGTCCTCGCGGACGGCGGCGGTGGCGACGGGGAAGCCGAGCGGGGTGCCGGTGGCGAGCCGGATCGCCCGCCGCCGCCGCTCCTTCAGGAGCCACTGGCGGCGTGCGGCGAAGGCCTCGACCAGCCGGCCGAGGAAGTCGAGGGCCGCGGGGGTGAGGATCTCGTCGTGCCGGTCCCCCGCGGAGGCGAGGACATGGACGCTGCGGGTCGGTGCGCTGGTGGTCATGGAACTCTCCTGTGCTGCGGGCGAGGGGATGTGCGCGCGGGGGCGGGTGGGGGAGGCCGGTCCCACCCGCCCCCGCGGGGCGACGCCTTGGCCGTTCGTTCCGGATCAGGCCGGCAACGTCCGGAAGGGACGGCCTAGTGGAACTGCTCCTCCTCGGTGGAGCCGGTGAGCGCGGTGGTGGAGGAGGCGGGGTTGACGGCGGTGGAGACGAGGTCGAAGTATCCGGTGCCGACCTCACGCTGGTGCTTCACGGCGGTGAAGCCCTGGGCCTGTGCGGCGAACTCCCGCTCCTGGAGGTCGACATAAGCGGTCATGCCGTGCTCGGCGTAGCCCCGGGCGAGGTCGAACATGCCGTGGTTGAGGGAGTGGAAGCCGGCCAGCGTGATGAACTGGAACTTGTATCCCATGGCGCCGAGTTCGCGCTGGAACTTGGCGATCTGGTCGTCGTCCAGGGACGCCTTCCAGTTGAACGACGGCGAGCAGTTGTAGGCCAGCATCTTGCCCGGGAACCGCGCGTGCAGCGCCTCGGCGAACTCGCGGGCCTGGGCGAGGTCCGGGGTGCCGGTCTCGACCCAGATGAGGTCGGCGTACGGAGCGTAGGCGAGACCGCGGGCGATCACCGGCCCCATCCCGTTCTGGACGTGGTAGAAGCCCTCGGACGTCCGCTCGCCCGTCACGAACGGCGCGTCACGCTCGTCGATGTCGCTGGTCAGCAGCGTCGCGGCGAGCGCGTCCGTGCGGGCGACGATCAGGGTGGGCACATCCGCGATGTCGGCGGCGAGCCGGGCCGCGTTCAGCGTGCGGATGTGCTGCGCGGTCGGCACGAGGACCTTGCCGCCCAGGTGCCCGCACTTCTTCTCCGAGGCCAGTTGGTCCTCGTAGTGGATGCCCGCCGCGCCGGCCGCGATCATCGCCTTCGTGAGCTCGAAGGCGTTCAGCGGCCCGCCGAAGCCGGCCTCCGCGTCCGCGACGATCGGGGCCAGCCAGTCCGTTCCGTCCGCCCCGCCCTCCGCGGTGGCGATCTGGTCCGCCCGGAGCAGCGCGTTGTTGATCCGGCGCACCACCTGCGGCACCGAGTTCACCGGGTAGAGGCTCTGATCCGGGTACGTGTGCCCGGCCTGGTTCGCGTCGGCCGCCACCTGCCAGCCGGACAGGTAGATGGCGCGCAGCCCCGCCCGCACCTGCTGCACGGCCTGACCGCCCGTCAGCGCTCCCAGCGCGTGCACGTAGTCCAGCTCGTGCAGCTGACGCCAGAGCCGCTCCGCACCGCGCCGGGCGAGGGTGTGCTCCTCACGCACGCTCCCGGAGAGCCGCAGCACGTCCTCGGCCGTGTACGTGCGCTCGATGCCGGTCCAGCGCGGGTCCGTCGCCCAGCGCCGCTCCAGCTCCCGGGCCGCCTGCGTCCTGTCGTCCGTCATGTGGGTGTCCGCCTTTTCGGATCCGCCGTGTTTGCCAACCTGTCCACGCGGTCGGAGTTCACGGCACTGCGTGTCTTCATGGGGTGCGGCCCACCGGCGCCCGGGCGGGGCGGCAGAGCGAGCAATCAAGCCGACCCAGGCCGCACGTCACTCGAGGTTGTCGATGTCAGGGCGTGAATCGAGCCCCGAGTCCGGCCTGGATCTGCCGGGCTCGGTGGGCCGCACTCAGACTCTGGCACTGGCACCCAGTGCCATCAATCGTGGACGCATGCCAATTTCTGTGAAGGCCGTGGTGGCGGATTGCCAAGCTTGCGAAGGCCGTGCGGACAGGGCCGGCGTGCTGGGCGCGGTCCGTGCGACCGCCCGGGGCGCGCTCGGCCCGCTGCGTATGCTCGTGTCCATGACCACCCAGCCGCCCGCAGACTCCCCGCGCCCCGCCCGGCCCGGACCGATCCGTGCCTCCGACGACGAACGCGAGGCGGTGGTCGAGCGGTTGCGTGACGCGGCGGCCGAGGGCCGCATCGACTTCGAGGAGCTGGACGCGCGCCTGGAACAGGCCCTGACGTCCAGGACGCACGCCGAACTCGCCGCCGTGACGGCGGACTTGCCGAGCCCGCCCCGCGCGGACGACCTGCCGCCCCTCGTCCTCAAGGGCGGCATGACCGGCGCGACCCGGGGTCCCGGACGCTGGGAGGTGCCCGGCCGGGTGATCGCCCACGGAGGCGTGGGGGGCGTCACGCTGGACTTCAGCCGCGTCGAGTCCCGTCTCGCGGAGATCGTGGTGGAGGCGTACGGCGAGACGTCCGGAGTCACGATCGTCATCCCTGACGGCTGGACCGCTGACGTCACCGGCATGGACCCCGGCACCGGCGGCCTGAAGGACGAGACCACCTCCGCCCGCCTCCCGCGCACCCCGCTCATCCGCCTCACCGGCTCCGGGGGCATGGGAGGCGTCGTCGTCCGCCACCCCAACCGCCGGGAACGCCGCAAGCTGGGAGCCGACTCGCCGCGGGAGTGAGCCCGTTGCCGATTCCGCGGAGGACCGGGCCCCCGTGCGCCGGGCCCCCGTGCGCCGGCCCCCCCGTGCGCCGGGGAAGCGGCGCGGAAATCCGTGGACCGGGCCGCGGAAGATCACCTATCGTGTGGCCTCACGCCCTGAGACGGACGGAAGGAGGCGAGTGCCGTGCGGTCCACACCTTTCCAGCGCTCCCTCACCGGCTGTCCCGGCGTGGTTCACGCATTCTGACCGGGAGCGCTCCGAGCACGTCTTCATCCCGGAGGAACCCGTGACCGATCCGGTCATCCGCGCGCTCTCCACGAGCGACGCCCATCTCTTCGACGCCCACCCCGACCCCCTCGGCGCGCGTGAGAACCACCGGCGTACCCGCTTCCGCCCCGACTGGAAGCGCGTCGCCCTGCGCGACGGCCAGGTCGTCGCCCGCGGCGCCTGGTGGGGCGGCCCCGAGGACTCGGAGCCCGTGAACATCAACTGGTTCGACGTGGCCGAGGGCGAGGAGGCGGCCGGGGCCGCACTCCTGCGCTCCGCTCCCCGGCAGGTCGAGCTGGAGATCAACCTGCCCGGTGGATGGCGGGAGCGGCCCGAGCTGCGGGCCGCCGCCGAGACCCGCTTCGCCGCCGCGCGTGCCGCGGGGTACGCACCCCTGGTGGAGCGCTACCTGTACCGCTGGACCCCGGAGCGCGGTCTCCCCGAGCGGCCCGGACGCCTGCGCTGCGACGCGGAGCCCGACGACGCCGTGTTCTTCGACGCGCTGCGCCGCATCCACTCCGCCACCCTGGACGCTCACGCGCTCAAGGCCATCGCGGAGGGCGGCCTCGACCGGGCCGCCCAGGAGGAGCTCGACTTCTTCCACTGGTGCCCCTCCCCGCGCGAGTGGTGGCAGATCGCGCGCACGGAGGAGGGCGACCTGGCCGGCATCCACATCCCCGCCCACAACCCCTCCGGTCCGACGATCGGCTTCATCGGCGTCGTCCCGGAGCGGCGCGGTCACGGCTACGCCTACGACCTGCTCGCGGAGTGCACTCACTTCCTCGTCGAGCAGGGCGCGCAGTTCATCGGCGGTGCGACGGACCGGGGCAACTTCCCGATGGCGGCGAACTTCGCCAAGGCCGGCTACCCCGTCGTGAGCGAGCGCGTCAACTTCCACCCGGCGGGACCGGCAGGGCCGGCAGCACCGACCGGGCCGGTGGGCCCCGCCGTCTAGCGGCGACCGGGGGCGAGAGCGGCGGCAGGTGCTTTCGGGCCATCGAACGCTGTGCGACCCGTTCTCGCCCCTCTGCCTCTTCGCCCAGGTGAGGTGTGGTTCCGGTGGGCACGTCCCGGTTGCGTCGCGAGAGCACCTTCCGGCCAACATCGAGACGATTCGGCACTCCGGACAACCAGCCGTCCGCCACCGTCCTCTCACAGCGCGGACACAGCGAGCGCCCACACCGCGTGGGCCCCGGCAGCGCGAACCGCCTCGCCGGGCCTCGGCCGTGTCGCTTCCCCACAGCTTCCGGAGGACGAGAGAACGATGACCACGACGCGCACCAACCGGATGCGGCGACCGCTGATCGCGGGTGCCACGGCCGTCGCCGCCATGGCCGTGACGGCCGGCTTCATGACCGCCGCGCCGGACCGGGCGACGGCCGCGACGGGGCCGAAGCTGAGTCTCATCGCGGCGACCGGGTCGGTCACGCTCACCTCGTGGAAGGAGGAGCCGGGCGTCTACCTCGACCTCGGCACCTACCTGACCGCCGAGGGCTCGCCGCTGGAGCTGAAGGTGACCCGGAAGTCCTACAAGGACCCGGTGACCATCACCCAGACCGTGTTCGAGGGCGGCAGGACCAAGGCGAAGGCCCTGCCCGCCGGCACCGTGAAGGACTTCTCCGGACTGCCCGGCTTCGCCGAGGTCACCGTCACGGACAAGAACGGCAAGGTGGTCTTCACCCGCGCGGAGAGCTTCTGCCCGAACAACGCCAGCGGCCGGGTCCGCCCCGACGCGCCCGCCACCTCCAAGTATCCGGAGAGCTGCCCGACCAACCCCTTCACCCTCGGGTCCGTGTGGGGCGTCGAGAAGGGCTGGGCCGCCAACACCTACGCCGGTTCCTACACCCAGCCGGTCAAGCTCGCCGCGGGCACGTACACGGCCAAGGTGAGGGTCGCCAAGAAGTACCGCGACCTCTTCGGCATCGCCGACAAGCCCGCGACCGTCAAGGTCACCGTCGAGGAACGCAGCTGGGAGAACGGCCGGATGGCCGCCGCCGGCGAGCACGCCGGACACGGCGCCGCGCACCAGGCCCCCGCCGGGCACGCCGGGCACGGAGCCGCGACGCCCGCCCAGGCGGGCGCGCCGGCCACGAGCGGCGCAGGGCCCTCGTACAACGTCGGCCACGGCCCCCTGAAGGCCGCGCCGCCCGCCCTCCCGTGGGCGCTGAAGCAGCAGCAGGCCGGGCGGGCCGGTCTCCAGGCAGCCGGCGACACCGCGGGGCAGACCGACGGCTCACGCAAGGCGGCGGCTCTCGCCCCGGCGACCAAGCGGCCCACCGGCACTCCCAAGGTTCCCGACGTCCCCAAGCCCGACCTGCGTTCGCTGCCCGCCTACGGCATCACCATCAGCGACGGCGGCTTCGAGGACATCCCCGGCAAGGACTACCTCGCCTTCAGCGCGAACGTGTGGAACGCCGGCCCCGCCCAGCTCGTCGTCGACGGCTTCCGCTCGCCCGGCAAGGCCAAGATGGACGCGTACCAGTACTTCTACGACGCCAACGGCAAGCAGGTCGGCTACACCCCGACCGGCACCATGGAGTGGGACCCGCGCCCCGGCCACGTGCACTGGCACTTCACCGACTTCGCCAGCTACCGGCTGCTGAAGGCGGACAAGAAGGAGGCCGTCCGCAGCGGCAAGGAGGCCTTCTGCCTCGCCAACACCGACGCCGTCGACTACACGGTGAAGAACGCCAACTGGCACCCCTTCAACACCGACCTGTCCACCGCGTGCGGCCAGGAGAACTCCATCTCCGTCCGCGAGGTGCTCGACGTGGGCTCCGGCGACACCTACACCCAGGACCTGCCGGGCCAGTCCTTCGACATCACGGACCTGCCCAACGGCACGTACTACATCCAGGTGCTCGCCAACCCGGCCAAGCGCCTGAAGGAGACCGACCTCGACAACAACAGCGCCCTGCGCAAGGTCGTCCTCGGCGGCACCCCCGGCAAGCGCACCGTCACCGTCCCCGCCCACGACCTCGTGAACGCCAACTGACCCGACCCGGACCACGGCGACTGACCGCCCCGGTCCGCGGCACGGATCCAGCCGCTCCACAGCACCGGCCGAGCCGGCCCACCGGGCCGGCTCGGCCGGCCGCGCGTCAGGCCGCGGCGGCGGTGACGCCGAGGGCGGCGACGATCTCCTCGTCCTCGGTGTCGCCGGTGGGCTCGAAGCCCAGGGACGCGTAGAGGCGGGCGGCGGGCGCGTTGTCCGGGTGGTACGAGAGGCGGATCTCACGGCAGTCGGGAAGGGCCGCGAGACGCCGTACCAGCGCGCGCACCGCGGCGCGGCCGACGCCCTTGCCCTGTTCGTCGGCGTTCACGATCATGCCGCCGATCCAGTGGGTGCCGTCCTCGTCGTCGTACGCCCACATGACGTGGCCCACGACCTCGTCGCCCGCCCGGACGGCGAGGGAGTTCCACAGCCCGCCCCGCAGGGAGAGCAGCAGGTAGCGCGCGCCGAGAGCGGCCACGAAGCGCCGCTGGTCGTCCGCGGGGGCCACGTCGGCGACGCTCCGCCAGTTCTCGTCGGTGATCTCGTCGAGCACCACCCGGCGCCCCTGGCGGTCGGTGAGTTCCATGATCCGGTCCATGCTTTCGGTCGACATCCCCTCATGATCCACCATTCGGGTGACAGGGGTGTCCGGATATCGGCGCGGGCCCGCCCGCGTGGACAGGCCCCTCCCCGCTCCCCTCGCGCGCGCCTCGGACGGGGCCGAGGGGGGATGCGGGCACGGCCGCGCGCCGGGCGACGAATCGCGGGCGGGGACGGGTCGTGTTCCGCTGGACCGGAATGCCCTTGGGGCGAACGTCCGGTGCGAGGTGACGAGAGGGAGCGGCGGATGACCGAGGAGGCGAACGCGACCCGCGGGACGGGCCGGGGGCCCGAAGCCGGTGCTCCGGCGGTCGTGGACGGAACGACGGCCGGTGACCGCGCCGCGGGCGCGACCGACCTGCGGCGCGTCGGGATCGACCCGGACTTCTGGTACCCGGTCGCCCGGTCCGCGAGCCTGTCCAGGGGGAAGGTCCGCGCGGCCTCCTTCGCCGGCCGGCGCATCGCGCTCTACCGGGGCGACGGCGGCACCGTGTACGCCCTGGAGGACCGCTGCGCCCACCGCCAGGTGCCGCTGAGCCTGGGCGTGGTGGAGGGCGAGACGCTCCGCTGCTGCTACCACGCCTGGGCCTACCGGGGGAACGGGCGCATCTCGCAGATCCCCTACCTGCCCAAGGGCGCGCCCCGGCCACCGCGGGGCGTGCGGGCGTACCCCGTCCGCGAACGGTACGGGCTCGTCTTCGTCTTCCCCGGCGACCCCGCCCTCGCGGAGGCCGCCCCGCTGCCCGTGCTGCCCGAGGCGGACTCGGCCCGGCACCGGACGATGATGTTCGCGCGGACCGTGCGCTGCCACTACTCGTTCCTGCACGAGAACCTGCTCGACATGAACCACCAGTTCCTGCACCGGGGCGTCCTCGGCCGGATCCACCCCGAACTCCTCGGGTACGACACGGGCCCGCGCTCCGTGGAGGCCCGGTACCTCTTCGTGCCGTCCGGCGGGCGGAAGGACCGGGGAGCGGGGCTGCTGTCGGCCGAGGGACGGGGCGGCGCGTCGACGCCCGACGTGGTCACCATCCGCACCGGGTACCCCTACCAGACCCTCCGGGCCGTGCCCGAGGACTCGGGCACGGCGGCGTTCTCCCTGTGGGCCGCCTACGTGCCGGTGGACGCCGAGCAGCGGGTCAGCCGTGTGTTCGGGCTCCTCATGATCGCGAAGCCCGCCCTCCCGGGCGCCCTCCACGTGGCGTGGCCGCTGATCCGGCGGTTCACCGAGCGCGTCTTCGCCCAGGACAGGATGGCCGTCGAGGCCGAACAGCGGGCCTGGGACGAGCAGGGGGCCGACCTGAACCAGGAGGTCTTCCCGCTGATCCTCGACGTGCGGAAGGTGCTGCGCGAGAACGGCGTCCCGCTCGCCCCCGTGGACCCCTCGCCCACGACCTGCGCGGACGCGGACGGGTGCGACGGCGTCTCATGAGGCGCCGGGCGCGGACGCCGAGCCCGTGACCGTCGGGGAGGAAGCGGACGGCGCGAGGAGACGCGGGGCGGCCGAGCCGTCGGCGGGGACGGACCAGACCCCGCCGCCCCGGCCGTACGCGAGGGTCCTCGCGTCCGTCCACAGGGCCTGGTCGTCGACGCCGAGGGGTTCGGCGACCGGGTGCTCGCCGCCGCCGGCGAGGTCGTACACGTACAGCCGCCACGGCTCGCGCGGTCCTTCGGACACCCGCTTCTTGAAGGCGATCCGGGTGCCGTCGGGGGACAGCGACGGACACTCCACGTTCTCCCGCAGCGCTCGGGCCGACCAGGCGGCCATGTCGCCCTCGACGAGGTGGGTGCGGCCGTCGGTGGAGACGGTGGCGTAGAAGCGGTTGTCGTCGGCGGCGAAGCTGACGCCCCAGTAGTTGACGTCGGGTGCGTGGTACCGGCGTCCGCCGAGGGTCAGCGGAATCTGCTCCATGTTCTTCACCAGGTACCCGGTGCGCAGGTCGAGGACGGACGTACGGGTGGAGAAGGAGGAGCGGGCGTACGAGTCCCCGGTCGTGAACATCGTCCAGGCGAGCATGTTCCCCGAGGCGGAGACCCGGGCCCGGCTGGGGATGCCCGGCAGGCTCATGCGGCGCACCTCGCGCAGCTCCCGGTCGAGCACCAGGACATACGAGCGGGCCGGGACTCCGGGCCTGCGGCGGAGGCAGAGCGCGGTGTCCCCGGCCGCGTGGAAGCGGTCGCAGACCGGGCCGCCCGCCACCCGCCCGCCGGGCGCGGACGGGTCGACACGGGCGACGCGACCGGTCGCCGTGTCCCGCGCGTACAGCGCACTCCCGGTGAGGGTGAAGCCGGGGTCGGCGGTGCCGGCGCTCGTGGCGTCGCGGTCCGAGGCCGCGCGGAGGGTGTAGGCGGTGGCCCCGCCGCCGAGCAGCAGGAGCGCGAGGACGACGATCCAGACGCGGGTACGCGTGGAGGTACCGGTCGGGGCGTGCATGGGTCAGGGCGTCCTCTCTGAAGGTACGGAGGGATCGGAGGGGGCGGTCGGGGAGGCGGGGGCGGTCGGGGCGGTGGCGGCGCGGGGAAGCAGGCGCGCGGCGCAGCAGACGGCGGTGGCGAGGGCGAGGAGTGCCGCGGTGAGCGCGGTCTCCGGGCCGCTCGCCGTCCACAGGGCGCCGAAGGCGACGGCGGAGCCGAGCCGGGCGAGCGCCTGGGCGGTCTGGACGAGCGCGAGCCCGCCGGCTTGCCGGCCCTCGGTCAGGTAGGGGCCGGTCAGGGCCATGAGGACGCCGTCGGTCGCGGCGTAGAACACGCCGAGCAGGGCGAGGACGCCCAGCAGGACGGCCAGGTCGGGTAGCGGGGTCAGCAGCAGGCCGTAGGCGAGGAGCAGGGCCCCGTGCCCGTACAGGAGCGGCCGGCGCCGCCCGAGGCGGTCGGCCAGTCGGCCGGCGGGGACGGCGAGCAGCAGGAAGACCGTGGCCGCGCCCAGCGGGAGGAAGGGGAACCAGGTGGCGTCGAAGGCGAGTCGGCGCTGGAGCAGCAGGTAGAGGAAGGAGTCGCCGATGGTGGCCGCGCCGAGGAGCGCGGCGCACAGCACGATCCGCCGGTAGCCGGGTGAGCGCAGACCGGCGAGCAGCCCGCCCCGCGTTCGCGCGGAGGGGAGGGCGCCGCGCGCGCGACGCGCGACGGCGGTGCCGCGGCCGGGCACGAACAGCAGCCACAGCACGACGCCGAAGGCGCCGACGCAGAAGCTGACCGCGAAGACGGCGTCGTACGCGTCGGCCGTCAGCCACAGCAGGGCGAAGGCGGCCAGCGGCCCCAGGAGGGCGCCCGCGGTGTCCATGGCGCGGTGGGTGCCGAAGGAGCGGCCCAGCTCCTCCGGCGCGCTGTGCAGGGTGATGAGGGCGTCGCGCGGAGCGGTGCGCACCCCCTTGCCGAGCCGGTCGGCGCCGATGGCGCCGGCGATCCAGCCGGTCGACCCGCCCGCGAGGAGCAGGCCGAGCCGGGACAGGGCGGACAGGGCGTAGCCGGCGCCGCCGACCATCTTGTGCCGTCCGCCGCGGTCGGCCGTGACGCCGCCCAGGAGCCTCACGAGGGCGGTGGCGCCGGTCGACAGGCCGTCGAGCAGCCCGAACTGGAGGGGGGACAGGCCGAGTCCGAGGACCAGGTACAACGGCAGGACGGCGGTCACCATCTCCGAGGAGACATCGGTGACGAGGCTGACCGCGCCGAGCGCGAGGACAGTGCCCGGGACGCGCCGCCGGATCCCCGAGGGGGCGGGCGGCGCGTCGGGGCGACCGGTGGTCGCGAGGTACATCAGTGGCAGGAGTAGGTCGGGGCGGAGTCCTTGACCCGGTCGTCGGTGCCGACGTACTGCCAGGTGTAGGTGGTGTCGGTGAGGTCGAGCTTCAGGACGCCGTAGGTGCCGCTGATCCGCTTCTGGCTGTGGGGCTGGACGGTCTCGATGTCGTACGGTTCCGCGCCGCCCATGCCGCCGACGATCTCGACGATGCCGTCGGCGACGGCCCGCCCGTCGGGGTCCTGCGGGGCGAAGCGCTCGTAGTGGTGGTCGTGGCCGTTGAGGACGAGGTCGACCTTGGAGGCGTAGAGGATCTTCCAGACGGGCCGGGAGACCGGGTCGTTGCCATGGCCGCCGGAGGAGTACAGCGGGTGGTGGAAGTAGGCGGCGACACACCCCTTGGTCGTGCGTGCGAGGTCGTCCTTGAGCCACTGGATCTGCGCGGGGTCGTCGAAGGAGTTGGAGTCGAGGGCGACGAAGTGCCAGTTGCCCTGGTCGTAGCTGTAGTACGGCTTGCCCTGCGGGTACGCGATCGAGCCGAAGTACGCCTTGTAGCCGGCGAGCGACCCGGCCGGGTCGTAGGTCTCGTGGTTGCCGGGCACGGGCCGGGTCTTCGCCTTGAAGGCGCCCCAGGACTTGTCGTAGTAGGCGCGGAAGTCGGAGAGCAGGGCGTCGTCGTACTGGTTGTCACCCATCGTCAGGTAGAAGGAGGGCGCGATCCGCTGGGCCAGCGCCGCCGTCTTCGGGTGGGCGCAGGAGCTGCTGGAGGCCGTGCACTGGGCGGCGATGTCGCCGGCCGCGACGACCGTGAACGCACCGGTGGGCGGGGGAGTGGTCGTGGCGGTGCCGTAGACCTCCACCGTGAAGAGGGAGTAGCCGTACGAGGTGCCGCGGGCGGTGCCGTACACGCGCAGGTGGCGGCCGGTCCCGGTCAGGCCGGTCCAGTCGTCGGTGCCGCCGTTCCCGGCCGTCTCGGTGGCGAGGCGCGTCCAGTTCGTGCCGTCGGACGAGATCTCGACGCGGTACGCCTTGGCGTAGGCGGCCTCCCAGACGAGTTTGACGCGGGAGACGGTCGCCGAGGGGCCGAGGTCGACGCGGATCCACTGCGGATCGACGCCCTCGGCGCTGGCCCAGCGGGTGGTGGAGACGCCGTCGAAGGCCTTCTCCGGTCCGAAGGTGCCGTCCTCGACGGACGACGAGGTGGCCGGACGGCCCTGCGAGATCAGCGAGTCGGCGACGGCTCGGGCGCCGGCCCGGTCGGGCTGGGCGAGGAGGAGCCCGCCGACGAGCAGCAGCACGGCGGCGAGGACGAGGGAGAGCGAGGTGGGGGAGGAGAGGGACGTGGTGCGGCGAGGTGGGGTGGATGCGAACGGACGCATGCCTGGGCTCCCTGGCCTGAGGGGGCGAGAGCTGGACACCGGCAGGGCGCGCCACGGCCCGAGCGGGGTGGTGCGCGGCGGCCGGGTCAGAGCTCTCGCTGAGCGCGTCACGTCCCCGTGGGGCCGCCGCGCCGAGCCGCTGCGGGAGATGCTAGCGGACAGGAAGGTTTACTACCAGATGTTCCCGGGGCGAGGCCGCAGACGGCGAACGGAGCCGACCCCAGGGCGTGTTGGTCGCCCGCGAACGGTGAACGGCGCCGATCCCGGGCCGTGTCGACCCCGCACCGCGCACCGCGCACCTCGCCGTACCGGACGTTGTCAGTGGGCGGTGCGAGACTCGGCGTATGAACCGTCATGACCCGAAGGCAGACCTCCACCGCTACCTCAGGGCGGCCCGCGAGGCCGTCGTCTGGAAGACCGAAGGGCTCTCCGAGTACGACGTCCGCCGACCGCTCACCTCCACGGGCACCAACCTCCTCGGCCTGGTCAAGCACCTGGCGAGTGGCGAACTCTCCTACTTCGGACCGGTCTTCGGCCGCCCGCACGACGAGTCCCTGCCCTGGTACGACGAGGGCGCCGAGCCGAACGCCGACATGTGGGCCACCGCGGACGAGCCCCGGGACCGGATCATGGACCTGTACCGCCGCTCCTGGGCCCACGCGGACGCGACGATAGAGACCCTGCCGCTCGACGCGGCGGGTCACGTCCCCTGGTGGGGAGAGCAGGGCGAGGAGGTGACCCTCCAGCGCGTCCTGCTCCACGTGACGGCCGAGGCGTACCGGCACGCGGGCCACGCCGACATCGTCCGCGAACTGATCGACGGCCGCGCCGGCATGCGCCTGGCCAACAGCAACATGCCGGAGCGGGACGAGAGCTGGTACGCGGCCTACCGCGACCGCCTGGAGAAGCACGCCCGCCGAGCCCACGACCGCGCCGGCACCCCCGCCGGCTGACCTCCCCTCCCTCAGACGGAGGCCGCCCTGAGGAGGGTCTCCGCCGCGGCGGTGCGGGCGTACAGGACGGACCGGCCCGCGCGGTGGGCGCTGACGAGACCGGCGGTGCGCAGCGCGGTCAGGCACTGGGAGACCCCGGCGGCCGACTGCCCGGTGCGGCGCGCCAGTTCGGTGGTGGAGGCCGGGGCGTCCAGTTCGGCGAGCAGCAGGGTCCGCGAGCGGCCCAGGACCGGGGCGAGGGCGGAGGCCCCGGCGACGGGCCGCACCTGCCACAGCGAGCCGGTGCCGCGCGCCGGATAGGCGAGTTGGGGAGGGTCCGGCGGTCGCACCCGCGTCCGCAGCCCGGGTCCGGTGAACACCGAGGGGATGAGCAGCAGCCCCGCGCCACTGGACTCCCGGGGCATGTCCCGCTTCCTCCGCTCCAGCCGGAGCGTGTCGTCGGCCCAGCTCACCGAGGTGTGCAGGTCGTTGAGGAGGCGCCCCGCTCCGTGCTCCGCGATCGTGCGGGCCCGGTGGAGCACGTCCGCGTCCAGCACAGCTCGGATCCGCGCCCAGTAGGGGGACAGCGCCAGCTCCCAGTACGCCTCGATCTCCCGTGCCAGCCTGGGCAGGTGGGCGGGCGGGTCCGCGCGCAGTCTCGACAGGCGCGGGCCGAGACGTCCCTGATGGCGGGCGAGGTGGTCGAGGTCCTGCCGCACCCGGTCGGCGGGAGAGCCCGCGATCGCCTCCCACTCCGCCTCCGGCGCGGGGGCCGGCACGGCGGGGGCCGGGTTCAGGAAGTCGGGGACGTAGCCGGAGGACCCGGTCAGCTCGGTGAGCCAGCCCCGGTCGAGACCGGCGGCCCTCAGCCGAGGGCGCACCTGGTCGGCCCACGGCCCGTGGACCGGGTGCGAGGCCCCCGACGTGAGCAGCCGGAAGCTGGGGACGACCTCCCACAGGGGCGAGACCACGAACCGCACCTGGGCGAGGTCGCCGGCCGTGAACGCCAGCTCCGCCACTCCGATCACCCCCGACGGATTCGCTCATGCGTGAAACAGTGGCCCCGCAGGCTATCGCGGACCGATCATCACGCCATGACCTCACCCACCATCACCGCCTCGGCAGCGGGCACCTGGCAGCTCGGCGACCGCACGGTCAACCGGATCGGCTTCGGAACGATGCGCCTCACCCAGCACGGCGAGGCGCTCACACCGGGCGCCGTTCCGCGCGACCGCGACCAGGCCGTCGAGGTGCTGCGCCACGCGGTCGAGCTGGGCGTGAACCACCTCGACACCGCCGCGTTCTACTTCTCCCCGCTGCGCTCCGCGAACGAGCTGATCAACCGGGCCCTCGGCCCCTACCCGGACGACCTCGTCATCGTCACCAAGGTCGGCCCCGGACGCGACCCCTCCGGCGAGTGGACCGCGCACGCCACCCCCGGGCAGCTGCGCGGCCAGGTCGAGGAGAACCTGCGCCAGCTCGGACGCGACCACCTGGACGTGGTGAACCTGCGCGTCGTCGGCACCGCTTCCGTCGCCGAACGCTTCGGCGCGCTCGCCGAACTCCGCGACGCCGGACTCGTCCGCCACCTGGGACTCTCCAACATCCAGCCGCACCACCTCGCCGAGGCCCAGGCCATCGCACCCGTGGTCTGCGTCCAGAACATGTACGGCGTCGGGGCCTCGCCCGAGGAGGAGGCGTTCCTGCGCCGCTGTGGTGAACAGGGCATCGCCTACGTGCCGTTCTACGCGATCGCCGGACAGGGGCGGACCGCCGGCGCGCAGGCCGGAGAGAGCGCCGAGGTCCGTGCCGTCGCCCGCGCCCACGGGGTGAGCACCGCCCAGGTCCGGCTGGCCTGGACCCTGCACCAGGGCCCCCACGTCCTGGCCATTCCCGGCACCGGCGACCTCGGCCATCTCGCCGAGAACGTGGCGGCAGGCGCGCTCCGGCTGTCCCCGGAGGAACTGACAGCGCTGGACTCCGTCCGGCGGCCGACCCCGTGACCCGTCCCCAGCGGTGACACGGCGTGGACCCTGGGGCGGGCGAGGACCGGCGGCCCAGCTGGGATCGGCGGGCCGAAGGCGCCCGCCCCGCCGGGCAGGTGGGAAGGCGCCAACTCCCGCCCGGCAAGCGTGAGGGCGTCAACTCCCGCCCGGCAAGCAGGAATGCGTCAACTCCCCCCGGCAAGCGGGAAGTCGTCAACTCCCCCCGGCAAGCGGGAAGTCGTCAACTCCCGTCCGTCAGACCCCGGTCGAGCACGCCGGTCAGACGCGCTCCCGACCGGTCGGTCCCGCGGCGTTCCGGGTTCGCGCCCGCCGACGCCTTCTCCAGCCGCAGCCGGGCCGTGCGTCCGCGCAGGGTCAGCGTCATCAACTGGTTGCCGAACCACGGGCCGCCGGTGCGCTCCCACCGGACCGTCGGCCTCACGAGCCGTCCGTGGCGGGCCAGGAGATGGCCGAAGAGTTTGGCGGGCCGGCTCCAGCCGAGCCGGAAGCCGGCGCGCATCGTCGCCGGGACCGAGTTGTGCAGCGGGGAGCAGGTGAACTGGAAGACGCGGGAGCGCGGCTGCTCCCCGGCCGGCCAGACGGGCTCCGCCACGTACGCGTGGTGCACGTCGCCGGAGAGGACGCAGACCGTCGCCGGGGCGTGGTCGGACCGCCCCACCTCGGCGACCGTGTCCGTCAGCCGCGCGAACGAGTCCGGGAACGCCGGCCAGTGCTCCAGGTCCGCCCGCCGGCGCAGCCACTCGCCGAAGCGCGCCCAGCGGGGCCCGCGCTCACCGCGGCAGAGCGCCGCGTGCCAGCCCTCCGCGAAGTGGACCATCGGGGGCAGCAGCCACGGGAGCGAGGTCCCGACGAGCAGATGGTCGACGGAGCCGAGGTCGTCGAACGCCTGCGTCCGCAGCCAGGCGGCCTCCTCCTCGTCCAGCATCGCCCGGTCCCGCTCCTCCAGAACCCGGGCGGCCCGGGTGTCGACCATCAGCAGCCGGGTGCGTCCGAAGTCCCTGCGGTAGCTCCAGCGGACCGCCGCCGGGTCGGCCTCGGCGCGCTCCGCGAAGGCGCGCAGCACCGCCGTGCCGTCACCGGCGGCCAGGACCGCCGCGTACACCTCGTCCTCGGCGAGTTCGGCGGGGGAGAGGTTGCCGAGGTGCTGGTAGACCCAGTACGACATCAGGCCGCCGATGATCCGCTCGTGCCACCAGGGCGTCGCGCGCATCTCGGCCACCCAGGCGGCGCTCGTGTTCCAGTCGTCGATCACGTCGTGGTCGTCGAAGACCATGCAGCTGGGCACGGTCGCCAGCAGCCGGCGCAGCCCGGGGTCGCCCCAGGACTCGTCGTAGAGACGGGTGTACTCCTCGTAGTCGGCCACCTGGTCCGGCGGGGCGGCGGAGCCGGTGCCGGCGGCCCGCCGGTGCCGGGCGATCCAGGCGCGGGTCGCGGCCGACGTCTCGTCCGCGTACACCTGATCGCCGAGGAGGAGCAGGACGTCCGGGCGCTCGGCCTCCGGGTCGGCCGCGAGCCGGGCGGAGAGCGTGTCGAGCACGTCGGGCCCCACCGGATCCGACCGGCCCGCGGCGGGCGCCGCCCACCGGCACGAGCCGAAGGCGACCACCGCGTCCGTGGCCGGGACCGACGGCGTGCGGAGGGTGCTGGGCGGCAGGGGCGAGTCCGCGAGGGGCCATGCCCGCTCGCCGTCGAGCAGCACCTCGTACGGCACGGTGGTCCCGGGGGTGAGCCCGGTGACGACGACCAGCGCGTAGTGGTGGCCCGCGACGCGGAAGGTGGGGGCCGATCCCCCCGCGCCGTCGGGGCACCGGAGCTCCACCGTGCACGCCGTGTCGGTCTCGACCCACACGGTCGCGCTCGTGCCCGAGTCCCAGTCCACGTACCGCAGGAGCGGCCCCAGCCTCAGACCGGCCATCGTCGATTCCCCCTTCGTGCGATCCTCACGCTACGGAACGGACGCCCGGCATGCTACCGAGACGACACGGGTGACAGATTTTCCCGACGCCCGACGCCCGACGCCCGACGCCCGACGCCCGACGCCCGACGCCCGACGCCCGACGCCCGACGCCCGACGCCCGACGCCCGACGCCCGACG
>NZ_JBIBWV010000015.1:50436-179873 GCF_043081625.1 Streptomyces sp. NPDC014861
CCCGACGCCCGACGCCCGACGCCCGACGCCCGACGCCCGACGCCCGACGCCCGACGCCCGACGCCCGACGCCCGACGCCCGACGCCCGACGCCCGACGCCCGGCGCCCGGGGATCGGGCCGCGTGGGTCACGCGGGCTCGACGGGCAGCCACAGCTCACACGTCGCGGTGGTGAAGTCGTCCGCGCGTTCGAGGACCGCGACGATCGAGGGGCCCCGGCGCAGCCGCCACGGGTTGGAGGGGAACCACTCGGTCGCGGTCGCCGCCCATGCCTTCTGGAGCGCCTGCGGATGGGGTCCACTGGTGCGGAAGACGGCCCACCGGCCGGCCTGCACCTCGATCGCGTCCAGCCCCTCGGGGACGGGCGTGTCCCCGTCCAGGGCGACGCCGTGGAGGTAGGTCAGCTCGCTCCCCTCCGCCGCGTCGAGGTCGAGGTCGTCGCTGACCTGGAGCAGCCCCTCGGGCTGGGTGTCGCCGAGCGCCTTCAGCCGCAGGTGCTCCTCCTGCGGCAGCGCGGAGATGTGCCGGACGATGTGCGGATTGACGCCCTCATGGATGAGCGGTACCCGGGCCGAGTGTCCGACCAGGCGGAACGCGGGGCGGTCGACGAGGCGGGTGTCCATAGGGGTGCTCCCTTCGACGGTCAGGCGGAACCTGAGCTGTGGTTGTGTGCGCAGGGGGCCTCCGTCACGGCGTACGTCACCGGGACCGGCGCCGTGCACGGCACGGAACGCCCGCCCGAACGCCTCGCCCGACCCGTATCCGTGCCGGACGGCGACGGTCAGCAGATCGTCCTCCCCCCGGACGACGTCGGCGGCGGCGACGGTCATGCGCCGCCGCCGCACGTACTCCGACAGCGGCATGCCGGCCAGCGACGAGAACATCCGCCGCAGGTGGTACTCGGTCGTGCCGAGCGATCGGGCCAGCGCGTCGACGTCGAGCTCCTCGGAGAGGTGCTCCTCGACGAGATCCACGAGCCGGTTGAGTGCCGAGATCATGAGGCCTCCTTTCGACACCCACCCTGGCATCGGGCACCCGCCCCGCACCCGATCGCCGCGGTCCGTTCCGATCAGGAGCGGATCCGCCCCGGGCGGGCGCGGGCCCGCACGTGCCGGAACTCAGCCCAGCAGGTCCCCGGCGCGCAGCACCTCGGGCGGGACGCGCCAGGCGTCGACCAGATCGACGGCGTGCGGCCGGATGCTGCGGCAGAGGCTGTTGACCTCGCGGGTGATCGCCTTGGACCGCTGGACGGTCAGCCGCCCGTGCTCCATGAACCACGCCCGGTCCGCCTCGATCGTGGACAGCGCGAACAGGTCGCACAGCAGACCGAGCGCGACCTTGTCGCCGTCGTCGGGCAGGGCCCGGCACGCGTCGACGAACGCCTCGAGCACCAGACGCTCGGCATGGGCGTGGGCGAGCGCGATCACATGGTCCTGGACCTGGGAGAAGACGGCGCCGGGATCGCGCTCCTGGTCGATGCCGCGCTTGAGGCGGCGCGCCAGCCCGGCGAGCATGTGCTCCTCGCGGTAGCGCAGCATGGCGAGCTGGTACTCCGAGTCGAGCAGCCCCGCCTCCTGGTCCCACGCGTCGCCGCCGGGCAGCAGGTCGCGGACCCGCTCCAGGAGCTTGTGGACGGACGCCTTCTCGATCACGGTCTCGACCGCGAGACCGGTGACGTACCGGACCACGCCCAGCTGGTCCAGGTCCTCGAACTCGCCGGCGTGGTCGGTGAGCAGGCCCTTCGCCACGAGCTGGAGCAGCACGTGGTTGTCGCCCTCGAAGGTGGTGAAGACGTCGCTGTCGGCCTTGAGCGCGGCGAAGCGGTTCACCGCGAGATAGCCCGCGCCGCCGCACGCCTCGCGGCACTCCTGCACGGTCCGGGTGGCGTGCCAGGTGCCGAGCGCCTTCGTGGCGGCGGCCCGCGACTCCAGCCGGCGCCGCGCCCGCGGATCGTCCTCGTGGCCGGAGAACACGTCGTGCAGCTGCCCGCGGACGACGTCCTGGGCGAAGTGCAGCGCATACGTACGGGCCAGCAGGGGCAGCAGTCGGCGCTGGTGCAGCCCGTAGTCCAGGAGGAGCTGCTCCGGTGCGCCCGCCGACGCCTCGAACTGGCGCCGCCGCACGCCGTACTTGACGGCGATGGTGAGCGCGACCTTGGCCACGCTCACCCCGGCCCCGCCCACGCAGACCCGTCCCTGCACGAGCGTGCCGAGCATGGTGAAGAAGCGCCGGTCGGGGTTGTCGATGGAGCTGACGTACCTGCCGTCGGGCGTGACGTCGGCGAAGCGGTTGAGCAGCGCCTCGCGCGGCACCCGGACCCCGTCGAAGCGGATCCGGCCGTTGTCGACGCCGTTGAGGCCCATCTTGCGCCCGTCGTCCTCGATCGCGACGCCCGGAAGGACCCGCCCCCCGGACCGCAGCGGTACGAGGAGCGCGTGCACCCCGCGCGACTCGCCGCCCACCTCCAGCTGCGCGAAGACGACCGCCAGCTCGGCGTGGCGGGCGGCGTTCCCGATGTAGTCCTTGCGGGCGGCGTCGGCCTCCGTGGTGACGACGAACTCCTCGGTCCCTGGGTCGTACCGGGCCACCGTGCCGAGCGACTGGACGTTGGAGCCGTGCCCGGTCTCGGTCATCGCGAAGCAGCCCAGGAGCCGCCCGGCGACCAGATCCGGCAGGTACGCGCCGTGGTGGCGCTCCGTGCCGAGGTGCAGGATCGCGCCGCCGAACAGCCCGAACTGCACGCCGCTCTTGACCAGTACCGACAGGTCGCCGAAGGCGAGGGTCTCGAACGCGGCGACAGAGGCGCCGACGTCACCGCCGCCGCCGTGCTCCACGGGGAAGCCCATGCCGGTCTGACCGGTGGCGGCGAGCTCGACCACGACGTCGCGGACCCGTTCACGGAACGCGTCCGTGTCCAGTCGCTCCGCGTCCTCCAGCACGGAGGCGTGGGCCACCAGACCGGTGCGGACGAGGTCGCGGACCTCCGGGTACTCGCCGTCGAGAAGAGCCGCCAGGGCGTCGACGTCGATCTCCGGCCGGGTCGTGCCGCTGGTCGCGGCGGAAGGATCATCGGGTGCCATGGACGTCGGATACCCCGGCCGGAGGGGATCAACCGGCGGTGATCGCGTGACGCGGCGAACCCGGAGTGACGTGCTGTCCGGCCGCCCCGCCCCGGTCAGGACGTCGACCGGCGCCTCCACGGCCGCCTCCGGCGCGGCCCGGCGGGGAAGCGGCGCAGCAGGTCCGCGGCCTGCGCGTCGCCCGCCTCGGCGGCCCGGCGCAGCCAGCGCAGCCCCTCGTCGGGCCGGCCCAGCGCCGTGGTGAGCCCGTAGAGGTTCATCATCGCGTGGGCGTCGCCGTTCTCGCCCGCCCGCACGAGCCACGGTTCGGCCTCCTGCGGCCGGCCCTGCTCCAGCAGCAGGGCGCCCAGCACGCCGGCCGGTCTGACCGGGTCCCGCTCGGCCACGCGCCGCAGCAGCCGCTCCGCCTCGTCCCGGTCATCGGAGCGGCCGGTCCGGCCGAGGAAGAGGGCCAGGTCGAGGACGTCCACGTCGCGCCCGCCCTCGGCAGCCCTCCGCAGGTACGGCTCCGCCCCCGTGATGTCGCCGGCGTCGGCCAGACGGCGCCCCACCTTCCCGCTCGCCTCGGGAAGCCCGGCCGCCGCCGCGCTCCGGTACCAGCGCCCGGCCTCCTCGTCACGACCCAGCCGTTCCAGCGCCAGCGCCAGCAGATGGGCGGCGCGCGGCCCCATCCCGGCCTCGTGCGCGCGCTGCAGCAGCGGCTCGGCCTCCGCCGGACGGTTCGCGTTCAGGAGCACGATGCCCAGGTCGAACGTGCCTCGCACGTCGCCGGCGGCCGCGGCGTCACCGAGGCACCGCTCGGCCTCCTCCTCGCGGCCGGCGTCGTACAGCAGCGCCCCCAGGGATCCGAGCGCGGGCGCCACGCCCTCGCTCGCGGCCCGCCGGTACCACCGCTCCGCCTCGTCGCTCCGTCCCAGCCGTTCGAGCACCCCGCCCAGGCGGACCATGGCCGCGAGGTCCCCGTCCTCAGCGTCCGCGCGGTACCTCGACTCCTGGTCGGGCGCGAACTCCGGGAAGGTCCGCCGCCCGTCCGGTCCCGGCACGCCGTCCTCGATCGCCCGCCGGTGGGCGCGCATCCGGTCGAGCGTGCGCGCCGTCACGCCGTCGGTGACGGCCGCTCCGCGCTCCGCGATCCCGAGGTAGTCGCGTGCCTCGCCCCGTTCGCCGAGGGCCAGGTAGGAGGCGGTGAGGTTGACGGCGGCCCGGATCGTGGCCGGGTGCCGCCGGCCGAACGCCTGCGACTGGATCACCATGTTGTGCTGGTCGAGCGTCAGCGCCTCCCGGTTCCGGCCCACCTGACGCAGCGCCTGGGCCGTGCTGTCCATCACGTCACCGGTGCGCGGATGGGACGCGCCGTGGACCCAGGGGGCGTGGTCGAGCGCCCGCAGCCCGCAGACGGCGGCCTCCTCGTACCGCTGGACGAACAGGTGGTTCACATGCAGGCCCTCCAGGATGTCGTACAGGTGCACGCTGTCCGGTCCGAGCAGCCGCTCGCCGGCCGCGAGCGCCTCGCCCAGCTTCGCCAGCGCCTCCTCGGACCGTCCGGCCCTGCTCAGCTCGACGCCCTCCTCGTAGGGCAGCCACATCTCCGCGAGGTGCGGATCGCGCTCGGAACGTCTCATGACGACGTGCTCCCGTCTCCGGAGAAGTGCCGCTCGGTCTTCTTCACGAACGCCGTCGCGGGATCGAACTCTGCTCGCTGCGAACCGAGTTCGGCGAATCCTGGGTGACTGCGGAGGAACTGCCGCCGCTGTTCGAGGAGGAAGACGAGGTCGAGGGCGGCCGCGCCCGGACCGGTGTCCCCGCCGTCCAGCTCCCGGTAGGCGCGCGCGGCCCGGCGCGCCAGCCCCAGCGCCGCCTCGTGCTCCCCGAGATGGCGGCGGGTGCGGGCGAGGGCGTCCAGCTGCTCGGCCAGCCGGTGGGCGAGGCGCGCGTACAGCGGGGCGAAGTCGCTCTCGTACGCGAGCTCCAGGGCCTCGTACCAGCAGGCGAAGGCCGTGGGGGCGTCACCGGGCAACGCGATCCGCACGTTCCCCTCCTGGAGCAGCCCCCGGGTCACCCCGAACAGGTCGGCCACGGAACGGGACAGCTCCACGGCGCTCCGGTGGCTGACGGCCGCCTCCGCGAGATCCCCGAGCATCCGGTCCGTCTCGCCGAGGTCGGACAGGGCGTCCGCCTCCAGCCTGCGATCCCCGACCGCCCGCGCCCGGGCCAGCGCCCGCTCCACATGGGGACGGGCGTCCTGCGGGCGCCGCGCGTCGAGGAGCGACCGGGCCAGGGTGAGCCGGGCGGCGGTGAGGTCGGATCCGTCCCCGTCCCCCTCCAGGAGCCGTAAGGCCTCCTCCGCGTCGGCCCTGGCCTCGTCCGATCGGCCCAGGCTGCCGTGGACGTGCGCCCTGCTGCGCAGCAGCCGGCTCAGGGCCCGCCGGTCACCCGCCCCGCGCAGCAGCGCGACCCCGCGGTCGAGGCACCCGAGCGCCTGCAGCCGCCGGCCGGCCGTCCGCAGGTCCAGTCCGGCGCGCTCCCACGTCGCCGCCTGCAACAGGACGTCCCCGGCGGCCTCCGCGTGCGCGAGGGCCTCGCGATAGTGGTGCAGGGCTCGTCCGTGCTCCCCGATGGCGTCGGCCGAGACGCCGAACTCGAAGGCCGCGTGGGCCCGTTCCTCCGGACTCTCCGCGCGGACCACGCCTGCGGGGGCCGTACCAGCGCCCCTGGGCGGCGCCGCGGGACCTCCGGGGCCGGCGGCCTGGCCCCAGGCGGCCGTGAGGGACTTCTCCACCTCGTCCCACGACGCGGGACGCCCGGCGGGATCGGTCGCCAGACAGTCCGCCACCAGGGAACGCAGGGCCGGTGGCCATGAATCCGGCAGCGGGACCAGGGCGGCCTGCCCGCTGATGTGCGCTCCGCACAGCTCCCAGATGTTGGCCCCGGACACCACCGGCCGCCCCGTCAGCACCTCGTGGACGATGGCCCCGAAGGCGTACACGTCGGCGCGGAGGTCGACCCCGCGTCCCGGCTCCCACTGCTCGGGGGCCATGTAGTACGGCGTGCCCGCGCCGTCCGCCCACCGGGGGTCGTGGAGCAGCACCTCCGCTCCGATCGACCGGTACGCCACGGCGATGCCGAAGTCGGTGACCTTCGCCGTCCCGTCCTCGGCGATCAGGATGTTGCCCGGTTTCAGGTCGCGGTGGACGAACCCGTGCACCTCGCGCGCCGCGTGCCCCATGCCGCGGGCGACGCCCAGCGCGTACCCCAGAGCCTCGCCGAGCGGGAGCGGCCCGTCGCGGCGGGCGCGGGCCGCGAGCGAGGCGTCGTCGTACCCCGGGGCGGCGGCCACGAGTTCGAGGACCAGGTGCGGCAGGTCGTCCGGTCCGTCCCGGAAGAGCCGCTCCACGGTGACGACATGGGGGTGGGCGGGGATCCTGGACCACAGCGTGGCCTCCTGGAGGAAGCCGCGCCGCAGGTCGATGTCCCCCTCCTTGCCCGGGAGCAGCGTCTTGACCGCGACCGGCCGGTCGTCGGCGAGATCGCGGCAGAGGCAGACGGCTCCCATCCCGCCCCGCAGCACGCGCCCCACGAGGTAGCGGCCGGCCAGGAGGTCGCCTGCCGCCGGAAGCCCCTCCGCGCCCTCCATGCCCTCCATGCCCTCCGGGTCTTCTCCCGTCATGCCCCACCCCGCTCTGCCCAGGACCGGTCGCGTCAGCCGATCTATGGACGATCCGCGGGGTCGGGACGGTTCCCGGGGCGCCTGCCCGGAAGGGCCCGGCCAGGCTTCCCGGCCGGGGAGCGTACGACCGTACGTTCAAGGGTGTACGATCGTACGCATGGCAACGGACTACTTCGCGGGCGACTCCCGCACCCAGCTGGAGCGCATGCTGGCCGGCGACCTCTACATCGCCGACGACCCGCAGATCGTCGAGCGGCAGCGGCACGCGATGCGCCTTGCCGCGCGCTACCAGGCGCTCTTCGTGGAGGGGCCCGAGGAGGCCCGGGCGGTCCTCGGCGAACTGCTCGGTGCCGTCGGCGAGGAGGTCGAGGTGCGTCCGCCGCTGTACGTCGACTACGGCAGCAACATCACCATCGGCGCGCGCACGTTCGTGAACTACAACCTGACGGCCCTGGACGTCGCCGCGATCACGATCGGCGAGGACTGCCAGATCGGGCCGAACGTCCAACTCCTCACGCCCACGCACCCCCTGGAGCCCCAGCCCCGGCGCGACAAGCTGGAGGCCGCCCGCCCCATCACCCTGGGGGACAACGTGTGGCTCGGCGGCGGCGTCATCGTGTGCCCCGGTGTGACCATCGGCGACAACAGCGTCATCGGCGCCGGAGCGGTCGTCACCAGGGACATCCCGGCGAACGTCGTCGCGGTCGGCAACCCCGCCCGCCCCGTCCGCGACCTCTGACCGCGCGCCCGCCATGGCCACCGGACACACCGACCCCCAGCGGCGCGAACGCATCCTCGCCGCCACCCTGGACCACATCGCGGCCGAGGGGGTCGCCGGCGTCTCCCACCGGAAGATCGCCGCGCGAGCCGGGGTGCCGCTGGGCTCGATGACGTACCACTTCACCGGCATCGACGATCTGCTCCGCGAGGCGTTCACCCGCTTCGCCGACCACATCGTCACCGTCTTCGACGAGCACCTCGGCGGCGTCGACGACCGGGAACAGGCCCGAGAGGCCCTCACCGGCCTGGTCCACGCCCTCTCCGAGGGCCCCCGGCGCGACCTCGTGCTGACGCAGGAGCTCTACACCCTCGCCGCCCGCCGCCCCGAGTACCGCGCTCTCACCCAGGCGTGGATGGCCCGCAGCCGCCACCTCCTGGAGCGGCACTTCGACCCCGGCACCGCCCGCCAGCTCGACGCCCTCATCGAGGGCCTGACCCTCCACCGGGCCCTCGACCCCGAGCCCCACGACCGCGAGCTGACGAACGAGGCGATCCGCCGCATCACCACAGCGGCCTGACCGGCGGCCCCCCCGGGCCGCCTGACCGGGGGCCTCATGAACCGCCTGCGAGGGCGCGGACCTGACACCGCGCCCTCGCAGGCACACACCCGGGGAGGGTGTTTCGTTCAGCGTCGGGCCGTGAGCCGGGGGGCGCTCGAGATCCCCGTCTCCCGGCCGCTCAGCTCGGTGTCCAGCGTCGCCTGAGCCGTGCGCATCGACTCGGCGTACTTCGGCTCGGACATCCGCTCCCAGGCGACGTCGGGGTCGACGTCCTCGACCCGGCTCGTCACCCACCAGATGTTGCCGAACGGATCCCGGACCCGGCCGCCGCGATCCCCCCACGCGCTGTCGCTGACCGCGGTGACCACCTGTGCTCCGTGCTCGACCGCGGTGGCCACGGCGGCGTCCGCGTCGGGGACGTAGACCCGCAGCAGCGAGGGCATCACCGGCCAGTCGGGCCGTCGGTCGAAGGCCAGCACGACCGTGTCGCCGACCCGGATCTCGCCGTGGCCGATGGTGCCGTCCTCGACCGGCACCCGTGCGATCTCCTCGCCGTCGAACGCGGCGGTGACGAAGTCGAGCAGTCCTCCGGTGTCGTCGGTGACCACCCACGGTGCGACGCTCGTGTAGCCCTCGGGTGCGGTGCCGTTCATCGTTCTCATCCTTCGGTTCGGTGCTTCGAGATGACGACGACGCTAGGACTCGATTAGGACACTCCCGGTCCTAGTTGCGGGCCCTGGCGGCATATGGGGCGACAGTTCACCCCTTCGGGTGAGGTCGAGGGCGACGGCGGTCCGGCGTCACCGACGCGACGGGCGGGGCGCGAGGCGTCCCGTGCCGTACATCGCCGGAGTCCCGGCGTCCGCGCACCGGCCCTCGGGGCCCGCGTACCCCACCGGTGCGGGCACACACCTCGACTAGCGTGGCCCGCCGCGGCCGACTCGGCCGCGACGCCGTCCGGGGGCGTCCGGCGCCATCCAGCGGCATCCAGCGGCATCCGGATGGCATCCGGCGGCATCCGGCGCAGGACGAGGGAGTCGAGCCATGTTCCGTACCACCCCCTGGCAGGAACGGTCCGTAGTCGTGACCGGCGGAACCCGCGGCATCGGCCGGGGCATCGCCGAACTCTTCGCCCGCAGGGGTGCGGCGGTGCTGCTCACGGGCCGGGACGAGGCGACGGCCCGCGAGGTGGCCGCCGGCCTCGCGCGGGACACCGGAGGGCGCGTCACCGGCATGGGCATGGACCTGCGCGACGCGGACGCCGTCGAGGCGGTGGCGGCCGAGGCCGAACGCCGGCACGGACACCTCGACATCCTGTGCGCGAACGCCGGGATCTTCCCCGAGAAGCCCTTGCGCGAGATGACCGCCGCCGACGTCGACGAGGTCCTGGCGGTCAACCTGCGCGGCTCCATCCTCGCCGTCCGGGCGTGCCTGCCGGCCATGGAGCGCGCCGGACGCGGCCGTGTCGTCCTGACCTCCTCCATCACCGGACCCACGACGGGCTACGCCGGCTGGAGTCACTACGGGGCGAGCAAGGCGGGCCAGCTCGGGTTCCTGCGCGGCGCGGCACTGGAACTGGCCCCGTCGGGCATCACGGTGAACGCGGTCCTCCCGGGCAACGTCCGCACCGAGGGCCTGGAGGCCCTGGGTGAGGACTACCTGCGCAGGATGACGGCCTCGATCCCGCTCGGCAGGGTGGGGGAGACCGAGGACGTCGCGCACGCCGTGGCCTTCCTCGCCTCCGACGAGGCCGCGTTCATCACCGGGCAGACCCTGACCGTCGACGGCGGTCAGACCGTGCCGGAGTCCCTCGACGCCCTCACCCCCGCCGCCGTCCCGGCGGGAGGCTGACGGCCGCGTCCGTCGACAGCTCCGGACCGACGCCCTCCCCCGCGTGTCCGGGCGTCAGCTCACGTGGACGTGGGAACGTTTGGCGATCGCCGCGTGATGTGCGCGTTCGGAGGAGGGGGCCGTCGGGGAGCGTGAACGACGTGGAGGCGATGCGGAGAGCCTTTTAAGAAACCTTGTTGAATATCGCGGTTGTCATGATCAGGCCTTGATTTGCGCCTGCCAATCCGCACAGGGTTCTACCGAACGTTTGACGCCCCACACGTCAACACGAGGAGAGATCCCCTACATGGCAACTCACAAGCGATCGCGTCGAGTTCGCAACACGGTCATCGCCGCAGGCGTGGCGGGTTCCACCGCCGCCGCCCTGCTCGCGGCCAACCTGGCCGGCGCGGCCACCCCCGCCGAAGGAACCGTGCACGGACTCGGCGCCCCCGGGGCCGTGGACGGCAGCTTCGTCGTCATCCTCGACGCATCCGCGAACAAGGAAGCCCTGGCGAAGAAGTACGGCGGCACGCTCGACCGTGCCTACGGCTCGGAGGTCAACGGCTTCTCCGCGTCGGGTCTCAGCGTCCAGGAGGCCAAGCGCCTCGCCGCCGACCCCGCCGTCGGAACGGTCGTCCAGAACAAGCGCTTCACCATCAACGAGACGCAGGAGAAGCCCCCGTCCTGGGGCCTCGACCGGATCGACCAGGCCGAGACCGCGGGCGACGAGAAGTACACCTACCCCGACGGCGGCGGGGAGGGCGTGACCGCGTACGTCATCGACACCGGCGTCCGCGTCTCGCACCAGGACTTCGGGGGCCGGGCCACCCACGGCTTCGACGCCATCGACAACGACGAGACCGCCGACGACGGCAACGGCCACGGCACCCACGTCGCCGGCACGATAGCCGGAACCGCGCACGGCGTCGCCAAGAAGGCCAAGATCGTGGCCGTCCGCGTCCTGGACGACAACGGCTCCGGCACCACCGAGCAGGTGGTCGCGGGCATCGACTGGGTGACGAAGAACCACAGCGGCCCCTCCGTCGCCAACATGAGCCTCGGCGGCGGCGCCGACGAGGCGCTCGACGCGGCGGTCCAGCGCGCCATCGCCGCCGGCATCACCTTCGCGGTCGCCGCCGGCAACGAGTCCTCCGACGCGGGCCAGGGCTCGCCCTCCCGGGTCCCCGAAGCCCTCACGGTCGCCTCCAGCACCAGCGGGGACGAGCAGTCGGACTTCTCCAACTTCGGCGCGGTCGTGGACCTCTACGCCCCCGGCTCGGAGATCACCTCGGCGTGGAACGACAGCGACACCGGAGTCAAGACCATCTCCGGTACGTCGATGGCCGCCCCCCACGTCGCGGGCGCCGCCGCCCTCCACCTGGCGACCGACCCGACGTCGACCCCGGCCGAGACGGCCGCCGCGCTCACCGGCTCGGCGACCGCGGACGCCATCAAGAGCCCGTCCGCCGGCACGCCCAACAAGCTCCTGAAGATCGCCCCCTGATCCGGACTCACCCCGCACACGACGGCCCCCTGTCACCAGGGGGCCGTCCCCGTGCGCCCGTCGCGTCCTCGTGGAAGCGGATCCGCGCCGACGCGGGCCGGGACCTGGCGTCGGGCGAGGCCGGGCCCTCGGGCGCGTGCGAGACTGAGCGCCAGTTCGATGGAGGCAGGGAGCCTCCACGCGTGTCGCTCGGGGGGAATTGTGCGCAAGGTCGGATGGATGGCCGCTGCCGCTGGTCTGGCACTGCTCGTGACGGGCTGCGGCGACGAGGGCGCGACGCCGTCCGGGGGGTCGGGTGCGAACGGCGTGAAGCTGGAAGCGACCACCGTCGCCAGGGAGATCGACGCGGCGGCGAAGGCCGCCGGGTTCACCAAGGACTCCTCGGTCAGCAGGGTGAAGCCCGAACTCAAGGAGTGCATGGTCGACTGGGTGGCGGACGACCCCGGCCGCGCCGCCGACCCGAAGAAGTCCGCGGCGGACACGATCGCGGGGCTGGTCGAGGCCGGCTGGACCGAGGGCGAGAGCGCCCAGCAGGGCGACCGGGAGACGAAGACCCTGACGAAGGGCGACTGGGAGATCAGGTCCGCGTCCGAACTGGGCAAGGGCATCAAGGCCTTGGTGTTCGCAGGCACCCGCACGTCCCCGGAGTGCGTCGAACTGCTGGTCGCCGACCTGGGCAGCGGCAAGGGATAGTCGCGACACGGGACGGGACGTCATGAACCTGAAAGAGGCCCTGGACCGGAGCCGGAGGGCCGAACGTATCGGGTGGACGGCGATCGCCCTGCTCCTGGCTCTGGGACTCCTGGCCGTCCTGGGCGTGCTGGCGGGCGTCGTGCTGTTCAGCTACCTCGCGGTCAACCTGGTGCCCTGAGGACGGTGCCACGGCGCTCCTCCGGGTCTCCAGGCGGACGTGCGGGTGGCTGTGGAGCCAGTCGGGTGCGGCGCTGAGGGGCAGGCGATGCGTAACCTCGACCGCATGGTTGGCGACTGTTTCCGGCATCCGCGACTCGCCGCGATCTACGATCCGCTCGATCCCGATCGCGGCGACCTGGACGCGTATCTGTCGATGGTGGACGAGTTCGAGGCCCGCCGAGTCCTGGACATCGGTTGTGGCACCGGCGTGTTCGCGCTGCTCCTCGCCGACCGCGGGGTCGAAGTCGTGGGCGTGGACCCCGCTCAGGCGTCCGTCGACGTCGCCTGTGCCAAGCCGCGGAGCGGACGTGTGCGCTGGATCTGCGGCGACGCGACGAACCTTCCCCCGCTCCAGGCGGACCTGGCGACGATGACGGCGAACGTCGCACAGGAGATCGTCGACCGGCAGACGTGGCAGGAGACGCTGTCCGGGATCCGCGGGGCACTGCGGCCCGGCGGGCGTCTGATCTTCGAGACGCGGGACCCGGCCGCACGTGCCTGGGAGGAGTGGACCCGGGAGAAGTCGTGGCGCGTGACCGAGGTTTCGGGCGTCGGATCCGTCGAGAGCTGGGTTCGGGTGACCGAGGTGAGCGGGCCGCTCGTGTCCTTCCGCTGGACCTACAGGTTCGCGGCGGACGGCCAGATGCTGACGTCGGACTCGACGCTGCGGTTCCGCGAACGAGAGGAGGTCGCCCAGGACCTGAAGGCGCAGGGGTACGTGGTG
The DNA here is from genome assembly GCF_043081625.1 of Streptomyces sp. NPDC014861. Lineage (NCBI taxonomy): Bacteria > Bacillati > Actinomycetota > Actinomycetes > Kitasatosporales > Streptomycetaceae > Streptomyces > Streptomyces sp. NPDC014861. The sequence continues at coordinate 63,436 of NZ_JBIBWV010000015.1, forward strand.
GACGAGGTCCGCGATGCGCCCGACCGCCCGGGGCGGGAGTTCGTCTTCCTGGCGCGGCGTCCGTGAGCGGTGGGTATCGCGAGCCGGCCTTCGAACGACCGGGTGGGTCGATGCGGCGGTCGCAGGCGCAGGCAGGTCAGGTGCGCCCGGCGCGTCGGGGTTCCCGGGGTCGGGTCGCGTCATGTTCTTGTCGGGCGGCGTGCGAGAGTGATCGCTCAGTGATGCCGGGCGGCGGCAGGTCGGGCCGGCGACGAGAGCGAGGAGCGGGCGATGGCCCTTGAACGACCGGAGATCGACACCCCCCAGGGCCGCCCGTCCCCCTATCTGCACATCGAGGACGTCTGGGTCGGCGACGGGGACGAGGCCACCAAGGGGGCCGTGGTGTCGGTCCACTACCTCGGGGTGGCCCACTCCACCGGCGAGGAGTTCGACGCCTCGTGGAACCGCGGCGAGCCCTTCGAGTTCACCCTGGGGGGCAAGCAGGTCATCAAGGGCTGGGAGATGGGGGTGCGCGGCATGAAGGTCGGTGGCCGGAGGAAGCTGGTCATCCCGCCCCACCTGGCCTACGGCGACCGTTCCCCGTCGCCGGCCATCAAGGCGGGCGAGACCCTGGTCTTCGTCGTCGACCTTCTCTCGATCGGCTGACACGGGGGCCTCGCCGGTTCGCCGGTCCGGGCATGCCGAGACCGAGGTGAGCCCGGGGGCCCGTCCCTCGACGGGCCCCCACGCAGGGAGGCACGCTCCCGGGCGCGCCGCCTCGTCTCCACCCCGCGGGAGGGCCGGGCGCGCTCGCGCGACGGGGACCGGCTGGGGCGTCTCGGTCCGGTCGGACACGGACGGGATACGGCCGATCGGCGACGCGTACCGCGGGAGGTCGAGGAGCAGACCCCGGGACTCGGACGGAGCTTCTTCGTGCCGGTGATCGGTGAGGTGGTGACGGCCGCTGCAGGCTTCGAGGCCGCCGGGCCGGAGACCGTGCGAGGCTTCCTGACCTCGGTGGAGAAGCCCACCGGGCGGGCGCGCCCGGCCTGAGGGGACGGGGGCGGCCCCGTGCGCCACCCTCGCACCCGGGCCGTCCCCGTCGCGCTCCCGCACCCTCGTGCGGAACAGCGGAATCACGTCAACGTCGCGTACCGGCGCACCCTCCCCGCGCGCCATCTCGTTGGTCCCGGCGGTGCCCCGACGGTTCCGGGGCAGGCGAGAGGAGCGCACCACCGCGTGCGCTGAACCCACAGGGAGGCGCCCAGATGAACGTGACCGATCCGTACGACGAGCTCCAGCGGGACATCGCGGAGACCGAGGCCCGCTTCGCGGTCGACTCCTGGGGTGCGCTGATGACGGTTCTCCGCAGGGACGGCGGCTACCGCCATCTCCGCTTCGACCTGCCCAGGGCGTCCTGGCAGGGCTTCGAGCTCGTGACCTGGCCCGGGACCCTCGTCGTCCGCGGCGGGCTCGGCTGCTGGACCTTCCACTGCGAAGGGGCCGACCTGATGGACGACGCCCGGCCCTCCCGCGGCACCGCGCGGGTCGACCCGCTCTTCTGGGAGGAACGGTTCACCCCCGGCGGCGGGCAGGCCGCGAAGCGGTACGCGGCCGGCCCGGCCGCCGTCCTTCTCCGTGCCGCGGCCGCCGAGACGGAGGAGCCGTACCCCGCCCGGGCAGCGGCGGTGACGTACGACCCCTGGTTCCTGCTGACCTGCGCCGCACTGCCCTGGGCGGCCGAGCAGTTCGACACGACGACCGTTCGCGCCGTCCTCTAGCCGCTCGGAACCCGAGGTTCCGAGCACGCCGGCGGGCATCCCCTCCGACCGCCGGCTCCGCAAGCCGCGCGACGTCCGTCAAGGACGCACGCCGAGCGCCGGCAGGACCGTCTCCGCGACCCGGTACGCCTCCTCCAGGAGCGGGTTCCCGGACAGGATGAAGGTGTCCACACCCAGCTCCCGGAACTCCTGGAGCCGCTCCACGACCTGCGAGGTGGAACCCACGAGCGCCGTGCCGGGACCCGGCCGGAAGAGGCTCATGCCCGGCCACAGGTTGGGGTACGTCTCCAGCTCCCGGGCGCGGGCGGGCACCCTGCCTCCGTGCTGGCGGAACTGCCGCTGCCAGCCGACGCCCTCCTCCCCGGCCCGCTCGCCGAGCTGACGGGCGTACGTCGCCTCGCTGGTGACGTCGAGCAGCCGGTCGGCGGCGGCCCAGGCCTCGTCCTCCGTGTCCCGGACGATGAGGTGCAGGCGCAGGCCGACGCGGAGGGACCGGCCGTGCGCCGCGGCCCGGGCCCGCACCCGGTCGAGCTTCTCCCTGAGGAGGTGCGGCGGCTCGCCCCAGGTGAGATAGACGTCGACGTGTTCGGCGGCCATCTCGATGCCGGGGGCGGACGAGCCGCCGAACCAGAGCGGGACGTGCGGGGCCTGGACCGGGCGCAGGTCGCGGAAGGAGGCGCCCGCGTTCCGGAGGTCGTAGAAGCGGCCCTTGTGGTCGAAGACCTCACCGGCCGTGAGCCGTTTCACGATCGACCAGTACTCGGCGCTCAGCTCGTACCGCTCGTCGTGGTCGACGTGCAGCCCGTACTCGCGGAGGGACTCGGTGGAGCCGTTGACGACGTTGAAGCGCAGCCGGCCGCCGAAGAGGTTGTCGAAGGTGAGCGCCGTCTTGGCGAGCAGGGTGGGCGAGATCAGGCCGGGATGGACGGCGAGCAGCGGTTTGAAGCGGGTGCTCGTGGTGGCGGCGAGGGCCGAGCCGAGCGGCCAGACGTCGTACAGGTCGGTGGCCAGCAGCGCGCCGGTGTAGCCGAGGCGTTCGACGGTGGAGGCCAGGTGCTGGAGATAGCCCAGGTCGACGGGCCTGCGGCCCTCCGGCTCCCAGGGGTAGGCGCCTTCGCGGGGGATGATGTACCAGAGGACTTCGGGTGCCGGGGAGGTCATGGCGTCAGGCCTTCCGGGGCAGTGCGTCGGCGACGGTGACGGCGCGGTCGATGAACCCGGTCCGGTGGAAGATGTCGGCGGCTCGCTGCTGCTCGGCGATGAACTCCTCGCTGACCTCCTCGATCGTCCACGGCAGGGCGCGCAGCGCCGTCTCCCAGTCCTCCGCTGAGCCGCCCTGGTCGGCGGCGGCGATCGCCGCCGCCTCGCCGGGGTGCGCGGCCGCCCACGCGTCGGCCCTGCGGAGCGCCCGGACCAGCGCCTCCACCAGCTCGGGCCGCTCTTCTGCCAGATCCCTGCGGGTGAAGAACACGGACCGGTCGGATATGACGTCGCCGGTGCGGACCAGGGTGCGCAGCCCGCCCGTACGACGGGCCGCCGCGAGCTCGGCGCCCTGCGCGACCCAGGCGGTGATCGCGCCGGAGCGGAGCCGCGCCTCGCTGCCCGCGTCGCCGCGCACCGGGGTGATGTCGGTGGCGTAGGAGAGGCCCGCGTCGTCCAGGGCCTGGGCGACGAGGTGCGTCTGCCACGAGCCGATGGCGAGGTGGACGGTTCCTCCCTGGAGGTCGGCGACGGTACGGACCGGGCTGTCCTCCGGGACGAGCAGGGCGCCGTGATCGGGGCGGGGCGCCGAGATCGCGGTGTAGACGATGTCGTGACCGGCCGCCTGGGCGGTGACCGGCGGGGTCGAACCGGTGCCGCCGAAGTCGATGGTGCCGTCGGAGAGGAGGGCGCCGGTGCGCACGCCGTCGGTGTACGCGTGCCAGCGCGCCGTCTCGCCGAGGGCGGCCAGCTCCTCCTCCGCGTAGCCGAGCCGGGAGAGGTGGAAGAGCGACGGGTTGCTGCGGTGGACGCCGAGGGTGACGGTCATGCGGAGAACTCCTTCTGCGGGGCGGGTGCCGGGGTGGATGCGGGTCCCGAAGCGGGTCCCGTTGCGGGCGCGGGCGCGGGTGTGGGGGTCGGGCCGTCGGTGGCCGAGGCGCGGTCAGGGCGGGGCGCGGTGGCGTGCACGCCGAGGTCGGCGAGGAGGCGGCGGCGCAGGGCGACGACCTCGGGATCGCCGGGATCGCGGGGGTGGGGGACGGCCACGGGTTCGTCGGTCACGAGCCGGCCGTCACGCAGGACGGCGACCCGGTCGGCGAGCCGCACGGCCTCGTCGACGTCGTGGGTGACGAGCAGGACGGCGGGTCGGTGGATCCGGCGCAGTTCGCCCACCAGATCCTGCATCCGGAGGCGGGTCAGCGCGTCGAGGGCCGCGAACGGCTCGTCGAGCAGCAGGAGTTCCGGCTCGCGGACCAGCGCCCTGGCCAGCGCGACCCGCTGGGCCTCGCCGCCGGAGAGGGTGGCCGGCCAGGCGTCCGCGTGCCGCTCCAGGCCGACCTCGGCGAGGGCCCGCAGACCCGTCGCCCGGGTGGCGGCGCCGCGCGGCAGCCCGACGGTGACATTGGGCAGGACCTTCTTCGAGGGGATGAGCCGGGGCTCCTGGAAGACGATCGTGCGGGCCTCGGGGACGAGGACCTCGCCCCCGTCGGCGCCGTCGAGGGCGCCGAGGATCCGCAGCAGGGTGGTCTTGCCGCTGCCGCTGGCACCGAGCAGGGCGACGAACTCGCCGCGCCCGAGGGTGAGATCGAGACCGTCGATGACGGCGCGGTCCCCGAAGGCGCGGCGCAGTCCTCGTACGCGAACGGCGGTCATCGTGTCGTCCCTCCGGGGCCGGCGGTGCGCCAGGGCATGAGGATCCGCTCCAGTCCGCGGACCAGCACGTCGGCGGTGAGGCCGAGGAGTCCGTAGACGAGGATGCAGACGGCGAGGATGTCGGTGCGGGCGTAGCTCTGGGCCTGGGACATCAAGTAGCCGATGCCCGCCGTGGCGTTGATCTCCTCGGCGGCGATGAGCGCGATGACGCTGAGCGTCATCGAGAGACGCAGGCCCGCGAGGAGCGACGGCAGGGCACCCGGGAGGACGACCTGGCGGACGATCGCGAGCCGGCCGAGGCCGAAGCTGCGCATGGCCTCGACGAGCTTGCGGTCGGTGTTGCGGACGCCGCCGCTGGTGGAGACGTACATGGGGAAGGTGGTGGCGACGGCGATGAGCAGGATCTTCGCGGTCTCGTTGATGCCGAACCAGACCATGAAGAGCGGCACCAGGGAGAGGAAGGGGATGGTGCGCAGGGTCTGGAGGGAGGAGTCGAGGAGTTCGTCGCCGAGCCGGGTGAAGCCGGTGGTGATGCCGAGGGCGAGGCCGGCGGCGAGACCGATGACGAGTCCGATCCCGGACCGGGTGAGGGAGGTGGCGAGTGCGTCGGACAGCTGACCGTTGCCCCACAACTCACCCACCGCGTCCAGTACTTGGGCGGGCGATGCCAGGACGTCGGGGGTGAGGAGGCCGGTGGCGGACGAGGCCCACCACAGGACGAGCAGGGCGACCGGCCCGAGGGCGCGGACGGTGACCGCGTACCCCCGGGAGCGGGGGCGGCGGACCGAGGGGCGGGGGGTGACGAGGCCGGGGGCCGGGGGCGCCGTCACGACAGGGACTCGACGTCGAGGAGGTGGGAGGCGATGTCGACCGTCGCGGGGGTGACCTTCTGGTCGGCGTAGAAGCGGGCGACCGTCTCGAACCGCTCGACGTCCTCCGGGCCGATGGGGTCGACGGTCCCGCCCTTGCGGGTGAAGTCGATCTGGACGTCCCTGGCCCTGCCGGTGACGGCGGTGGGGCCGGCGTCGGTGAAGACGTTGAGGTAGGCGGCCGGGTCCTTCCGCTCCTTGGCGCTGTTGTCGTGGAGGTAGTGGTAGAGCGCCTTCACGATGGCGGGGTGCTCCTTCGCGAAGTCCGAACGGACGGCGTTGAGGCTGTAGTTGTCGGAGCCGATCGCCGCGCCGTCGGCGAGGAAGCGTGCCTTGCCGCTGCCGATCTCGGCCACCGCGTAGGTGGACCAGACGGCCCAGGCGTCGACCTGTCCGGCGTTGAAGACGGCGGCGGTCTGGTCGGGCCGGAGATAGACCCGTTCGACCGCGTCGGCCGGGATGCCCTCCTTCGCGAGGGCCTTGAGGAGCAGGTACTCGCCCGTGCCGCCCTTGTTGACGGCGACCTTGCGGCCGACGAGGTCCTTCAGGGAGCCGATGTCGGAGCCCTCGCGGACGAGGATGCCCTCACCGACGGGGTCGGGGTCGGTGGCGGTGAAGAAGGCGAAGCCGGGCTTCTGGGCGAGGGAGGTGATGCCGGAGGTGATGGAGCCGGTGGCGAAGTCCAGCTGGTCGGCGTTCATCGCCTGGGCGGCGGGGGCGAAGGGCCCGGCGCTGCCGGTCCAGGCCACCTCGGCGCCCACGGCGGAGAGTGCCTTGTCCAGGCTGCCGTCCTGCTTGCCCCGGGCGAGGATCCCGGCGTTCCCGGGGTCGGGGATGCGGACGGTGACCGTGCCGCGCTTCGCCCCGTCGCCGCCCCGGCCGGAGGCCGAGTCGGCCGCCGGGTCGGCGCCGCAGGCGGTGAGGGTGGTGAGGGCGGCGAGGGCCGCCAGAGCGGTGAGAGGGGCGAATGGGCGCATGGCGGTCGTCCTTGGTGGGCGGGGTGCGGGAAGGAGTGAGGGGGCGTGCGGGGGCGGGGAGAGAGCGGCGGACGGGGCAATCCGGGCCGGTGCGCCCAGGCCCGTACGGGGTGTACGGGTCCACGGGGGCGCGTACGGGGCCTGGTTACGCGACGGGGCTCGGTGACGTCGGGCCGGCGACGAGCCGTCCGGCCCGGCGCAGCGGCTCCGGGTCGGCCCAGGCCCGGACGTCGACCGCCTCGGGGAGGAAGCCGTGGGCGCGCAGCGCCGCCTCCTGCTCGGCCAGCAGGTCGAGCCGGGTGCCGGACAGATCGGGGTGCAGCGTGCGGTGGGTGTCGGCGCGGTAGGCCCCCGCGACGCCTGCCGCCCCCGCGCCGGTCTCCGCGCCGAGGATGCGGGCGACCTCCGCCGGTTCGCCGGCGGCCCAGTCGGCGGCCCGGAGCAGGACGGCGAGAAAGCGGTCCACCACGTCGGGGTGGCGGTCGAGGAGGTCCTGGTGGACGGTGAGGGGGCGGGGGGTGCCGTTGTTGACCCGGTGCGCCGGGTCGGGGAGCGCGTCGAGCTCGACGGCCACCTCGGCACCGGCGCGGCGGGCCGACTCGACGGCGAGGGCGCCCTTGACGTACACGGCGTCGACCTCGCCCCGGCGCAGCGCGTCGAGTTCGGCGGCCCACTGCCCGTGGTGCCCGGCCGCGGGGACGTCGACGAGCCGGGCGTCGTCGAGCCCGAGACCGCCGGAGGCGAGGGCGCCCTCGAAGCCGCGGAGCGCCATGGCCCGCCAGAAGTCGATCGGCACGTCGTGCCGGGGCACCGCGAGCCGGAGTCCGCGCAGGGCGGCGGCGCCCCGCACCGGGGAGCCGGGCGCGACGAGCACGACCTGGCGCTCCTCGATCCATGTGAGGCCGATCAGCCGGGTGCCCTGGCCGCGCGAACGCGCCCACAGGGCGGGGACGTTGCCGCCCTCGCGGAAGAGGCCGGGCAGGTCGTGGGTGTAGTGGGCGGAGCGGTCGGCGCCCGGGTCGGCGTCCTGGAGGGAGCGGACGGCGATGCCGTCCGGCGCGAACTCGGCGGCCAGCCAGCCGCGGTCGGCGGCCACACCGGTGGCGGTGGGGACGGGGCAGCGGGTGAACCAGAGCGTGGCGGGCACGCGGGTGTCGGTCATGGAGGCGTCCAAGGGTGCGGGGGCGAGGCGGTGCCGTACCGGGGCGCTGCCGGGCACGACGGCGCGACGCCGCGGCGGAGGAGGCGGCGCGCGTACGGCGCCGAGGGAGGAGACGGAGGGCAGAGGGCAGACGGCGGAAGACCGAAGCCGAAGACCGAAGGCGGAAGGCGGAAGGGCGGAAGGCGGGAGCGGGGGGCCGCCGGTGCCGGGCCGGGGACGGCGCGGGGCGAGTGGGAAGGGTGGGGCGGGGGAGCGGCGTCGGCTAGCCGCGACGACAGCCGGTGCCCGCGACCCGCGCCAGGTCGATGTGACGGCGCCGGGTGAGCCCGAGGAGGGCGGGAGGAACAGCGGGAGCGGCGTGCGGCGTCGTACGGCACATGTGCACGCTCATGGCGGACCTGCTCCCTCCGGTGTCGTGAACCCGCGGCGCGGTGTTCCCGGCGCCGTGTTCTCCTGCGGTGTTGGCCGGAACCATGGCACGGTCTTCCGGCTCGTCACAACTCGCTTCCCACCATGTGGGATTGCGTATGAACGGAGTGTTTCCTCCCGTCCTGCGGGGTCGTTCAGCCTCCCATCATGTGGGAGCGTGAGGTGCCGATCACCGAGGGGGATTCCACGCCATGACCACCGAGGCCGAGCCCGTACGGGCCCCGGCGGGCGCCCAGGCGGTCCGACGTGCCCTGGACGTGCTGCACAGCTTCCACGACAACCGGCCGGACCTGAGCGTCTCCGACCTGGCCCGCCGGCTCGGGCTCTCCACCTCGACGGCCCACCGGTTGGTCCGGACCCTGCTCGCGGCCGACTTCCTGGAGCAGGACGTCCGCACGGCCCGCTACCGGCTCGGTCCCGCGGTGACGGAGCTCGGCCGGCTCTCGTACCACCAGCGGGGACTGCATCTCGCCGCGCCGGAGCTGGCCGACCTGGCCGAGCGGACCGGCGCCACCGCCGACCTGGCCCTGCGCAGCGGCCCGTACGCGGTCATCGTGGCGGGCGGCTCGGTGACACCGAAGGTGGGGCTGCGCCGGCCGCTGCACTCGACGGCGCTGGGAAAGGTGCTGCTGGCCTGGCCGAGGGCGGGTGAGCCGGGGCCGCTCGCACTGCCGCCGTTGTACGCGTTCACGGACCGGACCATCGTCGAACCAGGCGCGCTGGCGGCCGAGTTGTCGCGGGTCAGGGAGGCGGGCCACGCCCTGAACGACGGGGAGTCGGCGCCCGGGGTGCGGACGGTCGCGGTGCCGGTCCTGGAACGGACGGGTCACGCGCGCTTCGCGCTCGCGGTCCGGGCGACACCCGAGGTGATCACGGACACGCGGCTCGACTGGTTCCTGGCACAGGCCCGGTCCTGCGCGCGGGCCCTGGAAGTACTGCTGCTGCCCCCGGCGGAACGCCGGGCACCCGAGCCGCCGACGGACGGGCACCGACAGCCCGGAACGGTCTGACCGCCTCGCCCGGCTGTCCGACCGCTCCGCCCGCCTGTCTGAGACCGTGCCGCCCGACGGTCTGGCGGGCCCGCCCGCGCTCGGAGGCGTCGTCGCCACCCGGCCACCCCGCCGCCACCCGGCCACCCGGCCGCCCCCCGCCGCCCTCGTCCGGCCTGGTCAGCGCGGTCGCCTTCGGGCCCACCCCCGGCGCATAACATGTGGCTGATCTTTTACGGCCTGACGCGGCGGCCCGACACGGCCGCCGGATCCGGAGAACGGGAGCGACCTCATGAATCTCGGCGTGCGCTGGACCCTGCACGGGGACGGGAGAACGCCCGCCCCCGGGGCCGTCGTCCGCCCCGACGAGCGGCTGTCCTGGCCCCGCACCGCCGGTCTCGGCGCCCAGCACGTGGTCGCCATGTTCGGCGCGAGTTTCGTCGCCCCGGTGCTGATGGGGCTCGACCCGAACCTCGCGATCATGATGTCCGGCGTCGCCACGATCATCTTCCTGCTCGCCACCCGGGGCACGATCCCCTCGTACCTCGGCTGCTCGCTCTCCTTCGTCGGCGTCGCCGCCGCGATCCGGGCCTCCGGCGGCAGCAGCGCCACCGTCACCGGCGCCGTCCTCGTCGTCGGCGCGGTGCTCTTCCTCGCCGGTCTCGCCGTGCGGAAGTTCGGCGCCCGGATCATCCACGCCGCGATGCCGCCGATCGTGACCGGTGCCGTCGTCATGCTGATCGGCTTCAATCTGGCGCCCGTGACCGCCTCCACCTACTGGCCGCAGGACCAGTGGACGGCGCTGCTGGTGATGCTCTTCACCGGTCTGGCCGTGGTCTGCCTGCGCGGCTTCTGGTCCCGGATCGCGATCTTCCTCGGACTGATCTTCGGCTACGCCGTCTCCTGGGTCTTCGACCTCGTCTTCGGCAAGATCCACTCGATGTCGCCCGCGGGCAAGGTCGAGGACCACTGGCGGCTCGACCTCTCCGGCGTGGGCCAGGCCGACTGGATCGGCCTGCCCTCCTTCCACGGCCCCAGCTTCGAGTGGTCCGCGATCCTCGTCGCGCTCCCCGTCGTCATCGCCCTGATCGCCGAGAACGCCGGCCACGTCAAGGCCGTCGGCGAGATGACCGGCGACAACCTCGACGGCAAGCTGGGCACCGCGATCGCCGCCGACGGCGCCGCCTCGATGCTGTCCACGGCCCTGGGCGGACCGCCGAACACCACGTACTCCGAGAACATCGGCGTCATGGCCGCCACCCGCGTCTACTCCACGGCCGCCTACTGGGCCGCCGCGGGCTTCGCGCTGCTCTTCGGCCTCTGCCCCAAGTTCGGCGCGGTCGTCGCCGCGATCCCCGGCGGCGTCCTCGGCGGCATCACCGTCATCCTCTACGGCATGATCGGCCTGCTCGGCGCCCAGATCTGGATCAACGCCAAGGTCGACCTGCGCAACCCGCTCAACCTGGTCCCGGCCGCCGCCGGCATCATCATCGGCGTCGGGGGTGTGAAGCTGACCTTCACCGACACCTTCGAGCTCGGCGGCATCGCGCTCGGCACGATCGTCGTCATCACCGGCTACCACGTGCTGCGCGCCTTCGCCCCGGCGCACCTGAAGGACGCCCCCACCGAGCAGGAACCGCTCCTGGACTCGGGCACCAGCTCGTACGAGAAGGGCTCCGGCGACACGGGGCAGAGCTGACCCCCGCGGACGGCAGCGCCGTCGACCGGACCGCCGACGGCGCTGCCCCGTAAGGGAGGGAAAGGGAGGAAAAGGGGCGAAGATGGGTGCCGGCCCCGATGCGGCGGCGCGGCACCGTCGGTGAGGGTGGGGTGGAGGAGCACTCCTGGTGCCTCGCGTGGTGCCGGACCGCAGCGCGTGACGCGTGGCGTGCGGCGGCGTCCGGGCCGGGGCGGTGGGCGTGTTCGCGGCCACGGCACGAACGGAGTCCGCGCCGATGACCTCACCGTCCCCCCACTCCTGCCGAAGACATCCCCTCCCGGCCCGCCGTGACGTCGGCGTGGTGCCGCCGTGAGCATGACCACGTGGTTGGCACTGGCGGTCTTCGTCGTCGTCTACGTGCTGATCGCGACCGAGTGGGTCCACCGGGTGGCCGCCGCGCTCGGAGGCGCCGTGGTCATGCTGCTCATCGGGGCGACGACCCCCGAGCACGCCTTCTTCTCCGAACACGCGGGGATCGACTGGAACGTCGTCTTCCTGCTCCTGGGCATGATGCTGATCGTCTCGGTCCTCAAGCGCACGGGCGTGTTCGAGTTCATGGCCATCTGGGCGGCGCAACGGGCCCGGGGGCGGCCGTACCGGCTCATGGTCCTGCTGATCCTCGTGACCTCACTCCTCTCCGCGTGGCTGGACAACGTCACGACCGTCCTCCTGCTCGTGCCGGTGACCATCCTGGTGTGCGAGCGGCTCGCCCTCCCCGTGGTTCCGTACCTGATCGCCGAGGTGATGGCCTGCAACATCAGCGGCGCCGCCACCCTGATCGGCGATCCGCCCAACATCATGATCGGCTCGCGGGCCGGGCTCTCCTTCAACGACTTCCTGCTCCACATGACGCCCATCGCGGCCCTGCTCGTCGTCGTCTTCGCGGTGATGGCGCGCTGGATGTTCCGCCACGCCTTCACCTACGACCCCGAGCGCGCGGCTCGGGTCATGGAGCTGCGCGCGAGGGACGCGATCAAGGACGCGCGGCTGCTGGCCGTCAGCGGCGTGGTCATCCTGATCGTGATGGTCTGCTTCGTCCTGCACACCGCGCTGCACCTGGAGCCCTCGGTGGTGGCCATCAGCGGGGGGCTGCTGCTCCTGGCCGTCTCCCGGCTCGACCCGGGGGAGGTCGTGCGCGACGTGGAGTGGCCGACGCTCGCGTTCTTCACCGGGCTGTTCGTCATGGTCGGCGCGATGGTGCAGACCGGGATCATCGCCGATCTCGGGCAGGCCGCAGCACGGGCGACCGAGGGGCAGCTGTTCGGGGCCTCGATGGCGCTCCTGTTCGGCTCCGTGGTGCCCTCGGCCGTGATCGACAACATCCCGTTCGTCGCCTCCGTCAGCCCGATCGTCTCCGAGGTCGTCGCCGCCTCCGGCGGGATCGAGCACGCCGCCGTGCTGTGGTGGTCCTTCGCCCTCGGGGCGGACCTCGCCGGCAACGCCACGATCATTGCGTCCTCCGCCAACGTCGTCACCGTGGGCATCGCCGACCGCGCCGGCCACCACATCTCGTTCTGGCAGTTCAGCCGGTACGGCCTGGTCGTCACCGCCGTCACCACCTCCCTCGCCGGCCTGTACGTCTGGCTGCGGTACTTCGTGCTCGCCTGACGGGACTGCGAGGGGCGCGAGGGGCGAGAAGGGCGAGGAGGGCGAGGAGGGACGCGGAGCGCGCGGAGCACGGCGGGGGGAAACCAGGAAGGAGCGGTGCCATGTCCGACTCTCCGCGCCAGGGCGACCGACGACAGTCCGGCCCGTCCCGACAGCCCGGCCCGTCCCGACGACGTCCCCGCCCGTCCCGGCGGGGCTTCGCCTGGCTCGCGCTGACCGCGGCCCTGGCCGCGGGCGTCGCCGGCGCCGTCCTGCCCCAGGCCCTGCTGCTCGCCGGAGGCCTGGCCCTCACCGCGACCGCGGCGCACCTCTTCCAGCCCGCCCGCGGGCGCCGCGGCCGGCCTCCCCCCACCGGATGAGCCCCGCGAGCATCGTGGGGGCGGCGCCCGCGGCACCGAGGGACCGGGCGGCAGGCGCGCGCCGGGCCGCGACGTGGGTGCCATCACGGATGGACAAGCGGAGCGGCCACCGGTCACGCTGAAGGGAGGGACCGATGGGTCTCCCGAAGGTCGGCGTCCCGGTACGGGCCGGGGCGCGTGGTGGTGGCGGCGAGGGGGCGCCCCCGGCGAAAGGCACGGGACCATGTCGCTGTTCTGGCGGATCTTCCTCATGAACGCCGCCGTGCTCGTCGTGGCCGTCCTCCTCCTCCTCGGCCCCGTCACCGTGTCCACCCCCGTCCTGCTCGGTGAGGCCCTGGTACTGATCGCCGGACTCATGGCGATGCTCACCGCGAACGCCGCCCTCCTGCGGTTCGGCCTCGCCCCGCTCCAGCGGCTGAGCCGCGCCATGGCCACCGCCGACCTCCTCCAGCCGGGCCATCGCACCGAGGTCACCGGCACCGGGGAGATCGCCGAGCTGACGACGACGTTCAACGCGATGCTGAGCCGCCTCGAATCCGAACGGGCCACCAGTGCCGGCCGGGTCCTGTCCGCGCAGGAGGCCGAGCGGCGACGCATCGCCCAGGAACTCCACGACGAGGTCGGCCAGACCCTCACCGCCGTACTCCTCCAGCTCAAGCACACGGCGGACCAGGTCCCGGAGCCCGTGCGCGCAGACCTCCACCAGGCCCAGGAGACCACCCGCGCCGGCCTGGACGAGATCCGCCGCATCGCCCGCCGCCTGCGCCCCGGCGTCCTGGAGGAACTCGGCCTGCACAGCGCCCTGCGCGCGCTGGCCGCCGAGTTCACCACCTTCCGCCTCGGCGTCACCACCCACATCACCCCCGGTCTGCCGCGGCTGGCCCAGGACGCCGAACTGGTCGTGTACCGCGTCGCCCAGGAGGCGCTCACCAACACGGCCCGCCACTCCGGCGCCGACGCGGTCGAGGTCCACCTCCGTCCGCTGCCGCGCGGGGGAGTGGCCCTGCTCGTCCGCGACAACGGCAAGGGACTGCGCGACGCGGCCGAAGGGGCCGGCATCCGCGGCATGCGGGAACGCACGCTGCTCATCGGCGCGCAGCTCGTCCTCGGCGCCGGACCCCACGGCGGGACCCAGGTCCGCCTGAACCTCCCGGGTACCGGTACCGGTACCGGACCCGAGGACCGGCGGGGAACCGGGTCCGAGGACCTTCCAGGGACCGGGCCCGAGGATCGGCCGGGGAGCCCCGGATGACCGCGCCGGCCCGCATCCTGCTCGCCGACGACCACGCCCTGGTCCGCCGCGGCGTACGGCTCATCCTCGACGCCGAACCGGACATGACCGTGGTGGCCGAGGCCGCCGACGGGGCCGAAGCCGTCGCCCGGGCCCGGGAGCAGGGCGTCGACCTGGCCATCCTCGACATCGCCATGCCCCGCAGGACCGGCCTCCAGGCCGCCCGCGAGCTCGCCCGCGTACGCCCGGGGCTGCGCACCCTGATGCTGACGATGTACGACAACGAGCAGTACTTCTTCGAAGCGCTCAGGGCCGGCGCCTCCGGATACGTCCCCAAGTCCGTCGCCGACCGCGACCTCGTCGAGGCCTGCCGGGCCGCCCTCCGCGACGAACCCTTCATCTACCCCGGGGCGGAGACCACCCTCGTCCGCACCTACCTAGACCGCGCCCGGGGCGGCGATCCCCTCCCCGCCCGGCCCATCACCGAACGCGAGGAGGAGATCCTGAAACTCGTCGCCGAGGGCCACACCTCGAAGGAGATCGGCGACCTCCTCGTCATCAGCGTCAAGACGGTCGAACGCCACCGCGCGAACCTCCTCCAGAAACTCGGCCTGCGCGACCGCCTGGGTCTCACCCGCTACGCCATCCGCGTCGGCCTCATCGAACCGTGACGGGCGAGGGCGCCGCTCAGCGGAAGCGCACCGGCCGGCGGCGAGCTTCGTGAGAGCGGCTGCGAGGTTCAGGGCGGGCATGAGGAGGGGCGGAGGAGGCCGCGGAGCGTCAGGTGCGGAGTCCCGGTGGTGCGGCGCGTCTGGCATACGGGGCATCCAGCACCAAAAAGACCTGGATTTCGAAGGCGTGCGGGGTCGTGGTGCACCATGGCGGGGGCCCCGACGGCGGGGAGCGTCGGCGGAGGAGGATCGCATGGTGGAGTGGAAGCCGATGGGCGGTGGACCACGTCCGGTCCCCGACCCCGTGGCCACGCCCTCCGTCTGGGTCGCGACCTCGGCGGCGGCCCTGGCTCTGGTCACCGCCCTCAACTTCCTGGACCACCACGGCGACCCCGCCCTCGACCTCGCCGTCCTGTCCCTCATCGCCGCACTGGCCGGCACCGGCGCCCGGCTCATCGCCGCACCCGGCACCGCGCTGCTCTGCTGGGTCGCCCTCAACGGCTTCGCCATCCCGCCCGTGGGCCGGCTCACCTGGACGGCGACGCACGACGCGGGACGTCTCGCCTGCCTGCTCGCCGCGGCCGTCACCGGGACCGTCCTGGCCCGCTTGCTCCACGCCCGCGCCGCCTACCGCCGCGTCACGCGCCCGTGACTGCTCGTCCCCGCGTCGGAGGGACGGTGTGGTGCGCGCCGCGCTCGCGGCCGGCGGCGCGAGGCGTCCGTGTTGACCTTCGAGTGGGTCGAAACTCCATGATGACGAGGTGCCGAACGATGAGCTGATGCCGATCGGGGCCTTCGCCCGCCGCAGTGGTCTGACCTCCAGCGCCCTGCGGTTCTACGCCGATTCAGGGCTCCTGCCCCCCGCCGAGGTCGATCCGGTCACCGGGTACCGCTACTACAGCGCCGACCAGGTGGCCCGGGCGACCGCACTGCGCCGGCTCCGCGAGCTCGCGATGCCCCTCGCCGCTGTCGAGGCGGTCCTCGGGGCCGGGGCCGACGAGGCGTCCCGCCTGCTCGACGAGCACGTCGCCGAGGTCGTCGGGAACGCGGCAGCCGTGCGGCGGAAGGCCGCGCTCATCAAGGCCGCTTTCCGCGACGCCCCGGGTCTTCCCCTCGCCGTGCTGAAGGGTCCCGTCCTGGCGGACGCCGTCGAGCAGGTCCTCACCGCGGCGGCCCACGAGCCCGGGGTGCCGGCGCTCACCGGGCTGCGCGTCGAGGCCGATCACGAGGCGGTCACCCTGACCGCCACGGACCGGTACCGGCTCTCCACCCGGACCCTGGTGCCGATCGAACCGCCGAGGCGGCCATGGGCGGGCACCGTCCACGGCGACGAACTGCGTTCCGCGGTCGCGGCGACCCGACGCAGCCCGTTGGTGCGACTGGAAGCCTTCCCGGACGGGATCTGCTTCCGCGTCGCGGGCCAGGAGGACCGGCACTGCCGACTACTGCCCGAGGACTACCCCGACCACAGGCAGCTCCTGGCGTCCCTGGGCGAGGTCACGACGCGCGTGACCGTCGCGAAGGATCCGCTCCTGCGTGCCCTGGAGGAACTTCCCGGCGAGCGCGTCGGGCTGCACGTCGCCGACCAGGGGGTGAGCGTCATGACGGCGGACGAGGGACACGCCGTCCTCACGCTCCCGGGGACCGTGGTGGGCCCCGGCCTCCGGATCGAGTTCGAGCTGACCACCCTCTATCCCGCCGTGAGTACCGCGATCGGCCCCGACCTCCTGATCGACCTGCGCGGACACGACCAGCCCGTCGCGATCCGCTCCGCAGACCGAGGCGATCTCACCACCCTGGCCATGCCCGTCGAGCCCGACCACTCCGCCTGAAATCCGCCTGGGCCATCTGCCCGACCACTCCGCCTGGGCCATCCGCCCGACCACTCCGCCCGAGCCATCCGCCCGACGACTTCGCCTGAGCCGTCCGCCTGAACGATCCGCCTGAGAAGGACGACGAGGAGCCAACCATGACCGCCACACCCGCCGCACCCGCCGCCGACCCGACCATGGAAGCCATCGGGCACGCCGTCGTCCGGGCCAGGACCGGTGACATCGCCTCGGCCCGCCGTGAACTGCTGGGCCTGTGGTCCGGGATCGGCGTCACGGGCGACCCGCTGCACCGCTGCTCGCTGGCCCACTACCTCGCAGACCTCTACGAGGACCCCGCCCAGGCCCTCGCCTGGGACATCCGGGCCCTGGACGCCGCCGACGCCGTGACCGACCTGCGCGTCCGGGAGCACCACGCCGGTCTCCGCATCGCGGGCTTCTACCCGTCCCTGCACCTCAACCTCGCAGACGACTACCGCCGGCTCGGCTCCTTCGAAGCCGCCACCGCGCACATCGACGCGGCCAGGGAGCACGCTCCCAGCCTTCCCCAGGACCCCTACGGAGACCTGATCCGCGGCGCCATCCAAGAGGTCGGGGAGTCCATCGACAGGCGGGACCGATCCCCTCGGGCCTCCGCGCCCGGCCCCGGGGCCTGATGCGCCGCCGGTCGAGACGAGACGATGTGCGGCAAGGCCGCGGTCCGGTGAGGTCAGCGGGTGTGGGTGACGACGTAGTCGATCAGTGAGGCGAGTTCGGCCTTGGAGCGCCGTCCGGGCAGGTCCGCGCGGGCCAGCGCGGTCTGGGCCTGGGCGAGATGGCGGGCACGGTAGTCCTCGACCGCGGTGCGGCCGCCGGCGCGTTCGAGGAGTGCGGCGGCGTCGTGTGCCGCCTCCGGATCGCCCACCGCGTCGCGGAGCGCGGTGCGGAGGGAGTCCCGCAGCGGGCCGGGGGCGGTCCGCAGGCCGAGGATGACGGGCAGGGTGTGCTTTCCGGTCAGGAGATCGGTCAGCGGGGTCTTCCCGGTCGCGATGCCGTCGTTCCAGACGTTGCCCATGTCGTTGCCGGCCTGCCCGGCGAGCGCGGCGTGCAGGCCGGCCCTGCGCAGCGCGTCGATCGCCTGGTCGCTCGCGCCGCCGAGCGTGGCACCGCAGACCAGGGCGAAGCGCACGAGGTTGTCCGTCTTGCCCGTGCACAGTTCCTCGTACTCCCGCAGGGAGACGTCACCGGGTTCGCGTCGCTCCAGCAGGCAGTCGCGGGTCTGCCCGACGTTCAGCTCGACGAGTGCCCGGATCGCCAGCGGCAGCAGCGCGGGGGCGGTCCCGGACTCCTCGGCCACGACCTCCAGGGCCTTGGCGGCGAGGATGTTCCCGAGGAAGAGAGCCGGCCCGGTCCCGAACGCGACCCAGGCCGCGGGCAGCCCGTGCCGGGCCCGGTCGTCGTCCGCGATGTCGTCGTGCAGGAGCGACGAGGCCTGCATCAGCTCCGTCGCGGCGGCGATCCGCAGCACCTCGCCGGGGTCGCCGCCCGCCGCGCCGGCGGCCAGCAGGACCAGGGTCGGCCGGAGCCACTTCCCGGTTCTGGGCGGGTCGATCGGCGTGCCGTCGGCGTGCTGGAAGCCGTTGCAGTACCTGGCGAGTGGCGCCACCTCGCCGGGCAGCTCCGCGAGGATCTTCTCCAGCGTGGGACGGACCGTGTCCAGGCCCCAGGCCAGCAGATCCCTTCCCTCGCGCACGTCGCCTCGCATGGCGGGGATCGTCCGCCCCCGCGGCGTACCGACAGGGGCGGGAGTCGTAGCGGTGGAGACCTTCTTCATGAACCCTGCAACGAGTTCACCCGGCACCGGATACGGAACCAACGACTTCGTCCACCGGTTCGGCGAGAGGGCGCCATACGCCGACGGCCCCTCGAAGCGCGGTGCCGGTGCCGGCGTCGGTGCCGGCCCCAGCTCCCTCACCGTCTCAGCCTCACCCTGAACTTCAGGGTGAGGCTGAGGTGCAGCATGACAGCGTGGGGACCACACCCGGACGGACGGACGGACAGGCAGACAGGAAGAAAGACAGAAAGAAAGACAGAAAGACAGACGGTCCGGTCGCGGCGCGGAGGGGAAGGATCCCGGCATGGACCATCAGGACGTCGACGCCGCGCTGGCGGAGATGCTGCGCGTTCTCGACCCGCTGACCGGCGAGGACTGGACCGTACGGGCGGGTTCGCTCACCTGGACCTGCCGGCGGACGGCGGCGCACGTCGGGCACGACCTCCTGGCCTACGCGGGCCAACTGGCGGCACAGCCCACCGACTCCTACCTGCCGATGGACCTGAACGTCCACCCCACCGCCACCCCCGCCGAGGTCCTCCGGACCGTCACCGCGTGCGCCCGGCTGCTTGGCGCCGCGCTGGCGTCGGCCGACCCGGCCCTGCGCGCCTGGCACTGGGGTCCCTGCGATCCCGAGGGGTTCGCGGCGATGGGCGTCGCCGAGATCCTGCTGCACACCCACGACATCACGCGGGGGCTGTCCGTGGACTGGCGCCCTCCGGCGGCGTTGAGCGCCGCCGTGCTCGACCGCCTCTTCCCTGACGCCCCGGACGGAGACCCCGCCGCCGTACTGCTCTGGTGCACCGGCCGGGGAGAGCTGGACGGCCTCCCGCACCGGGAGTCCTGGACGTGGCAGGCGGCGCGGTCGGACTGATCCGCCCGACCCGCCACGGCCCGGCCCCGAGACCAGCGCGTGTGAGCGCCTCCTCTCCCCTCGCGGGCGGAACGCCGTGCGGACGAGGCGATACCGGCACGACATCGATGCGCAAACGATGCGTCTTGAGCCGGGGCTCCCGTTCGCTCGATCCTGAGGGGGCCGGGCGCACTCGCCCGGTCGGTGCCCGCCCCTCGCGGTGACGAGAGCCGGCGGCGTCCCGGACGGCCCGCGGGACCGGGCCGGAGGAGTCGTCGGCGGGCGAAGGCCCCCGCACCCATCCGCGAGGGCCTCGGCACCGAAGAGACAGAGACGGCGAGCCGCGCGGGCGGAAACCGACGTACACGAGGGGGCAGACATGAACCGGCGCAGTGTCGCGGTGATCGGATCGGGAGTGGCGGGACTGACCGCCGGGTACGTGCTGTCGCGGTCGCACGACGTGGTCCTGTACGAAGCCGACTCCCGGCTCGGGGGCCACGCGCACACCCACGAGCTCCCGACCGGGGCGGGCGGCACCGTACGCGTGGACACCGGCTTCATCGTGCACAACGAGCGCACCTACCCGAACCTGCTGAGGCTCTTCCGCGAGCTCGGGGTCGCCACCCAGGACTCCGAGATGAGCATGTCCGTACGGTGCGACGGCTGCGGCCTCGAATACGCGGGCGCCCGCGGCCCCCGAGGGCTGCTGAGCGGCGGGAACCTGCGCCGCCCCCGCCATCTGCGGATGCTCGCCGACGTACCGCGCTTCCACCGCGCCGCGCGGCGGCTGCTGGCCTCCGGGGACGACACCAGGACGCTCGGGACCTTCCTGCGGCGCGGCGGGTTCTCCCCGTACTTCGTGGGCCACTTCGCCGTCCCGCTCGTCTCCTCCGTCTGGTCCTGCGCCCCGGACACCGCCCTGCAGTACCCGGCGGCGTACCTCTTCCGCTTCCTCGACCACCACGGGCTGCTCTCCGTCACGGGTTCGCCCCAGTGGAAGACCGTGACCGGAGGCTCGTCGGCGTACGTGGACAAGGTCGCCAAGCACCTCGCCTCCGTCCGCACCTCCACCCCCGTGCGGTCGATCGAGCGCGGCCCCGACCACGCGCGCGTGACCACCGAGGACGGCCGCTCCGAGACGCACGCGGCCGTCGTCGTCGCCGTCCACCCCGACCAGGCGCTGCGGATGCTCGCGGACGCCACGCCCGACGAGCGGCGCGTCCTCGGAGCCTTCACCTACTCCCGCAACCCGACGGTGCTGCACCGGGACGAGTCCGTGCTGCCCCGCTCGCCCCACGCGCGGGCCTCCTGGAACTACTGGCTCCCGTCCTGCGCGGCCCGCCCCGGAAGCGTGCGGGTGAGCTACGACATGAACCGCCTCCAGCGCCTCGCCGTCCCCGAACCGCACCTCGTCACCCTGAACCCCGGCCGGCGCGTCGACGAGAGCACCGTCCTCGCCCGGATGGTGTACGAGCATCCCGTCTACACCCCCGGATCGGTCGCGGCCCAGCGCGAACTCCCCGGCCTCGCCACCTCCGTCACCGCCTTCGCCGGCGCCTACCACGGCTGGGGCTTCCACGAGGACGGCTGCCGCTCCGGCGTCGAGGCCGCCCGGACCCTGGGGGTGGACTGGTGATGTCCGCCGACGCCACTCCCGCGACACCCGCGCTCTACACCTGCGAGGTCGCCCACGCGCGTGTCCAGCCGGTACGCCACTCGCTGCGCCAGCGCACCTACCTCTGGCTCGTCGACCTCGACGCCCTGCCCTCGCTGCCCCGCCTCCTGCGCCCCCTCGCCCGGTTCGACGCCCGCGACCACTTCGGCGGCCGAGCCCCCACCATCCGCGCCGGCCTCGACGCCTACCTCGCGTCCCACGGCGTACGGAACGCCGACGGCCGCGTCCTCATGCTGGCCCACGCCCGCGTCCTCGGCTACGTGTTCAACCCGCTCACGGTGTACTGGTGCCACGACAGGGCCGGACGCCCGGTCTGCGTCGTCGCCGAGGTGCACAACACGTACGGCGGCCGCCACTGCTATCTGCTGCGCCCCGACGACGAAGGACGCGCCGACGTCGAGAAGGACTTCTACGTCTCCCCGTTCTTCGACGTCGAAGGCTCCTACCGGATGCGGCTGCCGCTCCCCGGGGACCGCCTCGACCTCACCGTCCAGCTGCGGCTCGGGGACGGGAGCCGGCCGTTCACCGCCACCGTCCGGGGCCGGCACCGACCCGCCGACCCGCGCGGTCTGCTGACCGCGGCGCTCCGCCACCCCTGGTCCACCGCGGCCGTCAGCGCCGGCATCCGCCGGCACGGAATCCGCCTGTACCTCAAGGGACTCCCCGTCCGCCCGCGCCCCGCGCCGTCCACCCGAGAAGGCATGCTGTGACACTCTCCACCTCGCCGGACACCTCCGTCCGCATCGTGGGCCCGCGCCCGCCCGCCGACCCGGAGCGCTGGCCCGACGTCGCCCGCCTGCCGCGCGCCTCCGCCCTGCGCACGGCCATCGCCCGACGCATCGTCGAAGGGGCGCTGACCCGGCTGCCCCTGCGGATACGGCACGGCGACGGAGCGGGGAGCGTGCCCCGGCCCGCGGCCCCCCGCCCCGGAGAGCCGGCAGCGCTCCGGGACGGCGCGCCCACCCTCACCCTCCACGACCCCGCGGCCTTCCACCGCCGGATCGGTGCCGACGGCCTCATCGGCTTCGGCGAGTCCTACATGGCGGGCGAATGGGACAGCGACGACCTCGTCGGCCTGCTCACCGTGCTCGCCACCCACGTCGACGACCTCGTACCGGCCCCGCTGCGCCGTCTCCGCGGGCTCTGGGCACACCGCAGGCCGCTCCGGGACCGCAGCACCATCGAGGGCGCGCGCGACAACATCCAGCGGCACTACGACCTGTCGAACGACCTGTTCACGCTCTTCCTGGACCCGAGCCTGACCTACTCCTCGGCGCTCTTCGACACCCTCCCCGCGACACCGGACGCGCTGACGGCGGCGCAGCACGCCAAGATCGACCGGCTGCTCGACCTCGCGGGCGTCGGCCCCGGCACCCGGCTCCTGGAGATCGGCACCGGCTGGGGCGAACTCGCGATCCGGGCCGCCGCGCGCGGCGCCGACGTCCTGACCGTCACGCTCTCCCGGGAGCAGCGCGACCTCGCGCTGCGGCGGATCGCCGAAGCGGGGGTGGCCGGGCGGGTCGCCGTCGAACTGCGCGACTACCGCGAGGTCGAGGGCCGGTACGACGCCGTGGTCAGCGTCGAGATGATCGAGGCGGTCGGGGCGGAGTTCTGGCCCGCCTATTTCACCGCCCTGCGCGGCCTCCTCGCCCCCGGCGGTCGCGTGGCCCTCCAGGCCATCACGATGCCGCACGACCGGATGCTCGCCACCGCCCGCACGCACACCTGGATCAGCAAGTACGTCTTCCCCGGCGGCCTGATCCCCTCGCCGGACGCCCTCGCCCGCGAGAGCGCCGCCGCCGGCCTGGACATCACGCACGACGACGGATTCGGGGACCACTACGCCGAAACGCTCCGCCTCTGGCGCGAACGCTTCGTCGACGACCCGGACGCGGTCGACGCACTCGGCTTCGACCGGACCTTCCGCCGCATGTGGGAGCTGTATCTCGCCTACTCGGAAGCCGGGTTCCGCGCGCGCTACCTCGACGTCAGGCAGCTGCGGCTGGTCGCCACCGGCGAGGACGGGGAGGGTCCCCGGTGAACGGATCGGCCTTCGCGGTCAACCTGGCCGCCTCGGCGGGCGCGGCCCTCGCGGTCATGCTGGTCACCTTCGCCGTGGGCCTGAGGCAAGGCGTCCACCGGATCGTCGACGTCGCCTGGGGTCTCGCCTTCGCCGCCGTCGCGCTCGTCACCTGGGCGCTCTCCGCCGGGTACGGGGACGACACCCGGCGACTCGTCGTCACCCTCGCGACCTGCCTCTGGGGCCTGCGGCTCGCGGTCCACATCGCCCGGAGGGGACGCGGCCACGGCGAGGACCCCCGCTACGCGCGGATGCTCGCCAAGGCCCCGGGCAGCCCCGCCCTCTACGCGCTGCGCAAGGTCTACCTCCTCCAAGGGGGCCTGGTCTGGCTCGTCTCGCTCCCCGTCCAGGCCGCCGCCTACCTCCCCGAGGGAGTGGACGTCCTCCTGGTCGCGGGACTGGTGCTGTGGGCCGTCGGCCTGGCCTTCGAGGCCGTGGGCGACCATCAGCTGGCCCGCTTCAAGGCCGACCCCGCCCACCGCGGGCGCGTCATGGATCAGGGCCTCTGGAGCTGGACCCGGCACCCCAACTACTTCGGGGACTTCCTGGTCTGGTGGGGCCTCTACCTGACGGCGTGCGCGAGCTGGACCACCGCGGTCCTCACCCTCGTCTCCCCCCTGGTGATGAGCGGACTCCTCATCTGGGGGAGCGGCAAGCGGCTGCTGGACGCCCACATGGCGGACCGCCCCGGCTGGTCGGACTACGCCGCCCGCACGAGCGGCTTCTTCCCCCGCCCGCCCCGCCGCGCGACGAGCCGGACGGAGCCCCTGTGAGCTCCCCGGTCCAGGGCGCCCGCCGGAGCGAAGGGGACCCGCTGGACGTCCTGAACGCGCCGGCGGTCCCCGCCGCCGCCGTACTCCTGCTGCACGGCGGCCGTTCCGAAGGCCTGGAGCCGCCGCCCCCGGTCAATCTCCCGGCGCTGCGCATGCGCCCGTTCGCGGCCCGGCTCAGGCGGACGCTCGCCGACCGGGACGTGCTCGTCGCGCTCGTCCGGTACCGCCACCGGGGCTGGAACGGCCCGCGTGCCGACGCGGCCAGGGACGCCGAGGCCGCGCTCGCGGCGCTGGCGCGGACGGCGGGGGACGTCCCGGTCGTCCTCGTCGGGCATTCGATGGGGGCCCGGGCCGCCCTGCGCGCGGCGGGGCATCCGGCGGTCCGCGGAGTGGTCGGCCTGGCGCCCTGGTGTCCGCCCGGCGAGCCCGTCGGGCACCTCGCCGGCCGGCGTATCCATCTGCTGCACGACGAGGCCGACCGGGTCACCTCGGCGTCGGCGACCTGGGACCTCGTCCGGCGCGCGAACGCGGCGGGTGCCCACGCCGAGGGAATCGTCATGGGGCGCGGGGGACACGCGATGCTCCTCGGTGCGGCCGACTGGCACCGCCGTACGACGGAACTCGTCGCCGCACTGCTGGTGACCCCGCCCCCGGACGGGGAACCGGTAGAAGGGGAAGCCGGGGGACGGGAGGCCGGGGAAGGGGAGGCCGGGACGGTCTGAAGCGGCATCGGCGCCATGGCGGCGCCGGTTCCGGCCGGACGGCTCAGCGGCGGTCCAAGGCGTCGAGGACGGGGACGACCAGATGCTCGCGCACGGCTTCCGCCGGGTCCGCCCCGGGGCCGAGCGCCGGGACCGTGCCCACCACCGCGCGGGCGGCGAAACCGGTGTCCAGATGGGGCATGCGCACGTCCATCACCTGGAGGGCTTCACGGCGGACCTCGCGCCCGGCCACCCCGAGCCAGGCGGCGAGGGCCGACTTCGCCGCCGCGTAGTCGCCCATGCCCCGCGCCGGGCGGTCCACGATCTCGCCCGTCACCACGGCCACGACGCCGCCCGGGGAGAGCACGCCCAGGGAGCCCCTGACGACCGCCATCGGCGCCAGGGCGTTCACGGTGAGGAGATGCTCGGCCGACGCGTCCGAGACCTCCGCCACGGATCCGAAGCCAGCCACGCCCACGGCGACCACCACCGCGTCGAGTCCGCCGAGCACGCCCGCGGCCCAAGGGGCCAGCCGGGCGCAGCCGTTCAGGTCGTACGCGTCGAAAACACGCCGGGGCCGCCCGCCGAGCGCCGCGGCACGCTTCTCCAGCCGGTGACGGTCCCGGCCGGCCAGAGCGGTGGCGATGCCGCGCTCGGTCAGCTGCCCGGCGGCCAGCCCGCCGATGGCACCGGTCGCGCCGACCACGAGAACCCCGGCTCCGACGACACCCATGGCCCCGCTCCTTCGCTGGAGGACTGCGTCTCTCCTTCGGCGGCCCGGCCCCTCCCGGATGCGCCACCGCCTCCCGGGCGGCGACCGGAACCGGAGGGCCCCGGCCCCGGTCGCGTCCTCCCGCGACGAGGCGGCCGCTCGGCGTAACGTGGCCCCGGTCGGCCAATGGGTGGAACGGAACCGAGGAGCGGTGACGGCGATGCGCGGGACCGTCGGCGAAGGCACGAACCCGGGCGGGGACCCGGACGCGGATCTGGACGTGGTGATCGTCGGTGCCGGTGCGTCCGGCCTCGCGTGCGCCGCCGACCTCCTCGCCGCGGGGCTGCGGGTGCGCCTGCTGGAGGCCGAGGACGTCGTGGGCGGGCGGATGCGGACCGACCGGATCGGCGGATTCACCCTCGACCGGGGCTTCCAGGTGTTCAACACCTCCTACCCGCAGGTCAAACGGCGTCTCGACCTCAAGGCGCTCAGGCTGCGGCCGTTCACCGCGGGCATGCTGGTGCACACCTCCGACGGGCCCCGCCGCTTCACGGACCCCAGCCGGCGCCGGGGGCACGGCGGACTGCTGCCGGTCGAGGGTGCGTCGGCCCGCGACCTGACCGCCCTCGGCCTGCTGTCGGCACGGGACATGCTGGCGCCCACCGCGTGGCTGCGACGCCGGCCGGACGCGACGACGGCGACCGCGCTCGCCGACGCCGGTCTCTCCGCCGAACTCGTCGAGAGCGTCCTCCGGCCCTTCCTCTCCGGGGTCTTCCTGGAGGACGACCTGGAGACCTCGGCGCGCTTCTTCCACCTCGTCTGGCGCAGCATGCTGCGGGGCACGCTGTGCCTGCCGGCCGGAGGCATCGGCGCGATCCCGGCCCAGCTCGCCGCGCGGCTCCCCAACAGCGTCCTGCGCACCGGTGTACGCGTCGCCTCGCTGACCCCCGACGGAGTCGCCCTCGCCGAGGGCGGCGAGCTGCCGGTCCGCACCGTCGTCGTCGCCACCGGCCAGGGAGCCGCGGCCGCCCTGCTCCCCGGCCTCGACGTACCGCGCGGCCGGACGGTGACCACGCTCTACCACGCGGTCACGCGGTCCCCCCTGGCCGAGCCGACCCTCGTCGTCGACGAGCGGCGCCGGTTCCTCAACTCCTGCGTCCTCACGGAGGTCCACCCCGGGTTCGCCGACGACGGCCGGGCGCTCGTCTCGACGTCCGTCCTCGGTTCCCCGGGACCCGACGAGGTGGCGGAGGTGGAGACGGCTCTCGGCGAGGCGTACGGAGCGGACGTGTCCACCTGGGAACCGGTGCACCGCGTCACGGTGCGCGACGCCCTTCCCGCGATGCCCCCGCCCCTGGCCCTGTCCCGTGGCACGCGCTTCGCCCCTGGCCGCTACGTCTGCGGCGATCACCGGGCGACGGGCTCGCTCCAGGGCGCTCTCGCCTCCGGGGCACGCGCCGCCCGCGAGGTCCTGGCGGACCTCGGGGCCGGCACCGGATGAGGACCCCCGGCCCGTCGCCGTCGAGGCGCGATCCGGTTTCGCTGCACGAACGACGCGACTTGTAGGGCGACGGGGCCGGCGAGACCGTGGAGGGGAACGGTCTTGACGGTGTCCAGACCCGGGAGGCGTCATGAGCGACAAGCCGGCACCCGTACCCGCACCCGTACCGCCCGGGGAGACACCCCCGGCCGAGGGTTCCACGTCATCGGCGCATCAGGAGCGACCGGACGGGGGCATCTGGGAGCACCCGATGGTGTGGGTGTCCCTGATCGCCCTCGGCTCCGTCATGGTGGCGCTGCTGTTCGCGTTCCGCGTCGGCGGAGGACTCTGAGACACCCGGGGTCTCTGGGGCCGGGGAGCCTCGGTCAGTCCCGGGCTGAGGATCCTCGACCGGTACGAGGCCGAGGATCCTCGATCAGGAAGAGTTCGTCCGCGTAGCACCAGCCCCACTTCTCCTCGGGGTCGAGGGAGAGGGCGACCGGGTGTCCCGAGGCCGCGTGGTGGGCGTAGGCGTGGCGCCCCCGGGAGCTGTCGCAGCAGCCGACGTGTCCGCACGTCGCGCACCACCGCAGCCTCGCCCACGCCCCGCCCGAGGCCGCGCACTCCTCGCAGCCGCCACCGGGCGGATCGGCCGGCCGCCTGACGTCCGGGAGATGACCGCAGGTCCGTCCGTCGGGACGCCCGGGGTCGGGCGCCACCCGCCATGACCCCTCGCCGCCACGGGGCGGTCCGGTGCCGCTGTTCCCGAGCTCGCCGCCCGTCGCGTCCGTGGTCATCGCCCAGCCACCTCGTCCCGTCGATCCCCCCCCCGTACGCCCCCTCTTCCGGTGCTTGGGCACGGAGGGATGCGCGGCCTCGGCGCGCCCCCGGCGTGGCGGTGGGGAGCGATGTCCACCGGGCTCGGAGGACGGCGCGTCAGCGGCAGCGGGCGGTGAAGCCGTTCGCGGCCAACCCCCGGCAGAAAGCCGCTCGGGCCGGGCCGTACCGCGAGAGCCGGCCGTCGACGAACCACGTGGTGTCCGGCGGGAAGTCGAAGCTGCCGTCCTCGATGCCGTCCCAGCCGTAGCGGAAGTCGAGGCCGATGTATACCACGGAGCGGATCACGCCCCGCAGGTCGTGTTCGCCGGGCAGGTTCGGGATCGGTCCCCGGTAGTTCATGAGGGAGAAGAGTCGGTTCACCCACTGCTCGGCGCGGACCTGCTCGATCCCGTCGGTGGTCGTGCCGTCCGCCGTGAAGTTCATCAGGCCGGCCTCGGACAGCACGACCGGCTTGCCGTGGTCGCGGGCGAACTTCACCAGCTTCAGGACGTTGCCGTCGTGGTCGAAGTTCCGCCAGACCGCCGCCGGATTGCCGTGCGCGTCCGTGCCGATGTACGCGTTCCGGCACTGGCTCGCGGCGATGTCGTAGTTCTGCGGCGGGGTGCCGTTGTAGAGGTACCCGCGGTCGTGGATCGGCAGGCACAACTCGTGCGCGAAGACGGACACGCCCATCCAGTCGACGGCCGCGTCTCCGGGGTACATCGCCTCGTACTCGCCCCGGACCGGGTGGAACACGTATTCCAGGTTGTGCGCGCGGGAGCGGGCGTCCAGGTGGGCGGCCAGCCGGTTGAAGGCGTTCTTGTACGAGGAGCAGGCCGCGTCCGCGCAGTGGTAGAAGGAGCTGACCTCGTAGTCGAGTCGGAGCTTGAACCGGGCGGCCGGGTACGCGTCGGTGAAGGCGAGCAGCCGGTCGAGGGCGGCGGTGTGTCCACCCGAGGCGATCTCGGCGGTGACCGCGCGGGAGCGGGCCGCCTTGGCGCTCTCGTCGCCGCCGGTGAAGCCGGGCGGATTGTCCTTCCAGCTGATCCCGACCTGCACGGTCCCGCCCTGCTGGGCCAGCATCGTCGCATAGGCGCGGTGGTTGTCGCCCACCCAGTCGCCGCGGCGCAGCTCGTAGTAGACCGAACCGCCGTCGGCGCCCTGCCCGTAGCTCTGGAAGTCGTCCCAGGCGGTCCGGGTGGACTGGCCGATCAGCAGCTCGGGCGCCGCGGCGGCGGACGTGGTGCGGGGGGAGTCGTCGATACGGGCGGAGGCCGGGCCCGCGGGCAGGGCCGCGAACGCGGCCAGGGCCAGGGCGGCCAGGGTGGCGAGGAGCCGGGCGGCGATCCTCGGGCGACGTGGGTGCTGCATCGTGGCTGCTTCCGTCGAGGGAGGGGCGGGGGAGAGGGGTGCGTGCGGGGGCAGGGGGCCGGGTGGCGCATCCGGTGCGCCACCCGGCCCCGGGGACGGCCGGATCAGACGGCGCGCCAGGTGAAGGAAGGGGTGGTGAGCTGGCTGGTCTGGGTCGAGGGCTGGTAGTGGAGGAAGTACGAGACGGTGGCGCCGGCCGGGACCCGCAGGGACAGCTCCCAGCGCCGGTCGGCGGAGTCGTACGCGAGGAAGTGGTTCTGCGGTGAGCCGCCGTCGACGCGGTACTGGACCGTGACGAACGTGGCCTGGAAGCCCTGCGGGGCGAACCAGAGCGTGGCGTCCGAGGCGGAGCCGGTGACGCCCTGGGTGTATCCCTGCGGTCCCGGAGTCGTCGGGGTCGGGGTCGGGGTCGGGGTCGGCGTGGGGGTGCCGGTCGGGGTCGGCGTGGGGGTGGGTGTCGGGGTCGGCGTCGGACCGGTGGTGCCGTTGGTCCACAGCGGCTTCCTGATCTCGGACAAGAAGCGGCTCAGCACCGTCGGGTCGGCCTGGACCCGGGAGTCGCCCCAGTTGCCGTTGGCGCAGCCGGGGCCGCCGGCCTGGGCCCCCGCCGCGCACTGCCACTGCGTCTGCGCGTCCCAGTTCGTGTTGATGTACGCGGCGGCGCGGATGACGTCCTTGTTGCGGTCGACCCAGTCGAAGTAGCCCGCGTGCCAGCCGTCCCAGATGGCCTGCCCGCTGGTGGCCGTCGGGCTGTTGCGGAAGATGCAGCTGCTGGTCTTCGCGCCGGTCCGCGCGCCCTGCGGGGCGGCCTCGGCGACCATCGCGGGCTTGCCGTGGGCGCGGGCGAAGTCGAGGATGCGGTTCTGCAGGCCGACCGGGTCGGTGTCGAAGGACCCGCAGCCCCACTGGGTGCTCACGGAGCGGGAGTTGTAGAACGAGGAGAGTCCGACCCAGTCCACGTAGGCGTCGCCCGGGTACCAGTCGTCGAGGTGGGCCGGGTCGGTGACGACGTAGTTCCACTCCGGGTGGTCCGGGTGGGTGTTGACGGGCCAGGCCGCGCTCTGCCAGACCGTGGCGATCCGGGTGGCGCCGAGGGCGTCGATCCTGCCCTTGATGTAGCGGAACGCCTGCTTGTAGAAGTCCGCGCTGTAGCAGTTCCAGGGACCGTCGAACTCGTAGCCGATGCGGAGCAGTACGTCCCTGTCGTACGCCTTGAACCGGTTGATCATCTCGTCGACCTTGGCCCGGTACTGGCTGATGAGGTTCGGGTTCCCGGCGGTGACGTCGGCGTCCTGGCGGCCGATGATCGCGCGCAGCGGCTGGTTGCCGCAGCCCGAGGTGGCGTCGGACAGGTAGAGGCCCACGGCGAGCGAGGAGGTGGGGTAGTCGGCCAGGGTGCGGGCGAAGTCCACTGTCCCCGCACCCCAGTTCGCGGGGCCGGTCATCCCCGCGAGCGGCGCGGGCGAGCCACCGAGGACGAGATTGGTGTAGAGGGTCACCGCCCCGGGCGCGGGGGCGCCGAGGGACGCGTCGCCGAGGACGTCCCGGCGGTAGTCCCCGAGGGTGTCGCTGTCCTGGCCCAGGACCAGGCTGACCTTCCCGGCCGGCGGAAGGCCGGGCGGTGCCGCGGAGGTGGCGGCGCCGGCGGGGGTGGGCAGGGCGGTGAAGGCGAGGAGGGCGGCGACGGCCGCGGCGGCGGTGCCGAGGGCGCGTCGGAGCGGGGGTGCGGGGCGGGGCATGCGGAGGCCTCCGGAGTCGGGGAAGGGAGAGGGCCGGCGGCATGGGAGCCGGTGGCGGTCGCATGGTGGGGTCCAGGCAGGGGCGGGTCAACGGCCCGCGCGCTTTTCGTACCGCGCAGCAGGTCAACGGCGCGGTCCAGCGAAAAGTTTCGCGAGGAAGTCGCAGTTCGGTAAGGCTGGTTGAGGATGACTCAGATCTTCTGTCGGAAGTTTTCGCGAAAACCTTGACAGTGTTTTCGGTCGTCCCCGACCTTGGTGGCACCCACCCGTCGCCCTCTTCCCGGAGGATCACCATGGGCCGTTCCCGTGCCCGCAGAACCCTCGGCGCGCTCGCCGCCACCGCCTCGCTCGTCGCCCTCTCCGCCTGCGGCGGCGGGGGAGGGGCGGCGGACGGAACGATCACGCTCACCGTCGCGACCTTCAGCGACTTCGGCTACAAGCCGCTGATCGAGGAGTACCGGCGGACCCACCCGAACGTGGTGATCAAGGAGCGCATCTCCCAGTTCGACCAGCACCACAACCAGCTGTCGACCCAGATCGCCTCCGGCAGCGGGGCCGCCGACGTGGTCGCCATCGAGGAGGGCTACCTCCCCAAGTTCCGCGCGGTGAAGGACAAGTTCACCAACCTCGCCGACCACGGGGCGAACGAACGCCGGGGCGAGTACCTCGACTGGAAGTGGCAGCAGGCCACCCTCGGCACCTCCGACTTCGTCATGGGGTACGGCACCGATGTCGGCAGCCTCGCCGTCTGCTACCGCAAGGACCTCTTCGCGCAGGCCGGCCTCCCCACCGACCGCGCCGCCGTGTCCGCGCTCTGGCCCACCTGGGAGGCCTACTTCGCCACCGGCGAGAAGTTCCGCGCCAAGGTGAAGGACAAGGCCTGGTTCGACAGTTCGGGCAACATCTTCACGGCCATGATGAACCAGACCGAGTTCGGCTTCTTCGACGCGGACGACCGGTACATCGGTGACTCCAACCCCAAGGTGAAGGAGTTCTTCACCGCCACCGCGCAGGCCACCGCCACCGGCCAGTCCGCCAACCTTCAGCCCTTCTCCCAGCAGTGGAACACCGGCATCAAGCTCGGCAGGATGGCGACGATGACCTGCCCGGCCTGGATGACCGGGCTCATCAAGACCGCCGCCGGCGAGTCCGCCGCCGGGACCTGGGACATCGCCTCCGTCCCGGGTGGCGGAGGCAACTGGGGCGGCTCCTTCCTCACCGTGCCCAAGCAGGGCAAGCACGTGAAGGAGGCGGCCGAGCTGGCCGACTTCCTCACCTCGGCCGCCTCCCAGAAGAAGATCTTCACCAGTCCGGTCGGCGCGCTGCCCTCCCTGGTCCCCGTGCTGGAGGACCCCGACGTCAAGGGGGCCACGCAGGACTGGTTCTCCCAGGCCCCCACCGGCGAGATCTTCGCCTCCTCGGCCAAGTCCCTGAAGCCCAACTACCGGGGCACGAAGGACCAGCAGGTCCGCATCCCCTTCGGCAACGCCCTCCAGCTCGTCGAGCAGCGCAAGGCCGACCCCGCCGCGGCCTGGGACAAGGCGCTCGCCGAGGCCGCCAAGAACCTTCGCTGACACCACGGTCCTGACGCGGGCGGCTCCGAGGCGACCGCCCCGGCGTCAACCGCCCTGACGCGCACGCGCCCCAACCCGACACCACGTGCCCCGACACCACCCGACCCGGCACGACCGGGGAGAGCCGGGTCCCCCGACCGCCGGCCCGCCGCACCACCACGCCGCTCACGGCGGGCCGGCACCCCCCCGACCCACCCGGCCCGCGCGCACGCCGTCCCTCCTTCCCTCCCACCCACCTCCCCGGAGACCCCCATGGCGGTCCAGACCCGCCCGCTCCCGACCGCCCGACCGGGCGCGCCGAGCCCGCGCCCGTCCCGGCGACCGGGCCGGAACGCGCTCCCGTACCTCTTCGTCGCCCCCTTCTTCCTCCTCTTCGCCGTCTTCGGCGCCTACCCGCTGCTGCAGACCTTCTGGGTCTCGCTGCACGACTGGGACCGCCTCGCCGGGCAGGGGGAGTGGGTGGGCCTGGACAACTTCCGGCGGCTGCTCGGCGACACCGACTTCTTCACCGCCCTCTTCAACACCCTCAGCATCTTCCTGCTCTCCACCGTCCCCCAGCTCCTCGCCGCCCTCGGCGTCGCCTGGCTGCTCGACCGCCACCTGCGGGCCCGTACCGTCTGGCGCGCTCTCGTCCTCGTCCCGCAGTACGTCTCCGTCGTCGCCGTCGCCCTGGTCTTCTCCCAGCTCTTCGGCCGGGACTACGGCGTCGTCAACTGGGCCCTCCAAGGGCTCGGCCTCATCGACGCGCCCGTCGACTGGACCGCCGACACCTGGAGTTCGCACCTGGCCATCAGCTTCATGGTCATGTGGCGATGGACCGGCTACAACGCCCTCATCTACCTCGCCGCCATGCAGGCCGTCCCCCGCGAGCTGTACGAGTCCGCCGCGATCGACGGCGCCTCCCGCCTCCTCACCTTCCGCAAGGTCACCCTGCCCGCCATCCGGCCGACGCTCCTGTTCACCGTCGTCATCTCCACCATCGGCGGCCTCCAGCTCTTCGCCGAACCCTTCCTCTTCGACCAGCAGGGCAACGCGGAGGGCGGCGCGGAACACCAGTTCCAGACACTGACGCTGATGCTCTACAAGTACGGCTTCATCAACAACGACGCCGGCTACGCCTCCGCCGTCTCCTGGGTGCTCTTCCTCGTCATCGCCGTCGTGGCGGCCGTGAACCTCCTGCTCGCCCGCCGCCCGCGCCGCCCCTGAACCGTCCGCGCCCGCTCCGTCCCA
Organism: Streptomyces sp. NPDC014861; assembly: GCF_043081625.1. NCBI lineage: Bacteria > Bacillati > Actinomycetota > Actinomycetes > Kitasatosporales > Streptomycetaceae > Streptomyces > Streptomyces sp. NPDC014861. The sequence goes on from NZ_JBIBWV010000015.1 coordinate 96,713, forward strand.
CCCCGCTCCGCCCGCCCCGTCACGGAGGACACCCATGGCCGCCACCGCACCGCCCACCCGGATCCGCCCGCGCCCACCCCGCGCACCGGGCGGCCCCTACCGTGCGGTCCCGCGCCGTGCCCGGCGTCTCGACGCGGCCGGCCCGCTCGCCTACACGCTCCTGGCCGCCGTCACCGCCGCCTCCGTCTTCCCGCTGTACTGGAGCTTCGTCGTCGCCTCCCACGACGACAACTCGGTCCTCGCCGGCGCGACCCCGTCGCTCGTGCCCGGCGGGCACCTGATCGAGAACATCCAGCGCGTCTTCGAGCTGTCCGCCTTCTGGCAGGCACTGGGCAACTCCCTCCTCGTCGCCGGAACCACCGCCGTCTCCAACGTGCTGCTGTCCTCGCTCGCCGGCTTCGCCTTCGCCAAACTCCGCTTCCGGGGAAGGGACTTCCTGCTCGGCTGCGTCGTGGTGACCCTGATGGTCCCGACCCAGCTGGGCGTCATCCCGCTGTACATCCTCGTCACCGACCTCGGGATGTACGGGAAGCTGTCGGCGCTGATCGTGCCCGCGCTGGTCTCCGCGGTCGGCGTCTTCTGGATGCGGCAGGCCGTCGAGGAGAACATCCCCGACGAACTCGTCGAGGCCGCCCGCGTCGACGGCGCCGGGCTGCTCCGCACGTACTGGCACGTCGTCGTCCCCGGCGTCCGCACCACCGCCACCGTGCTCGGCCTCTTCACCTTCATGTTCGCCTGGAACGACTACTTCTGGCCGCTGATCGCCCTGCCGCCGGAGAACGGCACCGTCCAGATCGCGCTGAACCAGCTCGCCGCCGGCTACTACACCGACTACACCCTCATGCTCGCCGGCGTCGTCGTCTCGGCCCTCCCCGTCCTCGTCGCCTTCACGGTGCTCGCCCGCCGCATCGTCTCCGGCGTGATGGCCGGCGCCGTCAAGGGCTGACCCCTTCCGAAAGCAGGAGCACATGACCTCCGGGCCCGTCCTCGGCACCCCCGTCCCCCTCCCCGACCCTCTCCCCGCCCCCCGACGCCCCACCGCCCCCGAGGACTCCGTCCTCGTCAATCCCGTGCTGCCCGGGTTCCACCCCGACCCGTCGATCCTCCGTGTCGGCGACGACTACTACATCGCCACCTCCACCTTCGAGTGGACGCCCGGCGTGACCCTCCACCACTCCCGCGACCTCGTCCGCTGGACCCCGCTCGGCGGACTCCTCCAGGAGGACCGGCTGCTCGACCTGGCGGGCCGCCCCGACTCCGGTGGCGTGTGGGCGCCCTGCCTCTCCCACACCGACGGCCTCTTCCACCTGGTCTACAGCGACGTCACCAATCTCGCCGGCGCCTTCAAGGACGTCCGCAACCGTGTCACCACCGCCCCCTCCCTCGCCGGACCCTGGTCCGACCCCGTCCCCTTCCCCTCGCACGGCTTCGACCCCTCCCTCTTCCACGACGACGGGCCGGACGGCGACGGACGCAGCTGGGCGGTGTGGATGGAGTGGGACCACCGGCCGGGCCGCCACCCCTTCGCGGGGATCCTCGTCCAGGAATGGGACCGCGCCCGGAGCACGGTCACCGGCTCCGTGCACCGCGTCTTCACCGGCACCGCCCTCGCCCACACCGAGGGCCCGCACCTCTACCGCCGGGGCCGCTGGCACTACCTCGTCACCGCCGAGGGCGGCACCTCCTGGGACCACGCCGTGACCGTCGCCCGCTCCCGCTCGCTCACCGGCCCGTACGAGGCCGACCCCGCAGGCCCTCTCCTCACCTCCCGGCACCACCCCGAGGCCCCGCTCCAGAAGGCGGGCCACGGCAGCCTCGTCGAGACCCCCGCGGGGGAGTGGTACCTCGCCCATCTGACCGCCCGCCCGCTGACCCCTCGCGGCGCCTGCGTCCTCGGGCGCGAGACCGCGCTCCAGAGGGTGGAGTGGACCCCGGACGGCTGGCCCCGGCTCGCGGGCGCCGCCCCGGTCCCGGGCGGCGAGGCCCTGCCCCGCACCGTCGTCCGGGCCCCGGCACCCGCCCGCCCGTCGCCGCCGGCGCCCGCGCCCGTACCCCCGTCCGCGTCTCCGGCACCCGCCCCGGCCGCGCCCGACGGTGCGGAGCAGGTCGTCTCGGCGGACTCCGCGCGGCTCGCGCCGCCGTGGTCGGCCCTCCGCCGCCACCCCGATCCCGGGTGGCTGGCGCCGCTGCCCGGCGGAGTCCGGCTGTACGGCGGTCAGTCGCTCGGCTCCACGCACGGGCAGAGCCTCGTCGCCCGCCGCCGCCGGGCCGCCCACGGCGACTTCTCCGTACGGCTCGACTTCCGCCCCGGATCGCCGCTGGCGATGGCGGGCCTGGTCCACTACTACAACACCACGCTCTGGCACTACGCCCATCTCACCCGGGACGAGGAGCTGGGCCGCGTGCTCAGGCTCGGAGTGTGCGAGCACGGCCGGTACGCCGAGCCCGCCGCGCCCCTGCCGGTCGGCGACGGGCCGGTGGAGCTGCGGCTCGCCGTCCGGGGGGCCGAGGGCCGGTTCTCCTGGCGCCAGGACGGCCGGGACGGTGGGGACGGCACGGCGGGGGAGCGCGCCGGAGACGCGCGGTGGCGGCCGCTCGGGGAGGCCCTGGACGTGTCTCCGCTCTCCGACGAGGGCGCCACCCGGGGCGATCCCGCGACGGGTCACTACACGGCGTGGGGCTTCACCGGCGCCTTCGCCGGGCTGTGCGCCCAGGACCTCACCGGTGGGCGGGCGCCGGCCGACTTCACCGCACCCGTCCACCGGGAGTGGGCGTGACCTGTGCGGACACCGGCGGAGGGCTGTGGCACCGCCCGTTAGGCTTCGGGAGCACAGCCGGCGGACACCCCCACCCCACGAGCGGAAGGCAGGGCATGACGGAGGAGCGGACCGACGCCCCGGGCGGCAAGGTCACCCTGCACATGGTCGCGGCCGAGGCAGGGGTCTCCGTCTCCACGGTCTCCAAGGTGCTGAACGGGCGCGCCGACATCTCGGCCGACACCAAGGGACGCGTCGAGGAGGTGGCGGACGCCCTCGGCTACCGGCGGCGTCCGGCCCGCCGCCGGGGCAGCGTCGTCGACCTGGTCCTCAACGAACTGGACAGCCTCTGGTCGGTCGAGATCGTGCGCGGCGTGGACGAGGTGCTGCACGAGGCCGGCGCGAGCATGGTGCTCTCCGCCGTCCACGGGCGCAGCGCCGACACCCGCGAGTGGATCGAACAGCTCGCGGCCCGCCGCAGCAACGGCGCCATCCTCGTCGTCTCCGACCTGACCCAGCAGCAGCGGCGCAGGCTCGCCGCGATGGACGTGCCGTTCGTCCTCCTCGACCCGGTCGGACAGGCCGACGCGCTGGTGCCGACGGTCGGTGCCACCAACTGGGCCGGGGCGGTGGCGGCCACCGAGCACCTGATCGCCCTCGGTCACACCCGGATCGCCCATCTCGCCGGGCCCCGGCAGCTGTTGTGCAGCCGGGCCCGTGCCGACGGCTACCGGGCGACGATGGAGGGGGCCGAACTGCCCGTGCCTGAGGGCTTCGTACGGCACGGAGAGTTCAACGACGCCTCGGGGCGCCGCGAGACCGCGCGGCTGCTCGACGCGCTGGAGGCGGTGGGGGAGCCGCCGCCCACCGCGATCTTCGCGGCCAGCGACCTCCAGGCCCTCGGCGCGTACGAGGAGCTGCGCGGGCGGGGGCTGCGGATCCCGGAGGACATCGGCGTCGTCGGCTTCGACGACCTGCCGGTGGCGCGCTGGACGCACCCCCCGCTCACCACGGTCCGCCAGCCGCTCTTCGACATGGCTGCCATGGCGGCCCAGACGCTGCTGAGGATCATCGACGGCGAGCGCGTGGAGAACCTGCGGGTCGAGCTCGCCACCCGTCTCGTGGTGCGCGGCAGCACCGCGCCGCCGTCCTGACGGTCCGGCGCTGCGCCGCCCGCGAGGCGTCGGGACCTCGGCCGGCGCGGGCCGGGACTACTCGAAGAACTTCAGGCTCCACCCGGTGTCGGAGGTCGGCCCGGGGACGTTCGCGCGGCGGTAGGTGGTGTCGCCCCACCAGCAGAAGGTGCCGGTGTGCCAGTAGCGGTTCTCCCAGGCGTACGGGGTGCCCTTGCGTACGGCGTGGAACATGAGCGGGAACCTCGGGCCGGCCGGCGGGCTGGTGGCGATGTCCCCGTCGAGCAGGACGAAGGTGTGGTGCCCGGGACCGTCGACGGACAGGGTGGGGTCCCAGCCGGCCATCATGGTGTCGCGGTGCGAGCCGAAGAGGCAGCCGTTGGACTTGTACCAGTCCCACACGTGGGTGGGGTCGCCGCCGGCCCGCAGCCGCAGGTCGGCCAGGCAGTAGCTGTCGCTCCAGCTGCCGTTGGCGGAGTAGACGACGTGCAGCTGCCCGGCGGGGTCCTTGATGGGTTCGGGGCCCTCGTTGATGTACGGATGGCCGACGACCCGCTCCCAGGGTTCGCGCGGCTGGGAGATGACGTACCGGGCGCCGGTGGGGGTGGTCGGGCCGCTCATGCGGGCGATGTAGAGGTTCTGCTCGACGTCCGTGTCGCCGGCCCAGCCGGACCAGACGAACCAGCGCTGCCCGCCGAAGGTGAAGAGCGTCCCGTCGATGGCCCACTTGTCGTCGGGGAGGGCGAGCCGGGTGGCGGGGGTGTAGCCGCTGTCGGGCGCGGCCGAGCTGATCACGTACATGCGGTGCGCGGCGCCCTTGCCGGCGGCGAAGTAGACGTAGTACCGGCCGCCGTCACGGACGATCTCCGGGGCCCAGACCTCGCCGAGTCCTCCGGTGTCGGTCCACACCGCGCGTTCGGGGGCGGTGGCGAGTCCGGCGGTCGTGTCGGCCTGGCGGACGACGATCGAGCCGCCCGTCGCCTGGACGGCGATGTACGTGGAGCCGACCCGGAGCACGCTGGGGTCGGCGGCCCGCAGCGGTGTCTGCTCCGCGGCGGCGGGGGTGGCCGCGGTGGTCGCCATCGCGGCGGCGAGCAGGGTGAGGAGCAGGGTCAGGACCAGGGTGACGGGCATCCCGGGCCACCGTCGGGCACGCTTCATGGTTGCTCCCGTGAGCGGATCGGCGCGTTGTACAACGATGTAATCCCGCAGGGAAGCATCGCTATATGAAATGGGCATGTCAATGACTGCGGGCGGGTTCGCCCCGCTTGGCTGACGATAAATGTTGGATTCCATGGACTTCCCGGGGGGATTCCGTTGATACATGTTCCGTGTTAGGTTCCCCGGCACCTCGGTCCTCCGAGACGCGGGGCATTCGCCCCCCGCACGAGCCGCTCGCCAACTCCGCACGGACCTCCCGACGTCGCCGCCTCACGGCCCCGGCGCGCGGGGGACTCCGGGCGCCGTCCTGCCCAGGAGGAGTTCGATGCGACGCATCGTCGCCTTTCTCGCGGCCCTGCTGATGACGGCCGGAGGCCTCGTCCTCGCCGCCACCACCGCCGCGTCCGCCGCCGTCGTCCCCAAGACGCCGCCCCTGACCACCCCGTGGACCGGTCAGGTGTCCACCACGAACCCGCTGCCCGAGTACCCGCGCCCCCAGATGACGCGGCCCGACTGGATGTCCCTCAACGGGGAGTGGGAGTTCCTCAACCCGCCCACCGACGCCGCCGGCAACGTCGACCGCGAGGCCGCGCCCCCGCTCGGCCGGACCCTGCCCGAACGCATCCTCGTCCCGTACCCCGTCGAGTCCGCGCTCTCCGGCATCATGCGCAACGACGACCGGGACCTGATGTTCTACCGCCGCACCTTCACCGTCCCGCCGGACTGGAACGGCCGACGCGTCCAACTGCACTTCGGAGCCGTCGACTTCGAGTCCACCGTCTGGGTCAACGGCACCCGCGTCACCAGCCACAAGGGCGGCTACGACCGCTTCGAGGTCGACATCACCCCGCAGCTGCGCGCCGGTGCCGCCAACGAGATCGTCGTCCGCGTCTACGACCCCACCGACGCCCGCGGCGAGAAGCAGGCGGTCGGCAAGCAGACCACCAACCCCAGCGGCATCTTCTACACTTCCACCAGCGGCATCTGGCAGTCCGTCTGGCTGGAACCCACCCCCGTCACCTCGATCTACTCCGTCGACATCCGCCCCGACCTCGCCGCCGGCACCGCCCGCGTGAAGGTCTTCACCCGCGGCTCCACCACCGGTCACACCGTCCGCGCCGAGGCCCTGAGCGGCGGCCAGGTGGTCTCCACCGCCAACGGCGGCTTCACCGAGTTCGCCGTCCCCGTCCCGAACGCCCGCCTCTGGTCGCCGGACGACCCCTTCCTGTACGACCTCCGGGTCACCCTCCGCGACGCCACCGGCGCCGCCGTCGACACCGTCACCAGCTACTTCGGCATGCGCGAGGTCGGCACCAAGCTCGTCGACGGCGTCCTGCGACCCACCCGCAACGGCGAGTTCGTCTTCCAGATCGGCACCCTCGACCAGGGCTTCTGGCCCGACGGCCTCTACACCGCGCCCACCGACGCCGCCCTCGCCTCCGACCTCGTCAAGCACAAGGACCTCGGCTTCAACATGGTCCGCAAGCACATCAAGGTCGAACCCGCCCGCTGGTACTACCACGCCGACCGCCTCGGGCTGCTCGTGTGGCAGGACATCCCCTCCACCCAGGCCTTCGACGCCACCCGCACCCCCGCCCAGATCGCGCAGTTCGAGACCGAGGCGCGCGAGATCATCGACGAACACCGCTTCTCCCCTGCCGTCGTCGCCTACGTCCCCTTCAACGAGGGCTGGGGCGAATGGAACCTGGACGACACCCGCAGGATCACCACCGCCCTGGAGAACCAGGACCCCGCACGCCTCATGAACGCCCACAGCGGCTACAACTGCTGCGCCTCCAAGGGCGACCCCGGCACCGGTGACATGATCGACTGGCACGTCTACACCGGCCCCGACGCCCCCCGCCCCTCCGCCACCCGGATCTCCGTCCTCGGCGAGTTCGGCGGCATCGGCCTGCGCACCCCCGGCCACGAATACAGCCCCAACGGCCAGTTCTTCGCCTACGAGCAGGTCGGCAGCGCGGCCCAGCTCGACGACCGCTACACCGGCATGGTCCGCGACGTCCAGCGCCTGATGACCACCAAGGGCGTCTCCGCCTACGTCTACACCGAGATCACCGACGTCGAGGGCGAGTACAACGGCCTCCTCACCTACGACCGCAGGATCCAGAAGGTCGACACCGCTCGGCTCCGCGCCGCCCACGCCGGCCTCGTCGCGGCCTCCCGCAACCTCAACGCCACCCCGGTCCACACCCTCGGCCACGTCCGCTCCTTCCGGGTCACCACCCCCGGCCACACCACCCGCCACCTCCGCCACGCCGACTCCCTCGCCCGCACCGACGTCCTCACCTCCGCCTCCGCGGACGGCGCCCGCCAGGACGCCTCCTTCCGCACCGTCCCGGGCCTCGCCGACCCGCGCTGCCTCTCCTTCGAATCCGTCAACCTCCCGGGCCGCTACCTCCGCCACGCCGGCGGCCGGGCCCGCGTCGACACCTCCGGCGGCGGCACCTTCGCCGCCGACGCCACCTGGTGCGCGCGCCCCGGTCTCGCGGCCGGCGGCACCTCGTACGAGTCGCTGAACTTCCCCGGCTCCTACCTCCGCCACTACGCCGACGCCGTCCACCTCGCCCGCAGCGGCGGACCCAACCCCTGGGACACCGCCTCCTCCTTCGCCGCCGACGCGACCTGGAGCACCGACGGGCCCGCGCTCTGGCGCAGCTCCGTCCTCCTCCCCACCGACGTACGCCGCTCCCTGCGCGTCACCACCTGGGGGCACACCGACCGCTACCTGCGGCACGCCGACAGCCTCGCCTGGACCGAGATCGTGAACGCGGGCAGCGGCGCCCTGCTCAAGCAGGACGCCACCTACACCGTGCGGCGCGGCCTCGCCGACTCCTCGTGCTACTCCTTCGAGTCCGTGAACTACCCCGGCCAGTTCCTCCGGCACGCCGCGAGCCGGGTCCGCAACGCTCCCTCCGACGGAACCGCCCTCTTCCGCGAGGACGCCACCTGGTGCGCCCGGCCGGGACTCGGCGGCACCGGGGTCACCTTCGAGTCGCTGAACGTCCCCGGTTCGTTCCTCCGCCACTTCGACTCCGCGGTGTACCTGGCCTCGGGTGCCGGGAGCGGCGGCGCCGACCGTCCGCAGACCCTGACCGCCGACAGCAGCTGGTCCCTGGAGGCGCCCTGGGCGCCCTGACCGCACGACCGGGCCCCGGCCGCCGCGAGGCGGCCGGGGCCCGGCCCCACTCGGTGACGCCGGGGCCGCTACGGGCGCTCCGCGGCGTTCAGGGCGGCCACCTCCTCCGAGGACAGCGCCCGGTCGAAGACGCCGACCCGGTCCACCGAGCCCTTCCAGAAGTCGACGTTCCCACCGCCCCACCTGGCCCGGCCCACCGCCAGCGGACCGGTGCTCACGTCCGCGGGACCCGGCGCGGCCGTGGCCACCAGGGCGCCGTCCAGGTAGAGCCGGAGCTCGTTCCGGGCCGGGTCGCGGACGCCCACCAGGTGGTACCAGCGGCCGAGCTCGGGCGTGGTGGCGAAGCGGGCCCGGTTTCCGCCCGGCGTGCTGAAGGCGAAGGCGCCCTGACCGTACTGGAGGTAGAAGGGGTTCTCCTGGCGCCGGCCGTCCTGGCTGACGACGGTGGCGTAGTTCCCGGGGAGGGCGTCGAGTGTCGCCCAGGCCGAGACCGTGTAACCGGCGGTGGTGTCGACCACCGGGCCGGCCGTCTGCGCGAAGTCGCCCTGGCCGTCGAAGCGCAGCCCGCTGCCGCGGACGCCGTCCGTCCAGCTCGTGTCCCCGGTGAGGGTGAGCGTCGCCCTGTTCGGGCCGGAGTCGCCGGCCGTCGTCCCCGCGCCCTCGTCGAGCGCCCAGGAGGCACCGCCCGCCACCGGAGTGTGCCGCCCGGCCGAGGCACCGGCCGCGATCACCTTGCGGTTGATCTGACGGACGCGCACCGGGTCGACCTTGATCTCCCTGCGGTCGTACGTGTAGAGGCCGTTGAGCTCGTTCTCCAGGTCCGAGATCTGGGTGTAGACGGAGCCCGACAGCTCGGCGCCCGCCGCCTCCAGGTAGTACTTCTCCGTGTTCTCGACGTACTTGCGGGTCAGTGCCTCCTTGTCGGCGACCCCGCTGTAGATCACGGTCGGCGCGCCGGGCCACATGTGCCCGGGGGTGCGCAGGGTGAAGCCGCCGTGCTCGCCGTCCATCGCCGCCCGGTGGTCGGGGTAGGGCGCGTCGGTGTTGTTGTAGTCGTGGTGGTCGATGATGTCGCCCTTGCCCGAATCACCCTTGGAGTTGCAGCAGTTGACACCGCTGTGGGCGTTGACGATCCGGGACGGGTCGGCCGCCTTCACCGACTCGGCGATCCGGCCGGACTCCTCGCGGTCCCACTCGCCCCAGCCCTCGTTGAAGACGATCCAGCCGATCACGGACGGGGAGTCGTGGTGCTCGCGCATCATCTCCCGGCCCTGCTCGACGAAGGCCTGCCGCCCGGCGGCGTCCTTCAGGTCGCCGGAGACGAAGTCCTGCCACACCAGGAGACCGAGGCGGTCGGCGTGGTAGAACCAGCGGTCCGACTCGACCTTGATGTGCTTGCGCACCGCGTTGAAGCCGAGCTTCTTGTGGGCCTCCAGATCGAAGGCGAGCGCCTCGTCGCTCGGCGGTGTGTACAGGCCGTCGGGCCAGAAGCCCTGGTCGAGAGTGGCCAGCGAGAAGACCGGCTCGCCGTTGAGCACCAGCTTCGGGAAGCCGCCGACCTTCTCGACGGAGATCTTCCGCATGCCGAAGTAGCTGCCCACGCGGTCGGACGACCGGCCGTCGGTGAGCCGCACGTCGAGGTCGTACAGGTACGGGTCGTCCGGGCTCCACAGCCGGGCCTGCGGCACCGGAAGCCGCAGTTCGCCGTTGGCCGGGCCGCTGATCCGGCCGACGATCCTGCCCCGCGCGTCCCGGGCGACGGCCTCGACGCGGGCGCCGGCCGAGGCACGGGCGGACCGGACCGTCACGGCGAGGGTGGAGGTGTCGACGTCGGGGGTGGTGACGACGTCGTCGATGGCGACGGGAGCGACCGGCTCCATCCACACGGTCTGCCAGATGCCCGAGGACTGGGTGTAGAAGATGCCGCCGGGGTGGGTGGACTGCTTGCCCGTGGGCTGGTTCGGGCCGCCGGTGTCGGTGACGGCGACGACGATCTCCTGCGGGCCCCTCGCCTTCAGTGCGTCGGTGACGTCGGCGCCGAAGGCGTCGTAGCCGCCGGTGTGTTCGGCGACCTTCCGGCCGTTCACGTACACCGTGGCCCGGTGGTCGACGGCGCCGAAGTTCAGCATCAGACGGTTGCCGCGGCCGGTCCTGCCGACCTTCCAGCCCTGGGGGACGTCGACGAGCCGCCGGTAGACCATGTGGTCCTCGTGCCGCTCGATCCCCGAGAGCTGGGACTCGACGGGGAAGGGTACGACGATCCGCTCCGGCAGGTCCTTGCCGAAGACGGGCGTCTCGCCGGCCCTCGCGGGGGCGAACTGCCAGGGGCCGTTGAGGTTCTTCCACTGCGAGCGGACCTGCTGCGGGCGTGGGTACTCGGGCAGCGGGTTCCTCGGGTCCAGCTCGTCGCCCCACTCGGTCGTGAGGCGGTGGGCGGAGGCGTTGGCCGCCGCGCGCAGGAGCCGGGGGACGGTCTCGCCGCCGTTGGTCAGACCGCCGGCGCCGTCGTAGTCGATCCGTACCCGCTGGCCCTTCTGGACCGGAGCGTCGAGCTCGACGACGGCGGTCGTCGGATCGCCGGGCGCGGCCCTGACGGAGCGGATCGGCAGGGGAGTGGTGTCGGCCTCCACGGCGAGGTGGTCCGCGAGCCGGTCGAGGCCGCCGACCCGGTGGTCGAAGCGGAGCAGCAGCCGGCGGCCGTCCGCCGGGACGGTCGGTTCGACCGGATAGACCGCGAAGTCGTCCGGCGGCGTGAAGGCCGACTCGGGGACGAGCTGCTTGGGCATCGTCGGCGTCGACCAGCGCAGGAACATGTTGGCGCCGCCGACGTCCTGGAACATCTCCAGCCGGAAGTCGTGCTTCTCGCCCGCGGTCAGCCGCACGGGCGCGCTGGTCTGCTCCCGGTCCCAGTCGGGCACCCAGTGGTCGATGACCGGCTCGCCGTCGATGAACAGCCGGAAGCCGTTGTCGCCGATGCCGTGGAAGGTGTAGTCGCCGGTGACCGGGGCGGCGATCCGTCCGGTCCAGCGCGCGGTGGTGTGCTCCGAGCTGCCGGTCAGCGCCTCGAACGTGCCGGTGAGTCCGGAGAAGTCGACCTGCGGGTCGAGCGCGGTGCCGCCGAGCCGGGCGAAGTCGCGGGCGCCGGGCGCGGACATCGCGAAGTACTCGCCCTTGAGGCCGTGGACCTCGATGGCGGGGGCGGTGGACGCCGTCGTGGACGCCGCCGAGGACGGGGTCCGATCGGCGGCGAGGGCGGCGGCCGGGGGAGTCAGGGCGCCCACGGGGAGGACGAGGGCGGCGGCGGTGAGGAGGGACCAGAACCGGGTGCGGGAACGGGTGGTGCGTGGTTGTCGTGTCATCACGTCTTCCTCGTGCGGGGCAGGAAGGACCGAGGGGGCGGGCGGCCCCGGAACGTCCCGCCGTGCGGGGTGTCCGGCACGGCGGCCGGCGGGGTCACGCGTACGGCGGGGAGTACGCCCGGTGGCGTACGGAACCGGTGTACGGCGACTGCCTGCGTACGGGGTCGGCAGGGGGCCCCGGCGGGGCGGCCGACCGGAATTCCAACGTTGGAAATCGGCGTGCAGCGGAATGACAGCACGCCGTGCGGAGGCTGTCCAGACCCCGCGCGCGCCCTGGGTGAGCGATCGTCAACAACGTGCGCGGAAAGGTGCTTTCGCCTCGGTGCAGGATTCCGGAAAACGTTGTCCTCGCCTCTTGCCGAGCTCGCCGCGGCACGGTTATAACGTTGTAAAGCCGGAGTCGCCGCCCGTCCCGGAAGGCGCTCCGCATCATGATCTCCCCAGGTCAAGGCCATGATCCGGGCTGATCGAGACTGTGCATCACAGGTCCGCCGTCCTCATCGCGGCGGTCTGGCTCCGCTTCCCTGCCCCCGTGCGACCGCACGCCGCTCGGCGGTGCTGTCCCCCGCCAAGGAGTGTCCTTCCGATGACCCTTCCGCAGAGATCCCGCACGCTCTCCGTCGCCTGCGTCGTCGCGGCCACCGCCGCGCTCGCGCTCTCCGGCTGCGCCAAGTCCGAGACGACCGGCGAGGCCGCCGGCGACAGCGGCCAGGGCGCGCAGACCGTCCAGACACCGACCGCCTCCGCCGAAGCGGGCTCCGGCTGCGACCTCACCACCTACGGCGCGCCGAAGCTCGACCTCAAGGACGCCGTCGTCGGCTTCTCGCAGTCCGAGAAGGAGGCCAACCCGTTCCGCATCGCCGAGACCCGGTCCATCAAGGACGAGGCCGCGAGGATCGGCGTCAAGAAGCTCCTCACCACCAACGCCCAGTCCCAGCTGTCCAAGCAGATCAGCGACATCCAGGACATGCTGGCCCAGGGCGCGCAGTTCCTGATCGTCGCCCCGCTCAACTCCGACGGCCTGGAGCCCGCGTTCCAGGCCGCCGCCGCCAAGAAGGTCCCCGTCCTCACCATCGACCGCAAGGTCAACGCCACCGCCTGCAAGGACTATCTCGCCTTCCTCGGCTCGGACTTCGTCGAGCAGGGCAAGCGGGCGGCGGACGCGATGGCCAAGGCGACCGGAGGCAAGGGCAAGGTCGCCATCCTGCTCGGATCGTCCGGCAACAGCGTCACCACGGACCGGACCAAGGGCTTCGTCGACCAGGTCGCCGCCACGGCGCCGGGCCTGGAGATCGTCGCCCAGCAGACCGGCGAGTTCGCCCGCGACAAGGGCCAGCAGGTCATGGAGCAGCTGATCCAGTCGAAGCCCGACATCACGGCGGTGTACGCCGAGAACGACGAGATGGCCCTGGGCGCCGTCACCGCCCTCAAGGCGGCCGGCAAGAAGCCCGGCAAGGACATCAAGATCGTGTCGATCGACGGCACCCGCAACGCCGTACAGGCCCTGGCCAACGGCGAGTTGAACGCCGTGGTCGAGTCCAACCCGCGCTTCGGGCCGCTGGCCTTCGCCACCGCGCAGAAGTTCTACGCGGGTGAGGGCATCCCCGAGGACGTCATCATCGCCGACCGCGCCTACGACCCGGCGAACGCCGAGGAGTCGCTGGGCGGCGCGTACTGACCGACGGGGGCGGGAGCCGAGACGGGGCCGGTACGCAGGGGACCTCGGCGCGATCCCGGCCCGCGCCTCCCGGATGGATCCGCGGGGCCGCACCCGGCCTCCCCGCTCCGTGCGGCCCCGCGCCACGTCCGCCTCTGACGTACGGCCTCCGCAGGCCACGTCCGCCTCTGACGTACGGCCTCCGCAGGCCACGTCCGCCCCTGACGTACCGGCTCCGCAGGCCACGCCCGCCCCTGACGTACCGGCTCCGCGGGCCACCCCTCGCGGCCTCTCCGACGGTCTCCCTCGGGCCCTCTCCGCCGGTCACCCGCGCCGGCCGCGCCGGCCGACCCCTCAGCCCCCTGCCCACCCACCCTCGAACCCCGGAAGGCCCCCATGGCACTCCCCGAAGCGGCAGCGTCCGCGGTCCGCGGCACGGCGTCCGCGTCCGCGCCGGCGGTGCTGGAGGCCCGCGGCGTCGGGAAACGCTTCCCCGGCGTCATCGCCCTGGACGACGTCTCCTTCACGCTCCGCGCCGGCGAGATCCACGCCCTCGTCGGTGAGAACGGCGCGGGCAAGTCCACCCTCATCAAGGTGCTCACCGGAGTGCACCGCCCCGACGCCGGCGAACTCCTGCTCGCCGGAAGCCCGGTGAGCTTCTCCCGCCCCTCCGAGGCGCAGAGCGCCGGGATCTCCACGATCTACCAGGAGGTCAACCTCGTTCCGCTGATGAGCGTGGCCCGGAACGTCTTCCTCGGCCGCGAACCCAAGAACCGTCTCCGCCTGATCGACTTCCCGAGGATGCACGAGGAGGCGGCCGAACTCCTCGGCGGCTTCGGCGTCACCGTGGAGCCGCGCCGCCCCCTGCACACGCTCGGGCTCGGCACCCAGCAGATGGTCGCCCTCGCCCGCGCGGTCTCGGTCGACGCCCAGGTCGTCGTCATGGACGAACCGACGTCGTCCCTGGAACCCCGCGAGGTCGAGACCCTCTTCCGGGTCATCGAGGACCTCAGACGGCGGAACATCGCCGTCGTGTACGTCAGCCACCGCATGGACGAGCTCTACCGCGTCTGCGACCGCGTCACCGTCCTGCGCGACGGCCGGCACATCCACACCGGCCCGCTCGCGGAGCTCGACCGGGTGAGGCTGGTCTCCATGATGCTGGGCCGGGAGGTGTCCGAGGTACGACGCGACGGCGTCACCAGCTTCGGCGCGGACGGCCACGAGGTCGCCCGGACCCCCGTCCTGACCGCGAAGGGCCTGGTACGCCGCCACCAACTGGACGACGTCTCGCTGGAGTTGCATCCGGGCGAGGTGCTCGGCCTCGGGGGTCTGCTCGGCTCCGGCCGCAGCGAGACCGCGAAGGCCCTCGCCGGCGCGCTCTCCCTGGACGCGGGGGAGGTACGGGTCGCGGGCACGCCGCTCGCCCGCTCCTCCTCGGCGGCGGCCATCCGGGCGGGGATCAGCCTGCTCCCGGAGGACCGCAAGGCGGAGGGGATCGTGCCCGGCCTGTCCGTGCGGGAGAACATCGTTCTCGCCGCCCTGCCCCGGCTGTCACGCGGCGGCGTGGTCTCCCGGGCGCGCCAGGACCGACTGGTCGAGATCTTCATGAAGCGGCTGCGGATCAAGGCGTCCAGCCCGGAGCAGAAGGTCGGCGAACTGTCCGGCGGCAACCAGCAGAAGGTCCTCCTGGCCCGCTGGCTCTGCCTCGAACCGAAGGTCCTGCTCCTCGACGAACCCACCCGGGGCATCGACGTGGGGGCGAAGGCCGAGGTCCAGGCCCTCATCGACGAACTCGCGGGGGAGGGCCTCGCCGTCCTGCTGATCTCGTCCGACATCGAGGAACTCGTCGAAGGCGCCGACCGGATCGTCGTCCTGCGCAACGGCGCGACCGTCGACGAACTCGTGGGCGAGGACGTCTCGGAAGGCGCCCTCCTCGCCGCGCTGGCCGACCACGCCCCACCCGCCGACCAGGCCCCGGAAGCCGGCCGCCCTCGATCCCCCGACGACCCCACCGCGACCGCGCCCGCCCCCGCACCGGCACCCGAACCCGCACCGGAATCGACACCGGCACCGGCACTCGAACCCGCACCCACCTCAACACCCCCGTCCGAACCCCCGTCCGAGCCCCCGCCCACCCCCGCGTCCCCACACCCCCGCCCCGCATCCGAGGAGGCCCCCCGATGACCGCCCAGGCCACCGAGGAACCCGTCCACGGCGAGGGAGCCCACGGCCCCGGCACCCCCGGTGCCCCAGGCGCACCCGGCACACCCGGAGCCCCCGGCGCCAAGAGCCCCGGACCCCGAGGCCGCGGCGCTACGGCGGCCTGGCTCCAGGAGTACGGCGTCTACGCGGCCGTGGCCGCGCTGCTCCTCTTCAACGCGCTCTTCACCGACCACTTCCTCACCGCCGACAACTTCCGCACCCAGCTCATCCAGGTCGCGCCGATCGTCATCGTCGCCCTCGGGATGGCCCTGGTCATCGGCACCGAGGGCGTCGACCTCTCCGTGGGCTCCGCCATGGCCCTCGCCGCCGCGCTGCTGCCGCTCTACCTCGGCTACGGACTGATCCCGGCCCTGCTCGTCGCGCTCCTCTCGGGCGCCCTCGTCGGAGCGATCAACGGGACCCTGGTCTCCGTCGTCGGACTCCAACCGATCGTCGCCACCCTCGCGCTGTTCGTCGGCGGACGCGGTCTGGCGCTCGTCATGGCGGACGGCCGGCTCAAGCAGATCGTCAACCCCGACCTGCTCGCCCTCGGCACCGGCAGCTTCCTCGGCATCCCGCTCGTCGTGCTGATCGCCGGCGTCCTGGCCCTCGCCGTCGCCTTCGTCGTCCACCGCACCACCTTCGGGCGGCAGGTCGTCGCCATCGGCGGCAACCGCGCCGCCGCCACGCTCGCGGGGCTCCCCGTCAAGCGCGTCCTGACCGGCGTCTACATCCTGTGCGGCGTCCTCGCCGCCCTGGCCGGCGTCCTCGCCACCGCCCGCCTCACCGCCAGCGACCCCTCCTCCCTCGGCACGCTGATGGAACTCTCGGCCATCACCGCCGTGGTCGTCGGCGGCACCCCGCTCAGCGGCGGCTCGATCCGCGTCCTGGGCACCGTCGCCGGCGCGCTCCTGATGCAGCTGCTCCGGGCCACGCTCGTCAAGCACGACCTGCCCGACTCCACCGCCCAGATCGCCCAGGCGGCCATCATCGTCGCCGCCGTCTACGTCGCACGGGAGCGCCGATCCCGATGAAGCAGACCTCGTCCGCAGCCACAGCGGCCACGGCCGACCCGGCCGGCCCCACGCCGGCTGCCGGCCCGACCGCTCCGGAAGCCCCGGAAGCCCCGGACGGCCGGGGCACACCCACCGCCTCCCACCGGCCCTCAGTCGCCCGTCCCCGCGACAGCCTCGCGGAACGCCTCCTGGCGGGCGTGCGGAGCCAGGGCGTGCTCGCCGTCCTGCTCTCGGTCGTGGTGATCGCGTCCTTCGTCTACCCGACCTTCGCCACCCTCGACAACGCGCGCGGCGTCCTCGTCCAGGCGTCCTTCCTCGCCGTCGTCGCCCTCGGCATGACCCTGGTGATCATCACCGGCGGCATCGACCTGTCCGTCGGCTCCGTCTTCGCCCTCGGCGGTGTCCTCGCCGCCTGGGCCTCGCAGTGGGGCCTGCTGCCCGCGCTGCTCGCGCCGCTCGTCGTGTGCGGCGCCATCGGACTGCTCAACGGCCTCCTGATCGCCCGCGCCGGCATGGCCCCCTTCATCGTCACCCTCGCCTCCCTGCTGGGCGCCCGGGGCCTGCTGCTCGCGCTGACCGACGAGGGCGCCACCACCCATCTCGTGCCGAAGGGCTCGGCGTTCGCCGAGCTCGGCCAGGGCGGCGTCGCCGGGTTCGGCCACCCGATCCTGATCGCCCTGGCGCTGTTCGCCGCGGGCGGCCTCGTCCTCCAGCGCACCTCCTTCGGCCAGACGCTGTTCGCCGTCGGCGGCAGCGGCGACGCGGCGACCCTCATGGGGCTGCCGGTTGCCCGCGCCAAGGTGACGGTGTACGTGCTCAGCGGCCTGCTCGCCGGCTTCGCGGGGGCGATCAACGCCGCACGGCTCTCCTCCGGCGTCACGATCATCGGCACCGGCATGGAGCTCGACGCCATCGCCGCCGTCGTCATCGGCGGCACGCTCCTCGTCGGCGGCGCCGGCTCGGTGACCGGCACGCTGTGGGGCGTCCTGCTGCTCGCCGTCATCCAGAACCTCATCAACCAGATCGGCTCGCTGAACTCCTCGTACCAGTCGGTGGTCAGTGGAGGCTTCCTGATCCTGGTCGTGGTGGCCCAGCGGTACGTTTCACGTACCAGAAGAACGCTCTGAAGCCGATCCGCACCACCGCAACCGCCCCGTCGGTCCCGTCCCGGCCCCGACACCGGCCAGAGCCGAACCAGAGGAGTCTCGTGGGCGTCAGCCTCAAGGACGTCGCGCAGAGGGCCGGCGTCTCCATCAAGACCGTCTCGAACGTGGTCAACAACTACCCCCACGTCACGCCGCAGATGCGCGCCAAGGTGCAGCGGGCCATCGACGAGCTCGGCTACCGGCCGAACCTCACGGCCCGCCACCTCCGCAAGGGGCGCACGGGCATCATCGCCTTCGCGGTCCCCGAGCTGGGCAACCCGTACTTCGCGGAGCTGGCCGGCGCGGTGATCGACGCGGCCGCCCAGCACGACTACACCGTGCTCGTCGACCACACGGCGGGGCTGCGCGAGCGGGAGCTGCTGGTCTGCCAGGAGTTCCGCTCCCACGTCATCGACGGGCTGATCCTCAGCCCCATCCACCTGGAGAACGGCGACCTGCTCGCCCGCCAGGAGACCTCCCCGCTCGTCCTCCTCGGCGAGCGGGAGTACGACGCCCCGTACGACCAGATCGCCATCGACAACGTCGCCGCCGCCCGCAGCGCGGTCCGCCACCTGCTCGACCTCGGCCGGCGCCGCATCGCCTTCCTGGGCTCCCGCACCGGCCGCGAACGCCAGCCCGCCCACCTGCGGTTGCGCGGCTGGCGCGAGGAGCTCACCGCCGCCGGGGTGGAACCCGACGAGCGGCTGGTCGTCGCCACCGACGGCTACGGCCGGGGCGACGGCGCCGACGCCATGGCCACCCTCCTCGACCGCGACGTCCGGCCCGACGCCGTCTTCGCCTACAACGACCTGATCGCGCTCGGCGCGCTGCGCACCCTCGCCGAGCGGGGCCTGCGGGTCCCCGACGACATCGCCGTCGTCGGCTTCGACGACATCGAGGAGAGCCGGTACGGCGCCATCAGCCTCACCACCGTCGCCCCGGACAAGCGGGCCATCGCCCGCCAGGCCGTCGACCGGCTGGTGGAGCGCCTCGCCGGCGCCCCCGTCACGGAGCCGCGCCGCATCCGCCCCGGCTACGAACTCGTCGTCCGCGAATCCACCGGCGGCTCCCACACGGTGGCGGGGCCGCGGACCCGCACGGCACCGACCGCCCCTGTGACCGACGCTCCCTGAACCCGTCCTCGGGGCCCGTCCCGCCCCGAGGACGCCCACCCTTCCTCCCCCCGGCCCGAGGAATCCCCATGCCCCGACCCACCATCCGTCACCGCCCGTTCGGCACCACCCCCGCCGGGGAGGAGGTCACCCTCTGGCACCTGGCGTCGCCCTCCGGGACCTACGCGGAGATCCTCACGTACGGCGGCGTCCTGCACGCCCTCGGCGTCCCCGACACCCTGGGGCGCACGGACAACGTGGTCCTCTCGCTCGGCTCGCTCGACCAGTACGCGGAGAAGAGCCCGTACCTCGGCGCCCTCATCGGCCGGTACGCCAACCGCATCGCCCACGGACGGTTCACGCTCGACGGCGTCACCCACCACGTCCCCGTGAACGACCGGGGCCATGCCCTGCACGGCGGGCCCGACGGCTTCGACAACCGGGTCTGGAGCGCCGCCCCGCTCGTCGACGGCGACACCGCGGCGCTGCGGCTCACCCTGCGCAGCCCCGACGGCGACATGGGCTTCCCCGGAACCCTCGACGTCACCGCCACGTACGCGCTCGACGCCGCCGGCACCCTCTCCCTGGAGTGCGTCGCCACCACGGACCGACCGACCGTCGTCAGCCTCACCAGCCACGCCTACTTCAACCTCGCGGCCGACGGCGGCGACGTCCTCGACCACACGCTCCAGGTCGACGCCACCGGCTACCTCCCCGTCGACCCCGCCGGCATCCCGCTCGGCCCGCCGGCGGACCCGGAGGGCACCCCCTTCGATCTCACCGCCCCCCGGCGCCTGCGGGACACCCTCCTCGCTTCCGTCGACGAACAGCTCCGCCTCGCCGGCGGCTACGACCACTGCTGGACCCTCTCCGGCGCCGAGTCGCAGGTACCCCGCCGAGCCGCCCGCCTGACGGCCCCCGGCGGGACCCGGGTCATGGAGCTCTGGACGACCGCGCCCGGCCTCCAGGTCTACACGGCGAACCAGCTCGACGGCGGCCTGGCCGACCCCGCCGGCCGTCCCCTCCTCCGCCACGGCGCGGTCTGCCTGGAGGCCCAGCACTACCCCGACGCCCCCAACCGCCCCGCGTACCCCACCCCCGTGCTCCGCCCCGGCACCACCGCCCGCCGGCGCACCGAGTTCCGCTTCCCCCGCCCGACCGGTCGCTGACGGCCGGAAGGGGGCGGACACGCGTCCGCCCCCTTCCGGCCCGCCCGGGGCCTCACACGCTGAGCGCCTCGCGCACCGTGCTCTCCGCCCCGGTCCCGCCCGCTCCGGAGGAGGTGACGCGGCCCGCTTCCAGCACGGAGTACCGCTGGGCGGCCCGCATCGCGAACCCCACGTGCTGCTCGACGAGGAGGACCGACAGACCGCCGCGCGAGGTGAGGGCCAGGATCACGTCCTCGATCTCGCGGACGACGGACGGCTGGATGCCCTCCGTCGGTTCGTCGAGGAGGAGGACCCGGGGCCGGGTGATCAGGGCCCGGGCCAGGGCGAGCTGCTGGCGCTGGCCACCGGAGAGGAGGCCGGCACGGCGACCGGCCAGCTCGCCCAGGACCGGGAAGAGGTCCAGGGCCTCCGCGATCGCCTCCCTGCCGTGGCGGCGCCCGTCGGCGACGAGCCGCAGGTTCTCGGCGGTGGTGAGGTGGGGGAAGGACTGCTGGCCCTGGGGGACGTACGCCATGCCCCGGGCGACCCGCCGGTGCGGGGCGAGGCGGGTGATGTCCTCGCCGTCCAGCAGGACCGTCCCGGCGCTCGGCCTGATCGACCCCATGGCGGCCCTCAGGAGGGTGCTCTTGCCGGCGCCGTTGTGCCCGAGGACGGCGGCGACACCGTTCGCCGGGACCGTGACGGACACCTCGTGCAGCACGGTGGTGCGGTCGTAGCCCGCCCGCAGGGACGTGATCTCCAGCACGGCGGTCACACCCCTTCCCCGCCGGCCCCGGCGACGGCGGCGACCTCGCGGTCGGGTTCGGAGGCGCTCCCGAGGTAGACCTCCTGGACCCGGGCGTCGGCCTGGACGTCGGCGACCGAGCCCTCGCTGAGGACCCGCCCGGCGTGCAGGACGGTCACGCTGCGGGCGAACGACCTCATGAAGTCCATGTCGTGCTCGATGACGACGACCGTCCGCTCCCCGCTCACCCTCCGCAGCAGTTCGCCGGTGGCCTCGCGCTCGTCGTGGCTCATGCCGGCGACGGGCTCGTCGAGCAGGAGCAGCCGCACGTCCTGGACGAGGAGCATGCCGATCTCCAGCCACTGCTTCTGGCCGTGGGCCAGCGCGCCCGCCGGCCGGTCCCGCAGTGCCGTCAGACCGGTGGTCCCCAGCGCCCGTGTCACCGCCTCCGGCACGTCCTTGCGCCGCCGGAGCAGGGTCAGCGGACCGCGCCCGGCGCCCGCCGCGATGTCGAGGTTCTGCAGCACGGTCAGCTCCTCGAAGACCGTGGCCGTCTGGAAGGTGCGGCCGAGGCCGAGGCGGGCGATGCGGTGCACGGGCTTCCCGCGCAGCTCCCGGCCCTCGAAGCGGACCGACCCGGTCGAGGGCACCAGGCCGGTGATCGCGTCGACCAGGGTGGTCTTGCCGGCCCCGTTGGGGCCGATCAGGAAGCGCAGGTCGCCCGGGTGGATGTCCAGGTCGACGCCGTCGACGGCGGTGAACCCGTCGAACGTCACCCGCAGGTCGCGGACGACCAGTCCGTCGCCGTTCATACGGTTCCTCCTCGGGGAGCCGGGGGAGTGGTACGGGTCCGGGCGCGTCGCCCGCGGACGACGGACACCAGAGAGGCGAGCCCGCCGGGCAGGAACCCGACGGCCACGACGAAGAGCAGGCCCTGGAGGTACGTCCACGCGGCGGGGAACGCGTCGGACAGACCGCTCTGGGCCCAGGCCACCGCGATCGCGCCGAGCACCGCGCCCAGCAGCGAGGCCCGCCCGCCGACCGCCGCGCCGATGACGAAGCCGATGGACGGCACGATGCCGATCAGGGCGGGCGAGATGATGCCGACGGCCGGGACGAAGAGCGCGCCGGCCAGCCCCGCCGCGCCGGCCGCCCCGACGTACGCCACCAGCTTGACCATGGCCGGGTCGTATCCCAGGAAGCGCACCCGCTCCTCGGCGTCCCGCACGGCGATCAGCAGCTCGCCGTAGCGGCTGACGAACAGCTGCCGGGTGATCATCATCAGCAGCAGGAGCACGGCGGCGATGACGAAGTACACCATCCGCTGGTTCACCGGGTCGTCCAGGTCGTAGCCGAAGAAGCCCTGGAAGTCGGTGAGCCCGTTGGTGCCGCCGGTGGTCGCCTGCTGGCCGATCAGCCAGATGGACAGGGCCGCCGCGAGAGCCTGGCTGAGGATCGCGAAGTACGCGCCCTTCACCCGGCGCCGGAAGACGCAGAGCCCGAGCAGGGCGGCGACCGCCATCGGCAGCAGCACCGTCATCGCGAGCGCGAAGACCGGGTTCGCGAACGGCGCCCACCACCAGGGCAGCGCGTCGGAGGTGCCGTAGAGCTGCATGAAGTCGGGCAGCGTCTGCCCGGTCGCGGCGGCGTCGGCGAGCTTCAGGTGCATCGCCATGGCGTAGCCGCCCAGGCCGAAGAAGACGCCCTGGCCGAGGACGAGCAGGCCCCCGCGGCCCCAGGCGAGGCTGACCCCGACCGCGACGATCGCGTAACACAGGTACTTGGCGAGGAGGTTGAGCCGGAAATCCGAGAGGACCAGCGGCGCCACGCCGACGAGCAGGACCGCGCCGAGGAGGAAGGCGCCCGGCACGCGGAGCCGCGTGAGGGGCGACGGGGCGACCGGCTCGCCCGCGGTGTCGGGTGGGGAGGGTGTCGTCGTCATGCCAGGCTCCGGGTACGCAGTGTGTAGAGGCCCTGGGGTCGCCACTGGAGGAAGGCGACGATCGCCACGAGCACGAAGACCTTCGCGACGCTGACGGTCGTCGAGTACTCCACGACCGACTGGAGCACCCCCAGCGCGAAGGCGGTGATCACGCTGCCCTTGAGCTGGGCGACGCCGCCGACGACCACGACCAGGAAGGCGTCGACGATGAAGTTCGTGCCCATCGTCGGCCCGATCGGGCCGACCAGGGTGAGCGCGACGCCCGCCACGCCCGCCAGGCCCGAGCCGATGAAGAAGGTCGTCCGGTCCACCGCGGCCGTGGCGATGCCGGACACCTCGGCGAGGTCCCGGTTCTGCACGACGGCCCGGATGCGCCGCCCCAGCGGCGTCAGCCGCAGCAGCAGCGTGAGCCCGAGCACGCACAGCAGCGCCAGGGCGAGGATGAACAGCCTGTTGGTGGCGAAGGTGACCCCCGCGACGGAGACGTTGCCGGTGAGGACGTCGGGTGCGCGGGTCTGGACGTTCGGGGCGCCGAAGACGTCCCGGGCGAGCTGCTGGAGCATCAGGGAGACGCCCCAGGTGACGAGCAGCGTGTCCAGCGGCCTGGCGTAGAGGCGCCGGATGAGGAGCCATTCGAGGAGTGCCCCCATGGCGCCGGCGACCAGGAAGGCCAGCGGCAGGGCGACGAGCAGCGAGACGCCCGCGCCACCGAGGGACTGCTGGAGCACGTACGTCGTGTACGCGCCGGCCATGATGAACTCGCCGTGCGCCATGTTGATCACGCCCATCTGCCCGAAGGTGAGGGTCAGGCCGAGCGCGATGAGCAGGAGGACGGCACCGATGCTGATGCCGGTGAAGGACTGGTTGAGGACGACCGTCATGAAGCGGCTCCGGAAGGGGACGGGGGGACGCGGGGGCGGGAGGCGGCTCAGGAGAGCCCGGCGGCCCAGGGGTAGCCCTTCAGGTACGGGTCCGGCTTGATCGGCTTGCCCGAGTTCCACACCTCGTCGATGAGACCGTTCGCGCCGATCTTCCCGATCCGGGCGGTCTTGTGGACGTGCTGGGTCGCCCCGTCGACGGTGATCGTGCCCTCCGGCGCGTCGAGCGTGATGCCGTCCGACGCCGCCTTCACCTTCGCCACGTCGAAGGAGCCGGCCTTCTCCACCATGGCCTTCCACAGGTGCACGGCGTTGTACGCGGCCTCCATCGGGTCGCTCGTCGGCTTGTCGGCGCCGTACGCCGCCTGGTAGGCCGTGCGGAACTTCTCGTTCGCCGCGCCCGGGGTCGTCTGGTAGTAGTTCCAGGCGGTCAACTGCCCTTCCAGGTACTGCGTCCCGATGCTCTTGACCTCCTCCTCGGCGATGGACACCGAGAGCACCGGCAGGCTCTTCGCGGTGAGCCCGGCCGACTTGTACTCCTTGAAGAAGGCCACGTTGCTGTCGCCGTTGAGGGTGTTGAAGACGGCGTCGGCGCCGGCCCCCTTGACCTTGTTGACGATGGTGCTGAACTCGGTGGAGCCGAGCGGCGCGTAGTCCTCGCCGACCACCTGCATGCCGTTCGCCTTCGCGTACGCCTGGATGATCTTGTTGGCGGTGCGCGGGAAGACGTAGTCGCTGCCCACCAGGTAGAGCCGCGTCAGACCCTGCTTCTTCAGGTACTCCAGAGCGGGCACGATCTGCTGGTTGGTGGTGGCGCCGGTGTAGAAGATGTACGGCGACTGCTCCAGCCCCTCGTACTGCACCGGGTAGAAGAGCAGCGACCTGTACCGCTCGAAGACCGGCTTCACGGCCTTGCGGCTCGCGGACGTCCAGCAGCCGAAGGTGGCGACGACCTTGTCGTCCGTGATCAGCGCCTCGGCCTTCTCGGCGAAGGTGGGCCAGTCGGAGGCGCCGTCCTGACTGACGGCCTCCAGCTTCTTGCCCAGCACACCGCCGGAGGCGTTGATCTCCTTCACCGCGAGGAGCAGCGCGTTGTGCACCGTCACCTCGCTGATGGCCATGGTGCCCGAGAGCGAGTTCAGCAGGCCGACCTTGACGGTGGCGCCGGACGTGTCCGCCTTGGCCTCGGCGCCGGGGGACGTACCACTGCCGGTCTTGGCGCCGCAGGCGGCGAGGACTCCGACGGCGCCGACGGCCGACATGCTCGTGAGAAGACCGCGTCTGGTGAGGATGAGCCCGGACATGCGTGACCTCCGTGCCCCGGAGGGCGTGATGAGGGGAGCGGAAGACTCCGATCGCTGAAGTGCGACACAGCCTGGGCCGGATCTGTTTCCACCGCGTTTCCGAGCAATTGAAGAACAGTTTCCACAGGAAGCAATTGCGGGCGGGCCGCAGGAGAGGTCCCGTCAGAATCGTTGCTGACAAGCGCAGTTGTGTCCCCGCCGCCATGCTTCCTGGCGGAAGGATCGCCTTCCCGGACCCCCTGGGGGATCGCCCCGGACGGTTGTAGGCTCGACGCGTCCCCACCCCCGGGAGGACGTACGACGCGAGCGCGAGGAGCGAGATGACGAACCGGCATCAGGACCTGCTCCACCTGCTGACCCGGGCCGAGCGCCTCTCCGCGCGCCGGCTCCAGACCGTGCTCGGCGCCTTCGACTGCTCCCTGGAGGCGTGGCGCGTCCTCGACCTGCTCGCCGACGGGCAGGGCCACACCATGACGGCCCTCGCCGAACACGCCTTCCTGCCGGCCCCCACCCTGACCAGGCTCGTGGACCAGCTCGTCGACCAGAACCTGGTCTACCGCCGTGCCGACCCCGCCGACCGCCGCCGTGTGCTCGCGGCCCTGACACCCCGGGGCGTCGAGCACCGGCAGCTGCTGTCCCGCGCGGTGGACGCCGACCGGGAGGCGTGGGCCGCCCCGCTCGCCGAGGCCGACGAGGCCCACCTCGCGGAGCTGCTGCGCCGACTGACCGGGGTGCTGGGCGGCCGTGACGCCGTCACGGCCGCCGGGGCGGAGCGGGGAGCTGGGCGAGCACGTTGAAGTCGTGGCCCTCCGCCTCCGCCAGATAGATGCGCTGGCGCACATGACGGCCGCTCAGTCCCACGAGTCCCCGTGGCCCTTCGTACGAGACGTGCTCGGCGGCCGCCCCGATGGCTGACACGTCGAGAGTGCGGGCCCGCTCGACGAGCGCGGCCAGCAGCAGCACCCCCTCGTAGCAGGACTCCCCGAGGCTCCCCGGCACCGGGGCGTCGCTCCCGAAGCGCCCGGCGTACAGCCCGTGGAAGTCCATGCTGTTCCGGTCCGCCAGCGACGCGAAGAACCCGGCCGTGCTGTACAGGCCGGCGGTCGCCTCCGGACCGCTGCCCAGCAGCATGCTCTCGTCCATCAGCGTGCTCAGCCGCAGACACCGCAGGTCGAGACCGGAAGCGGCGAAAGCCCGGTTGAACCGGACCGCGTCACTGCCCACCAGCAGCATCAGCACGCCGTCCGCCTCCGCCCGCTCGACGAGCCGCAGCACACCGGCGAAGTCGTCCGTGCCCAGCGGCAGATACGCCTCCCCGCACACCCGGCCCCGGCAGTCGCGCGCGTACCGGCGAGCCGCCCGCGCGGTACGCCGGGGCCACACGTAGTCGTTGCCGACGACGAACCACCGCCGCACGCCCCGCGCCTCCATGAGCCAGCGCATCGCGGGGAGCAGCTGACCCGCAGGGGTCTCGCTGGTCAGGTACACGCCCTCGGTGCGCTCACCCCCCTCGTACAGCGCCGTGTACACGTACGGGACCCGGTGCGCGATCCGCGGCGCGACCGCCCGCCGCACCGAGGAGATGTGCCACCCGGTGACGCCCTGGACGACCCCCGTCGCCACCAGTGCCTCGACCTCCGCCGCGACCCGCCCGGGGTCGGCCCCGCCGTCGACCTCGACCAGCCGCAGCTCCCTGCCCAGCACCCCGCCCGCCTTGTTGACCTCCTCCGCCGCCAGCCGGGCGCAGGCCCCGCACGTCGGACCGAACATCCCGGCGGGCCCCTGCATCGGATAGACGAGGGCCACGTTCACCGACGCGTCGTCGGCCATGAACCACTCGGGGAGGTGGAGGGGGAGCGGCCGCTGCATGGCGCCCATGATGGCCGTACCCGAAGCCGCCCCCAAGCCGCGCCCCCGATCGAGACCGAATCGTAGAAGTCACCCGGATCCGAAAAGGATCTGGAGAACGTGTGTAGACGTGAGGCAGTCGGGGGAGGAGTGTGTCGGGCATCCCAGGAGGCCCAGTGGGGCCCGAACCCGGGCAACCACCGAATTGACCAGAAGGACGAGCATGGCCAGCGGCACCGTGAAGTGGTTCAACTCCGAGAAGGGCTTCGGCTTCATCGCCCAGGACGGAGGCGGACCGGACGTCTTCGCCCACTACTCCAACATCTCCGGCAACGGATACCGCGAACTCACCGAGGGTGAGACGGTGACGTTCGACATCACCCAGGGCCAGAAGGGCCCGCAGGCGGAGAACATCGTCCGCGGCTGACCGAGCTCGCCCTTCCCGACGGCGCCCGCACCCTGTGCGGGCGCCGTCGTCGTGCCGGGCCCCGGACGGGCGGCGCACTCTGGGCCGGGTGGCGGAGGCGCTGTCGCCCGTGCGGGGGCGAGTGAACGTTTCCGTTCTCCCGTACGCGGCGAGGAGCCCGAGAGGATCATGCCGACCCGGCGTGCCCGCCGGGACCCCGCGTGCTCCCGGAGGTGGCTCCTGTGGCCCTCGTCATCATCGTCGCCGTGCTCGCCCTGCTGGCCGGCCTCGCCGCGAACAGGTGGCTCCGGCCGAGGCTGGTCAACGCCGACGACGACGAGGGCATGGCCGTCAAGGACCTCGTCGGCCCGCTGCTGACCATGACCGTCCTGCTGCTCTCGT
Source organism: Streptomyces sp. NPDC014861 (assembly GCF_043081625.1). Taxonomy (NCBI): domain Bacteria; kingdom Bacillati; phylum Actinomycetota; class Actinomycetes; order Kitasatosporales; family Streptomycetaceae; genus Streptomyces; species Streptomyces sp. NPDC014861. The sequence continues at coordinate 124,087 of NZ_JBIBWV010000015.1, forward strand.
TCGTCCTGGTCACCGCCAACGGCTCCTACGGCAAGGCCGAGGTCGCCGCGCGCGGCGAGGCGCGCGCCCTGGACCAGCTCGTGGAGACAGCCGAGTACGCCCCCGTGGCGCAGCGGGCCAGGATCCAGGCCGACGCCGTCTGCTACGCCCGCGCGGTGCGTGTCCAGGAGTGGCCCGCGATGTCCGACGGGAACGGCTCGGTGGCCCCGAGCGTGTGGTCGACCTCGTTCCGGAAGACGTTCGAGACGCTGGAGGGCACGCCGGCCTTCGGGATGCTGGTGGCCGCCGACAACAAGCGCTCCGACGAGCGGGAGGAGCGCCTGACCCAGGCGACCTCCAGCATTCCCAGCACCATCTTCTGGTTCCTGCTCGCCACCCTGGTCATCACGGTGGCGGCCCTGGGGATCTGCCTTCCCCGCCGCAACAACCGGGGCCAGATCATCACCCTCGTCGTCATCACCGCCCTGCTGACCACGGCCCTGGTCATCATCCGCGACGTCGACCGGCCCTTCGGCGGCATCATCGACATCGAACCCACCGCCATCGCCGAGACCGAGCGCCAGGCACGACGAGACTTCACCGCCAACCACCCCGCCTCCGAGCTGCCTTGCGACGCCGACGGAGACCGCCGGAACGTCTGAGCTCCGGGGCTGGGCGGCAGGGTCCGAGGGCGGGTGACAGGGTTCGGGGGTGGGCGGCCGTGTCCGGGGGTGGGGGCCGCGTCCGGGGGTGGGGTGCCGCACCGCTCTGACCTGCGGAAAGTAACGGGTTGCCGATCTTCGGCCAAGGACGGGTGAGAGAATCACCCGCCACACTGGAGGTCCCGCGTGCAGAGACCCACGCACGAGCCCGGACGGACTCGAACACCGTTCGGCGACGTGTACGAGGCGCACTTCGACGCCATCCTCGGCTTCGTCACCCGCAGAACCGCGGACCGTCACGTGGCCGCGGACCTGACGGCCGACGTCTTCGTGGCCGCGCTGGAGGCGTTCGAGGGCTACGACCCCCGACGGGGCACGCACCTGATGTGGCTCTACGGAATCGCCCGCAACACGCTCGCCTCGTACGCCCGTCAGACGGCCCGTGAACGGGAGGCGGTCGCCGCGGTGAGCGGCCGCCGGCTCCTGGACGAGCAGGACGTGCTGCGGTTCGAGGAGCGCATCGACGCCGAGCGGGAGGCCAGGCACCTGCTCGCCCGGCACGCCGAGCTGTCCGAACCGCTGCGCGCCGTGATCGACCTGGTCGCCGTCGACGGCCTGACCACGAAGGAGGCCGCGAAGGTGCTCCGGATCTCCCAGGCGACGGCCCGCGTCCGCCTCCACCGCGCCCGTGCCGCGCTGCGCGCCGGGCGCCCCTCCCCGTCCGAGACCTTCAGCACCCCCCTCGCGGAGGCCACCCGATGAACACCCCCACCGGATTCAAGCAGCGGCTCGGCGCGGAGCTGGCCGTCCTGGAACGGGCCAAGGCCGAGCGTGCCGCCGAAGCCGTGTCCGAGCCCGGCACACAGGGGACCGCCCGTCGCGCCCTCGCGTGGCCCGGCATACGGCGGACCACCTTCATGGGCCTGGCCGCGGGCACGGTCGCCGTCGCCCTCATCGCCACCACGGGCGGCGACGCGGTACGGCCCGGGCAGGTACAGGCCCTGACTGTCGCGCAGGTCCTGGACTCCGCGGCGGCCCACGCGCAGAAGCGCCCGGACAAGCAGCCGCGCCCCCGTCAGTGGATCTACACGAACAGCGTCGTCTGCGAGAACGGCTGCGAGCACGTCCCGTTCTGGGTCCGGTACGACGGGGCGAGCAGCGCGTTCGTGGACGAGACCGTCTCCACCGGAGACCGTCAGGTCGTGTCCGTGATCGGTGGCCTGCTCGCCCCGCCGGGACGGGGTGTCAGCCGGCCCCAGGAGACCCGTGAGGCGCTGTCCCGGCTGCCCACCGACCCTCGCGAACTCCTTGAGCGGGTGAGTCAGGACCCCGTCTTCCGCTCCAAGCTGGAGCCGAGCGGCGCATACGTCGGCCCCGATCGCGAAGCCCACGACGGGGGCACGGCGAAGCACCCTCCGGTCACCACTCCCGGAGCGCAGTTCGCCAGGATCCTCAACATCCTGCAGACAGCCCCGGACATCCCTCCCCGGATCAACGCCGCGCTCTACCGCGCGCTGGGGCTCATCCCCGGAACCGAACTGGTCCGCGAGCCGATGCGGGACGCGGCCGGCCGGTCGGGGATCACCCTCGCCTTCTCCACCGGGGACGACGTCCGGGACCGCCAGTACCTCTTCCTGGACCCGGACACGTACGCCTACCGCGGACACCGCATGGACGTGCGCGCATGGCGCGACTTCTCCGAGTCCTACGCCGTCGTGGCGACCGGAGTGGTCGACCATCCCGGCCAGGTCCCCGGCGGCCCCGCCCCTGACCCCTCCGACGTCGTGGAGCGGCCCAGCCTGCTGTCGCTCCCGCGCAACCCGCGCTGAATCACCGCTCCGGCCGGGTGTGCCGCCGGGAATCCCCCGGTGCGGGCGCGCCCGGCCTGTGCGGTCCGACGGCGCCGGCGTTGTCGGTCCCCGGTGCTAGCGTCGTGATCATGGCAAACCGTTCCTATCTCTACTCCGCAGACTCGATGCCGACCGAGGCGGGGATCCCGCAGCGGATCCGATGCATATCCGAGCACAACTGGGACATTCCGCTCGCGCACAAGCTCCTGGTCGGGCGCGGAACCACCGCCGTCCCGTCCATGATCTGGAACCCTCCGATCGGTATCGCCGCGGACTACGCCCAGGGCGCGGCTCTGCTCCGCGACCTCCTGCGCGAGGTCGGCAAGGGCCTTCAGGACGACGCCGAGTTCGCCGAGTGCGTCGACAGGACCACCGCGCACCTGGAGAAGCAGCAGGCGGAGTACTTCGTCCTCGAAACCGGTGAGATCGTCTCGATGACGGACGACGATCCGGCCGACAGCGTGCGGCGTCTCGCGGCCGACGACATCCCCCACGCCGTCGCGCAGGCGGAGGCGGCGATCGCCGGCCAGAACGACGCGTGGCTGGCCTCGGTCCGTGCCGACTGGCAGAGGCACTTCGCGTCCTTCTACAGCGAGGCGCTCTACTTCTCGTTCCCCGAGTGACACGCCCCGCGCCGCCGCGCGGGGTGTGTCGGAGGGTCAGGGGGCTGCGGGCACCGCGACGGTGAGCGGTCCGAGGTCTCCGTACAGGGCCGCGTGGAGGGCGGCGGCGATCTCACGGGCCCGCTCCTCGCTCTCCACACCGTGGAGGACGTAGTAGACGGGGCCCGCGTACGCGTCCGAGCGGACCTCGCCGGCGGCGACCAGGCGCATCACGGCGTCCCGGGCGGCGCCCGCCACGGCGTCATCGACGCGGTGACCGGGGTCGGCGGTGAGCGCGTCCGCCTTCACCGTCCACCACGCCCCCTGGCTCTCGATCGCGATGAAGACGGCTTGTTGGGACTTGGCCTGTCGGTAGGCGGCGTCGAAGCGGCCGGCGCCTGTGGCGTCGGGAACGAGGCGCGCGGGGCAAGGGGTCGGCAGCGGCTCCATGCGGACATCGTGCCAGGCATATCCACACGACATGTGCAGGCGCCATCGGGCATAAGGAAGAGCCCGGCCGTCGTCGCACGGGTCTGCGACATCACGGGCGTGTCGCACCGCGTTCTCCGGGGGTCCTGACCGTCGTCGTCGTCCGCCCGCCGGTCAGGGCGGCGGGCGGACGGACGAGGAGCGGCGTGCCCTCACCGATGGTCGAGCCCGGGCTACGCCGGGACCGCCGGTGCGGGGGAGGGCGTTGGAGCCGCCGCGGTCAGTTGTCGGAGCCGACGGTGTTGTCGTGGCCGGCGTTGAACACGTCGTCGGCGGCGAACTGCCCCCAGTCACCGAAGACGATGGTGTAGGAGTTCTCGGGCTCGTATTCCACGTTCACGTCGGCGTTCGCGAGTCCGGCGCTGCCGAGGACGAGGGCGCCTGCGGCGAGGGCGGGGAGCAGGAAGCGCATGAGGGGCACCTTTGTGTGGGGGGTGTCGGGGCGAAACGCTCCTCAAGTTAAGGCGTCGGGCCGCCGGCGCCCCGTCTGTCCCCCCGCGTGGCTCGGGCCTTCAGCCGATTGGGGCAGCCGAGCGGGCGACGAGCCCTGCGGTGGCGGCGGAGAAGGAAGAGGGCAAGGGGAGGGGGTCCTGAGAGGGAGAGCCGCCCGCCCCGGGCTCGGTGGAGTGCGGTCGGCCCGTCGGCCCGTGCCGCCCGGCCCCTCGGTTCCTCGGCACCGGGCTCGCGGTCGCCTCTCGGGGTGAACTGTGACGGCCCTGTGACCGGTGAAGTGACCCACGCCACGGCCCTCCGGGGCCGGGCTTGATCGACTTGGCTCATGCGCCCGCACCCCGTCCTTCCGCTCGCACTCGCCGCCGGCTTCGCCCTCCTCACCGCCTGCGGGAGCCAGAGCTCCGCGGGCGGTGCGGCATCCGCTGCCCCCGCCCCCTCCGTCAGCGCCGAGGAGAAGGACGGGATCCGGATCACCGGCACCGGCGGCTGCGCCCGGCCCTGCGCCACGTACACCGTCACCGGACCGGCGGAGGGCCCGGTCGTCACCATCGCGGTCTTCGAGTTCCTGTCGGCGGAGGGGCGGGCGATGGACAACGTGAAGGAGACCATCCCGGCCGTCGCGCCCGGGACCACCGTGACCCGTACCGTCACCGCCCCCCTCGCCCCGCCGGACTCGCTCGTCGGGGGCCGCGTGCACATCGGTACCGTGCGGACGGTGCCGGCGGCCGAGGCCCTCACACGCACCGGGCCCTGCCCGCCGTCGGGCGTCCGGGTGTACGCGGACGAGGGCGACGCGGCCATGGGCCTGCGCGCCGTCGGCCTGCACCTGGAGAACTGCGGCACCCGGCCCCTGTCGATCGACGGCTACCCCGCGGTCCAGCCCCTGGACGCGGACCACCGGGCCCTCCCGGCCGTCCGTGTCCTCCAGGGCGGCGAGGCCGTCGCCACGGGCACCGGGGCGGACGGGCCCGCGCGCGCCTTCAGCCTTCGCCCCGGCGAACGCGCCCGAGCGGGTCTCGTCTGGCGCAACACCACGGAGGCGGGGGATCCGGTCAGCGCCCCCTACGTCCGTGTCCGGTGGCGGCCGGGCGCCGCCCCCGTCATGGTCGTCCCCGAACTCGACCTCGGCACCACCGGCCGTCTCGCCGTCGGACCCTGGAAGCCGGCGCGGAACGACGGCTGAAGGGTGCGGCACCACCCGCGGCGGGTCCTCCGCCGTCGGCCCCTGGAGGCCGGCCCGGGAACGGCGGTTGCGGCACCGTCCACGGCGGGTCCGCCCCGTCGGCCGATCACGGCCTCGGACTGCCCGCAAGGCCGTGGTCGCGAACGCGAAGGGCCGCGACGCCTGATGGCGCCGCGGCCCGGGCCGTACGCTCCCCGCGGGAGGAGCACACGGCCGGGCGGCGGGAGCCTCAGGCTCCCGCCGCCGTCGATCACCTCGCGAAGCCGTAGTCCAGCAGCTTCTTCACGTCGGCCGCCCGCTGCGTCTCGCTCGGCGCGGCGAGGACCGTGCCGATGACGGTCTTGCTGCCGCGGGTGGCCGCGAAGACGAGGCAGTACTTGGCCTGCTGGCCCGAGCCCGTCTTCACGCCGATCGCGCCGCTGTAGGTGCTCAGCAGCTTGTTCGTGTTGCTCCACGCCATGTTGCGGTAGCCACCGGTCCTGGTGATCACCTTCTGCGTGGTGGACTTGGTCTTGACGATGGTGCGGAACGTGCTGTTCTTCATCGCACTGCTCGCGATCTTGGTCAGATCGCGCGGGGTCGAGTAGTTCGCCCCGTTGCTTATCCCGTCGAACGAGTCGAAGTGCGTGTTCCGCAGCCCCATCTTCCGGGCTTCCTCGTTCATCTTTCCGATGAACGACTTCACCCGGGCCGCCCGCGTGGAGCCGGTGCCGAACTTGTCGGCCAACGCGTAGGCGGCGTCGCAGCCCGACGGCAGCATGAGTCCGTAGAGCAGCTGTCGGACCGTCACCTTGTCGCCGACGATGAGCCGGGCCGACGAGGCGTTCTTCGAGACGATGTAGTCGCTGTAGGCCTTCTGGATCGTGACCTTCGCGTCGAGGTTCAGACCCCGCTGGGCCAGCACCACCTTCGCCGTCATGATCTTGGTGGTGGAGCCGGTCGCCCGTCGGGTGTCCGCGGCCTTCCCGAACAGCGACGTGCCCGTCCCGTTGTTCATCACGAAACCGCCCGGGGCGGAGATGGACGGTGTGGGCGGCGTCGCGGCCTGCGCCTGGCTGACGGAGAAGCCCCCGGCCAGCACGGCGGAGGTGGTGACCACGACCGTCACGGCGCGCCGCACGCGCAGTGGCGTAGATATCAAAGTGTTCTGCCCTCGGTAGGAGTTGTGGTTGCCGAGAGGACGGTACGTCCTTCTCGCACACAAGATGCGCATACGGGCCCGACGGGTGCACGAAGAGGTGTGACGTAGCCCTCATTTCCTCCCGACGGCGCAACCACAAGCGCACCGGGGAGACCTGGGGCGGGGAGGGTGTCGGCCTCGGGGCCGGGTGAGGCCGGGGGAGCGGCCGCGAGCGGAGGAGCGGCGTCACCCGGCCGTCCGGCGCGCGCGGGACCGGGTCGCGCGGCCTCCGTGGGTCTGGCCGCCGGCGTTCCTCAGGGCGTGGCGTGAAAGTACCGTACGCAGGTACGCAGCAGGCCGTCGTCCGCGATCGTGAACACGTCCACGAAACGCTGGTCGGCCGCGGCGCTCCCCGGCGTGACCCGGCGGCCGGTCGCGATCACCGTGCGGTCGTGCGCGACGACCCGGTCCACGACGTGCCGGGCGTCCGGCAGAGCGTGCAGGACATGGGCGCGCAGGGCGTCGGTGCGACCCCGCGCCGCCTTCTGGCCCGGGAGCTCCAGGACCATCGCGTCGTGCAGGAGCGAACCGCAGCCGTCGAGGTCGCCGTGGTCCAGGTAGTCGTAGACCAGCCGCACGTGGTCGATGCCCGCGGCGGTCACCAGGTCCCCGCAAGCCGGGTTTCCGGTCATCATGGTGTCTTGGCTGTTCAACGGTGCCAACTCCTCTCACCTTCCGTCCAGGATTCTGCGGCGCCCGCCCAACTCGGCGTTATCGCGGCCCTATCGCGGACCGAGGATCTTCACGGCATGGACAGGAGGGGAGGAGATGTGGAGACTGTCCTCACTTGATCCTGACGTCCCGGCGCGGACCGGCACGTTCCGGTGTGGCGCGGTGCGGTTCCGGTGTGTCGTCTCATCTGTTGCGTGGGGGAATCAGTGGCTGCTGCCGACGGCGGGTTAGGGGAACTGGACGTCCCGGGCGGACCCCGTCTCACCTTCCGGGTCCTGGGACCGCTCCAGGTCCAGGGCACCGCCGGGCCGCTGCGCGTGCCCCCCGGCCGGCAGGAGGTGATCCTCGCCGCGCTCCTCCTGGAGACCAACAGGATCGTGAGCACCAGCCAGTTGGTCGACCTCATCTGGGAGGACAACCCGCCGGAGACCGCCAGGACCCAGGTGCAGATCTGCGTCTCGCGGCTGCGCAAGTTGCTCGTCGACGCGGACGGCGAGGTCGTCCTGACGACCAGACCCCCCGGGTACGTGCTCCACACCGAGGCCGGGAACGTGGACGCCGCCCTCTTCACCGGGCTGGTGCAGCGCGCCCGCTCCCTCGGTGAGGGAGGCGACCGCGAGGAGGCGGTACGACTCCTGAGATCCGCGGTCACGCTCTGGCAGGGCGACTGCCTCACCGGACTCGACAGCGGACCCCTCGCCAACGCGGCGAGACAGCTCAACGAGGAGCGCCTCGCCGCCGTGGAGCTCCGCATCCGGCTCGAACTCGAACTCGGCCACCACGACCGGCTCGTGGGGGAACTCCAGCGGCTCACCCACGAACACCCGCTGCGGGAGAAGCTGCACGGCCAGCTCATCCAGGCCCTCTACTGGTCCGGCCGGCAGGCCGAGGCTCTGGAGGCCTTCCGGACCGCCCGCCGCTACCTCGCGGAGGAGCTCGGCCTCGAACCCAGCCGCGAACTGCGCGACCTCGAAGCGGCCATCCTCGCCGGGGAACTCCCGCCGCCCGCCGCCGCGCGCCCCGCGCCCGCCCCCGTACGGGCCGTCGCCACGCCCGGTCCCGAGGCGCTCGACGGGGCTTCCGCCGTGCCCGAGCCGGCGTCGCCGGCCCCCGTTGCTGAATCGATTCGGCACGAGACCGTACCGCACCAGCTCCCCGCCGACATCGCCGACTTCGTCGCCGACGGGCAGCGGCTCGCCGCCCTGGAGAAGGCCCTCGCCGGGGGCGACGGACGTGGCACCGTCGGCCTCGCCGCCATCACCGGCAAGCCCGGCACCGGCAAGTCGACCCTCGCCGTCCACGTCGCCCACGCCCTCGCCGAGACCGGCTTCCCCGACGGGCAGCTCTACTGCGACCTGCGGGGCACCACCCCCGCCCCCGCCACCCCCGTGGAAGTCCTCGGCCGCTTCCTCCGCGCCCTCGGCATCCCCGGACAGCTCATCCCGGAGTCCCTCGACGAGCGCGCCGAGATGTACCGCACCCGCCTCTCCACCCGACGCGTCCTCGTCGTCCTCGACGACGCCGCGGGCGAGGGCCAGGTCCTCCCCCTGCTCCCCGGCAGCCGCGACTGCGCCGTCCTCGTCACCAGCCGCGCCCGCCTCACCGCGCTGCCCGGCGCCCACCGCGTCGAGCTCGACGTCCTCGACGAGGACCGGGCCCTCGAACTCCTGGCCCGCATCATCGGCGGCGAGCGGGTCTCCGGCGAGGCCGCCGCCGCCGAGGCGCTCGTCCGCACCGTCGGCCGCCTGCCGCTCGCCCTCCGGATCGTCGCCGCCCGCCTCGCCGCCCGCCCGCACTGGACCCTGGCCTCCATGGTGCAGCGGCTCGCCAACGAACGGCACCGGCTCGACGAGCTCGCCCACGGCGAGATGACGATGCGCGCCAGCCTCTCCCTCACCTACGAAGGGCTCGCCCCCGACGACCGGGGACTGCTGCGGCTCCTGAGCATGGCGCAGGCGCCGACGCTCCCGAGCTGGCTCGCCGGCGCCCTCCTCGACGACCACCGGCCCTTCCCCTCCGACCTCATGGAACCGCTCGTCGACGTGCAGATGCTCGACGTCGTCGGCGTCGAGTCCAGCGGCGGCTTCCGCTACCGCTTCCACGAGATCATCCGCGTCTACGCCCGCGAGCAGCTCGCCGCACAGCACCCGCCGGAGGTCCGCCAGGCCGCCTTCGCCCGCATGGCGGGCGGCTGGATGCACCTCGTCGAGGAGGCCCACCGCAAGGTGTACGGGGGAGACTTCACCGTGCTGCACGGCGCCGCGCCCCGCTGGCAGCCGCCGTCCCCGTACACCGAGGACGCCCTCGCCGACCCGCTCGCCTGGCTCGACGCCGAACAGGCCGCGCTCTGCGGCATGGTCGGGCACGCCGCCGAGGAGGGGCTGCACGACCTCAGCTGGGACCTCGCGACCTCGCTCGTCACGCTGTTCGAGGTTCGCGGCCACTACGACCTGTGGGAGTCGACCCACCTCACCGCGCTCGCCGCCGTCCGCAAGGCCGGAAACCTCCGCGGCACCGCCGCGATCCGCGCCTCCCTCGGCTCGCTCTACATGAGCCGCAACCAGTACGACACCGCCCGCCAGTCCCTCAACTCCGCCCTCGACGTCTTCCAGGCCCTCGACGAGCCGATGGGCGAGGCGCTCTGCCGTCGTGACATGGCCCTGATCGCCCGGACCAACGGGGACGACACGACCGCCCTGGAGCTCTACCGGCGCTCCCTCGCCGACTTCGACCGTGCGGGCGACGTCGTCGGGCGGGCCATCGTCCTCACCCAGAGCGCCCACATCCGCATGCGGCAGGGCGAGATCGACCTCGCCCAGAAGCAGCTCGACGAGGCGCTCGACATCTACGAGGGCATCGGCTACACCGGCGGCCGGGCCCGCACCCTGCGGCGCGTCGGTCAGGTCCTCCTCGAACAGGGCCGGAGCGACCTGGCGGTCCTCACCTTCACGGAGGTGCTCGAACTCTGCCGCGACTCCGGCGACGTCATCGGCGAAGGACACCTGCTGCGCGACCTGGGCCAGGCCTTCGCCATGATGGGACGGCCGGACCGGGCCCGCGACTTCTACGACCGCGCGGTCTCCTCGCGGGAGCAGATCATGGATTTTAGCGGCGGCGCACTGGCACGCCTGGATCTGGCGCGGCTGCTGACGGACGAACCGGGACGCTCACGGGAACTGCTGGTGCCGGCGGTCGAGGTGTTCCGCGAGCGGCGGATGGCGCGGGAACTCGCGGAGGCGGAGCGGCTGCTCGGCGTGTGCTGAGGGCGCGCGGGCGGGAAATCGCGGAGCGGTTCCCGGGGGTGCCTCAGGGGTGTCCGTGAGGGAGTGCGGTGGGGGAGCGCCGCGGGGATGTCCGCGAGGAAGCGCCGCGGGGGTGTCCGCGAGGGAGTGCGGTGGGGGAGCGCCGCGGGGATGTCCGTGAGGGAGTGCCGCGGGGGAGTGCTCAAGGCCGTGGACCGGGGGACGTCGGGGCCGGCGGACGGCCGGCTGCCGGGGCGTCGGGTCTGACGTACGAGCGGCTGGGCTCGACGTACGGGATGCCGGGCGCGGGGTCCGACGTACGAGAGGCCGGGCGTCGGGTCCGACGTGCGGGGCCTCGGGAGCGAACGTACGGGACGAGGGCGTCGGGCCGAGCGGGTGTGGTGCCTGTGGTGGTGCTCCCCGCGGAGGCCGCGGGTGGTGCTTCCGGGTCGCGCCGCACTTCGGGGCCGGGGCGGATGTCCGGGTCTGCGGGCCGTACCGGGGTGTGTCAGTCCCAGGGGTTGTTGTCGGTGGTGGGGGTGGGGGTCGGGGTCGGGGCGGAGGCCGGCGCGGGGGCGGTGGAGGTGGCCGGGGTGCCGGTGGCCGGGTCGTCGGCCCAGCTCGCCTGGAGGCCGACGCCGGTCACCAGGACGACCAGGGCGGAGGTGACGGCGGCGCGGAGGGCGGTGCGGGCGGCGGTGGTCTTCTTCTGCATGGGACTCTCCGTCTCGTCTCGTGTTCCGTGCGGGCCCTTCGCGGGGTCCGTCCGGGCCCCTTCCGGCTTTCGTCCGGGGCTGTCGTTTCCTTCTGGACACCAAGCTACGAAGGGGCGGATTCACCGCACCGCCCGCTGCCCTATCGCCCCGCTATCACCGCACCGCCTTCGTGTGCCCCGGGACGCCGACCGCTATCACGGGCCGCCGGAGGGCCTTTCACCGCTATCTCCGGAACCCCCTCCGGAAGCCCCCGGCACGGTTAGTGGCGCGATGCCCCCTCGATAGGCGGCCACCGGAATCTGGTGCCAGCAGACGGCGAGGAGCCGCCGCGACCGGTCCCGACCAGGCCGGCCGTCCGGCCCCGCCCCCACCTGACCAGCGGGAGCACTCCATGACGACCGGTCTCTCCCCTGAGGGCACGTCGACGGCCACCGCCGCGATCGGCGCCCTCATCCGCGGACACCGCCTCCGCATCGGGCTCACCCAGCGCGAGCTCGCGGACCTCTCCACCATCAGCGTCCGCGCCATCCGCGACCTGGAGAAGGGGAAGGCCCTCCGGCCCCGCGCCGACACCGTCCGGCTGATAGCCGACGGCCTCCGCCTCGGTCCCCGCGCCCGCGCCGCCCTCGAAGAGGCGGTGAGACGGGGCCACCAGGGCGGAGCCGGCCGGCACCTCCTCCTGGAGCGGTGCGCGCCGCCGGTCCCGCTGCACCCGATGATCGGCCGGCAGGCCGAGGCCGCCGTCCTCGCCGAGGAACTGCGCTCCGGCGCCGAGCGCCTGATCACCGTCGTCGGACTCAGCGGCGTCGGCAAGACCCGGCTCGCCCTGGAGACCGCCGCCCGCCTCCACGACGCCGGCCTCCCCGTCCTCTGGCACACCGCCCCCGGCGCGGTCTCCGACTGCCTGCCGGCCGACGGCGACCCGCTCGCCGCCCTCGCCACCGCCTGCGCCGCCCACCTGCGCCTCCCGGACCACCCCGTCACCGCCCCGCTCGGTACGGAGTCCGGTACGCGGCACCTCCTCGGCCCCGAGGCCGCCGCCCGCCCGCCGTACGGATCCGGCGACCGGGACGGGCAGCCGCCCGCCGAACTGCTCGCCGCGCTCGGGGACCGCGACGTGCTGCTCGTCCTCGACGGGGCCGACTGCGCGCGCCTCGACTTCGCCCGCCTGAGCCGGCTGCTGCGCGAACTGCCCGGACTCCGCGTCCTCGTCACCGCCGACACCCCCTGGAACGTGCCCGGCGAACGCCTCTTCCTCCTCTCGCCGCTCGACGCCCCGCACCCCGGCGGCACGCCGTCCGCCGACGCCCCCGCCGTACGGTTCCTCCTCAGCCGGATCCGCCGGGTGCGGCCCGACATCGTCGCCGACGAGCGGAGCCTCGCCGACATCGCCCATGTGGCGCACGGGCTGGACGGGCACCCCCTCGCCCTCGCCGCCGCCGCCTCCTGGCTCACCGTCTGCGACCTGCCCACCCTCCGCGGCATCGTCGAGACCGACCCGGCCCCGCTGCTCGACCACCTCTCCGAAGGCACCTCCGGCTCCCACCTGCGCGACGGCGTCACCCGAGCCCTCGACGGCCTGCCGGCCGGCCCCCGGGACCTCGTCGCCCGGCTGTGCGCCGCCGACGACGCCGACTTCGACCTCGACGAGGTCGTCCGGCTCACCGGCCGCCCCCTCCCGGACTGCGGCCGCATGGTCCGCGCCCTGCTCATCGGCGGCGTCATCCGCCCGAGCACCGACCACGGCCGCTCCGCCTTCCGCCTCCTCCGTGTCGTCCGGGCCCTCGCCGCGACCCCGCCCGTGCCCGCCTCCCCGGCCGCCGTCGCCGCCCCCGCTGCCGCCTGACTGCCGCAGCGCCGCCGATCCGCTGCCTTACCGCCGGGCCAACTGCCGCTCGGGGCCCCCGCGGACGGGTTGTATGGCCACTGCCGGCCGGTCGCCACAAGCCGACCGGCCGGCCGGACGGATCCCGGTCGGACCCGCCCGACGATCCTCGGGCGGGTCCGCCGGCCCGCTCCACCGCGGAACCGGGATCAGCCCGACGACATCCCGGCCGACCTCCGTTCCGTGCTGAGCCGCCCGATCAACCTGATCCAACCGAGCCACCCGCGCCTCCCGATCCACCCGCGCCTCCCGATCCACCTGATCCGCCCCGATCCGGCGCGGGACCCGGCCGACCCGGTCCCGCCCCCGGCCCGGCCCGGCCAAGCCCCTGGCCCCAGGCCGACCCCGTACGCATCCGGTGCCGTCGGCACCTCCGCCCGACGTGACCCCACAGGAGCCCCCATGCCGTTCGACACGCCCGTCGCTTCCGCCCCGGCGGCCGTGAGGCTGCCGCTCTCGGTGGCCCAGCGGGACATCTGGACGGCCCACCTGCTGGACCCGACCGGCGTCAAGTACAACGTCGGCGAATGCCGGGAGATCAACGGGCCGGTCGAACCGGAGCACATGGCGGCCGCCTGGCGACGGCTGGTCGACGAGGCCGACTTCCTGCGGATCCGGGGCTTCGAGGAGGACGGCGAGCAGGTCTGGCAGCTCCTCGACCCCGACGCGGGGGACCGCACGCTGCCGTTCCACGACGTCAGCGCCGCCGACGACCCGGAGGCGGCCGCCTGGCGGCTGATCGACGGCCTGATCGGCGTGCCCTTCGACCTCACCGGCGAGGCCCCCGTCCGCTGCGTGCTCGTCAAACTGGCCGAGGAGCGCTTCTTCTACTTCTACGGCTTCCACCACCTGGTCGTGGACGGCGTCGGCGTGTCCATGGCCCTCTCACGGCTCGTCGAACTGTACGAGCGGGCCGTCGCCGGCGAGCCCTGGGGAGACTCCCCCTTCGGCCCCCTCGCCGAACTCCTCGCGGAGGACGCCGCCTACCGCGCCTCGGACGAGGCGGCCGCCGACCTCGCCGCCTGGCGCGCCCACCTCGCCGGCGCCCCCGACGCCCCCGCCGGGCTCGTCCGGGGCCGCGACCGCGCGCCGGCCGCCCACGGAACCCTGCCGTTCGCCCGCCGCAGCGTCCGCGTCGGCGCGGCCGACGCCGAACGGCTCCGCACCGTCGCCCGCGCCGAGCGGGTGAACTGGTCCGTCTTCCTCATCGCCCTCTTCGGCGTCTACCTGCACCGCGTCACCGCCCGCGACGAGATCGTCCTCGCCCTCCCGGTCACCGGCCGCACCACCCGCGCCGCCCGCAGCACCCCCGGCATGGCATCCAACATCGTCCCGCTCCGCCTCCGGATCCGACCCGAGGCCGGCTTCGGCGAGCTGCTGCGCGCCACCGCCGCCGAGGTCAAGCACGGGCTGCGCCACCAGCGGACCCGCTACGAGGACCTGTGCCGGGAAGCCGGGACGGGCCGCAGGCTCGCCTCTCCGGTCCTCAACATCATGGGCTTCCACGCCGACCTGACCGTCGGCGGTCACCCCACCGTCAACCACAACGTCTCCAACGGTCCCGTCGACGACCTGAACGTCGCCGTCCTCGACCTCGGCGCCGCCCACGGCCTCCGCATCGACTTCGACACCCCCGTCGAGAGCGTCGACCCCGTCCTCACCGCCGCCCACCAGGACCGCTTCGCCGCCTTTGTCACCGCCGTCCTCGCCGCCGAGGAGGCCCCCGGCACCCGTCGGATCGCCGACCTCGATGTGCTGCGCCCCGAGGAGCGCACCCTCCTCACCCGCGACTGGGCCGGACCCGTCGCGGAGCCCGCCGGGACGACGCTGGTCGCCCGCTTCGAGGAGCAGGTACGGCTCCACCCCCACCGCACCGCCCTGGTCGACACCGACGGCGGCGTCACGTACGCCGCGCTCGACGCCGCCGCGAACCGACTGGCCCGCGATCTCGCCGACCGGGGCCTGGGACGAGGACAGCTCGCGGGCGTCCTCCTGGAGCGAGGCGTCCCCTTCTCCGTCGCCCTCATCGCCGTCCTGAAGACGGGCGCCGCACACGTCCTCCTCGACCCCGACTTCCCCGACGAGCGCCTCCGCTCGGCCGCCACCGACGCCGGCATCACCCACCTCGTCACCCGGCCGGGGCTCGCGGACCGCCTCACGGGCCCCTGGACCACCCACGCGGACCCCGTCGGCCTCGACGCGGACTCCGGCGCGGGCCCCGACGGCATCCCCGGCCCGGACGTCCGCATCAGCCCCGACGACCCCGCCTGCCTCATGTTCACCTCGGGTTCGACCGGCCGCCCCAAGGCCATCCTGTCCTCGCACCGCAACCTGATCGCAACCCTCGTCGGCCAGCCGTACCTCCCCACCGGCACCGACCAGGTCTGGCTCCAGAGCTCGCCGGTCTCCTGGGACGCGTTCAGCCTGGAGTTCTGGGGCGCCCTCCTGCACGGGGGCACCGCCGTCCTCCAGCCCGGCCAGAAGCCCGAGCCCGCGCTCGTCGCCGAGCTCGCCCGCCGCCACGGAGTCACCACGCTCCTGCTCTCCGCGACGCTCTTCAACTACCTGACCGACGAGCACCCCGAAGCCTTCGAGACCGTCACCACCGCCTTCACCGTCGGCGAGGCCGCCTCCCCGGCCCACGTCCACAAGCTCCAGCGGCTCAGGCCCGGCATCACCGTCCTCAACGGGTACGGCCCCGCCGAGGTGATGATCTTCGCCACCACGCACGCCGTCGAACCCTCCGACGAGCCCCACGCCGTCGTCCCCGTCGGCGCCCCGCTCGTCAACAAGCCGGCCTACGTCCTCGACCCGCACCTCAACCTCTGCCCGCCCGGCGTCACCGGCGAGCTGTACATCGGCGGCGAGGGCCTGGCCCACGGATACCTCGGCCGCCCCGACCTCACCGCCGTCCGCTTCGTCCCCGATCCCTTCGGCCCCGCCGGCGCCCGCCTCTACCGCACCGGCGACCTCGTCCACTTCGACACCGGAGGCCGCCTCGTCTACGAGGGACGGGCCGACGACCAGATCAAGATCCGGGGCTTCCGCATCGAACCCGGCGAGACCGAGGCCGCCCTCCTGGCCCACCCCTCCGTCACCCGGGCCGTCGTCACCGTCCACCAGCAGCGGCTGGCCGCGTACCTCGTCCTCGACATCCCCACCGGCGACGAGCTCCCGAATGCCGCCCCCGACCCGGAGGAGTTCCGCCGCCACGTCGCCGACCGCCTCCCCGAGCACCTGGTCCCCACCTACGTCACCGTCCTCGACCGACTCCCCGTCACCCCCAACGGCAAGATCGACAAGCGCGCCCTCCCCGCCCCGGACACCACCGCCTCCGCCACCCGGCGTCCCCCGCGCGACCGCACCGAGGAGACTCTCGCCGCCCTCTTCACCCTCGTCCTGGACACGGCCGAGGTCGGCATCGACGACAGCTTCTTCGCCCTGGGAGGTCACTCCCTCCTGGCGGCCCGGCTCACCAACCGCATCGCGGAACTGCTCGGCGTCCGCCTGACCATCCGGGACGTCTTCGGCCGGCCCACGGTCGCCGGTCTCGCCGAGCTGGTCGCCGAGCAGGGTGGTGCGGGCGTGGTCCTGCCTGCGCTGGTGGCCGGTGAGGCGGCGGCGGGGGGTGGGTTGCCGCCGGCGTCGTTCGCGCAGCGGCGGTTGTGGCTGCTGTCCCAGCTGGACGGGGGGAGCGCGGCGTACAACGTGCCGATGGTGGTCCGGCTGGACGCGGGCGTGGATGCCGGTGCGCTGGAGTCCGCCCTCGGTGCGGTGATCGGGAGGCACGCGCCCCTGCGCACCGTCTTCGAGGCCGTCGACGGCGAACCGCACCAGCGGATCCTCCCCGCCGAGCGGGCCCGCCTCACGCTGGAGCGCGTCACCGTCGACACGAGCGCCGAGCTCGACGCGGCACTCGACGTGGCCGCCGGCCGGGTCTTCGACCTGGCGACCGACCTCCCGCTGCGGGCGACCCTGATCGAACGCGCGGACGGCCCGGCCGTGTTGTCGCTCGTGCTCCACCACATCGCGACGGACGGGCTCTCCCACGACGCCTTCTTCGCGGATCTTGAGTGCGCTTACGCGGGTGGGGAGTTGGAGCCGCTGGGGGTGCAGTACGCGGACTATGCGGTCTGGCAGCGGCGGGTTCTCGGTGCCGCTGGTGACGCGGACTCGGTTCTCGGTGGCGAACTCGCGCATTGGCGTGAGGCGTTGGCGGGGCTTCCCGAGGAGCACGGTCTGACGCTCGACCGTCCGCGCCCGGCCCGTGCTTCGCACCGCGGTGGGGAGATCGAACTCGACCTGGGTCCCGACGTGTTCGAGCGTGCTACCGCCCTCGCCCGTGAGGAGGGGTGCACGCCGTTCATGGTGGTGCACGCGGCGCTGGTGGCGGCGTTGGCGCGGCTCGGTGCGGGTTCTGATCTGGCGATCGGTTCGCCGGTGGCGGGGCGGAGTGACGAAGCTCTGTCGGGGCTGGTGGGGTTCTTCGTGAACACGCTGGTGCTGCGGACGGACAGTGGGGGAGACCCGACGTTCCGGGACCTGCTCGGCCGGGTGCGGACCGCCGACCTGGACGCGTTCGCGCACCAGGAGGCCCCGTTCGACCTCGTCCTCGAAGCCGTCAACCCGACACGGTCGCTCGCCCGGCACCCCCTGTTCCAGATCTGCCTGACCCTGGAGGCCGGCGCCGGAACCCCGGCCGGCGGCACCGGCGCGGTCCCCGTGTTCGGGCCGGTCGAGAAGCGGGGCAACGGCGCCGCCAAGTTCGACCTGGAGTTCTTCCTCCGCTCCGAGGACGGCGCGGGCCTGGGCGCCACCGTCCTCTTCGCCTCCGACGTCTTCGACGCCGAGACCGTCCACCGCATGACCTCCCTCCTCGGCCGGGTGTGCCGCCAGGTCCTCGACGACCCCGGCACACGCCTCTCGGCCCTCGACGTCCTCACGCCCGAGGAGCGCGCGCTGCTCACCGGGCCCTGGGCCGGGTCCGCCGCCGAGACCGGTGACGGTTCGCTGGCGGGACGGTTCGAGGAGGCGGCGGCGCGCCACCCGGAGCGGACGGCGCTGGTGGACGGCGAGCGGAGGATCTCGTACGCCGAGCTCGACGCGTCCGCGAACCGGCTCGCGCATCTGCTGCGGGCCCATGGCCTGGGCCGGGGCGATCTGGCAGGAGTGCTGCTCGACCGAGGCGCGGTCTTCGCGGTGGCGGTGCTCGCGGTGGTGAAGGCGGGCGCCGCGTACACGCTGCTCGACCCGGACTTCCCCGACGAGCGGCTGCGCTCCGCCGCCGACGACGCCGGCATCTCCCTGCTCCTGACAGCACCCGCCCACGCCGCGCGGGTGGGGGGAGCTTGGCCGACGGTCCTCTTCCCGGCCAGCGACGAGCTGGCGGCCTACCCGGCCCACGCCCCGGAGACCGGTCTGACCGGTGACGACGCGGCGTGCCTGATGTTCACGTCCGGCTCCACGGGCCGGCCGAAGGGGATCCTGTCCTCGCACCGGAATCTCGTGTCGACGGTGAGCGGCCAGTCGTACGGGCGCTTCGGTCCGGACGAGGTGTTCCTCCAGTGCTCGCCGGTGTCGTGGGACGCGTTCAGCCTGGAGTTCTGGGGTGCGCTGCTCCACGGCGGGACGACCGTCCTCCAGCCGGGACAGCGCCCGGAACCGGTCCTCATCAGCGAGCTGGCGCGGCGCCACGGCGTGACGATGCTCCAACTCTCCGCCAGCCTCTTCAACTTCCTCGTCGACGAACACCAGGACGCCTTCACCACCGTGACCGTCGCCTACACGGGCGGCGAGGCCGCGTCGCCCGCCCACGTCGAGAAGCTTCGGCGCGAGCGGCCCAGCGTCACGGTCGTCAACGGCTACGGGCCCGCCGAGTCGATGGGCTTCACCACCACCCACACCATCGAGGACGCCACGGGCACGCAGTCGGCCGTCCCGATCGGGACGCCGCTGGTGAACAAGGGCGCCTACGTCCTCGACGCCCGGCTGAACCTGTGCCCGCCCGGCGTCACGGGCGAGCTGTACCTCGCGGGGGAGGGCCTGGCCCACGGCTACCTCGGGCGACCCGACCTCACCGCGGCCCGGTTCGTGCCGGACCCGTACGGTGCGGCAGGCGGCCGGCTCTACCGGACGGGCGACCTCGCCCGTTTCGACCGGGACGGACGACTCGTGTACGAGGGCCGGGTCGACGACCAGATCAAGATCCGGGGCTTCCGCGTCGAGCCCGGCGAGACCGAAGCCGGGCTCCTCACCCACCCCGACGTCACCCAGGCCGTCGTCACCGTCCACGAGGACCGACTCGCCGCCTATCTGGTGACGAGCGCGAACACGTCGCCGGACGAGATCCGCCGGTACGCCGCCGAGCGGCTGCCCGACCACCTCGTCCCGACCCACGTCACCGTCCTCGACCGACTGCCCCTCACCCCCAACGGCAAGATCGACAAGCGGGCGCTGCCCGCCCCCGCCGCCCTCACCGCCGGCGGCCGGGCGCCCCGCACCCCGCTGGAGGAAACCCTCGTCGCGCTCTTCGCCCGCACCCTCGACACCACCGCACCCCTCACCATCGACGACGGGTTCTTCGTCCTGGGAGGCCACTCGCTCCTGGCGGCCCGGCTCACCAACAGGATCGCCCAGGCCCTCGGCGTCCGCCTCACCATCCGGGACGTCTTCGAGCGGCCCACGGTCGCCGGTCTCGCCGGGCTGGTCGCCGAGCAGGGTGGTGCGGGGGTGGTCCTGCCTGCGCTGGTGGCCGGTGAGGCGGCGGTGGAGGGTGGGTTGCCGCCGGCGTCGTTCGCGCAGCGGCGGTTGTGGCTGCTGTCCCAGCTGGACGGGGGGAGCGCGGCGTACAACGTGCCGATGGTGGTCCGGCTGGACGCGGGCGTGGATGCCGGCGCGCTGGAGTCCGCCCTCGGTGCGGTGATCGGGAGGCACGCGCCGCTCCGGACGCTCCTGGAGGTCGTCGACGGCGAACCGCGCCAGCGGATCCTCCCGCCCGACCGGGCCCGCCTGACCGTGGAACGCGTACCGGTGGCGTCGGACGAGGCCCTGGACGAGGCGCTGGCCCGGTCCGCCGGCCACGTCTTCGACCTGGCGGCCGACCTCCCGATCCGCGCACGGCTCTTCGAGCGCCCCGACGGATCAGCGGTGTTGTCGCTCGTGCTCCACCACATTGCGACGGACGGACTGTCAAACGCCGTGTTCTTCGCGGATCTTGAGTGCGCTTACGCGGGTGGGGAGTTGGAGCCGCTGGGGGTGCAGTACGCGGACTATGCGGTCTGGCAGCGGCGGGTTCTCGGTGCCGCTGGTGACGCGGACTCCGTTCTGGGTGGCGAACTCGCGCATTGGCGTGCGGCGTTGGCGGGGCTTCCCGAGGAGCACGGTCTGACGCTCGACCGTCCGCGCCCGGCCCGTGCTTCGCACCGCGGTGGGGAGATCGAACTCGACCTGGGTCCCGACGTGTTCGAGCGTGCTACCGCCCTCGCCCGTGAGGAGGGGTGCACGCCGTTCATGGTGGTGCACGCGGCGCTGGTGGCGGCGTTGGCGCGGCTCGGTGCGGGTTCTGATCTGGCGATCGGTTCGCCGGTGGCGGGGCGGAGTGACGAAGCTCTGTCGGGGCTGGTGGGGTTCTTCGTGAACACGCTGGTGCTGCGGACGGACAGTGGGGGAGACCCGACGTTTCGGGACCTGCTCGGCCGGGTGCGGACCGCCGACCTGGACGCGTTCGCGCACCAGGAGGCCCCGTTCGACCTCGTCCTCGAAGCCGTCAACCCGGCCAGGACCCTCGCCCGCCACCCGCTCTTCCAGATCTGCCTCGGACTGGAGACCGGCGGAGCGCCCCGCCTCGCCCTCCCGGGGCTCCCCGCCGCCACCGTCGCCGGCACCGGCAACGGCGCCGCCAAGTTCGACCTCGAATTCCTGCTCCGCTCCGACGACGGGCAGCGGCTGCACGGCTCGCTCCTCTACGCCGCCGAGCTGTTCGACCCCGAGACCGTACGCGACACGGGCGCCCTCCTCGGCCGCGTCCTCGACCAGGTCCTCTCCGACCCGGGTCTCCGGCTCTCCGACCTCGACGTCCTCACCACCGACCAGCGCGCCCTGCTCACCGGGCCCTGGGCCGGCTTCACCGCCGAGACCGGTGACGGCTCGCTGGTGGTGCGGTTCGAGGAGGCGGCCGCCCGGTTCGCGGAGCGGACGGCGCTGGTGGACGGCGAGCGGAGGATCTCGTACGCCGAGCTCAACGCCTCCGCGAACCGGCTCGCGCATCTGCTGCGGGCCCATGGCCTGGGCCGGGGCGATCTGGCAGGAGTGCTGCTCGACCGTGGCGCGGACTTCGCGGTGGCGGTGCTCGCGGTGGTGAAGGCGGGGGCCGCGTACACGCTGCTCGACCCGGACTTCCCCGACGAGCGGCTGCGCTCCGCCGCCGACGACGCCGGCATCTCCCTGCTCCTCACCGCCCCGGGCCACGCGGCCAGGGTCGAGGGGCGCTGGCGGACCGTCGACCTCCCGTCGCGCGGCGAACTGGCGGTCTTCCCCGCCGTGAATCCGAGCACGGACGTCACCGGTGACGACGCGGCGTGCCTGATGTTCACGTCCGGCTCCACGGGCCGGCCGAAGGGGATCCTGTCCTCGCACCGGAATCTCGTGTCGACGGTGAGCGGCCAGTCGTACGGGCGCTTCGGTCCGGACGAGGTGTTCCTCCAGTGCTCGCCGGTGTCGTGGGACGCGTTCAGCCTGGAGTTCTGGGGTGCGCTCCTGCACGGCGGGACGACCGTCCTCCAGCCGGGACAGCGCCCGGAACCGGTCCTCATCAGCGAGCTGGCGCGGCGCCACGGCGTGACGATGCTCCAACTCTCCGCCAGCCTCTTCAACTTCCTCGTCGACGAACACCCCGAGACCTTCGCCCCGGTCACCGTCGCCTTCACCGGCGGCGAGGCCGCCTCGCCCGCCCACGTCCAGAAGCTGCACGCGCAGCGGCCCGGCATCACCGTGGTCAACGGCTACGGGCCCGCCGAGTCCATGGGCTTCACCACCACCCACCTCATCGCGCCCGGCACCGACCCGGGCCTCCTCGTCCCCATCGGCGTCCCACTCGTCAACAAGGGAGCCTATGTCCTCGACGCCCGGCTGAACCTGTGCCCGCCCGGTGTCACGGGCGAGTTGTACCTCGCGGGGGAGGGCCTGGCCCACGGCTATCTCGGGCGGCCCGATCTGACGGCGAGCCGCTTCGTCCCCGACCTGTTCGGCGGCAAGGGCGGCCGGCTCTACCGGACGGGCGACCTCGCCCGCTTCGACCGGGACGGACGGCTCGTGTACGAGGGCCGGGTCGACGACCAGATCAAGATCCGGGGCTTCCGCGTCGAGCCCGGCGAGACCGAGACCGCGCTCCTCACCCACCCCGACGTCACCCAGGCCGTCGTCACCGTCCACGAGGAACGACTCGCCGCCTACCTCGTCACCGGCGGCACCGCCTCGCCCGACGAGATCCGCCGACACGTCGCCGAGCGACTGCCCGACCACCTCGTCCCGACCCACGTCACCGTCCTCGACCGACTGCCCCTCACCCCCAACGGCAAGATCGACAAGCGGGCCCTGCCCGCCCCCGCCGCCCTCACCGCCGGCGGCCGGGCTCCGCGCACCCCGCTGGAGGAAACCCTCGTCGCGCTCTTCGCCCGCACCCTCGACACCACCGCACCCCTCACCATCGACGACGACTTCTTCCATCTCGGCGGCCACTCCCTCCTCGGAGCCCGCCTCACCAACCACATCGCCGGCGCCCTCGACGTCCGCCTCACCGTGCGGGACGTCTTCCAGCACCCCACGCCCGCCCGGCTCGCCGCGCACCTCGAATCCCTCAAGACCGCACCGGCCGCCCGGAAGGCCCGACCGGCCCTCCGCCGCCGCACCGAGACAGATCGGATCAGCTCATGAGCGCCTCCTTCACCCCCGCGCCCGAGGACGTCGTCTGGGACCTGCCCGGCGAAGCGCCGCACCGCCTGTCCCTGCTCGTCCTCCCGCACGCCGGCGGCAACGCCCACGCCTACAGCGCCTGGCGCGAGCACCTCCCCACCGACGTCCGGCTCCTCATCGGCCAGTACCCGGGCCGCGGCGCCCGCTACTGCGAGGACCTGCCCGCCTCCGTCGACGACCTGGCCCTCCCCGTCGTCGACGCCCTCCCGGCGGACATCGGCGCCCTGGTCGTCCTCGGCCACAGCATGGGCTCCCTGGTCGCCTTCGAGGTCACCCGCGCTCTCCAGGCCGCGGGCCGCACCCCGGTCGGTCTGGTCGCCTCCGCCTGCCGCGCGCCCGTCCTGCCCAACCAGGCCCCCGTGCACCCGGAGCGCTTCGACGACGACGAGCTGGTGGCCGCCATCAAGGAGCGCGGCGGCACCGACGACGGCATCCTCGACGACCCGGAGCTGCGCGAGATCGTCCTCCCGTCCATCCGGGCCGACTTCGCCATCGACGACGCCTACCGGTGCACCGCGCCCGACGTGCGGCTCGACTGCCCGGTCGCCGTCCTGGGCGGCGACGCCGACCCGATCGTGCCGGTCGACCTGCTCGACGGCTGGTCCCTCGTGGCCGGGCACACCGTCGTCCCCGAGGTCCTGCCCGGCGACCACTTCTACTTCCAGCAGGACCTGGCCGGCTTCTTCGGCCGCCTGAACCCGGTCCTCCGCTCCTTCGACGCGACCCCCGCCGCCACCGCCTGAACGGTCCCGGCCCCCACCGCCTGAACGGTCCCGGCCCCCGCCGCCTGAACGGCCACGGCCACCAGGCCCCTCCCGCGCCCCCCGCCTGAGCATTTCCGGTCCACGCCGTCTGAGCGGCCCCGACCACCAGGGCCCCTCCCGGGCCCCCGCCTGAGCAATCCCGGTCCACGCCGCCTCAGCGGCCCCGGCCACCACGCCCCTCCCGCCGCCACCGCCTGAGCGGCCCGGACCGTCACCTCCGCGCCGCCACCCACCGAAGACGAGGTACACACCATGACCACTTTCGCCCCGACCCCGACCCCGGTGCCGACCGCCGCCGACGGCGCCCTGGCCGTCGTCCGGGAGTCCGGCAAGCCCGCCCTGATCCAGGTCCCCCGCTTCGCCGAGATGGCCGAGGCCACCGCCTGGCTCGCCGCCCGCCGCCCCGAGATCCAGGCCGAGCTGCACCGCTCCGGCGCCGTGATGCTCCGCGGCCTGCCCGTCACCGACGCCGGCACCTTCGCCGAGGCCCGCGACGCGCTGATCGCGCAGCGCGCCGGGTACAAGGAGAAGGCCACCCCGCGCACCGACTTCGGCGAGGGCGTCTTCTCCTCCACCGACCTGCCCGCGATCCAGCCGATCCGCCTGCACAACGAGAACAGCTACACCCTCGACTTCCCCGGCGTCCTCCTCTTCGGCTGCGTCACCGCGCCCGAGACCGGCGGCGCCACCACCGTCGGCGACATGCGCCGCGCCCTGTCCCTCCTCCCGCCGGAGCTCGTCGCCCGCTTCGAGGAGGCCGGCTGGCTGCTCGTCCGCAACTACTCCGACCTCGCCGGGATGCCGTGGCGCAAGGCCTTCTCCGCCGACGACCCGGCCGGTGCGGAGGAGTACTGCGACGCGCACTCCATCGGATACGAATGGCTCGACGAGGACACCCTGCGCACCCGCCAGCTCCGCTCGGCGATCGTCACCCACCCGGTCACCGGCGAGCGCGTCTGGTTCAACCACTTCGCCTTCTGGAACGCTCGCAGCCTCGACGAGGACGTCCGCGAGGTCCTCACCGAGACCTTCGGCGCCGACGGCCTGCCCTTCGACACCCGGCTCGGCGACGGCACCACCCTCACCGACGCCGAGGTCGACGCCGTCAACGACGCCTACCAGGCCGTCACCGTCCGCGAGACCTGGCAGGCCGGCGACCTGATGCTCGTCGACAACATCCTCTGCGCGCACGGACGCGAGTCGTACACGGGCGCCCGCAAGATCCTCGTCGCCATGGGCGAGCCCGTGCCGCTGTCCGACTGCGCCCCGACCGTCGCGCCCTCCGCCCACCCGTACGGAATGTGAGCCCCGCCGCCATGACTGCCACCCTCCCCGAGACCACCGCCCCGGCCGCCGTGACCGCCGCCCTCCCCGAGGCCGGCGTCCCCGCCGACGCGACCGCCCTCCTCGCGGACACCGCCCCCTGCGCGTGCTCCGGTTGCGCCGCCGGCACCGGGCACGCCGACCTCCTCGCCCGGCTCGCCACCGCCCCCGGCGGGCGTACCGCGGTCGTCGCCGCCGACCGGACGCTGACCTTCGACGAGCTGCGCGCCGAGGCGGCCGCCGTCGCCACCCGCCTCACCGCCCTCGGTATCGGCCCGGAGAGCGTCGTCGCCCTCTGCCTGCCGCGCGGAGCCGGGCTCGCCGCCGCCCTCATCGGCACCCTCACCGCCGGCGCCGCCTACCTGCCCGTCGACCCCGCGCTGCCCGCCGAGCGCCGCGCCTACCTCCTCGCCGACTCCGGTGCCGACCTCGTCGTCGTCCAGGACGGGGACGCGGACGCCTCCGCCCCGGCCCGCACCGGCACCCGTACCCTCACCCTCGCGGAGCTCACCGCCCCCGCCGAGGGGCAGGCCGCCCCGTACCGGCCCGTGCCCGTCACGGCCGACACCCTCGCCTACGTCATCTACACCTCCGGCTCCACCGGCCGGCCCAAGGGCGTCGAGATCGGCCGCGCCGCCGCCTCGCTGCTGCTCGCGGAGCTGGAGGGCGTCGGCGCCGCCACCGGTCAGGCCCGCCGGGTCGGCTGGAACGCCTCGCCGTCCTTCGACGCCTCCGTGCAGCAGTGGGTACGGCTCTGCCGCGGCGACACCCTCGTCATGATCGACGAGGAGACCCGCCGCGACCCCGCCCTCCTCGCCGCGTTCGTCGACGCCCAGAGCCTCACCGACCTCGACATCACGCCCTCCCACGCCGACCCGCTGCTCGACCTGCTGACCACCGACGGCGGCCCCCGCCCGCTGACCCTGCTCATCGGAGGCGAGGCCATCAGCCCCGCCCTGTGGGACCGGCTGGCCGCCGCCCACACCTCCGGCCTGCTGCGCGCGCTCAACGTGTACGGACCGACCGAGTGCACCGTCGACGCCACCGCCGGCTGGATCGACCGCCCCGGACAGCCGCACATCGGCACCGTCCTGCCCGGCCTGTCGATGCGCCTCCTCGACGAGAAGCTCGCCCCGGTCGCACCCGGCGAGACCGGCGAGCTGTACCTCACCGGACCCCGCGTCGCCCGCGGCTACCGCAACCGGCCCGCCCTCACCGCCGAGCGGTTCGTCGCCGACCCCGCCGCCGACGCCGCCACCGGGGCCCGCGCCTACCGCACCGGCGACCGCTGCCGCCTCCTCCCCGACGGCCGCCTCGCCTACCTCGGCCGCGCCGACGGCCAGGTCAAGCTCCGCGGCCACCGCATCGAACTCCCCGAGATCGAGGCCGCCCTCACCCGGCAGGACGGCGTCGCCGAGGCCGCCGTCGTCCTCGGCGAGGACGCCGCCGGCAGCCCCGCCCTCCTCGCCTACCACCGGGGAGGCGACGCCGACGCCCTGCGCACCGCGCTCGCCGCGACCCTGCCCGCCTACATGCTGCCGTCCGCGTTCGTCGCCGTGGAGCGGTTCGCCACCACCCCGAGCGGCAAGCTCGACCGGGCCGCGCTGCCCACCCGCGCCGAGACCCCCGCGCCCGCCGGGACCACCGCCCCGGCCGGCGGATCGGGTCTCACCGGCCCCGCCGAGGAACTCATCGCCCGCGTCTGGACCCAGGTCCTCGGCGCCGCCTCCATCGGCCCCGACGACAACTTCTTCAAGCTCGGCGGCCACTCCCTCCTCGCCATCAAACTCGTCTCCCGGGTCCGCGCCGAACTCTCCGTCGCCCTGCCGGTCAAGGCCGTCTACGCCAACCCCCGCCTCCGCGACCTCGCGGCCCACATCGAGGAGCTGACGGCCGCGCGGGATGCCTGACCGCCGGTCGCACCGCAGCGGCCCGCGCCAACGGCCCACCCGCCCGCCCCCGCCCTTCACGAGAGGCAGCAACCGTGATCCCCCTGTCCTACGCCCAGCGGCGTCTGTGGTTCATGAACCGGCTGGAGGGCTCGTCCCCCGCCTACAACGCGCCCGTGGTGCTCCGCCTCGCCACCCGGCCGGACCCGGCCGTCCTGGAGGCGGCCGTGGGGGACGTGGTGGCGCGGCACGAGGTGCTCCGCACGGTCTACCCGGCCGTGGACGGGGAGCCGCACCAGCGGATCCTCGACGACGTCCGGATCCCGGTCGAGACCACCCGGTGCCCGGCCGGAGAGGCGGACGGACGGGCCACGGAGTTCGCCCGCACCCCGATCGACGTCACCCGGGAACTCCCGCTGCGCGTCGGCCTCTTCACCACCGACGGCGAGGACTCCGCGGTCCTGGTGCTCTCCGTCCATCACATCGCCACCGACGGCTGGTCCGTCGGCTGCCTCCTCGCCGACCTCGACACCGCCTGCACCGCCCGCGCCGCGGGCCGCGCGCCGGAGTGGGAGCCGCTGCCCGTCCAGTACGCCGACTACGCCCTCTGGCAGCGGGACATGCTCGGCGAGCCCGACGACGCCGGAAGCACCGCCCACGAACAGCTCGCCCACTGGCGGGCGGCCCTCGACGGCGCCCCCGCCGAGACCCGGCTCCCCGCCGACCGGCCCCGGCCCACCGAGCCGACCCACACCGGCGCCTTCACCACCACCACGCTCGACGCCGCCACCCACCGGGCGCTCACCGGGGTCGCCCGCGACGGCGGCGCCACCTTCTTCATGGTCGTCCGCGCCGCCCTCGCGCTCGCCCTGCGCGCCGCCGGGGCCGGCCCCGACCAGGTCGTCGGCACCCCCGTCGCCGGCCGCCCCGAGGAGGACCTGCACGAACTCGTCGGCTTCTTCGTCAACACGCTCGCCCTGCGCACCGACCTCTCCGGCGACCCCACCCTCGCCGAGGTCCTGCGGCGGGTCCGCGAGGCCGACCTCGCCGCCTTCGCCCACGAGGACCTGCCCTTCGACCTCCTCGTCGAGGACCTCAACCCCGAGCGCTCCCTCGGCCGCCACCCCGTCTTCCAGGTGATGGTCGCGGCGCACGCCCGGGAGACCCGGGAGCTGCGCCTCGGCGGCGTCCCCGCCGTCCTCGACGAGGCCGACCTCGCCACCGCCAAGTTCGACCTGTCCTTCCACTGCCAGGAGCGCACCGGAGCCGACGGCGAACCCGCCGGACTCCTCCTCGGCCTCCAGTACGCCACCGACCTGTACGACGCCGACACCGCGGGCCTCCTGCTCGACCTCCTCGGCACCGCCCTCACCGCCCTCGCCGAACGCCCCGGCACCACCCGGGTCAGCGAGGTCACCCTCCTCACCGAGGACCAGCAGGCCGCCGTCGACCGTCGCCACCGCGCCCTCGCCGCCGACGCGCGACCGCCGCGCCCCGACGCGTGGAACCCCGGCACCTCCGGCGCCGGACCGGCCGCCGACCCGCGCGAGGAGATCCTCCGCGGCCTCTTCGCCGAACTCCTCGACAGCGCCGGCACCGTCCTCGCCCACGACAACTTCTTCAAGCTCGGCGGCCACTCGCTCCTCGCCGGCAAGCTCACCAACCGGGTCCGGTCCGTCCTCGGCCTCCACGCCGCGATCCGCGACGTCTTCCTCGCCCCCACCCCGCGCCGGCTCCTGCGCCGCCTCGACGACCAGGGCGGCGGCACCCCGCGCCCCGTGCTGCGCGCCGTCCCCGCCGAGCTGCGCCCGGACCGGCTCCCGCTCTCCTCCGCCCAGCGCCGGCTGTGGCTCCTCGGCCGGATGGAGGGCCCCTCCGCCGCCTACAACGCGCCCGTCGTCCTCCGCCTCGCCGCCCGCCCCGCCCCGGCCGTCCTCGAAGCCGCGCTGCGCGACCTCCTCGACCGGCACGAGGTGCTGCGGACCGTCTACCCGGCCGTCGACGGCGAGCCGTACCAGTCCGTCACCACCGCGCCCACCGTCCCCGTCGGGACGACGTCCTGCGCGGCCGGCGAACTCCACGGACAGATGACCGAGTTCGCCCGCCGGCCCCTCGACATCACCCGCGAACTCCCGCTCCGCGCACACCTCTTCACCACCGACGGCGACGACACCGCGGTCCTGGTCCTCTCCGTCCACCACATCGCCACCGACGGCTGGTCCACCGCCCGCCTCCTCGCCGACCTCGACACCGCCTACACCGCCCGCTCCGCCGGCCGCGCGCCGGAGTGGGAGCCGCTGCCCGTCCAGTACGCCGACTACACCCTCTGGCAGCGCGAACTCCTCGCCCCCGAAGGCGCCTTCGTACGGCAGCGCCTCGACTTCTGGCGGACCGCGCTGGACGGCGCCCCCGCCGAGACCCGCCTCCCCGCCGACCGGCCCCGCCGCACCGAACCCAGCGGGCGCGGCGCCCTCGCCACCACCACGCTCGACGCCGAAGCCCACCGGGCGCTGACCCGACTCGCCCGCGACGGCCACGCCACCTTCTTCATGGTCGTCCGCGCCGCCCTCGCGCTCGCCCTGCGCGCCGCCGGAGCCGGCCCCGACCAGGTCGTCGGCGCCCCGGTCGCCGGCCGGCCCGACGACGCACTCGACGGCCTCGTCGGCTTCTTCGTCAACACCCTGGCCCTGCGCACCGACCTCTCCGGCGACCCCACCCTCGCCGAGGTCCTGCGACGGGTCCGCGAGGCCGACCTCGCCGCCTTCGCCCACGACGACCTCCCCTTCGACCTCCTCGTCGAGGACCTCAACCCCGAACGCTCCCTCGGCCGCCACCCCTTCTTCCAGGTCATGGTCAGCGCCCAGGAGCGCCGCGAGGACACCGCCACCCTCGGCGGCGTCACCGCCGTCCTCGACGGCGCCGACCTCGGCAGCGCCAAATTCGACCTGAGCTTCCACTGCTCCGGCAGCCACGACGCCGACGGCGCCCCCGGCCCGCTCCTCCTCGGCCTCCAGTACGCCACCGACCTGTACGACGCCGACACCGCCGACCTCCTCCTCGGCCTCTTCCGCCACGCCCTCGCGACCCTCGCGGCACAGCCGGGCGACACCCCCCTGAGCGGCGTCGCCTGGACCACCGAGGACCAGCGGCGGGAGCTCGACCGGCGCCACGAGGCGCTCGACGCCGCACGCGACACCGCCCCCTCCGCCGAGGACGGCCCGGCCCGCCGGGAGACCGCCCCCGCCGACCCGCGCGAGGAGATCCTCCGCGGCCTCTACGCCGAACTCCTCGGCCGCGACACCGTCCTCCCCGACGACAACTTCTTCAAGCTCGGCGGCCACTCCCTCCTCGCCGGCAAGCTCGCCAACCGGGTACGCGGCACCCTCGGCCTCCAGGCCGCCATCCGCGACGTCTTCCTCGCCCCCAGCCCGAAGGCGCTGCTGCGCCGCCTCGACGAGCACGTCGGCGGCCCCGCCCGCCCCGCCCTCCGCCCGGTCCCCGCCGCCCTGCGCCCCGCCCGGCTGCCGCTCTCCGCCGCACAGCGCCGCCTCTGGTTCGTCGGCCGCCTCGAAGGCCCCAGCGCCACCTACAACATCCCCGTCGTCACCCGCCTGCACCGCCCGCTCGACCCGGCCGTCCTCGCCGCCGCCCTCGCCGACACCGCAGCCCGGCACGAAGTGCTCCGCACCGTCTACCGGTCCACCGACGGCGAGCCGTACCAGCTCGTCCTCGACGACCAGGCACCCGTCCTCGACGAGATCCGCGCCGACGGACCCGGAGCCGTCCGCGCCGCCGTCGACGCCGCGGCGGGCCACGTCTTCGACCTCGCGGCCGAGATCCCCTTCCGGGCGACGCTCATCACCGACACCGAGGAGCGACAGACCCTCGTCCTCCTCGTCCACCACATCGCCGGCGACGGCTGGTCCACCGCCTGCCTCCTCGCCGACCTCGACACCGCCTACCGCGCCCGCGCCGCCGGCCGCGCCCCCGCGCGGCAGCCGCTCCCCGTCCAGTACGCCGACTACACCCTCTGGCAGCACCAGCTGCTCGACGGCACCCCCGGCACGGACGACGAGCCCGGCACCCCCGGCGTCGCCGCGGAACAGCTCGCCCACTGGAGCGGAGCCCTCGCCGGGATGCCGCCGCTCCTCGCCCTCCCCACCGACCGTCCCCGCCCCCTGGAGGGCGACGGCCGGGGAGCCCTCACCGGCTTCGAGGTCGGCGCCGCCACCCACCAGGCCCTGCTGCGTACGGCCCGAGCCCACGGCGCCACCCTCTTCATGGTCGTCCAGGCCGCGCTGGCCGCCCTCCTCACCCGCCACGGCGCCGGCACCGACATCGCCCTCGGCACCACCGTCGCCGGCCGCGCCGACCACGCCCTCCACCCGCTCGTCGGCTTCTTCGTCAACACCCTCGTCCTGCGCACGGACACCTCCGGCGACCCCGCCTTCACCGACCTCGTCCACCGGGTCCGCGAGTCCGGGCTCGCCGCCTACAGCCACCAGGACCTGCCCTTCGACCGGCTGGTCGAGCACCTCAGCCCGCAGCGCTCCGCCGCCCACGCCCCGCTCGTCCAGGTCATGCTCCAGGTCCACGCCGCCGACACCGCCGGCGGCGCCCCGTCCGTCCTCGACGGCGACCCCGTCGCCTTCACCGGGACGGGCGCCAAGAGCGACCTGACCTTCGCCCTCACCGAACTCACCGGCCCCGACGGCGCCCCCGGCGGACTGCGCGGCGTCCTGGAGTACGCCACCGCCCTGTACGACGCCGACACCGCCCGCCTCCTCGCCGGCCGCCTCGCCGAGACCCTCGACGCCTTCGCCGCCGACCCCGCCGCCCCGCTGTCCGCACCCCGCTACGGGACCGGCGCCCCCGCACCGTCGGCGCACGGAACCGTCCTCGACGAGCGGGGCCGCCCCGCCCCCGTCCGCGTCCCCGGCGAGGTGCACGCCCCGGCCCCCGGCGGCGGACTGCGCGCCACGGGCCGGCGGGCGTACACCTCCGCCGACGGCGGCCTGCGGCCCGTCGCCACCCTCACCGCGGGCGGCTACGCCGTCGAACCCGGCCGCGTCGAGGAGGCCCTGCTCGCCCACCCGGCCGTCACCGGCGCCGCCGTGGACGTCCACGACGACCGCCTGCACGCCACCGTCGCCTGCGCCCCCGGCGCCTCCGTCACCGAGGAGGAACTGCGCGCCTGGGCCGAGCGACGGCTCCCCGAGTACCTCGCCCCGGCCCGCGTCACGGTCGGCGGCGGGGGAGCGCGGCCCGGCGCCGCCACGGCCGGACCGGAGACCGAGGCCCCGGCCCGCGACCGGGAGGAGCGCCTGCTCGCGCTCTTCCGCGAGGTCCTCGGCGGCCGGAGCGTCGGCAGGACGGACAACTTCTTCAAGAACGGCGGGCATTCGCTGCTCGCCGTGCGACTCCTCAACCGCGTCCGGGCCGAGTTCGGCCAGGACCTCACCCTGCGGGACGTCTTCCGCAACCCGACCGCCGCCGCCCTCGCCCGGCTCCTCGACGAGCCGGCCCCCGGCACCCGCAAGACCCCCGACGGCACCAGGACCCCGGGCGAGCCCCGCCCCCACGGTCCCGCGGCGACGCCACGTCCGCCGGTCCCGGCCCCCGCACTCAAGCGGCGCACCCGGGCGGGCACCCGCACCGGCCGCTGAACGGCCCCGCACACCGGCAGCTCCGGACGGCGTTTCTGCCGCCCGGAGCTGCCGCGTCTACTGCCCCGGCCGGGCGGGGGCCGCCCCTAGCGTGGTGGTCACGGAGGCGAGAGGAACCGTTCGCCCCGGTCTCCCGCCCCTTACCGGAGGAACTCAGCATGCCCCGCAGCAGAACGGACGACCTGCTCGACGGCGGTCCCTCTCCCGCCGCCGCGCCGCCGGTGCTCGACCTCATCGCCGCCCAGGAGCGCACCCGCCCCGAAGCCGTGGCCCTGGTCCACGCCGACGCCCGGCTGACCTACGCCGAGCTCGGCGCCGCGGTCCGCGCCCGGGCCGCCGAACTCGCCGCCCAGGGCGCCGGACCCGGCCGCCTCGTGGCGCTCCACCGGCCGCGCGGCATCGACGCGATCACCGGCCTCCTCGCCGTCCTCACCACCGGCGCCGCCTACCTGCCGCTCGACGTGCAGGCCCCCGACGCCCGCAACGCCGCCATCCTCCGGGACGCCTGCGGAGACTCCGCCCCCGAGCCCGCCGAGGTCGCCCGCCACGGCGAGCTCGTTCTCGACGGACCCGGCGCCGGAGAGGGCGCCGCGTACGTCATCTACACCTCCGGCTCCACCGGCGTGCCCAACGGCGTCGTCGTCGCCCACGACTCCCTCGCCCACTTCATCGCCGGCGCCACCCCCGCGTACGGCATCGACGCCGACTCCCGCGTCCTCCAGTTCAGCCCGCTGCACTTCGACGCCAGCATCCAGGAGGTGTTCACCGTCCTCGGCGCCGGCGGCACCCTCGTCCTGCGCACCGACGACATGCTCGACGTCGGCGAACTCCTCGCCGGCTGCGAGCGGACCGGCGTCACCCTCCTCGACCTGCCCGCCGCCTACTGGCACGAGCTGGTCTACGTCCTCACCACCGGCGCCGTCCGGCTCCCCTCCGCACTGCGCACCGTCATCATCTACGGCGAGGCGGCCCTGCCCGAGCGGATCGCCCAGTGGCGCGGACTCGTCGGCGACCGGGTCCGACTGCTCAACGCGTACGGGCCCACCGAGACCACCGTCGTCGCCACCGTCGCGGACCTCACCCGGCACGACCCGGGACCGGTCCCCATCGGCCGCCCCCTCCCCGGCGTGCGGGCCGCCGTCGTCGAGGGAGAGCTCTGGCTCCTGGGAGGCGGCCTGACCCGCGGCTACCTCCACCGGCCCGAGCTCAACGCCCGCCGCTTCACCGAACTCGACGGCGAACGCGCCTACCGCACAGGCGATCTGGTCACCATCGGTGACGACCGACAGATCCTCTACCACGGGCGCCTCGACGACGAGGTGAAGATCGGCGGCCAGCGCATCGACCCCGCCGCCGTCGACTCCGTCCTCGCCGGCCACCCCGCCGTCCGCGAGGCCGCCGTCGTCGCCCAGCAGGACGCCGACGGCGTCAAGCGCCTCGTCGCCTTCGTCGTCACCGACGGCGGCACCGGCGCCGAGGAACTGCGCGACCTGGTGCGCGAGCGGATGCCGGCCGCGGCCGTGCCCGCCGTCTCCGTCGTCGTCGCCCTGCCCCGCACCAGCTCCGGCAAGATCAACCGCAAGGTCCTCCGCACCACCGACCCCCGGCTCCCCGTCGTCCACGAGGACCCGCTGCCCGCCGACGAGCGGGTCCCGCTCTCCCACGCCCAGCGCCGACTCTGGCTCGTCAACCAGCTCGACGGCCCCTCCGCCGCCTACAACATGCCGATCGTCCTCCACCTGGACACGGCCCCCGACCGTACGGCCCTCGCCGCAGCCGTCACCGACCTCGCCGAACGCCACGAGGCGCTCCGCACCGTCTTCCTCGCCCCCGACGACGAGCCCTACCAGCACGTCCTCGCCGCGAGCGCGGTACGGCTCCGGACCGTCGACGCCCCGGCGGACGCCCTGCCCGGCCTCGCCGCCCGCTTCACCGCCGAGACCTTCGACCTCGCCCGCGAACTCCCGCTGCGCGTCGCCCTCCTCCTCCCCGAGGACGGCCCCGGCGCCACCCTCGCAGTCCTGCTCCACCACGTCGCCGGCGACGGCTGGTCCCTCACCCCGCTCATGACCGACCTCGCCACCGCCTACGCCGCCCGGGCCGAGGGCCGCGCACCGGAGTGGGAGCCGCTGCCCGTCCAGTACGCCGACTACACCCTCTGGCAGCACGACGTCCTCGGCGACCCCGACGACCCCGGCTCCGTCACCGGCCAGGGCCTCGCCCACTGGCGCGACGCGCTCGCCGACCTGCCCGCCGTCACCCCGCTGCCCCTCGACCGGCCCCGGCCCGCCCTCCGCGACCACGCGGGCGGCCTGGTCGCCACCCGCCTCGAACCCGCCGTGCACGCCCGGCTCGTCCGCCTCGCCGAGGCCCACGACGCCAGCCTCCTCATGGTCCTCCAGGCCGCCCTCGGACTCGCCCTGCGCGCCGCCGGAGCCGGCGACCGGCTCGCCCTCGGCACCCCCGTCGCCGGCCGCGACGACGAAGCACTCGACGACCTCGTCGGCTTCTTCGTCAACACCCTCGTCCTGCCCACCGACACCGCCGGCGCCCCCGCCTTCGCCGACCTCCTCGACCGCGTCCGCGACACCGACCTCGCCGCCTTCGCCCACCAGCGGCTCCCCTTCGACCTGCTCGTCGAACACCTCAACCCGCCCCGCACACCCGGCCTCCACCCCCTCTTCCAGGTGATGCTCACCCTGCGCGCCGCCGGACCCGACCCGGAGACCTTCGCCTTCGGCGGACTCACCGGCCGCTTCCCCGCCGAGGAGGGACCCGCCACCACCAAGTTCGACCTCACCGCCGCCTGCGTCGACCACCGCGACGCCGACGGGGCGCCCGCCGGACTCGCCCTCGGACTCGAATACGCCCGCGACGTCCTCGACGCGGACGTCCCCCGGCTCCTCCTCGCCGCCCTCGAAACCGCGCTGCGCACCGCCGCCGACGACCCGACCGTGCCCGTCCCCGACGACCGCCTCGTCCCCGCCGCCGACCGCGACGCCCTCGACGCCCGCCGCGACCGCGCCGCCGCCGCACCCGACACCCCGCAGAGCGCGGACGCCCCGGAGGACGCCCCCGCCGACCGGGAGCTCGTCGACACCCTGCGCGCCCTCTTCGCCGAGGTCCTCGGCCTCGACGAGGTCGGCCCCCACGAGGGCTTCTTCACCATCGGCGGACACTCCATGAGCGGCGTCCGCCTCGCCAACCGGATCCGCGCCCGGCTCGGCGCCGACGTCCAGGTCCGCGACCTCCTCCTCGCCCCCACGCCCACCGCCCTCGCCCACCGCGTCGGCGCCCCCGCCGAACCCGCCCGCGACGCGGCCGACGCCGCCCCGCCCCGGCCCCGTCTCGCCGCACGCGCCGCCCGGCCCGCACGCCTCCCGCTCTCGTACGCCCAGCGCCGCCTCTGGTTCATCGACACCCTCGAAGGACCCAGCGCCTCCTACAACATCCCGCTCGTCCTGCGCCCCGCCGCCCCCCTCGACCCGGCCGCGCTCGCCGAGGCCCTCGCCGACCTGTCCGACCGGCACGAGGTCCTGCGCACCCGCTACCCCGCCGTCGACGGCGAACCCCACCAGGACGTCCTCACCGGCGTCCGCCCCGCCCTCGACGTACGGACCGTCCCCGCCGCCCGGCTCGCCGACTCCGCCGCCGAAGCCGCCGGCCACGTCTTCGGACTCGCCGAGGAGACCCCGCTCCGGGCCGCGCTCCTCACCCCCGACGACGGCACCGGACAGGTCCTCGTCCTCCTCGTCCACCACATCGCCGCCGACGGCTGGTCCACCGGCCCGCTCCTCGCCGACCTCGCCACCGCCTACACCGCCCGCGCCGAGGGCCGCGCACCGGAGTGGGAGCCGCTGCCTGTCCAGTACGCCGACTACACCCTCTGGCAGCACGACCTCCTCGAAGGACCCGGCGCCGACGCCCACCGCGCCTTCTGGCACGACACCCTCGCCGGCGCGCCCGCCGCCCTCGACCTGCCCGTCGCCCGCCCCCGGCCCGCCGAGGCGAGCCACCGGGGCGCGCACACGCCGATCGACATCGACGCCGCCACCCACGAGGCCCTGGAAGCGCTCGCCCGCCGGGGCGGAGCCACCCTCTTCATGGTCCTCCAGGCCGCCCTCGCCGCCGTCCTCACCCGGCACGGCGCCGGCACCGACCTGCCGCTCGCCACCATGACCGCAGGCCGCGACGACGACCACCTCGGCGGACTCGTCGGCTTCTTCGTCAACACCCTCGTCCTGCGCACCGACACCTCCGGCGACCCCGCCTTCGCCGAACTCCTCGACCGCGTCCGCGACACCGACCTCGCCGCCTTCGCCCACCAGGAGCTCCCCTTCGACCGGGTCGTCGAACACCTCAACCCGGTCCGCACCACCGCCCACCACCCGCTCGCCCAGATCGTCGTCCAGCTCCACCACGACTACACCCGCGGCGTCCCCGGAGCCGCCGCCGCGCACGGCCTCTTCCGCGAGGACGGGCCCGCCCTCCTCACCACCTCCACCACCAAGTTCGACCTCACCTTCGCCCTCGCCGAGCGGCGCGGCCCCGACGGCCGGCCCGCGGGCCTCACCGGCGGACTCGAATACGCCACCGACCTCTTCGACGCCCCCACCGCAGCCCTCCTCGCCACCCACCTCCAACGCACCCTTCGCGCCGCCGCGGCCGACCCCGCCGTCCGCGTCGGCGACCTGCCCCTCCTCACCGACGTCGACCACCTCCGGCTCACCGGCGAGTACAACGACACCGCGACCGTCCCCGCCGAACGGGGCACCGTGCACGGCGTCATCGCCCGCCGGGCCGCCCGCGCCCCGGAGGCGCCCGCCCTCGTCACCGACGAGGAGACCGTCACCTACGGGCAGCTGAACGCCCGCGCCGACGCCCTCGCCGCGCGGCTCCGCGCCGCCGGCGTCCGCCGCGGCGACACCGTCGGCGTCCTCCTCGACCGGGGCGTCCCGCTCGTCGCCACCGCGCTCGCCGCGCTCAAGAGCGGCGCCGCCTACCTGCCCCTCGACCCCCGGCTCCCCGAGGCCCGCCTCCGCCTCATGCTGGAGGACTCCGGCACCCGGCTCGTCGCCACCGACCGCCACCACACCGCCCCGGAGGGCGTACCGGTGCTCCGCGTCGACGCGGGCGACACCGGCCCCCTCGACCCGGCCGCCACCCAGGACGCCACCGAGGACGACCTCGCCTACGTGATGTTCACCTCCGGCTCCACCGGACGGCCCAAGGGCGTCGGCGTCACCCACCGCAACCTCGTCGAACTCGCCGCCGACCGCGACATGTCCCTCGGCCCCGGCCGCAGGATGCTCGTCCACTCCGCGACCGGCTTCGACGCCTCCGCCTTCGAACTGTGGGTCCCGCTCCTCTCCGGCGGCGGCCTCGTCCTGATGCGCGGCGACGGCACCGACCTCGCCGAGACCGACCGCACCGTCCGCGCCCACGGCGTCACCACCGCCTACTTCACCGTCGGCCTCTTCCACGTCATGGCCGACGAAGGCCTCGACACCCTCCGCCTGCTGCGCGAGGTGTGGACCGGCGGCGACGTCGCCTCGCCCGCCGCCGTCCAGCGGGTCCTCACCCACTGCCCCGACACCGTCCTCGTGCACTCCTACGGCCCCACCGAGACCACCTTCGCCTCGCACAACCAGTGGTTCACCACCGACCGGCGCACCCTCACCGGCACCGGGCTCCACCTCGGCCGGCCCATGGACAACACCCGCAGCCACGTCCTCGACCAAGCCCTGCGCCCCGTCCCGCCCGGCGTCCCCGGCGAGCTGTACATCGCGGGCGGACACGTCGCCCGCGGCTACACCGGCCGCCCCGGCCTCACCGCCGAACGCTTCGTGCCCGACCCCTTCGAGGCCGACGGCAGCCGCATGTACCGCACCGGCGACCGCGTCCTGTGGACCGCGGACGGCGAACTGCGCTTCCTCGGCCGCGCCGACGGGCAGATCAAGCTCCGCGGCGTCCGCATCGAACCCGGCGAGGTGGAGCGGGTCCTCGCCGCCCACCCCGCCGTCGGCCAAGCCCTCGCCGTCGTCCGCGAGGACCGCCCCGGCGACAAGCGCCTCGTCGGCTACGCCGTCCCGCGCGCCGGCGACACCGTCACCGAGGCCGAACTCCTCGCCGAGGCACGCCGGGTCCTCCCCGAACACCTCGTCCCCAGCGCCATAGTCGTCCTCGACACCCTGCCGCTCACCGTCAACGGCAAGCCCGACCGGTCCGCGCTCCCCGCCCCCGACCGGCCCGCCGCCGCCCCCGGAGGCCGCGCGCCCCGCAACGCCCGCGAGGAGATCCTCTGCGCGCTCTTCGCGGAGATCCTCGACGTGCCCCGGGTCACCGTCGACGACAACTTCTTCGCCCTCGGCGGCCACTCGCTCCTCGGCGTCCGCCTCGTCAACCGGATGCGCGGCGTCCTCGGCGTCGAGCGCACCGTCCGCGACCTCTTCCGCGCCCCCACCCCCGCCGGCCTCCTCGGCGAGGACGTCGGCCCGGACGCCGACGCGACGGCCTCCGCCCTCGGCGTGCTCCTGCCCCTCAGCCCCGCCGGGACCCGCCGCCCGCTCTTCTGCGTCCACCCCGGGACCGGCGTCGGCTGGGCCTACGCCGGCCTCGCCCGCCACCTCGGCCCCGAACAGCCGCTGTACGCCCTCCAGGCCCGCGCGCTCAGCGACCCCGGCCACCGGCCCGGCAGCGTCGAGGAGATGGCCGACGCCTACCTGGAGCGCATCCGCCGGATCCAGCCCTGGGGCCCCTACCGGCTGCTCGGCTGGTCCTTCGGCGGCCTCGTCGCCCACACCATGGCCGTGCGGCTGCGGGAGGCCGGGGAGAGCGTCGAACTGCTCGCCCTCATGGACGTCCACCAGACCGGCCCCGGCAGCGTCTCCGTGCTGCCGCCCGAGGAGACCGAGGCCCGCCCGGCCGGCGACCCGGCCGAGGCGATGGACCGGATCCGCCGCGAGGACCCCGTCCTCGCCGGGTTCTCCACCGCCGAACTCCGGGCCGTGCTCCGCGCCTCCGAGACCCACGCCGAGCTGATGGCCCGGCACGTCCCCGGCCGCGCCGACACCGACGTCCTGTTCTTCACCGCGCGCAGGCCGGGGGAGCCCGAGGGCGCCCTCGCCGCCACCTGGATTCCCTTCACCGAAGGAATCATCGAGAACCACACCCTCGAACACGGCCACCTCCACCTGGCCGAACCGGAACCCCTCGCACACATCGGAAACATCGTCTCGGAAAAACTCTCCGCCCTGCAGAAGAAAGAAACGAGGACCCAGTCATGAGCGATTCCGTCAACCCCTTCGACAACGCCGAGAACTCCTTTCACGTCGTCGTCAACGACGAGGGCCAGCACTCCCTCTGGCCGGCCTTCGCCGCCGTCCCGGCCGGCTGGACCAGCGTCTGGGGCCCCGGTGACCGGGGAGAAGCCCTGGAGCACATCACCACCACCTGGACCGACATCCGCCCCCGGAGCCTCGTCGCCCAGTACGCCTGACCCCTCCCGCGACCTTCTCGCGAAAGGCGCCGCGCCCCGCATCCACAGCGGGGCGCGGCGCCTTTTCCGTGACCTTCCGAGGAATCTCCAGAATGCGAAAGTGCCGGTCCTTGCTGCCGCTCCTACTTCCTCTTCCGGAACCCTCCCGAAAATATTCTTCAGACATGAAGATTCTCTTGAGCGGGACCGCCTCGGACTCCCATACGTGGAATCTCGTGTACCTCCGGCTCTTCCTGGAGGAGCTCGGGTACGAGGTCGTCGGGCTCGGCCCCTGCGTGGACGCCGAACTCCTCGCGGACGCCTGCCGGCGGCACGCGCCCGACGCGGTGGTGCTCAGCAGCGTCAACGGCCACGGCTACCGCGACGGCCTCGCCGCCGTCCGCCGGCTGCGCGACGAACCCGCCCTGGCCGCCCTGCCGGTCGTCCTCGGCGGCAAGCTCGGCGTCGCCGGGCACCGCCAGGACGACGACGTCGCCCGGCTTCTGGAAGCCGGCTGCGACGCCGTCCTCGGCGACGACCTCGACGCCCTGCGGGCCTTCCTCGCCGCCAGAGCCCGCACGGAGGTCCCGGCGTGACTCCGCACCCCGCCGGCCCCGCCCCCTCCTTCGGGGCCTTCGTCACGGCCTCGGCCGCCGCCGGCCGGCTCGTCGTCCAGCCCCGCATGGGCTTCGGCGACCCCCGCGAGATGCGCGCGGGTCTGGCCCGCACCAAGGCCGCCACCGCCCACACCGCGGGCACCCTGACCGTCGACAGCTACACCCGCGTCGGCGACCTGGCCGGGGCCGGCGCAGCCGTCGCCGACGGCACCCGCCTCAACGGCTACCCGATCGCCACGCACTCCAGGGCCACCACCCGAGCCGTCCTGGACGGGCTCCACGACGCCGGATTCCCCGTCCAGGTCCGGCACGGCTCCGCCCGCCCCGAAGCCATCGTCCGCGCGCTCCTCACCGCAGGACTCGACGCCACCGAGGGCGGCCCGGTCTCCTACTGCCTGCCCTACGGCCGCACCCCGCTGCGCGACTCCGTCACCGCCTGGGTCCGCGCCTGCGCCCTGCTCGCCGAAGGCGCCCGGCCCGGTGCCACCCCGCACCTGGAGAGCTTCGGCGGCTGCCTCCTCGGCCAGCTCTGCCCGCCGAGCCTGCTCGTCGCCACGAGTCTTCTCGAATGCCTCTTCTTCGTCCGGTACGGGCTCCGCAGCGTCTCCCTCAGCTACGCCCAGCAGACCCACCCCGGCCAGGACGAGGAGGCCCTGCGCGCCCTGGGCCGCCTCGCCGCCGAGTTCCTCCCCGACGACGTCGAACGCCACGTCGTCCTCTACACGTACATGGGCGTCTACCCGCACACCGAGCGCGGCGCCCTGCGCCTCCTCGAGGACTCCGCACGGCTCGCGGTGCGCGCCGGGGCCGGCCGGCTCATCGTCAAGACCGCCGCCGAGGCCCACCGCATCCCGACCGTCGAGGAGAACGTCCGCGCCCTGGAGACCGCCGCCGCGGCCGCCGCCCTCGAAGAGGCCCCCGGTCCCGCCGACGGCACCGACAGCGAGGTCTACCTGGAGGCCCGCGCCCTCGTGGAGGCCGTCCTCGACCTCCACCCCGACCTCTCCCGGGCCCTGCCCGACGCCTTCGCCCGGGGCCTCCTCGACGTCCCCTTCTGCCTCCACCCCGACAACCCCGGCCGCTCCCTCGGCTTCATCGACCCGACCGGCCGTCTCCGCTGGGCCCGCACCGGGTCCATGCCGCTGAGCCCCGACACCGCGGCGGACGCCGCCCCGCTCACCGCCGACGGCCTGCTCGCCGCCCTCTGGCACGTGGCCGGCCGCTACGACGGCCGGCGCGACCCCGCCGACGACCCTCCCGACGACCCCGCCCCAGGGGACGGCCGCACCCATCCGTCCGCCACCCCGCTTCCCGTCTGACGCACCACCGGGCAACGCCGACCGCACGGCACACAGCCGGCCCGACCCGACCGCACGGCACACAGCCGGCCCGACCCGATCGCACCGCACCGGCCCTCACGGGCCGTCCCGCACACGCCAGGCCGCCGCGGCCTCGGAGCGCACGACCCGAGACCACCCCGGCCGCCGCACGCGCCACCCGCCCGCACGACACAGGAGCCCGACATGGACCTGACCGCCGCCACCGCCGACGAGACCGCGCCGGGCACCCCGCCGCCGCTCGGCGAGCACCTGCGCTCGCCCCGCCTGCGCACCGCCATGCTCGTCCAGCAGGAGGCCCTCCAGGCCGCCCGCGACTACCTGCGCGGCCAGGGCTTCACCGAGCTCCTCCCGCCGCTCGTCGGACCCGTCACCGACCCGGGCGGCCGCGGCGCCAAGGCCCTCGACGTCGACTACTACGGGCACCCGTACAAGCTCATGACCAGCGCCATCCTCTACAAGCAGGCGTCCCTCCGCGGCTTCCCCCGGCTCTTCTACATCGCCCCCAACGTCCGCGTGGAGCCCGAGGAGACCGCCACCACCGGCCGCCACCTCGTCGAGTTCCACCAGATCGACGTCGAGATCGCCGAAGGGAGCCGCGAGGACGCCCAGGAGATCGCGGCCGGCCTTCTCACCCACGTCACCGAGCACGTCTGGACCGCCGTCCCCGAACTGCTCACCGGACTCGGCCGCGAGGAGGCCGACTTCGCCGACGTCCGCGCCGGCAAGTACGACGTCCGCACCCACGAGGAGGCCGTGGCCCGGCTGCTGTCCCTCGGCCACCCGCAGAACCCCGACGGCGAGATCGACTGGACCGGCGAGCGCATCCTCTCCCTGGAGAGCGACCGGCCGTTCTTCGTCGACGACTACCCCAAGGGATCCCGCGGCTTCTACGACCGCGAGGATCCCGAACGCCCCGGCGTGCTGCGCAACTTCGACCTCATCGCCCCCCACGGCTTCGGCGAGCTGGTCTCCGGCAGCGAGCGCGAGGCCGACTACGCCACCCTCGTCACCCGGATGCGGGAGAGCGGCGAGAACCCCGCCAAGTACGCCTGGTACCTCAAGGAGGCCCGGGAGGGCATCCCGTCCAGCGCCGGCTTCGGCATGGGCCTCCAGCGACTCGTCCGCTTCCTCACCGGACTGGACGCCCTCTGGCAGGTCAGCGCCTACCCGAAGCTCCCCGGGGTGGTGGCCCCGTGACCACGCCCCCGACCCCGGCCGCCGCCTCGGCGCCGTCCACCGTGCCCGCCCGGACCACCGCTCCGGCCCCGCCCGCCGTCCCGGCCCCGGCCCCGGCCGCCGCCTCGGCGCCGTCCACCGCTCCGACCCCGCCCGCCGTCCCGACCCCGCCCGCCCTCCCGACGCCGTCCACCGACCCGGCTCCCACCACTCCCGCCCTCACCGCCCCCGGCTTCCCCGAGGATCCGGTGCGGGCCCGGGCCCGGCTCGGCACCGCCGCCGTCTTCCCCGACCCCGCCGCGTACGGAAGCCGCCTCTTCGGCCCGACGGCCGCCGCCGCAGGCGGGGACGCGCTCGACCGGATGCGGATCGTGCCGCCGGTCTTCATGCCCGAACGGCTGGAGAAGCTCATCGACCTGGCGCGGGAGCCGGAGTTCGACGACGTCGACCTCACCACCCGCGTCGGCGGCTTCACCGCCCGCCTGCCGCTCTACCTCTCCGCCTTCGGCTCCACCCGGGCCGGCAGCGGCGACCTCGCCGTCCACGCGAGCCGCCAGGCCGCACGGCTCGGCATCCCCATGGTCATCGGGGAGAACATGGTCCCGGTGCACGGCTACCGGCGCACCGGCGCGGGCGGCGGCGACGCCACCCGCTCCGCCCTCCTCGCCCGCGTCGAGGCGTACCTGGAGGCCGCCCCCGACGGCGTCGGCGGCATCGTCGTCCAGCAGTCCACCGAGGACGCCGACTCCGAGGTCTGGAACCTCCTCTACAGCGACCCCGCCTTCCGCCCCCTCCTGGAGACGGGCCGCCTCGCCTTCGAGCTGAAGACCGGTCAGGGCGCCAAGCCGGGCCTCGGCGGGATGACCGTCGTGGGCCG
This sequence comes from Streptomyces sp. NPDC014861, assembly GCF_043081625.1. Classification (NCBI taxonomy): domain Bacteria; kingdom Bacillati; phylum Actinomycetota; class Actinomycetes; order Kitasatosporales; family Streptomycetaceae; genus Streptomyces; species Streptomyces sp. NPDC014861. The sequence continues at coordinate 168,098 of NZ_JBIBWV010000015.1, forward strand.
CGCCGAGGCCGCGCAGCTCGCCCGCCGCTTCACCGTCCGGGAGGTCTTCGGGCCGGAGGCGCCGCGCAGCCTGCGCTGCGCCACCCCCGGCACGTTCACCGAGGAGATCCTCCGCCAGCAGCTCCGCTTCATGCGCAACAACTTCCCCAAGGCCCGCACCTGGGTGAAGTTCCACCCCGGCCGGGACATCGGTCACGCCGCCCGCACCGCCTGGGCGGCCGGCGCCGACGCCGTCACCGTCGACGGCGCCGAGGGCGGCACCGGCTGGGCGCCCGGCGTCTTCCTCGACCAGGTCGGCCTGCCGCTCGCCGAGGCCCTGCGCCGCGTCGGCACCCCGAGCGGCTGCCTGCTCGCCACCGGCGGCGTCTGGGAGGGCGGCCGCGCCGTCCGCGCCCTCGCGCTCGGCGCCGGGGCCGTCGGCCTCGGCCGCGCCGCCCTCGTCGCCGTCGACGAGGACCCGGAGCACGGCCTGGAGCGCCTGGTCGACGCCCTCGCCCTGGAACTCCGCCTCCTCGTCAGCGCCCTCGGCAAGTACACCCCCGCGGCCCTCGCCCCCGACGACCTCTGGTCCCCGCCCCCGTACCCGTACCCGGACGCCGACCAGTACCCGTATCCGGACCCGTACGCCGGCCACGCGCCGTCCCCCGCCCACGACCACGCCCGGACACCCGTCTCCACCCCCTCCACCCCCACCTCCACCCCCTCCACCCCCGGCCCCGCCCCGGCCGACGGACCGGGCAGTCCCGAGTGAACCGCCGCCCGCGCGCCGCCACCGTCCGCGCCCGCTTCTCCGTACGGGAGGTCCCCGGCATCACCGTCACCGCCGCCGGGAGCCGCGCACCCCTCCCGTACGGGCTCGACAGCACCGCCCGGCGCACCGCGCAGCGGGCCCTCACCGAGGCCGGCCGCGCCTACCTGGGCGGCCACGTCGAACTCCGCGCACCCCGGCACACCCCGGCCCGTACCCTCCGCCGCGCCGCCACCCGGGCGGTCGCGGCGGCCGTCGCCACCACCCTACGCGCCGCCCCGGCCGGAGCTCCGGCACACGATGCGCCGCCCGCCCCCGCCCCGCCGTCCGGCTCCGGCCGCTCCCCGGCACGCCCCCGATCCCACCCGCCCACCGACCGCCCCCGCACAGGAAGCCGACCCCATGGCCGCGCCCACCACTGACCCGACCGCACCCGGCATCGACTGGCGCCGCCTCGGCAGCCTCGTCACCGGCCAAGCCGCCGTCCAGGCCGGCAGCTTCGCCCTCCTCATCGCCATGAGCTGGACCGCCGTGCAGCTCGGCGGCCGCGGCGCCGTCACCGCCGTCACCCTCGCCGCCACCCTCCCGCGCGCTCTCCTGCTCCTCTTCGGCGGCGCCCTCACCGACGTCCTGGGCCCCCGCGCGCTGCTGCTGCGCGCCACCAGCGTCCGGGTCCTCGTCCTCGCGGCCGGAGCGGTCGTCACGGCCACCACGCACACCCTGTGGCCCCTCGTCGTCATCGCCCTCGCCGACGGCATCCTCCTCGGCCTCACCGGCCCGGCCGCCGGCGTCCTCCTGCCGTACCTGGCGCCCAAGGAGCACCTCGGCCGCGCCAACTCCCTCTTCTCGATGGTGCTGCGGCTCGCGCCCATCGCCGGCGCCCCGCTCGGCGCCTGGCTGGTGGTGGTCGGCGGCCTGCCGGTCGCCATGGGCGCCGCCGCGGCCGGCTGCGTCCTCTGGCTGGCCTGCGCCGCCCACGTCACCCGGGGCATGCCGCGTCCCGAACCCACCGCCCAGGGCCCCTCCCTGCTCCGCCGCTCGGGCGACGGCTTCCGCCTCCTCGCCGCCCACCCGCGCCTGCGGTGGATGTTCGTGGCCTGCTTCGCGATGGACCTGGCGTTCCTGTGGCCGGCCGAGGTCGCCCTGCCGCTGCGCGCCGCCGACCACGGCTGGGGCGTCGGCGCGGTCGCCGTCGTCCTCGCCGCCTTCAGCGCGGGGGCGCTCGCCTCCGCCGCCCTGGGCGCCGCCCTCGCACACCGCGTCCCCGTGCCCGTGAAGCTCGTGGTCACCGGCGTCGGCCTGGCCGCCGGCATGGGCGCCATGGCGCTCGTCCCCTCGCCGGGCGTCCTCGCCGGGACCGCCGCCGCCGTCGGCCTGCTCTCCGGACTCAACGGCCCGGCCCTGGTGACGGCCTACCAGCACGCGGTGCCCGAGGGGAAGATGGGCGCGGCGATGTCGACCTTCGCGCTCTCCGGGATCGGGGCCGCGCCCCTGTCCCTGGCCCTGTTCACCCCGGTCTCCCTGCACCTCGGGGTGACCGGCACCTGGCTGCTCTGCGCCGGGCTCGCCCTCGTGTCGCCGATCGCCGCCGCCGTGGCGCTGCGCGCGGCGCCGGAGAAGGCCCAGGGCGCGAGCGCCCCCGACCGGATCCGTACCGCCCCGGAGACCACCGTCACGTCCGTGTGAGGCAGACATGATTCCTCTCATCCCCGCACCCCCGCCCGAGCTGTACGAGTCCGGGTCCGTCCTCCTCCACCCGGCCGCGCTCCCGCCGCTGCCCGCGGCGCTGCCCCGGCCGCCGGGGCTCCGCCCGCTGCGACCCCAGCTCTGGCTGGTCGCCACCGAGGCACACCGGGACAGTGCCGCCCGGCACGCCTCCCTCGTGCTCGACGCGGCCGAACTGGCCCGCGCGGAGGAGTTCCGGCGGCCCGGCGACCGCGCCACCTACCTGTGCGCCCACGTCGGCCTGCGCCGGCTGCTCGGCGCCCACCTCGGGATCGCGCCGCGCAGCGTGACCATGGGGCGGGCCCCGTGCCCCTGCTGCGGCGAGGCGCACGGGCGACCCGTCCTCCCGGACGGACGGCTGCACTTCTCGCTCTCGCACTGCGAGGGCCTGAGCCTGATCGCGGTCGCCGCCGGACCGGTCGGCGTGGACATCGAGCGGGTCCCGGCGCCGCACATGGTGACGGAGGCCGCCGAGGTGCTGCATCCGGCGGAGGCCGCCGAACTGGCCGTGCTGGCCGGGGCGCGCGCCCCGGACGCGTTCGCCCGCGTGTGGACGCGCAAGGAGGCGTACCTGAAGGGTCTCGGGGTCGGGCTCGGTGCCGACCCCTCGGCGGAGTACGTCGGGGCGGGCCCGGTCCCGGCCGCGCCGCCGGGCTGGTACCTCGCCGACGTGGCCGTACCTGACGGCCACCACGCGGCGGTCGCCCTGCTCCGCTGAACCCCTCCGCCCGCCGGCGCCGCGCCGGCGGGCGGACCGATTTTTTCGGCCCCCGCCCGTCGAGCCCGGACGAGGCGGCGGGCCCCGTCACGCCCGAGGGGTGCGTCGACCGGACGTCGTCCCGGCCCGGCCGACGGGGGCCGGCACCCCGCCGGCGCCCGGACATCCGCCTCAGCCCGGTGTGAGGACCCTGGACGGGGCCGCCGCCACCGTGCGGCGCCGCGCCCAGAACGCCGACGACACCCCGAGGCATGGGGGAGTGCGCGGACCTTCGCCGCCCTCCGTCGGTCTACCGAGCGGTCACGTTCCGGGACGCCTCGCGCGCCTCGGCGAGGGCGCGCTGCCTGAGGTCTCCGCCGAACAACTGGATCGTGACGGCGGCCAGGACGTCGTCCCGGCCGACGGTCCGGCCGTCCCCCCGGCGCGAGGACCGGGACAGGACGGAATCGTCGAGCGGCGGCGGCGTGGCCGGCTCGCCCGCCGTCACGAGGGCGACCGACCCGAAGCGTCGCACTCCGCCCTCACGGACGACCATCGCCGCGTCCCGGGCCAGGTCCGTCAGGAACACGCTCGCGATGCCGTTCAGGTCGCGGACCAGCGCCGGGACGGCCGCCACCCGCCGGCCCCGCAACAGCCTCCTGACCCCGGCCTCGAACCGGTGGGCGCCGACCACGGCACTCGGCCTGCGCGCCGCGCCGCGCCCGCGATCAGGCACGACGACGCCCTCGGCGTCGTACACGACACCGGTCAGCCCCCTGAACGTCGGGCTGTGCTCGTACCACGCGGTCCCCACCTCGACCTCGACGTTCCGCCCGATCGCCGCGACGAGGTCCGCCGGCACCAGCCTCTTCCGCGCGTCCTCCGCCGCCACCCTCCTCGCGCCGTCGACGAGCTCCGACACCACCGTCCGGGTCACCGAGGCGGCAGCCCACGCGGCCGACCGGGAGACGTGCATCGGCGTCACGTCCCTGAACACCGCCTTGACGAGCGCAGGCTTGAACGAAGAGACATCCCGGAAGGCCGATGCCGTCCCGGGAGCATGGCGCTCAGAGCGCGCGGGCTGTGCGGTCACGGAAGAAACGCCCCCTGCTGCCGGAGAATCCAGAGGCCTCCCGTCCACCCGGCAGACCGCTCACGCCTCCCATCCTCACGCAGCGGCTGACGGAGAGGCCGAGCGGGTGCGGCAGCGCACGGGGGTCCAGCGGACGGGGTCGAGACGGCGGGGCGGCGCGGGCGCACGCGATCGTCACCCCGCCGCGCGCGTGGCGCCGGGCGGGCGGCGCCGGAGGGTGTGTGATGAGGGGGTGGACAGTCCCGCCGGATACCGGTCCCTCACGAAGGCTCTCCACTGGAGCGTCGTGATCGCGTTCACCGCCCAGTTCGTCCTCGGCCTCGCCCTCGACGCCTCGGAGTCCGGACACGGCCGCGGCCGGGGGCGCGGCGGCGGTCCGGGGCGGGGCCGCGGACGCGGCGGGGGCTACGAGCCCTTCGGCGACGACGCCGTGCTGACGGCCCACGTGGTCGTCGGAGCGGTCATCGTCGCCCTGGGACTGGCGCGGCTGGCATGGCGGCGCCGGGCCGGACTGCCGCCCTGGGCTCCGACCCTGAGCCCGTTCGAGCGCCGCCTGGCCCATCGCACCGAGGGAGCGCTCCTCCTCCTCACCTTCGCCGTCCCCGCCACGGGCGTCGTGCTCCTCGCGTCGGGCGAGGACGACCTGCTGTGGCTGCACGTACTGGCACAGCTTCTGTTCCTCTCCGCCCTCGCGGCCCATGTCGGACTGGTGCTCAAACACCAGCTCCTGGACCGCGACCAGCTCCTGAGACGCATGCTGTGACGCGCACGGTCGCGGGACCGGACGGCTCCGGGACGGGCCGACGCCCTGAAAGCGGCGCCCCGTGGATCGGCTCTCACGATGCCGGCGGGGTACGCCCTTCACGCCCACGTGGGAGCCGGGATCCTCACGAGGTCCCGGATCGCTAGCATCGGGCGATGCCGACGATCGACTCCCTCATACCGGAGGGCGGCGCGCGTGACACCGCCGCCCTGTACGCCATCGAACCCGACGCCCTCGCCGACTACGTGGTGGACGTCCGGAACGCGTGGTGGCGCCGCCGGATCTGCGTGCAGGCGCTCGCGGGCCGGGTCCCCGAAGCCCAGGTCCCCGCCCTGCTGGACCGCGTCAGGGACGGCGGGGACACCGGTGAGGTCCGCATCGCGCTCCTCGACCTCCTCCGTGACCGCGCCGAGCTCCTGCCCTGGTTGCGCGACGAGGAGCGGACCCGCGAGTCCGGGTACCGCATGCCCGGGACGCTGCTGAAGGCACGGGGCCTGCTCGGCGACCGCACGGCCGCGCGAGCGCTGGCCACGCTCGCCTTCTCGCCCTGGCGGCACGAGCAGCAGCTCGGCGAGGACGGACTCGTGGCACTGGTCGAGCGCTACGGCTCCGAGGCGATCCTGGCCGAACTCGACGAGGACCGTCCCGAGGACCGTGCCTTCGCGGTGTGGATGCGGTACCGGGAGGGAGGAGACGTCATCCCGTGCCTCGCCGACCCCGACCGGGGCGTGGCCCACGCCGCCCACGAGCTCGCGACCGATCCGGACGGGCTCCGCGCCCGTCTCGCCGAGGAGCCGGCCGGCGAAGCGGCGGTCTGGGCGGTGCTGGCCCTGCACCGGATCACCGAGGACGTCGGGGAGACCCGCCTGCTCGACGCGCGCCTCGGGCACCCCCGGGTGGAGGTCCCGGGGCTGGACGAGGAACTGCGCCGGGCGATCGTCCACGAGTACGCGGCCGGCTGCGGACGAGCGAGCGACCCCCGCTGGCGACTGGAGGCGCTGTGCACCGAGCCGCCGGTCCGCCCCGACACGGCCGACCGGACGGCCCGGGCAGCCGCCGCCATCGCCGCGGCCGGACTCGCGCCGAAGCCGCCGGTCTCGTGCTGGGAGTACGAGCAGCAGGGCGACGGCACGTACTACGTCATCGAGTGCGACGGCCAGGAGGTACGCGTGAGCACCCTCGGCCGCTTCGTCATGAGCCACGACCACGCGCACCCCGCATGCCCTCACCTGGAGCAGGCCGGTTTCCGCTGGATCGACCAGGAGACCGCGGACACGGAGGTCACCGACCTGGACGTCTACTACTTCGGCACACGCGCGCCCCGCGACGTCGACACGCTCCTCTTCTACTGGCAGGACTGACACCGCCCTCCCACGGAGAGTCCGAGCCGCCTCGGAGCCCTGTCGCCGCGTCGGCGCCGCGCGGGAGTGTGGCGTCGCTCAGCGGATGGCGTGCAGGTGGGCGAAGACGACGAGGTTCTCGGTGTAGTCCTTCGCCGTGCGGTCGTAGGGGCCCGCGCAGGTGATGAGGCGGACGAGCGCGGCGGGGGTGTCGGCGTAGACGCGCTGGTCGGGGAAGTCGTTCTTGCGGAAGCTCTCGACGGACTCGACGAGGAAGACGGCGGTCGTGCCGTCGGCGCGCGCGACCTCGAAGGTGTCTCCCGGGTCGAGTTCACCGAGGCGGGCGAAGACAGCGGGGGCGGTGGCGGTGTCGAGGTGGCCCGCGATGAGGGCGGTCCCGCGCTCGCCGGGTGAGATGCCGGCGGCGTGCCATCCGACCAGATTGGTGTCGTCGGCCGGCGGCGGGTCCAGGGCGCCGGACGCACCGATCTTCAGCTCGGTGAACGGGGCGTTCACGCCGATGTCGGGGATGGTCAGACGTACCGGTGCGGACTTCGGCATGGCGGGGCCGCGCGCGGCCGACGGGGGGCGCGGGGAAGCCGTGTGCGCGGTGCCGGACCCGGAGGCCGGCTCGGGTGCGGCGGCCAGAAGGGTCTCGGCCGGAGAGGAGGCCGTGGGCCGATGGGGCGGATCCGCGTCCGGTCCGGACATCCGCGGACCGACGAAGGCCATGAGGGCGACCAGCACCAGCGTCCAGAACACGGTGGGCACGACCCACCTCTTGGCACGCCGGGGTGCCTGGGCACGGGTGGGGTTCGGCCGGGTCTTCACCGGGAGGGCACCTTTCGCCTGCGCGGGTCGGATCAGAGGGGGAGGGGGAGGGCGGGAGCGAGGGGGAGGGAGCGGGGCCGGGGCGCGTGATCCCCTCGGACGGCGGCTCACCACGCGTCCCGGCCGGTGCCCCTTACGCGGTCGTGCCCGCGGCCTTCTTGCGGCGGTGGAGGACGAGCGCGGCCGCTCCGGCGGCCAGCACCACGGCGCCGGTCACGTTCGTGCCTGTGTCCGCGAGACCGCCTCCGCCGGTGTGCATGCCGCCCTTGGGCTTGTCGTGCTCCTTGCCCCAGTCCTTCTCGCGGTCCTTCTCGCCGTCCTTCTCCGCGGGCTTGGCAGCGGATTCGGGCTTGGACCAGTCGTCCGCGTTCACCGCGGTGAGCGCACCACCGCCCGCGTGCACGCCGCCGCTCGGCTTGCCGTGCCCCTTCTCCGGCTTCTCGCCCTTGCCGTGCTCCTTCGACCAGTCGTCACCGCTGACCGCCGTGAGGGCACCGCCGCCCGCGTGCACGCCGCCGTGCGGCTTGCCGTGCTCCTTCTGGTCCTTCCCGTGGTCCTTCTCGCCGCGCTCGCCCTTCGACCAGTCGTCGCCGCGGTCGAGGGACAGGGCTCCGGAGCCGGTGTGCATGCCGCCGTGCGGCTTGTCGTGGTCGCGCTTCTGGCTGTGGGCGGAGCTGTCCTTGTCCCAGTCGCCGGCGGTGAGCGCGTACGCGCCGGGCGTGGTGAGGGCAAGGGTGGCGACGGTGGCGGTGGCGGCGAAGAGAATGCGGGCAGAGCGCATCGAGGATTCCTCACTGTGCACCGCGCGAGCCGACCCACTGTCAGCTCCTCGTACGCGGCGACATGGCCCACCGTCAGGCGCGGTCCGGTCACCTGCCACTCCGACTAGTGCATCCGGGAGCACGGGACCGCTCCGTAGAGCCGAAAGGGCGTCAGAACCCCTCGCGGGCAAGGGCGCCGGGACGCCGTGGGCGAGGCCCCCGTACACAGCGGTCCGGCAGGGGTCGGTGCACGGCGACGGCCGTGCTTCCGTCCCAATGGGCCCGTTCGGTGCGCGGCGCGCCGGTAAGTTGGTCGCGCAGCAGTGCGATGGGGATGAGGTGGGGTTCCACGTGCCAGGCAGCATCGAATCTTCGGCGGCGTCGCGATGAGGGCCCTCGAGGCGTCCGATCCGGTCGCGTCCGGTCCGTACCGGCTGCTCGCCGAGCTCGGCAGCGGCGGGATGGGGCGGGTGCTGCTGGGGGCCGCGCCGGACGGGCGGCTCGTCGCGGTGAAGCAGGTCCACGCGGGCATGATCGCCGATGACGGATTCCGCGCGCTTCCGACGGGAGGTCGCCGCCTCGCAGAAGGTCTCGGGCGCCTACACGGCGGCCGTGATGGACTCCGACGCGGACGCTCCGACGCCCTGGCTGGCCTCGGTGTTCGTGGCCGGGCCCTCCTTGGGCGCCGCGGTGGCCGAGGTCGGGCCGCTGTCCGAGGATCTGGTCCGCCGACTCGCGGCCGGACTCGCCTCGGCGCTCGCCGAGGTGCACCGGGTGGGACTCATCCACCGGGACCTCAAGCCCGACAACGTCCTCCTGGCCGAGGACGGCGTCCGCGTCATCGACTTCGGCATCGCGCGGGCGGCGGAGTCGGGCGGGGAGCAGCCAGGGGACCTCGGGCTGACCCGCACCGGCCTGGTGATCGGCTCGCCGCCCTTCATGTCCCCCGAACAGGCCGAGGGGAAGCGGCTCACGCCGGCCAGTGACGTGTTCTCCCTCGGCTCGGTACTGGTCATGGCGGCGACCGGCCGCAGCCCGTTCGCCGGTCCGTCGACCCTTCAGACGCTCTACGACGTGGTCCACGCGGAGCCGGACCTGAGCGGCGTACCGGCGGGGCTCCGCGTGATCGTGGAGCGGTGCCTCGCCAAGGACCCGGGAGCCCGACCGACCCCGGCGGGTCTGCTCGGACTGCTGGGGCCCGTCGCGCCCGTGGGACGCCAGTGGCCGCCCGCCGTGTACGGGATGATCGCCTCGCAGCGGGCCGCCATCGACCTACTCCTCGACGGCCCGGGCGACACCGTCGCGGAGACCACCGCAGGGCCGCAGGAACTGGGCCGAGCCGGGTCCGCCCAGGCGCCGGACCGGGAAGAACCGGTCGAGGCGCAGGCGCCGGAGGGGCCCGTCGTGTCTGAGGTGCCGCCGAGACCCGCGCCGACCCCGTCGATCCCGCCGGCCGCTCTGCCCCGGCCTGCCCCGAGGGCCCGGCCCATCCCGATGCCCGCGACCACCCCGCCGGCCCTGACGACCGGGGAGCGGCGGGCCGCCCTGCCCACGGAGGCGGCCGTCGCGCGGGTGGACCCCGTGCCGCCGCCGCGCCGCGCACCCCGCCGGGCCTGGATCGTGGCCGGCTGCGTCATCGCGGCAGCCGCGCTCGGCGGGACGGCGTACGGCCTGTGGCCCGACGAGGGCACGAGCGCGTCGACGAAGTACAGGGCCCTCCAGGAGTGCGAAGTCCTGGCGGTGGCACTGCCCCTGGGGCCGCGGGACCGGGGCAGCGACCGGCAGTCCTCGGTGGGTGGTGAGACCCGGACGGGGTGTACGTGGTTCGGAAGCGGGGCCGGGGCACCCAGCGCCCGGGTCTGGTGGAGTCTCCTCGAGGACGACGGGACGCGCGACGCCGTGGCGGCCCAGAAGGAGGCCTTCCGCGTTCTGACGGCGGACGGGAGCGCGGTGGTCGATCCCGGCTTCGGGGAGGAGGCGTTCAGGGGAGTTTCGGACACCCCGACGGCCTGTTCCCTCTCCGTCCGCGACGGCAACCTCACCGTCCACGTCGACCTCGGCTCGGAGGCGTTCCCCGCGCCGACGTGCGACGCCTCCACCATGGACATCGCCCGCGCCGCACTGAACGCCGTACCTCACTGAGCTCGCCCCTGGCCGGCCAGGGGCCCAACGACCCCGGCGGCCCGGCCTGTCCGTCAGGCCTCCGACGCCGGGATCGAGAGAGCGTCATCAAGCGTGCCTGGCCCTGGCGAACGGGGCCGGGGAGGCGGCAGCGAAGGGGCGGCCGTCGTCGTCCCGGCACGATCGCGACGACGGCGGTCGCCCTGCGGGCGCGCCCCCCCGTCGGGGCCTACTTCTCCTCCGGCTCCCAGGCGCGGAGCAGGTCGAGGAGCCCCGCGTCTCCGTCGACGCGCAAGGATTCGGCCTTGATCCGGTCGTACAGGTAGAGGACCAGCTCACTGGCCGTGCCGTGGACGGAGGCACCGGCCGCGTCCGAGTCTTCAGCGGTCGCGAGGGTCGCGGCGGTCGCAGAGGTGGGTGTGGGGATACGGGTGACGCGTGCGCCGTCGCCGTCGACGGTGAGGCGCCAGGAGCTGCCCTCGGCGGCGTGGAAGTCGAAGGCCGTGGGCTTGTGCGGCCAGGCACTCGGCGTGGCGCAGACGGTGAACAGGAACTCCTCCACACCGTCGAGTGCCGGTTCGACCGGCAGCGGCTGCGCGGAAGCCCCGGCGAGCTGGGCGTCGTAGGTGTGCACCGCGGTCTCCTGGACCCGGTGCCGGGCGGTGCCGCCCGCGGTCCGCGGTGATTGCGACGCGGGCCACCAGGTCCAGCAGCCGCTCTCCGGCCCCGCCGCGCGCAGTGCGTCAATCAGGAGTTGCGTCGACGCGGCCAGCCAGGCCACCAGGGCCTCGCGCTCGCGCGGCACTTCCAGCGCGGCGCGCGCGGCGACGGCCTCGGCCGGGGGAGCGTCGGCGGGCCCCGCGCCGACGATGGCGGCCCAGAAACGGTCCCCTCCGCCCAGGTGCTTCACCAGATCGAACAGCGTCCACCCGGGGCACGTCGGCACCTGCGCGTCGAGGTCGGACGCCTCGGCGACCACGGAGCGGAACGCGGCCGAGCGCTCATCGATCAGGCGCAGCAGGTCAGGGAACTCAAGATTCTTTTCCACGCCGGATGTCTATCACCGTGATCCGATGATCGGACAGCAGTTTTTGACGGGGCGTCCCTCCGGTCCGCGCGGTCGTGCTGTCGCTCGATGTGACCGACTCCGATGCCCGGTCATGCTTGGCGGTCGGTCAGCTCCGAGGCGGACACCCCACCAGCTCACCGCACGCACAACACATACATATACAGTTCCTGTTCATGCCATAGAACTTCGGGAGGCAGCACTTCATGCCATGGCAGGACACCCCCCACTCCACTCCCCACGACGCTCCCCCCACCCTCCGTCATGACTCCGCCTCCGACGTCCCGCACCCCACCGGAGGGCCGGGCGGACCGGGCCGAGCACGCTCGGAGCTCCTTCCCGGGCCCGGGCGCGCGGAACGGCGTCGGGCCGCCGCCGAGCAGGGCCGGCGCGGCAGGAGACGAAGGAGCGCTTCTCCTTCGGGCGGCCGGCGAGGCTCGCAGGAATCCGCCGCCGGGCGTCCGCTGTCGCGGGTGGAGGCGCGTCGTGCGGCCCGTGAGGCGAAGGCGGCCAAGGACAGCGTCGGCGTGGTCGTGGGCGAGCTGTTCATCACCCTGGGCGTCGTGATGCTGCTGTTCGTGGCCTACCAGTTGTGGTGGACCAACGTGCTGGCCGGCCAGGAGGTCGACCA
>NZ_JBIBWV010000016.1:0-162006 GCF_043081625.1 Streptomyces sp. NPDC014861
GGGGGGACCCTGTGGGAGAGTAGGACACCGCCGAACAATCATTGTGGGAAAGCCCCGCACCTTATGGTGCGGGGCTTTTCTGCGTTCAGGGGTTCGAGGGGTTCGCCGGGAACGGCCGGCTCCCGGGCTAGGTCGGCTTCACCAGGCCGGTGTCGTAGGCCAGGATCACCGCCTGGACGCGGTCCCTCGCTCCCGTCTTCGCCAGGATGCGGCCCACATGGGTCTTCACCGTGGACTCCGCGAGGTGGAGACGGTCCGCGATCTCCAGGTTGGTCCACCCCTGGCCGATGACGGTGAGGATCTCGTGCTCCCGGTCCGTGAGGGAGGCCAGACGGGGGTCCTGCCGCGCGGGCGCGGGGGTCGACGCGGGCGTGGACGGCAGGTGGTGGATGTACGTGTCCAGAAGACGACGCGTGAGGCTGGGGGCGACGACCGCGTCGCCCGCCGCCACCGCGCGGACACCGGCGAGGAGCTCCTCCGGCTGGGCGTCCTTCACCAGGAAGCCGCTCGCGCCGGCGCGGAGACCGTCGTACGCGTACTCGTCCAGGTCGAAGGTGGTGATGATGAGGACGCGGGTGCGGGCGCCCGCGGCGATGATGCGCCGGGTCGCCTCGATGCCGTCCAGGCCGGGCATGCGGATGTCCATCAGGACGACGTCCGGGTGGTGTTCGGCGACCTGGCGGACGGCCTCGGCGCCGTTCGCGGCCTCCCCGACGACCGTCATGTCGTCCTGGCTCTCCAGGAGCATGCGGAATCCGAAGCGCTGCATCGGCTGGTCGTCGGCGATCAGGACCGTCGTCACGGGTGGGACTCCTCCGGAGCGGAAGCGGAAGCGGGTGAGGCAGCGGGCGAGGGTGCGGTGGGGATGCGGAGTCGTACCTGCCAGCCGGTACCGGACGGCAGGGGACCGCAGTCGAGTGTGCCGTCGTAGAGCGCCGCGCGCTCGCGCATTCCGGTGAGACCCTGGCCCTGGCCGGGGGTGGCGGACGGGACGCCCGTGTCCGTGACGGTGACGAGGACGGCGTCCGGGCCGGACGCGAGGCGGACGTCGGCCCTGGCCTTCGGGCCCGCGTGCTTGAGGGTGTTGGTCAGGGACTCCTGGACCACGCGGTAGACGGTCAGTTGGGCTCCCGGCGGCAGGGACGGGAGCGGCGACGGCAGCTCGGCCGCGACCGGCAGCCCCGCCCTGCGTACACCCTCCAGGAGGGAGTCCAGGTCCTCCAGCGTCGGCTGGGGGGTACGGGCGGCGGCCGGGGTGCCGTCGTCGGGGGCCGACAACACGCCGAGCAGGCGGCGGAGTTCGTCGAGGGCCTGACGGCTCGTGGTGCCGATCGCGTCCAGGGCCTGGGCGGCCCGCTCGGGGCTCTTCGCCGCCGCGTAACGGCCGCCGTCCGCGAGGCCGGTGATGACCGACAGGTTGTGCCCGATGATGTCGTGCATCTCCCGGGCGATACGGGCCCGTTCGGCGGCTGCCGCCAGCCGCACCTCCTGGTCCCGCTCGATCTCCAGCCGGCGGGCCCGGTCCACGAGGCTCGCGGTGTGGTCGCGGCGGGACCGGACCGTGATGCCGACCAGGGCGACGAGGACGTACGCCCACAGGGTGGGGACGACATGCAGGTCCCAGTCCTTGCCGTCGAAGCGGAGCGCGCCCGTCAGGATCGGTGCCAGGAGCAGGGCGAAGGACCAGAGGAGGCGGCGCGGCGGACGGGTCAGGGCGAGGTGGTACAGCGGCAGGAACTGGAGGAAGGCGGCCTGGAGGAAGGCCCCGGAGACCTCGCTGACGAAGGCCGCGGCCGTCATCACGGCGAGCACCGTGGTGGGGTGGCGGCGGCGCGCGTAGAGGGGGATCGAGAGGGCGAGGCTGAGCGCGACGATCAGGCCGGCGGGGAGGGACGGGTCCCGGGCCACGTTCCGCCAGCCGCCCGCCGCGTCCACCAGGGCCGCCGCCGTCCAGCCGAGCGTGACCGCGCCGTCCCAGAGCCAGGGGCGGGCCGCGTCGGCCGCCCGGACCCGGGTGATCAGCTGGTGCGCGTACCGGCTGGGCGCCGTCGTCTCGGTCGTCACCTCGTCATCATCCCCGTACGTCCTGGCGGCGGAGGAGGAACGCGGGGACGGCCAGGGCCGCCGCCGTCCACAGGGCGAGGGCGAGCAGGGCCGCGCCGGCCGAGGGGGCGCCGGGCAGCGGGGTCGCGGAGCCGAGGACGCCGGCGGCCTGGGTGGGGAAGTACCGCAGCGCGGTGTCCACGGCGTCGTACGGGAGCATCCCGATGACCTCGGGGAGGACCAGGACGCCGCCGATGAACGCGCCCAGCGCGCCGGGCACCGACCGGAGGGCGGCGCCCAGGCCCAGGGCGAGGAGGGCGAGCAGGGCGAGGGAGGCGGCGTTGCCCGCGAGGGCCGCGAGGACGCCGTCGTCGGTGAGGGAGGCGTCCTGGTCGGTGTCGTGGAGGAAGGCCTGGGCGGTGAGGAAGGTCGTCAGGTTGGTGAGGAGGCTCAGCCCGAGGACGGCGGTGCCGAGGACCGCGGCCTTCGCCCACAGCACCGGCAGGCGGCTGGGGACGGCGGTGAAGGTGGCGCGGGCGAGGCCGGAGGAGTACTCGCCGGCGGTGACGAGGATGCCGAGGACGGCGAGGGCGATGCCGCCCAGCTGTGAGCCGTAGAGGGTCAGGACGACGGTGTCGACGTCGGAGTCGCCGCCGTCGGAGGTGTACGTGGTGCCCATGAGGACGCCGACGCCGAGGACCAGGACGACCGCGGACAGGGCGCTGATCCAGGTGGAGCGGAGCGTCCACAGCTTGTGCCATTCGGAGCGCAGCACGCGGGGCAGGGTCACCCCGTAGGGGGCGGGGGCGGGGGCGGTGGTGGTCGTCATGCTGCTGCTCCCTGGTACTCGACGGAGTCGTGGGTGAGGTCCATGAACGCCTGCTCCAGGGAGGCCGTTTCGGGGGTGAGGGCGTGGAGTTCGACGGCGTGGGCGGCGGCGAGACGGCCGATCGCGGGGGCGTCGAGGCCGGTGACGCGGAGGGTGCCGGGGGCCTCGGCGGTGGTGCGGGCCGGTGCCGGGAGGAGGGCGCGGAGTCGGTCGGCGTCGGGGGTGACGACGAGGACGGAGGCCGCGCCCGCGTCGCGGACCAGGTCGGCGACGGTGGTGTCGGCGAGGAGCCGGCCCCTGCCGATGACGACGAGCCGGTCGGCGGTCAGGGCCATCTCGCTCATCAGGTGGGAGGAGACCAGGACCGTGCGGCCTTCGGCGGCGAGGGAGGTGAGGAGGGTGCGGACCCAGCGGACGCCCTCGGGGTCGAGGCCGTTGACGGGTTCGTCGAGGACGACGGTGGCCGGGTCGCCGAGGAGGGCGGCGGCGATGCCGAGACGCTGGCCCATGCCGAGCGAGAAGCCCTTCACGCGGCGGCCGGCGGCGTCCGCGAGCCCGGTGAGGCCGAGGACGTGCTCGACGCGGGCCCGCGGGATGCCGTGCGTGTGGGCAAGGGCCATGAGGTGGTGGAAGGCGGTGCGGCCGGGGTGGAAGGAGCGGGCGTCGAGGAGGGCGCCGACCTGGGTGAGGGGCGCGGGGTGGGCGGCGTACGAGCGGCCGTCGACGGTCGCGGTGCCGCGGGTCGGGGTGTCCAGGCCGAGGATCATGCGCAAAGTGGTGGACTTCCCGGCGCCGTTGGGGCCGAGGAAGCCGGTGACGGTGCCGGGGCGGACGGTGAACGAGAGGTCCCGGACGACGGTGCGGTCGCCGTACCGCTTGGTGAGTCGCTCTGCTCGGATCATGCGGTCGACGCTACGGAGGCGGCGGGGCGGGGGCGTCCGACCGTGGTCGGCAGCCGGCGGGACGGCGTCGTACCGTGGTACGACACACGGCGCTGAGCTGCGAATTCCCCTTGTGGGCGGGGGCCGGGGGCGGCGAGGATGCCGGGCATGAACTACGAGATCCGTTCCGTCCTGGCCGATGAGTGGGAGAAGGCGCGCGAGCTGCGGCTCGCCGCGCTGCGGGACCCCGTCGCGCACCTCGCCTTCCTGGAGACCCACGCGGACGCGGAGGCGCGTCCGGACGACTTCTGGCAGGAGCGGACGGCGGCCGCGGCGGCGACGGGCGAGGGCCGGGTGCGGCAGTTCGTCGCGGAGGCTTCGGACGGGCGCTGGCTGGGCACGGTGACGGTCCTCGTCGAACGGCCCACGGACGAGGTGCGGTTCGGTGACGCGGCGAAGGTCGACCAGACGCACCTGGTGGGCGTCTTCGTCCGGCCCGAGGCGCGCGGCGGCGGCGTGGTCGACGCGCTGTTCCGGGCGGCCGTGGAGTGGTCGTGGACGGTGGACGGGGTCCGGCGGGTCCGGCTGTACGTCCACGAGGAGAACGCGCGGGCCGCCGCCTTCTACCGCCGCTTCGGCTTCGTGCCCTCGGGCGAGCGGGTGCCGATGCCGGGTGACACGGGCGCGTACGAGAACGAGTACGAGCTGCTGCGGACGGTCTGAGGGCGGTGGCCTAGGGGTACCGCCCGGTGGGCTCGGGCCAGCGCGTGCGGGACTGTTCGGGGGAGCGCATCAGGGCCAGGCCGGGGAGTCCCCGGGCGGCGCCGTCCGCGAGGAGGGCCGGGAGGTCCGGGAGCGGGGCCACGGCGGCGACGTCGTCGAGGACCAGGGTGAGTGGTGGGTCGAGCCGACCGTCGGATGACCGTGCGGCCATGCGGCGGCCGTGCTCGACCACGTGCGACGTGAGCGCGGTGAGGAGGGGCATCGCGCCCGGGTGGGTGCGCGGATCCTCGATCGGCTCGCCCACCACGTAGAGGGTGCCCCCTTCCGCGACGAAAGATGCCAGGGCCAGCGAATCCGTTCGATTCGGGGTGCAGGCCTCGCGGATGTGGACCGAGGAGAACGCGGAGAAGGCGCGGGCGGTCAGTTCCTGGGCCAGTCGGCGGCTCTCGGGGTGGGCGGTGAGCGCCGCTTCGAGGAGTCCGGCGAGGCCGGAGGCGGCCTTGGGGTGCCCGCGGAGGATGCGTACCGGCTCGTGGGCGTCGGTGCCCTGGGCCCAGCGGTGGACCTGGCGGAAGGGGCGGCCGTCCACGGCGGCGGCGTGCAGCCAGCAGCGCAGGAGCGTTTCGGCGGTGGTGGCGGTGGCCGCGTCGAGGCGGGAGTGCGGGCGGACCGGGGCGAGCAGCGCGGCGGCGCGGGCCTGGGCGGTGTCGGGGTCGGCGCAGCCCTCGGCAGGGGACCAGTGGAGGCGGGCCGGGGTGTCGCAGAGGTGGCCGGGGTCGTAGACGAGGACCGGGCCGAGCTTGCCGCGTGCGTCCTTGGTGTCCGCCCAGACGGTGGGGTCGGAGGTGACCACCAGCACCGGGCCCTCGGCGTCGCGGACGGCCTGTATGGCGAGGGGGCGGCGGGTCTCGGGCGGGCCGTAGACGGTACGGCCGGCTTCCGGCGTCCGGGGTGCGGCATCGGGGGTCGGGGCGGGGCCGGGTCCGGGTACGAGGACGGCGTCGGGGTGCGGGTCCGGGGTGGGTCCGGGTACGGGTCCGGGGGCGGCCTCGGGGTGCGGGTGCGGGGCCGGGGTGCGCGGCGGGGGCGCGGTCTTCTGTATCGGTACGGGGGCGGGCCGGGGCCGCTCCGGTGCGTGGGCGGGGTGCTCCTGCCCGGGGGCCTGGGCCTGGGTGGCCTGGGTCTGGGCGGCCTGGGTCTGGGCGGCCTGGGCCGGGTGGCCGACCGGGGCCGTCGCGCCGGGGTACGCGCCCGCCTTGCGGTGGGCGCGGACGGCGCGCCAGCGGACGAAGGTGCCGAGGAGGAAGAACGCGAGGACGCCGAGGATCATCGCCTGGCCGATGACCAGGCCCCAGAAGAGGCCGTAGCCGGAGAGCTGGCCGGGCGGGGTGGCCGGCCAGGCCGCCGCCAGGTCGGTGGGGGCGATCGCGAGGGCGCGGAGGGCCGGCGGGGTGCGGGTGAGTTCGACCCCGTCCGGCCAGGCGCCGTGGGCGAGGAGTCCGGCCAGCCCGGTCGCGGACCAGACGAGCAGGGACAGGCCGAGGATCAGGGCGAACAGCCCGATCAGGAACCCGTCCGAGACGCCGCCGCCCTGCCTCTGCCGTGCCTCCGTCACGTCACGCCACCGTCGAGCGGGGGTTGTCGTCCATCTGCCGTTCCATCAGGAGGGCGCGCTGCTCGGTCTCCCACTCCAGTTCCGGGTCGGCGGGGCCCGAGGACTCCGTCATGGCGCGGTCGGTGTAGACGAGCGGGCGTTCTCGCTCGGTGATGAGGTGTTTGACGACCTGTACGTTGCCGTTGACGTCCCAGACGGCGATGCCGGGGGTGAGGGTCGGGATGATCTCGACGGCCCACCGGGGCAGGCCGAGGACGCGGCCGGTGTTGCGGGCCTCGTCGGCCTTCTGGGCGTAGACGGTCCTGGTGGAGGCCATCTTGAGGATCGCCGCCGCCTCCTTGGCCGCGGCGCCGTCGACGACGTCGGAGAGGTGGTGGACGACGGCGACGAAGGAGAGGCCGAGGCGGCGGCCGAACTTGAGCAGGCGCTGGAACAGCTGGGCCACGAAGGGGCTGTTGATGATGTGCCAGGCCTCCTCGACGAGGAAGATGCGCTTCTTCCGGTCGGGGCGGATCCAGGTGTGTTCCAGCCACACGCCGACGATCGCCATGAGGATGGGCATGGCGATGGAGTTGCGGTCGATGTGGGAGAGGTCGAAGACGATCAGGGGCGCGTCGAGGTCGATGCCGACCGTGGTCGGGCCGTCGAACATGCCGCGCAGGTCGCCGTCGACCAGCCGGTCGAGCACGAGGGCCACGTCGAGGCCCCAGGCCCGTACATCGTCTATGTCGACGTTCATCGCCTCGGCCGACTCGGCCTCGGGGTGGCGCAGTCGCTCGACGATGTCGGTGAGGATCGGCTGGCGTTCGCTGATGTGCTCGTTGACGTGGGCGTGGGCGACCTTGAGCGCGAAGCCGGACCGCTCGTCGAGGCCGTGGCCCATGGCCACCTCGATGATGGTGCGCAGCAGGGCGAGCTGGCCGGTGGTGGTGATGGCGGGGTCGAGGGGGTTGAGGCGGATCCCGGAGTCGTTGGCGACCATGGGGTCCAGGCGGATGGGGGTTATCCCCAGCTCCTGGGCGATGAGGTTCCACTCGCCGACGCCGTCCTCGCCCTGGGCGTCGAGGACGACGACCTGCCGGTCGCGGAAGCGGAGCTGGCGGAGCACGTAGGTCTTCTCCAGCGCCGACTTGCCGTTGCCGGACTCGCCGAGGACGAGCCAGTGGGGGGCGGGGAGCTGCTGGCCGTACAGCTGGAAGGGGTCGTAGACGTAGCCCTTGCCGCTGTAGACCTCGCGGCCGATGATCACGCCGGAGTCGCCGAGGCCGGGGGCCGCGGTCGGCAGGTAGACGGCCTGGGCCTGTCCGGTGGAGGTGCGGACGGGCAGGCGGGTGGTCTCCACCTTGCCGAGGACGAAGGAGGTGAAGGCGTCGGTGAGGACGGACAGCGGGTCTCGCATCGGTCGGTGCCCCTTCGGCCTTAGCGGCGGATGCCGGTAGCGAACGGCAGGGTGTTCACGAAGGCCCGGTGGTGCTCGCGGTCGCACCACTCCAGCTTGAGGTACGACTTGCCGGCGGAGGCCCTGATCGTGCGCTTGTCGCGGGCCAGGGCCTCGGGCGAGCGCGCCGATACGGTGATGTACCCGACGAGGTTGACGCCTGCCGCGCCGCTGGCGAGATCTTCACCCCGCTGGTCGAGCCGGCCGTGGGCGGCGATGTCGCGCGGGTCGACGGTGCGGTTCATCTTGGCCTGGCGGGAGGCCTCGGCCTCGTCGTTGGTCTTCTCGGTGAGCATGCGCTCGATCGCGACCTCGGTGGGTTCCAGGTCCATGGTGACGGCGACGGTACGGATGACGTCGGGGGTGTGGACGAGGAGCGGGGCGAGGAAGTTGACGCCGACCGGGGTCATCGGCCACTCCTTGACCCAGGCGGTGGCGTGGCACCAGGGGGCGCGGGTGGAGGACTCGCGGGTCTTGGCCTGGAGGTAGGTGGCCTCCATGGCGTCGAGTTCGGCGGGCCAAGCGTTTCGTTTCGTCATGGCCTGGATGTGGTCGATCGGGTGGTCCGGGTCGTACATGGAGTGGACCAGGGAGGCGAGCCGGGACTGGCCGAGGGGCTGGCGGACGCGGATGTCGGCCTCGGTGAGGCGGGCGCAGATGTCGGTGAGCTCGCGGGCCATGACGACGGCGAGGCCGCCGTCGCGGTCGAGGCGGCGGGCGCCGGTGGCGTGCCGGGTGGCGTGGGCCATGGCGTTGGCCTCGGCGGCGAGGTCGCGCGTGTAGTGCATGCAGGCGACGAGGTAGGCGCGGTGCTGCTCGCTGGAGGTGGAGACCATCGACTGAAGCTGGTCGTACGACTCCTGGAGCCAGCCGGGCGCGGTGGAGTCGCCGCGCTGGGCGACGTCCTTGGCGTGGGCGTCGGGGTCGGCGGGGAGGGTGCGGGCGAGCATCTGGAGGCGGGTGACGAAGCCGTCTCCGTTGGCGACGTGCTTGAGGAGGGTGCCGAAGCGGTCGACGAGGGCTTCCTGGTCCTCGGAGTCGCGCAGGCCGACGCCGGGGCCCTCGATCTCGATGGCGGCGGTGACGGTGCGGCGGTCGGCGTGGAGGAGGACGGCGATCTCGTCGGGGCCGAAGGGGGCGGAGAGCCAGCTGACGCGGCCGATGCCGGGCGGCGGGCCAACCTCGACCTCGCGGCCGTCGACGCGGGTGCCGGACTCGGCGGCGGCGGAGCGGTAGGCGGTGCCGCGCTTGAGCATCCGCTTGTAGCTGCGGTTGATCTCGAACCACTTGTAGAAGGTGCGCTGCTTGTACGGGAGGTACACGGCGGCGATCGCGAGCATGGGCAGGCCGGCGAGGAGTGCGATCCGCAGGGGGAGGAGGGGGATGAGGAGCCCGCTCATCATGCCGAGGAAGGCGCCGGCGACGATCAGGGCGATCTCGCCGGTCTCGCGGTTCTTGCCGACGATCGCGTTCGGCCGGGCGCGGCCGATGAGATACGTGCGGCGGGGCGTGACCGGCTGGGACTGGGTCGTCAACGCCCTGCACCTCCAGAGTTCTTGCGGTTGCTGTGCGGGGTTCCCGCGGTGGGGCTGCTGCTGCGGGGCGGGGGCGTGGCGCCGCCGCCCTGGGGGGTGCGGCTGCTGTGGGCGGCGACGCCGCCGGAGAGCTGGTTCGCGGGGCGGGGGGCGGCGGAGGAGGTGGCCTGCCCGCCGCCGGAGCCGCTGTCGCGGGTGCTGTGGGTCTTGATGCCCTGGGAGACGAGGGAGGCGGGGGAGGAGATGACGGCGGCGGCCGCGTTCTCCCCGGCGCGGTGGACGCGGTTGTTGCGGGAGGCGACGATCTCGTCGCCGAAGCCGGGGACGAAGCGGTAGATCATCGCGGAGGCGAAGATGGCGAGCAGGATGATCGCGAGGCCGGAGACGACGGCGGAGAAGGAGTCGGGTCCGGTGCCGGAGGAGAGGGCGCCGGCGAGGCCGAGGACGATGACGATGATCGGCTTGACCAGGATGACGGCGATCATGATGCCGGCCCAGCGGCGGACGTGGCCCCACATGTTCTTGTCGACGAGGCCGGAGTAGACGACGACGCCGAGGAGGGCGCCGACGTAGAGGAGGACGGCGCGGAGGAAGAGCTCCAGGTAGAGCACGCCGGCGGCGAGGACGGTGACCAGGCTGACGATGATCAGCATGATCGGTCCGCCGCTGATGCTGTCGCCCTTCTGGAGGGCCTGTTTGAACGCGCCGAAGAACACGTCGGTCTGCTGGCCGGTGCCGGAGGCGATGACCTCGGTGATGGCGTCGGTGGCGTTGACGACGGTGTAGAGGACCAGCGGGGTGAAGGCGGAGGCGAGGACGGTCAGCCAGAGGAAGCCGATCGCCTCGGAGAGCGCGGTGGTGAGCGGGACGCCGCGCATGGCGCGCTTGGCGACGGCGAGCAGCCAGAGGAGGACGGTGAGGAAGGTGGCGGCGGCGAAGACGACGGCGTACCGGGAGAGGAACTCGGTGTTGGTGAAGTCGACCTCGGCGGTCTCCTTCACGGCCTTGGAGAGGTAGTCGACGACGGCGACGGCGGCGTCGGCGCAGCCGCGGGCGAGGGAGGAGAGGGGGTCGAGGGCGGAGGCGGGGGCGTCCCCGGTGCCGCCGCCGGTGCCGCCCGTCCCGGTGCCGGCCTGGCCGCGTTCGCAGATCTGGCGTGCCTGGCCGATGAGGAGGCTGCAGTCGTCGTTGGTGGGGGTGGGGGACGGCGTGGGGGCCGAGGGTGTGGGGGTGGGTGCCGCCTGGGCGGGGGAGGCGAGGAGGACGGGGAGGGTGAGGAGCGTGGTGGCGAGCGTCGCCCTCACGCGTCCTGCCCGGCTGTGGTTAGCGGGCATAGGTGAACCCTCCGTACTGCTCGACGGCCTCGGCGATCTCTTCGGCGACGGAGGCCCGGTTGTCCCCGTTGACCGGTGTCGGGCCCTCGTGTTCGTCGGTCGAGGTGAGCCGCCAGCCCTGCGCGGTCCAGCTGAGGTTCTGGGTGCTGGTGAACCAGGCGGAGGTGACCGGCTTGGTGGAGCCCTCGCCCGCGAGGCCGGTGAGGTTGACGTACCAGACCTCGACGGTGGCCTCGTCGCCCGAGTAGTCGGTGACCTTGGTGCCGATCGGTACGGTGCGGGCGACGAAGGTGAGTCCGCTCGGCGCGGTGCCGTTCGGCTCCAGTCCCGCGCTCGCCATGAGGGCGGGGGAGTACGAGTCGTCGAGGCGCTTCAGGAGGT
Source organism: Streptomyces sp. NPDC014861 (assembly GCF_043081625.1). Taxonomy (NCBI): domain Bacteria; kingdom Bacillati; phylum Actinomycetota; class Actinomycetes; order Kitasatosporales; family Streptomycetaceae; genus Streptomyces; species Streptomyces sp. NPDC014861. Next base: position 10,780 of record NZ_JBIBWV010000016.1, read on the forward strand.
TGTCGACGACCGCAGGGGCGTAGACCGCGCGGATCAGGGCCTCGCGGGGGCCCTTCTGGTACATGTCGGTGGAGCCGAGGGCCGTCGCGTAGTTGGCGGCGGCGCTCTGGGCGCCTTGTTCGTCGTGGGCGTAGCCGGTGGGGACGGTGCCGTCGGTGCCGGTGACCGGGCGGGTGCCGGTGGGGGCGGTGGAGCCGGCCTTGCCGGGGGTGCCGGAGGAGGGGGACGAGCCGGCGGGGTCGCCGCCGCCGCGGTTGGCGAAGGCGATGGCGGCGACGAGCAGCACCACCACGCCCACGCCCGTGAGCAGGGAGCGGGAGCCGCGGGCGGGGCGTCGGGTGCCGCCGTGGACGTCACCGGTGTTGCCCTCGGGCAGGCGGGTACGGGTCTGGCCCGAGCCGCCGTAGCCGTCGTGCTCGTCGCCGGGACTCATGCCGGGTACGCCCCCTCGTTCGTTCGCGGGTACGACAGTGGTGCTGGATGACCGTGCGTCAGGAGACGTGCGGTCAGATCGCCATTCCGTAGACGATGGTGAAGAGGGTTCCGAGGGAGCCGATGATGAAGACGCCGGTGAGGCCGGCGACGATCAGGCCCTTGCCCTGCTCGGCGCTGAACGTGTCGCGGAGCGCGGTCGCGCCGATGCGCTGTTTGGCCGCACCCCAGATGGCGATGCCGAGGCAGAGGAGGATGGCCACCGCCATCACGACCTCGATCATGATCTTGGCCTCGGCGCCGAGGCCCCCGAAAGGACCCCAGTTCGGGGCGATTCCACCGATGATGGTGGTGATGTCGCCCTTCTCGGCCGCCAGGTACATAGAACTCACCGCCCCTGTCGGGTCGTTGGTCACCCCTGCCGGACGGCATGGGTCATCGCCACTATCTTCGCTGATGAAACCGCTCGCGTGTGACGGCTTGACGGCTCTCTTTACCCGATCCCCGCACACTTGACCGGTCTGACCGTCTTGACCTGCGGTGGTTCGGCCGGATTCGATACGAAGAAGCGTATGGTCACTCTGTGTATCACGGGGGGTGACTCCGGGCAATGATTGTCGTTGTTGCACTCTTGGGGCCGCGTCGTCCACGCGCCGTCCCCAGGAGGGGGCGCCCCGCCTAGACTGGCCTCCGGGGCGTACTGCCAGGGACCGAGGGGTGGTTGACGGTGCGTAGGGCGGGCAAGGCGTGGCTGCTGGCCGGCGGGGCCTTCGGGCTCTGTGCCGGGTTCCTGGCCCTGCTGCTGGTCGGTACGTACGCGGCGGCGGCCGGATTCCTCGGCGGCGCGGGCACGGCGGCGACCGGCACGGTGGCGCTCGCCAAGGGCGCGGTGCCGACCATGTACCAGGGGCTCGTGCAGCGCTGGGGCAACCTCTGCCCCGCCATCAACCCCGCGCTCCTCGCCGCGCAGCTCTACCAGGAGAGCGGCTGGAACCCGCGGGCGGTGTCGCCGGCGGACGCGCGGGGCATCGCTCAGTTCATCCCCGGGACGTGGGCGAGCCACGGCATCGACGGGGACGGCGACGGCGACAAGGACATCTGGGACCCGCAGGACGCGATCCCCTCGGCGGCCTCGTACGACTGCGCCCTGGCCGGCTACGTGAGGAAGGTGCCGGGCGACCCGGCGAGCAACATGCTGGCCGCGTACAACGCGGGCGCCTACGCCGTCATCAAGTACCGGGGCGTCCCGCCGTACAACGAGACGCGGAACTACGTGCGGATCATCCGGTCCCTGGAGAAGAGCTTCGCCCGCCCGCAGGGCCGGGTGGCGCCCTCGCAGCAGGCGGCCGGCGCGATCCACTTCGCCCAGGGCAAGCTGGGCACCCCGTACCTGTGGGGCGGGACGGGGACGGCGGCGCAGGGCGGGCGGTTCGACTGCTCGGGGCTGACGCAGGCGGCGTACCGCGAGGTGGGGATCGAGCTGCCGCGCGTGGCGAACGACCAGTACAACGCGGGTCCGCATCCGCGCCGCGACGAGCTGCTCCCCGGTGACCTGGTCTTCTTCTCCGACGACCTGACGAACTCGCGGGCGATCCGTCACGTCGGCATCTACGTGGGCGGCGGCTACATGATCGACGCGCCGCGGACGGGCGCGGTGATCCGCTTCACCCGGATCGACACGCCCGACTACTTCGGGGCGACCCGGGTGACGAAGGACGGCGCCGCCGCGCTGCCCACCCGTCCTCCCGGAGCCCGCGCGTGAACTGACGGACCGCCTGGCCGGAACTCTCCGTCAGGCGCAGGCCCTGAGCTGCGGGAGAGCGTCACTCTTCGGTAACGTCATCATGATCCACGGGCTTGGGCGGAACGCGCGCCTCAGCGGGTTCGTTCCCTCCACCGAAGACTCCGACCACGTCTGAACCACGGGGGTTGGCAACCAGACACGAGAGCAAGGGGCCGCGGCAGATGGCTGAACTCGCATCGGACGGTTCGAGTCCCGATGTCGGCCTGCTGTACGACATCAACGGGCTGGCCAAGGACGCTCCCCCGTGGTTCGACCGGGTCATGGGGTTCACCGGTGAGTACGGGATCATGCTGGCGATGGTCCTCGTGGTGCTCTGGTGCTGGTGGAGCGTCCGCCGGCGCGGCACCTTCGCGGACTCCGTCTCCGCCGTCGCCGGCATCGTCTGGGCGCCGCTCGCGGCCGGCGTCGCGCTCCTCGTCAACATCCCCATCCGCGGCTTCGTCGAGCGGCCCCGCCCGTTCGAGGACCTCGACGGTCTGGAGGTGCTGGTCGACGGGAAGACCGACTACTCCTTCGTCAGCGACCACGCCACCATGGCGATGGCGATCGCCGTCGCCCTCTTCGTCGCCCACCGCCGCTTCGGCCTCGCCGCCATCGGTCTCGCCCTCGCCGAGGGCTTCGCCCGCGTCTACATGGGTGTCCACTACCCCACCGACGTCATCGGTGGCTTCGCCCTCGGCACCGCCGTCGCCCTGCTCCTCGCCCCGCTGACCCTGGCGCTGCTCACCCCGCTGGTCTCCGCCGTCGGTCGGGCGCGCCGCGGCGCGTGGCTGGTCCGCTCCCGCCGGGCCGACACCCCCGCCGCCGCCCGGACCGAGACCTTCGGCATCCCCGAACCCCGCCTCGGCGGAGCCGCCGAGGACGGACAGGACGGCAAAGGCCTCGCGGCCTAGGGCGGAGGGGACGGCGAAGACCTCGCGGCCCGGGCCTGAGGACAGGCCCTAGGGGCGTACTCCCTCGTGGCGCGCGGTGTCCTCGTGTTCGGCGGCGTCGGTGCGGGCGCGGTCCCGGGAGCGGCGGGCCGGGCCGGACCAGCCGCAGGTGCAGCGGGCCAGGGCGAAGGAGCCCCGCTCCTGCGTCGTCGTACGGTGCGGACCGGTCGCGGGCTGCTCATGCACGCCCCCACCGTACTGCGCGTGACGGCTCGCCCGTGCCGTCGTTATCCGCATCGGGAATCCAGGTGCTTGGGGGTCGACGGGCGATGGTGGTGCAGCGGTACGCGCGTCCGCGCGGTCTCGGCGGCGGGGCCCTCGCCGTCACCGCCTCCCTGGTCGCCGTGGCGGTCGCCGGCTGCGCCGCCGGCGAGGAGCCCGAGCCGCTGCCGGACCCGGCCGGCGCCGTGCGGGGCGCCGCCGACGCCCTGGTCAGGGCCGGCACCTCCAAGGCGTCCACCGCGATGGAGATGGCCGCCGGCGGGACCCGCGTCACCATCCGCGGCGAGGGCGGCTACGACTTCCGCCGCCGCACCGGCCACCTCCAGGTGGTGCTCCCCAAGGACGCGGCCGGCACCAGCGAGCACCGGCCGATCACCGAGCTGCTCACCCCGGGCGCCCTCTACATGAAGAACCGCGGCGCCGGCGTCCCCGCCGACAAGTGGGTGCGGGTCGACACCACCGCCCTCGACGACGGCAACCTGGTCACCGGCGGGGCCACCGACCCCGGCGCGGCGGCCGAGCTGCTGCGCGGGGCGCGGGACGTGACGTACGCGGGGGAGACGGAGCTCGCGGGGGTGAGGGTCCGCCACTACCGGGGCGTCGCCGACATCGGCGCGGCGGCGAAGCTCGCCGTCCCGCAGCTGAGGGGCGCGCTCGCCGCGGCGGCGAAAGGGTTCACCACCGACGCGGTGCCCTTCGACGCGTACCTCGACGGTGCCGGCCGGCTGCGGAAGGTCCGCCACCAGTTCAGTTTCAGCAACCAGGGGCGGACGGTCGCCGTCGCCTCGACGACGCTGCTGTACGGCTTCGGGGCGCGGGTCGCGGTCGCCCTGCCGGACGGGCGCGACATCTACGCGGGCAAGGTCGAGGTCTGAGGCGCGCGCCTGCCCGCCGCCCGGTCCCGCCCGCCGGAGCGGCGCGGGGGTTCGGACCATCGCCAAATGGTCCGTCCGTGTCATGCGCGGTCCGTGGCGCGATCCCTACGCTGGGACACCGACTCCGGCAGGAAGAGGTGAATGCGCGTGGCTCCGCCCGGTACCGCAACCGCGACCGCTGATCCCGACCGCGTCGCCCTTGCCGAGATAGAGCTGTGCGGCGAGCTGATGATCGCCGCCTCGGCCGCGGACGGGGAACGGCTCAGCGCCGACCTGATCGACGAGGTCCTCCGCGTCGAACCGGCCGGCGGCTAGCCGTCGGAAGCGGTCCGCTCAGGTGCGGAGCATCCGGCCGATCGCCTTGGTGGCCTCCTCGACCTTCGCGTCGAGGTCGCCGCCGTGGGCGGCCGCGTCGGCCACGCAGTGCCGCAGGTGCTCCTCCAGGAGCTGGAGCGCGAAGGACTGCAGCGCCTTCGTGGAGGCCGAGACCTGGGTGAGTATGTCGATGCAGTAGACGTCCTCGTCGACCATCCGCTGGAGACCGCGGATCTGGCCCTCGATCCGCCGCAGCCGCTTGAGGTGCTCGTCCTTCTGCTTGTGGTAGCCGTGCACCCCGTGGGCGTGGTCGGCCGGCTCGACGGATTCGACGGCCTCGGGGGTGACCTGGTCCGCCTCGGTGGTCGTCATCGCGTCCTCCCGTTGTCCAGAAAAGGGGGTGTATACCCCTCGTGGGTATATGGTACCGATCCCCGCCGACAGGGGCGGGGGCCTCGTGCAGATCACTGTGCCTGATGGGCGACACTGAGAGGACGCCGGTTAGCCGTGGCCGGATGATGCGCCTAGCATCAGCCTGACCGAAACCCAGCACCCCGAGGACCTCACGTGCGATTTCGTCTGACCCCCAGGGAGACGAGCTTCTACGACATGTTCGCCGCGTCCGCGGACAACATCGTCACGGGCTCCAAGCTCCTGATGGAACTGCTCGGGGCGGAGCCTTCCGCCCGGGCCGAGATCGCGGAGCGGATGCGGGCAGCGGAGCACGCCGGCGACGACGCCACCCACGCGATCTTCCACCAGCTGAACTCCTCCTTCATCACGCCGTTCGACCGCGAGGACATCTACAACCTCGCGTCCTCCCTCGACGACATCATGGACTTCATGGAGGAGGCCGTCGACCTGGTCGTCCTCTACAACGTGGAGGAGCTTCCCAAGGGCGTCGAGCAGCAGATCGAGGTCCTGGCGCGGGCGGCCGAGCTGACCGCCGAGGCCATGCCGAACCTGCGGACGATGTCGAACCTCACCGAGTACTGGATCGAGGTCAACCGCCTGGAGAACCAGGCCGACCAGATCCACCGCAAGCTGCTCGCGACGCTCTTCAACGGCAAGTACGACGCCATCGAGGTGCTGAAGCTGAAGCAGATCGTCGACGTGCTGGAAGAGGCGGCCGACGCGTTCGAGCACGTGGCCAACACGGTGGAGACCATCGCGGTCAAGGAGTCCTGAGGCTTCGTGGACACCTTCGCCCTGATCGTGACCATCGGTGTCGCGCTCGGCTTCACGTATACGAACGGCTTCCACGACTCCGCCAACGCCATCGCCACCTCGGTGTCGACGCGGGCGCTGACCCCGCGCGCCGCGCTCGCGATGGCCGCGGTCATGAACCTCGCCGGCGCCTTCATGGGCAGCGGGGTCGCCAAGACGGTCAGTGAGGGCCTGATCGAGACGCCGCACGGCGACAAGGGGATGGGCATCCTCTTCGCCGCGCTCGTCGGCGCGATCATCTGGAACCTGGTCACCTGGTACTTCGGTCTGCCGTCCTCCTCCTCGCACGCCCTCTTCGGCGGCATGGTGGGCGCGGCGCTCGCCGGCGGCACCGAGGTCATCTGGGGCGGCGTCCTCGACAAGGTCGTCATCCCGATGTTCATCTCGCCGGTGGTCGGCCTGGTGGCCGGTTACCTGGTGATGTGCGCGATCCTGTGGATCTTCCGCAAGGCGAACCCGCACAAGGCCAAGCGCGGTTTCCGCATCGCGCAGACGGTCTCGGCGGCGGGCATGGCGCTCGGCCACGGCCTCCAGGACGCGCAGAAGACGATGGGCATCGTGGTGATGGCCCTGGTCATCGCCGACGTGCAGCAGGCCGGCGACGACATCCCGGTCTGGGTGAAGATCGCCTGCGCCGTGATGCTCTCGCTCGGTACGTACGCGGGCGGCTGGCGCATCATGCGGACCCTCGGCCGCAAGATCATCGAGCTGGACCCGCCGCAGGGCTTCGCGGCGGAGACGACCGGTGCGTCGATCATGTTCGGCTCGGCGTTCCTCTTCCACGCGCCGATCTCCACCACCCACGTCATCACCTCCGCCATCATGGGCGTGGGCGCGACGAAGCGGGTGAACGCGGTGCGCTGGGGCGTCGCGAAGAACATCATCCTCGGCTGGTTCATCACGATGCCGGCTGCGGCGATCGTCGCGGCGCTGAGCTTCTACGTGGTGCAGCTGTTCTTCGGCTGACGTGGTGCGGCTGTTCTTCGGCTGAGGCCGATCTGTGGCTGGAAATGGTCGGGCCCGGCTCCCCTGGGGGAGCCGGGCCCTTCGTCTTACGGTGGCACCGCCATGCAGCACCGCAGACGAGTCCTTATCCGAAGCGGCCGGAGATGTAGTCCTCGGTCGCCTGGACGCTCGGGTTGGAGAAGATGCGCTCGGTGTCGTCCAGCTCGATGAGCTTGCCGGGCTGGCCGACCGCGGCCAGGTTGAAGAACGCGGTGCGGTCCGAGACGCGGGCGGCCTGCTGCATGTTGTGCGTCACGATGACGATCGTGAAGCGCTCCTTCAGCTCGCCGATCAGGTCCTCGATCGCGAGGGTCGAGATCGGGTCGAGCGCCGAGCAGGGCTCGTCCATGAGCAGGACGTCCGGCTCGACCGCGATGGCGCGGGCGATGCACAGGCGCTGCTGCTGACCGCCGGAGAGGCCGGAGCCGGGCTTGTTGAGGCGGTCCTTGACCTCGTTCCACAGGTTCGCGCCCTTGAGGGAGCGCTCCACGATGTCGGCGAGCTCGGCCTTCTTGTACTTGCCGTTCAGCCGCAGGCCCGCCGCCACGTTGTCGAAGATCGACATGGTGGGGAAGGGGTTGGGGCGCTGGAACACCATGCCGACGGTGCGGCGGACCGCGACCGGGTCGACCCCGGAGCCGTACAGGTTCTCGTCGTCCAGCATCACCTTGCCCTCGACGCGGCCGCCGGGAGTGACCTCGTGCATGCGGTTCAGGGTGCGCAGGAAGGTGGACTTGCCGCAGCCGGAGGGGCCGATGAAGGCCGTCACCGAGCGGGGCTCGACGGTCATGGAGATGTCGTCGATCGCCTTGTGGCTGCCGTAGTACGCGGAGAGGCCGCTGACGTCGATTCGCTTGGCCATATCAGTTCACATCCAGTCGCCGCGGTCAGCGGCCGGTCTTCGGGGCCTTCCAGCGGGCGATGCCGCGGGCCACCAGGTTGAGGATCATGACGAAGGCGATCAGGACGAGCGCGGCGGCCCAGGCGCGGGCCACGGCGGCGTCGGTGCCGACCGCGTACTGCTCGTACACGTAGAGCGGCAGGGAGGACTGGGCGCCTTCGAAGGGGTTCGGGTTGATGAGCTTCGTACCGAACACGAGGAGCAGGACGGGGGCCGTCTCACCGGTGATGCGGGCGACCGCGAGCATGACGCCCGTGGTGATGCCGCCGATCGCGGTGGGGAGGACCACCTTCAGGATCGTGCGCCACTTCGGGACACCGAGGGCGAGGGAGGCCTCGCGGAGCTCGTTCGGGACGAGCTTGAGCATCTCCTCGGTGGAGCGGACGACGACCGGCATCATCAGGATGGCGAGGGCCATCGCGCCGGCGAAACCGGAGGGGCCGAAGCCCAGCATCAGGTTCCAGGTGGCGAGGATGAAGAGGCCGGCGACGATCGACGGGATGCCCGTCATGACGTCGACGAAGAAGGTGACGGCCTTGGCGAGCTTCCCCGTGCCGTACTCGACCAGGTAGACCGCGGTGAGCAGACCGATCGGCGCGGCGATGAGGGTCGCGATGCCGACCTGCTCGATGGTGCCGAGGAGGGCGTGGTAGACGCCGCCACCGGCCTCGGCGTCGAGGACGCCGTTCATCGAGTGGGTGAGGAAGTAGCCGTCGAGGACTTCCATGCCCTTGCTGATCGTCACCCAGGCGAGCGAGAGCAGCGGGACGACGGCGAGGACGAAGCAGACCCAGACGAGGCTGGTGGCGACGCGGTCCTTGGCCTGGCGGGAGCCTTCCACCTTGGTGGTGACGGCGTAGGTGACCAGGACGAAGAGGAGCGCGGAGATCATGCCCCACTGCACCTTGCTGTGCCAGCCGGCGGCGAGGCCGATGCCGACGCCGGCGGCGATGGAGCCGGCCGCGACGGCGAGCGGGGTCCAGCGCGGGAGGCGGGCGTGGGAGAGGGGGCCGCGGGGCTTGGTGGACGCCACGGGGCGTTCCTGGACGGCGTGGCTCATGCGTTGGCCCCCGAGTACTCCTTGCGGCGGGCGATGATCATGCGCGCGGCGCCGTTGACCAGCAGGGTGATGACGAAGAGGACGAGGCCGGAGGCGATCAGCGCGTCCCGGCCGAACTCGTTGGCCTCGTTGAACTTCGCGGCGATGTTCTGGGCGAAGGTGCCGCCGCCCGGGTCGAGGAGGTGGCCCGAGAGGACGAAGCTGGGCGAGAGGACGACGGCGACGGCCATCGTCTCGCCGAGCGCGCGGCCGAGGCCCAGCATCGAGGCGGAGATGATGCCGGAGCGGCCGAAGGGCAGGACCGCCATGCGGACGACCTCCCAGCGCGTGGCGCCGAGGGCGAGGGCGGCCTCCTCGTGCATCTTCGGGGCCTGGAGGAAGACCTCGCGGGTCACGTTGGTGATGATCGGGAGGATCATGATCGCCAGCAGGATGCCCACGGTGAACATGTTGCGGGCGACGCCGTCACTGGACTTGTCGAAGATGTACGTCCAGCCCAGGTACTGGTCGAGCCACTTGTTGAGGCCGTCCAGGTACGGGACCAGGAAGATCGCGCCCCAGAGGCCGTAGATGATGCTGGGCACGGCGGCGAGCAGGTCGACGACGTACGCGAGCGGCTTGGCCAGCTTGCGCGGGGCGTAGTGCGAGATGAAGAGCGCGATGCCGATGGCGACCGGCACGGCGATGAGCATGGCGATGATCGAGGAGACGATCGTGCCGAAGGCGAGGACGGCGATGCCGAAGACCGGCGGGGTGCCGGCCGGGTTCCACTCGAAGGTGGTGAAGAAGTTGGTGCTGTCCTTCGAGATGGCGAGGACCGCGCGGTAGGTCAGGAAGCCCGCGATCGCGGCCATGATGACGAGCAGGGTGATGCCGGAGCCGCGGGAGAGGCCGCGGAAGACGCGGTCCCCGGGGCGGGCCGCGCTCGTGGCGCGCCTGCTCCTGTTCTGGTCTATGGGTGGTGTCGTGGTAACCATCGGTTTCTCCGGTCTGCGGAGCCGTACGGGGTACGGCTCCTGGCGGCGGTGCACCGGATGCCGGGGGCGGCCTCCCCACGGGAGGTGAGGGGCCGCCACCGGCCGGGGGTCAGGACAGGGTGGGGACGATCGCGCGGACCTTGGCCGCGATCTCGGCCGGGAGCGGGGCGTAGCCGGCGTCGGCGAGCACCTTCTGGCCCTCGTCGCTGACGGTGTAGTTGAGGAAGGCCTTCAGGGTCGGCAGGGTCTCCGCCTTGTTGCCCTTGTCGCAGGCGATCTCGTAGGTGACGAGGATCAGCGGGTAGGCGCCCTCGGCCTTGGTGGCGTAGTCGAGGGAGAGGGCCACGTCGTTGCCGGTGCCCTTGATCTTGGCGGCGGCGATGGCCTTGGAGGCGTTCTCCGAGGTGGCCGCGACCGGGGCGGAGGCGCCGGTGTTGAGGCTGACGGTGGAGATCTTGTTCGCGGTGGCGTACGAGAGCTCGAAGTAGCCGATGGAGCCCTCGGCGTCCTTGACGGCGGTCGCGACGCCGGAGGAGCCGTTGGCGGCCTGGCCGCCCTGGGCGGGCCACGACTTGGTCTTCGGGTCGTGCTTCCAGTCGGCCGGGGCGGCGGTGGAGAGGTACTTGCCCAGGTTCTGGGTGGTGCCGGACTCGTCCGAGCGGTGGAAGGCCTGGATGTTGCTGTCCGGGAGCTTGGCGTCCGGGTTCAGCTTGGCGATCGCCGGGTCGTTCCACTTGGTGATCTTGTTGTCGAAGATCTTGGCGAGGGTGGAGGCGTCCAGGACGAGGTTGTCCACGCCCTCCAGCTTGTAGCCGATGGCGATGGGGCCGCCGACCATGGGCAGGTTGACGCCGGTGCCGCCCTTGCAGATCTTCTTCGACTCGGCGACCTCTTCGTCCTTCAGGGCGGAGTCGGAGCCCGCGAAGGCGACCTGGCCCTGGTTGAACTTGGTGATGCCACCACCGGAGCCGATGGCCTGGTAGTTGACCTCGACACCCTCACAGGCGGCCTGGAAGTTCTTCACCCACAGGTCCATCGCGCCCTTCTGCGCGCTGGAGCCCGCGGCGAGCAGCTGACCCTTGGCGCCGTCGCACTTGATGTTCGACGCCGCGGCCGAGGTCTGCCCGCTGCCGCCCTTGGTGGGCTCGGTGTTGTCGTCGGAGCCACACGCCGACAGGACCAGCGCACCGGAGACGACGAGGGCACCGATCGCGGAGGCGCGAAGCCCGTTCTTGCGCGAAAGCTTCACTTTCGGAGGTTCCTTCCAGAGGCCGCCGTGTTCCGGACCGGGTGTCCGTCGCTTCGAGGGCGGCGCGTGTCGGGTTGTGGGTGCATCGTCAGGCTCCGTGCACCGCGTAAGGCCGAAATTAGGCAGATCAGGTGAAGCGGTCAGCCGTGGAGAGTGAACGCGAGGTGAACCGTGCCGTAAGCCACGGTGCGGCTCGGCACGGGGTGCCGGTCCGGCGCGCCCGCGCGGCACGCGACGCCGCGCCCGTGCGGTCCGGCGCGTCCGTGCGGTCCGGCGCGTTCGTGCGGTCCGCCGCGTCCGTGCGGTCCGGCCGGCGCGGGCGGGGCGCTGGGCCGGGGGGTGCCGGGGCGCTGTCGGCCGGGCGGTGCCGGGGCGCTGTGCCGGGCGGTGCCGGGGGCTAGGAGGCGTCGTCCGGCCGTCGTCCCGGGGGCGCCGTCGCCAGGAGGGCGTCGAGCAGCTCGCGGTCGCGTGGCCGGGTCAGGCGGGTGCGGGCCTCGGCGGGCGGCAGCCACAGCAGTCGGTCGATCTCGTGCCCGGGAACGAAGGCGCCGCCGAGGGCGCGGGCCGCCCAGTAGACGACCTTCTTGGGGCGCCCGTCGACCGGGTAGTGGACGGTGGGGAGCCGTGCGCCGAGCTCGCAGTGCTGCCCGGTCTCCTCCAGGACCTCGCGCAGCGCGCACGCCTCCGCGCTCTCGCCGCGCTTGCGCTTGCCCTTCGGATGGGACCAGTCGTCCCACTTCGGCCGGTGGACGAGGGCGATCTCGATGCCGTGCCCGGACGGCGGCCGGCGCCACAGGACGCAGCCCGCCGCCAGGATCGGCTTCGGATCGGGGGAGGTCATGGGACCGGGACGGCGACCGTGTGCCAGGCGTGCTGGAAGGCGAAGCGGGCGGCTTCGACCTCGTGGCGCTGGTCGGCGTGGAGGACGCCGAGGGCGTACGCGGTGGCCGGGGCGATACGGGGGGTACGGGCCGCGGCGGAGGCGGCGGCCGCCGCCTCGGCGGCGTCGCGGTGCCGGTCGAGGGCCCGGGCCGCCTCGAACAAGGGCGCGTCCGGTGCGGCGCCGAGGGCCGTCACCTCGTTCGCGTACCGGTGCAGCCGGAGCAGCAGCCGGGTGTGGTGCCAGGGCGCGTCCTGGTTCTCGCCGGCGAGGGCCAGCGCCTCCGCGTTGTACGGGTGCGCGGCGCGGGTCAGCGGCAGGATGCCGACCGCGTCGAGGAGGCGGCGGCGGGCGACCGACGCGGAGGCGTCGAGGACCTCGGGCGCGGGCGCGGACCCGGCCGGGCCCAGCGGCACCTCGGAGGCGAGGAGGGCGACGGCGTCGGCGAGGGCGTGGAAGCGGGAGGAGCCCAGGGCCTGGAGGGCGGCCGAGTGGGCCCTGGTCCTGGCCAGGGTGAGCTGGCGTTCCAGGAGGGCGCCGGCCCGGGCGGCGCCGACGGTGAGTCCGGCGCTCTCGGAGCCGCGGGCGGCGGGCACCGGTCCCGCGCCGCCGGCCAGCCGGTTCAGCGCGTCCATGAGCCGTACCAGCCGGGAGGTGCACGCCTGCTCCAGGGCGAGGGTGCCGGAGAGCCAGGCCAGCTCGGTGCGGAGCTGGTCGGCCCAGGCCGGGTCGAGCAGCGGCCGGAAGGTGTGCAGGCTGCCGCTGATCCGGCGGGCGGCGGCCCGCAGCGTACCGGCGGCCTCCTCCGCTCCGGAGGTGTCCGCGCCGCTCTCGCCGTGCTGCCGCAGGCCGCGGAGGAAGTCCGCGGCCCGGGCGTGCAGGTAGGGGGCCAGGACCTCGCCCGCGGTCACGTCCTGGAGGGAGTGCGCGGACTGCGTGGGGTCAAGGTTGTGCACGCCGGCGCCTCCGCGCGTCGATGAGCATCTCCTGCACGTGCCGCAGCGGCTTGCCCTCGGGGTCGGTCGCGTGGCGCGTCCAGTTCCCGTCCGGGCCGAGGTGCCAGGAGGAGGTGGTGTCGGACATCCCGGTCTCCAGGAGCCGGGTGAGTGCGGCCCGGTGGGCGGGGTCGGAGACCCTGACCAGGGCCTCGATCCGCCGGTCCAGGTTGCGGTGCATCATGTCGGCGCTGCCGAGCCAGACCTCGGGCTCGCCGCCGTTGCCGAAGGCGAAGACCCGCGAGTGCTCCAGGAAGCGGCCCAGGACGGAGCGGACCCGGATGTTCTCCGAGAGGCCGGGGACGCCGGGCCGCACCGCGCAGATGCCGCGGACCCAGATGTCGACCGGGACGCCGGCCTGGGAGGCCCGGTAGCAGGCGTCGATGACGGCCTCGTCGACCATCGAGTTGACCTTGATCTTCACGTACGCGGGCCGGCCCGCCCGGTGGTGGGCGATCTCCTTGGTGATGCGGGAGACCAGGCCGTCGCGGAGCGACTTGGGGGCGGTCAGCAGGCGCCGGTAGGTCTCGCGGCGGGAGTAGCCGGAGAGCCGGTTGAAGAGGTCGGAGAGGTCCGCGCCGACCTGCGGGTCGGCGGTGAGCAGGCCGAGGTCCTCGTAGAGCCGGGCCGTCTTCGGGTGGTAGTTGCCGGTGCCGACGTGCGAGTACCGGCGCAGCAGTTCGCCCTCCTGGCGTACCACCAGGGAGAGCTTGCAGTGGGTCTTGAGGCCGACGAGGCCGTACACGACGTGGCAGCCGGCCTCCTCCAGCTTCCGCGCCCACTTGATGTTGGCCTGCTCGTCGAAGCGGGCCTTGATCTCGACGAGGACCAGGACCTGCTTGCCCGACTCGGCGGCGTCGATGAGCGCGTCGACTATGGGCGAGTCGCCGGAGGTCCGGTACAGGGTCTGCTTGATCGCCAGGACGTCCGGGTCGGCCGCCGCCTGCTCCAGGAAGGCCTGGACGGAGGTGGAGAAGGAGTCGTACGGGTGGTGCAGCAGCACGTCCCGCTCGCGCAGCGCCGCGAAGATGTCGGGCGCGGACGCGGACTCGACCTCGGCGAGGTCCCGGTGGGTGCCGGCGACGAACTTCGGGTACTTCAGCTCGGGCCGGTCCTGCGAGGCGACCCCGAAGAGGCCGGTCAGGTCGAGCGGGCCGGGCAGCGGGTAGACCTCGGCGTCGGAGACCTTCAGTTCGCGGACGAGCAGGTCGAGCACGTACGGGTCGATGGACTCCTCGACCTCCAGGCGGACCGGCGGGCCGAAGCGGCGCCGCATGAGCTCCTTCTCCAGGGCCTGGAGCAGGTTCTCGGCGTCGTCCTCCTCGACCTCCAGGTCCTCGTTCCTGGTCACCCGGAACATGTGGTGCGCGAGCACCTCCATGCCGGGGAACAGCTCCTCCAGGTGCGCCGCGATGACGTCCTCGAGCGGCACGTACCGCTGCGGGGACGCCTCCAGGAAGCGGGAGAGCAGCGGCGGCACCTTGACGCGGGCGAAGTGGCGGTGGCCGCTGACCGGGTTCCGCACGACCACGGCGAGGTTGAGGCTGAGTCCGGAGATGTAGGGGAAGGGGTGCGCCGGGTCCACGGCGAGCGGGGTGAGGACGGGGAAGATCTGCTGGCGGAAGAGGGTGAAGAGCCGCGCCTGCTCCTTCTCCGTGAGCTCGGGCCAGCGGATCAGGTGGATGCCCTCGTCGGCCAGGGCGGGGGCGACGTCCTGCTGGTAGCAGGCGGCGTGCCGGGCCATGAGCTCGCGCGAGCGGGTCCAGATGAGGTCGAGGACCTCGCGGGGCTGGAGGCCGGAGGCGGAGCGGGTGGCCACGCCGGTGGCGATGCGGCGCTTGAGGCCGGCGACGCGGACCATGAAGAACTCGTCGAGGTTCGAGGCGAAGATCGCGAGGAAGTTCGCCCGTTCGAGGAGGGGGGTGGTCGGGTCCTCGGCGAGTTCGAGGACGCGCTCGTTGAAGGCGAGCCAGCTGCGCTCGCGGTCGAGGAAGCGTCCGTGCGGCAGTTCGCCGTCGGTGCCGTCGCCGTCCTCGCTGTACGCCTCGTACGCGTCGAGGTCGGAGTCGAGGTCGGGCTCCAGGTCGCCGCCGGCTCCGCCGCCGTTCACGGTGCGCGGGCGGTGGGCCGCTATGGAACCCAGGGACGGCTGCGGGGACGCGGTGGCGGAGGTCTGGACCGGGACCTCGGCGGGCTGCTGGCTCATGGGGCCATTCTTCCGCGCGGAGGGGTCCTCGGGCGCGTCGGAGCGGGCCGTGGGGGAGGGCAGTCTCCCTTTGGGAAGTCTTCCCGGGGAGATCACCCCGCCGGGTGTGGTCACGGATCGCTTCATTGCGTGAGCGTCGCAAGCGCGTCTGAATGGCGGGTGACGACGACATGTCGTGCGGGAATCGGGGGCGGGGCCTGTATCGGGCCCCGCCCCCCATTTTCGCCCGTCCGGGTGAGGGATCGCCCACGGGTGCCGGATTCCCGCGGGTGCCGGCTGCCTGCGGGTGCCTCGGCGCTACGGGTGGCGGGCGCGGAGCACCCGGAAGGCGGCGAGGGCCGCGAGGGCGGCGATCGCGAGGACGATGCCGGTCTCGAAGAGCTGGGTGGGCAGGACGTGGGAGACGGGGTGGTAGTCGAGGTACTGGGCGGTGACGGGCTCGTCGACACGGCAGACGCCGTCGGAGTCGCCGCAGAACCAGCCCGCCTCGCGCCGTCCGTCGGCCATGATGAGCCCCTGATCCAGGATCAGAGCACCCTCGGGGGCCATCAGGGTCGAAGCGCCCTCCACCGCCTCACCGGTCATCGTGACCGGTGTCAGGAAGTCCCAGCGGTAGGCGTGGAGGGCGAGCAGGGTGACGCCGACGAAGAGGCCGGCGGCGGACATGGCGACCAGGGTGCGGTGGATCAGCAGTCCGGCGAGTGCGCCGACGGCGACGGCGAGGAGCGTGTAGGAGACGAGGACGGTGCCGAGGGCCAGGTACGGTCCGGCGTCCGTCCGCAGCAGGCTGTACGAGTCCCCGACCCGTGCCCAGCCGAGCGCGTACGCGCCGGTCAGGACCAGGACCGCGCCGAGGGTGGTGGCGGTGGCGACGGTCAGCTTGGAGCGGAGCCAGGAGACAGGGCTCACCGACTGGGTGAGCGAGAGCTGGTACGTCCCCGACTCGAACTCGCGCGCCACCATCGGCCCGGCGACGAAGAGCGCGACGAGGAACGGGATCCCCAGGACGCCCTCGGAGAAGGAGAGCATCGCGCCGCGCAGCCAGGGGTTCCCGCTGTTGAACGGGTCCAGTTGCAGGAAGCCGTCCTCCGTGCGCACGTCCGGGTACTGCGCGTCCCAGATCCGCAGCACGCCGATCACGGCGAGGGCGCCGACGGCCGCCGCCGCCGCCAGCCACAGCGTCCGCCGGTACTGGCGGACGGTCACCCAGGTGGAGCCTTTCAGGGCGAGGGTGCTCATGCGGCGGCTCCTTCGGGGTTGCGGAGGTGGGCGAGGAGGAGCTCCTCCAGGGACGGCTCCGAGGCCTCCCAGGGGCCCTCGACCGGGCCCGCGTGGCGTACCAGCGCGGTGAGCTGACGGCCCGTCGTGCGGGTGTCGACCACCGTGTGCGGGGCGAGGTCGGCGACCGGCCCCCGCAGCAGGGTGTGCGCGGCGAGCAGGTCCTCGACGGCGCCGTCGAGGCGGACGCGCCCGCCGGAGAGCAGCATCAGGTGGTCGCAGGCGCCCTCCAGCTCGGTGAGGATGTGCGAGGACATGACGACCGTGGTGCCGCGCTCGGCCGCGTCGGACATGAGCAGGCCCATGAGCTGGTGGCGGGCGAGCGGGTCGAGGTCGGCCATCGGCTCGTCCAGGAGCAGGAGTCCGGCGCGCTTGCCGAGGGCGAGCGCGAGGGCGACGCGGGTGCGCTGGCCGCCCGAGAGGTGCTGGACGAGGGTGTCGGAGGAGAAGCCGCCGCCCTCGACGACGCGGAGCGCTGCGGCGTCGTCCCAGCGGCCGGGGTTGAGCTCGCGGCCCATGCGGAGGGTGTCGGCGACGGTGAGCCGGGGGTGGAGCGGCTTCGCCTGGGCGACGTAGGCGAGGTCCTCGCGGTCCGGGGCGGTGAGCGTGCCCTCAGTGGGGCGCAGCAGGCCGGCGGCGAGGGCGAGGAGGGTGGACTTGCCGGCGCCGTTGGGCCCGACGAGGGCGCAGACCCGGCCGGCGGGGAGGGCGAAGTCGCACTCCCGGAGGGCCCAACCGCCCCTCCGCCCGCCGTACTTCTTGCCCAGGAGCTCTGCTCCCAGGACCACGTTCGCGGTCACTTCTCGTCGTCCCCCTCGTAGTGCTGTGTCAGTACGGCGGTGAAGAGCGCCGCCATGTCCTCGCGGTCCATTCCCTCCGCGCGTGCCCGGCGGGCCCAGGCGTCGAGCTCGCCCCGGAGGGGGGAGTCGGCGGGGGCGGTGGTGCCGAGCGTGGCGCGGACGAAGGTGCCGAGGCCGCGCCGGGCCTCGACGAGGCCCTCGCGTTCGAGCTCGCGGTAGGCCTTGAGGACCGTGTTCGGGTTGATGGCCGTCGCTTCGACGACCTCGCGTGCGGTGGGCAGTCGGTCGCCGGGCTCCAGGAGGCCCATCCGGAGGGCCTGTTTCGTCTGCTGGACGATCTGGAGGTAGGTGGCGACACCGCTGCGCCGGTCGATGCGGTACTCGACCATGTCCTTCCACCACCCTTTCACTAATCAAGTAGTGAAAGGGTGGTGCAAAGAAGGGGGCGGTGTCAACCGCCCCCTCCGTGACGCGTGTTGCGGCCGCTACGACTCCGAGCGGTACATCAGGTCCACCTCGTGGGTCCGGAAACCCAGCCCCTCGTAGACCCGCACCGCCGCCGAGTTGTCGGCGTCGACATACAGCATCGCCGTCGGCAGCCCCTGCGCCGCCAGGTGCCGCAGGCCCGTCGCGGTCAGCGCCTTGCCGAGGCCGCCGCCCTGCGCCTGGGGCAGGATCCCGACCACGTACACCTCGCCGAGCCGCTCCTCGGCGTGGGTCTTCGTCCAGTGGAAGCCGACGAGTCGCCCCTCGGCGTCCTCCGCGAGGAAGAAGCCCTTCGGGTCGAACCACGGCTCCGCGATCCGGTCGTCCAGGTCGCGCTGGGTCAGCGAGCCCTGCTCCGGATGGTGGGCGAAGGCGGCGGCGTTGACCGCGAGCCAGGCCGCGTCGTCCCGGCCGGGCACGAAGGTGCGGATGGTGATCCCCTCGGGGAGGACCGGATCGGGGATGTCCAGGGGCGTCAGGGACCGGCGCAGCTGGCGCAGTTCGCGGAAGAGCGTGAGGCCCAGGACCTGGGCGAGGTGGCGGGCGGACGGCTTGCCGCCGTGCGCCCAGACCCGCAGCCGCTTCCCGGAGGCGGCGAGGAGGGCGCTGCCGAGGGCACGGCCGTGGCCGCGGCCGCGCTGGTCGGGGTGGATGACGAGCTCCGCGGCGGGGGCCTCGACCGGGTCGGTCTCCTCCAGCTGGGCGTAGCCCTGGAGGCGGGCGCCGACGGTGAGCAGGAAGTGCCGCACCCCCTCGCGCCGGCCGTTGCGCAGGTAGAGGCGCCCCTGCTCGGACACCGCGTGCACGCCGTCGGCGCTGTCCGCGGCCGCGAGCAGGTCCATGACCTCCTGGACCTGCTCGGGGCTGAGCTCGTCGTACGTCTGGATCTGCCGTCCCGGTTCGAGGACGGGCGCCGCGTCGGAAGTCATGGTGCGAGCCTACGGCGAACCCTCCGCCGACCGGAGGCAACTGTCTTGTAACCGCTCCTGGCGTGGTCGGCCGTGGTCGGCCGCACTGTCACGGCCGGGCCGGATGCCGGCCCGGTGACCTCGCGAACGGTCTTCGAGGTCGGGGAACGGCGCGGGCTGGTCGCCTCGGCCCGGTCGAGTCTCGCCACCCGTGGGGGGTGTGCTCGCCGTCCTGGGCGGGCTCGCGGTCCCACGCGCCCTCGGGGCGGGTACGGCCTGGCCGGTAGCTCTCCGCGCCGCGATCCTCCGGTCGCGGGCGGTCACACCTGGCCGACGCCGTGCCCGGTACCCGAGGGCGCGTCGCGCGATGGCCACCGCGGCACCGTGATGGCGGGTGACGGTGGTCCGCGGGTTGTTCTGCCGGAGCGGGGTCCTCCAGTACTTCCCGCCCCAGACACTCGTGTACGCCGGGTCGACCGCGATCACCACGAGCCCGGCGTGAAAGGCCATGCCGCGCAGGCGTTCCCGGAAGCGGGCGGTGGGGATTCCGGCGACCGTGCGGCGAAACCGCTTCCCGCGCCCGCCGCGTCCCATGGTCTCGCGGCCGGTGGCGCGGGCGTCGTCGAAGCCGAGGTCCTCGATCGCGATCCCCGCGCAGCGGTGCTGCCTCGCGAGGGCGATGAGCCGGGTGATCGCGGCGCGCAGTCGTCCGTCCCTCCCAGACGTCGTCCCGGTCGTGGCGATCGGCAGGGTGACGGGCGCGCCGACGGGGTTGCCGTGCCGGTCGAGGACGTACGCGGCGAGGTGGTCGGCGTTGAGGTCGACACCGAGGAGGCCCCGGCCCCGGGCCCGCAGCTCCTCCGGGGTCGGTCGGGGGGCGGTGTCGGTGGCCCAGGAGGCGTCGAGGTACCAGCGGTCGCGCACCGGGTCGTGGACGATGTCGTAGCGGACGGCCCGGTTCGCGGTCACCCGGTCCAGCCATTCCTCGCGCCGGTGCGAGAAGCCGACCGCGCACATGAGCCGGTACCGGCCCCGGGGCGCGTTCGCGAGGTGTCGCAGCGGCCCGGGCAGCACGATCGACACCTCGCCGGTGTCCGGGACGACGGTGATCGTGTAGTTGCCGTACGGGGCACCGGACTCGCCGTCGGCGGTGAGGAACAGGCGGCGGGCGTCCCACCGTCGCCGCCACTGCTCCTCCGTGAGCCGAGCGTCGCTGAGGTTGTTCCGCAGCCCGGCGAGCCTTCGACCGCCCACGACGATGCCCGGACGACCGGACTCGATCCGGGCCTCGACCCGAGCGAGGCGGGCCTTGAGCATGGCGAGCCGGCGCTGCTTGGCCCATCGTTCGCCCTGGTCCGCGTATCCCCGGACCCTGCCCTCGCGCCGCCCGCACGGCACCGCGAGCCTCACCTCGACGGCACGGACCGCCCGGCGCAGAGCCGTCCGCTCGTCGTACAGGCAGCGCAGGGACAGCTGGTACTGGTTCTCCGACGCACGGGTCAGCGCCCCAGCCCACCGTGACGAGGACACCGGGGTGAGCCGACGCTTCCGGACCGCCCGCCCGTTCTCCCTGGCCGGCACGCGTCCGATCCCGGTGCGCGCCGCGAGATCGGCCCGCTGGAGGCGGCCCAGGTGCTCGCCGACCCGCCGCACCACCTCCGCCTCGCCTCCGGTCACACGCAACCGGTCCCGGATCCGGGCCCCGGCGGGGGCGGCCACCGTGAAGGGGGCGGCGAGCGATCGCGCCTCCCGCTTCCTGTCCTGTCTGCGCGCCACAGGCCGTCACCTCCCCCGGTCCTTCCGTGCGCCCATGCCCGTCGAGTGCGATTCCCGTACGGATGAACGAACGGCGAACGGCAAGGTCACGCGTACGCCGGGCGAACGCAATGCCGTGGTCACGTGGCACGGCCGGGTACGCGCGGGGAGGTCGCGAAAGGGAATCGATCGCCCTCACCCCCCTGTTGCGCTACGCGCGTTGACTCTAGGCTGCGTGCGCAGACGCGGGAACGATCAAAGCCGCGAATCGGGGCAAGGGGAAAAGGGGACCACGGGAGAGATGGCTGTGAACCGCAGGAAGAGCAAGGCGGGGCGGCGGATTCTGGCCGCCGGTGCGGGGCTGGCGACGGTCGGGGCGCTCGTCGCGGCGATGCCGGCCGGTGCCGGTCAGGACCGCGGGGACGGGCGTCACGGCGGCCACGGCCACGGCTGGGGGCGCATGGTCGACGTGCAGCTGCTGTCCTTCAACGACCTCCACGGGCACCTGGAGCCGCCGACCGGTTCCTCGGGCAACCTCAAGCGCGTGAAGGAGGACGGCACCACCGAGGAGATCAAGGGCGTCGGCGGTGCCGAGTACCTGGCCACCCACCTGGCGCAGGCGCGCCAGGGGAACCGTTACTCCATCACGGCCGCCGCGGGCGACATGATCGGAGCCTCGCCGCTGCTCTCCGGGCTGTTCCACGACGAGCCGACCATCGAGGCGCTGAACGCGATGAAGCTCGACGTCAGCTCGGTGGGCAACCACGAGTTCGACGAGGGCGCCCGCGAGCTGAGCCGCATACAGAACGGCGGCTGTCACCCGACCGAGGGCTGCTACGAGAAGGGCAAGCGCTTCAAGGGCGCGAAGTTCCCGTACCTCACGGCCAACGTGACGGACGAGAAGAGCGGCCGGCCGCTGCTCGACCCGTACTTCATCTGGGAGAAGGACGGCGTCCGGATCGGTTTCATCGGCGTCACGCTCGAAGGCACCGGGAACATCGTCTCCGCCGAGGGCGTCAAGGGCCTGAAGTTCGGCGACGAGGTCGAGGCGATCAACAAGTACGCCAAGGTGCTGGAGCGCAAGGGCGTGAAGTCGATCGTCGCGCTGCTCCACGAGGGCGGCCTGCCCGCCTCGGGCGCGTACAACTACGACTGCGACACCCCGGGCGCCGGCGCCGGCATCTCCGGTCCGATCGTCGACATCGCCAAGAACGTCACCCCGCAGGTCGACGCCCTGGTCACCGGTCACACCCACCAGGCGTACGCGTGCACGATCCCGGACCCCGCGGGCAAGCCGCGCACGGTGACGTCGGCGGCCTCCTTCGGCCGGCTCTACACCGACACGACGCTCACCTACGACCGGCGCACGAAGGACATCGTCCGCACCGCGGTCTCCTCCGCCAACCACGTCGTCACCCGTGACGTGGACGCGTACGGCAAGATCACCACTCTGATCAACCGCTGGAAGGCCCTGGCCGCGCCGATCGCGGACCGCCCCGTCGGCTACATCGGTGAGAACGTCGACAACCCCGACGGCGTGATCGAGAAGCCGATGGGCAACATGATCGCCGACGCGCAGCTGGCGGGTCTCTCCCCGGCGGACAAGGGTGGCGCCCAGCTCGCGCTGATGAACCCGGGCGGTGTCCGCGCGCCGCTGACCAAGGGCGACGACGGCGTGGTGACCTACGGCGAGGCGTACACCGTCCAGCCCTTCACCAACATGATGACGACGGTCGACCTGACCGGCGCCCAGCTCGTCACCGCGCTCCAGCAGCAGGTCAGCGGTGTCAATCTGGCGGCCCCGAAGATCCTCCAGGTGTCGAAGAACTTCTCGTACACGCTGGACATGACGAAGGCGGGCGCCGACCGGATCGTGGTCGACTCGGTGCGGCTGAACGGCGCGCCGATCGACCCGTCGAAGAGCTACCGGGTCGCGATGAACGAGTTCCTCACGGGCGGCGGCGACGGCTTCCCGGTCCTGGCCACCGGTGCGAACAAGCTGGTCGGTGCCTCGGACCTCGACATCTTCATCGCCTACCTGACCGCCAACTCCTCGGCGGCCCAGCCGCTCAAGGCTCCGGCGCTCGGCCGCATCACGGTCGTCAAGTAGCCCTCGGGGGCTCGTAGCCCTCCCAGGAGGACAGGGGCCGTCCCGCGCCGTTCGGCTCGGGGCGGCCCCTTTCCGGTGCGCGGCCCCCGGGCGGCCCGCCGCACCGGACCCGGCCTCGTGCCGCCGGGCCTCCCCGCCGCCCGCGCCGGTCTCGTGGGGCCGCCGCTCCGGCACACCGGAGCCGCGCCGGCAAGGCCACTGGTTCAGGCCAAGATGCCCGGGACGGGATCCGGGGGCGGGATCCGGGGCGCCGACGCGTTCGCTGCGGCCCGCCCGGCCCGTGCCCCGCGCACGCCGATCGATTACAGCCATCCGGACCTCCGTTCGACTCGTGTTCGATTCTTGACAAACCGGTCCGTCGGTTTTTTACTCGCCCTTGCCGACGGTCGCACACTCGCTACGGTCGGTCGACTTCCCCAGAAGGGTGGCAATCGTGGTGCGCTTCAACCTGCTCGGACCCCTGGAGGTCCGGGTGCAAGGTCGGCCGGCGAACATCAGAGGCGGACGCCAGCGCGTCCTCCTGGTCCTGCTGCTGCTCGGCGAGGGGGCCTCCGTCTCCAAGGACCAGCTCATCGCGGAGATATGGGGCGACGAACCGCCCGCTCAGGCCGACAACGCCCTCCAGGCCGTCGTCACCCGCTTACGGCGGTCCCTGGACGCCTGGTGCGGCCCCGGCTTCGCCCGCGGGCGATTGGTCTCCGAACAGTCCGGATACAGTCTCTGGCTCGATGAGCACGCGGTCGACTTCCGCGAGTTCGAGTCCTTGCGGGCCGAGGCGCAACGCGAGACGACCAGGGATCCGACCCGGGCCTCCGCCCTTCTCGAACAGGCGCTGGGGCTGTGGCGGGGCTCCGCGCTGGAAGGCATCGGGGGCGGGGTGATGTGCGGCAGCGCCGCCGCCCGCCTCGACGAGGAGCGGCTCCTCGCCCTGGAGGACAAGATCGAGCTCGAACACCACGGCGGCCGCCACGCCGGCACCGTCGCGGAGCTGCGGCGGCTCACCATGCTGTACCCGCTGCACGAACGCCTCTCGGAGCAGCTGATGGTGGCGCTGTACCGCTCCGGCCGCCCGGCCGAGGCGCTCGACGTCTACCGGCAGTTGCGGACCGCGCTGCGCGGCGAGCTCGGCCTGGACCCGACGCCCACGGTGCGGCTGCGGATGCAGGCGATCCTCCAGCACGACATGACCGACAGGATCCCGCAGCAGCGGGGAACCCCGCACCGCCCCGCCGTGGCCTGACGGCGGGGAGCCGGAGGCGGCGCCGGCGCCAGCGCCGGCGGTCAGACACCGCTCTTCTCCCCGGCGGTCCGCCCGCCTCCGGTCGGCTTTCCGGTGGTCCGCTCGGCTCCGGTCGGTTTCCCGGCGAGCGGTTTCGCGGGGCGCGGTGGGGCTGTCTCCACGGGGTGCGGCGCGGCGGTCTCCGCCCCGCCGCGCCGGCGCAGCAGCACCAGGGCGAGCAGGCCCGCCGCCAGCACCAGGACCGCGGCCGGGTACAGCGCCGAGGCGGTGCCGGGGACGAGACCCCGGGCGGACACCGTCGCCCCGGAGGCGGCCACGCCGAGGACGCTGCCCAGCTGGCGGAAGGTGTTGGACACCCCCGAGGCGGTGCCCGCCCAGGTCACCGGTACGGCTCCGAGGAGGGCGACCGTGGCGGGCGCCGCTGCCAGCGAGACGCCGGTGCCGAGGAGGGCGAGCGGCCACCCGTAGGCGCCGGCCTCCTCCGCGGGGCCCATCCGGGCCAGGCCCAGCAGCGCGACTCCCGAGCAGAGGGTCCCGAGGACGACCGGGAGGCGCGGCCCGGTCCGTACGACCAGGAGCGCCACCACCACGGAGGCCACCGCGATCGCCCCGTTGAGGACCAGGAACCGCACCGCGATCTGCGAGGCGGTCAGGCCCGTCAGCTCGTGCATGCGCTGGGCCACCAGCGACATGGCGGCGTACAGGCCGAAGAGGCTCAGCAGGTTGACCGTGCAGGCGGAGACGACCACCGGGTTGCGGAAGAGCCCCAGGGGCAGCATGGGCTCCGCGGCCCGCAGCTCCCACCGGAGGAAGCCCGGCAGTGCCACGGCGGCCAGCGCGAACGCCACGGCCACCGGCGTCGAGGTCCAGCCCTGCGCGTTGCCCTCGGCGAGGGCGAAGACCAGGGCGGCGGCGGCCACGACGAAGAGCAGCTGACCGGTCACGTCGAGACGGCGGGCGCGGCGCGGCTCGCCGTCCGGGAGGGAGCGGCGCAGGCCGGCCAGGGCGACCACCGCCATCGGCACGTTCAGCCAGTGGACGGCGCGCCACCCCCAGGCGTCCACCACGAGGCCGCCGAGCACCGGCCCCATCCCGAGGGCGAGTCCGCAGAAGCCCGCGCCCAGGCCGATGGCGCGGGCGCGTACGGCCGGGTCGGGGAAGAGGGCCGCGATCAGGGCGAGGGAGACCGGGATCAGTACGGAGCCGAACACGCCCTGGGCGGCCCGTGCGACGAGCAGCATCTCGATCGAGGGGGCGGCGGCGCACCAGGCGGAGGTGGCGCCGAAGCCGGCGAGGCCCACGAGGAAGACCCGTTTGCGGCCCAGGATGTCCCCGAGGGTGCCCGCGCTGAGCAACAGGCAGGCGGAGGCCAGGACGTAGACGCCCGAGACCCAGCGCAGCTGGCCGGGGGAGGCGGGCAGTTCGTCCCGGAGCGCGGGCAGGGTGACCTCGGTCATCGTGGTGCCCGCGTACACCGCGAAGACGGCCAGGCCCAGGTAGAGCACCGACAGGCCGTTCCCGCCCCGGCCGGACGACGTTCTGGAGAACACGGCTGGTCTCCCTCCATGGCAGTCGAGGCGGGCGCGAGGTGAGGGGAACCCGTCGTGGCGAGTCAAGCCGACGCCAAGTCCGGTGTCCACGCGGTTTGGTGTGGACCAGGGCTTCCGTCGGCCTGACGCAGCCGGGATGTCAGGAGGCTGTCAGCGGACCGGAGTTCGTCAAGTGGGGCCGGGAGCGCCCCGCCGGAGCCGTACGGTTCGGCTCACGCGCGCCGGGGCGGCGGCGGCCCGGCCTGGAGCCCGGGGGAGCCTTCCGGGCGGAGGGTCGAGGCGCACCCGGGGGCGGCGAGGCCGGGCAGGACCGCCTGCCACATCGCGGTCGTCATCTGCGGGGAGAGCGTCTTCTCCATGCGTCCGGCGAGGAGTTCGGCGCCGACGCCGGCGGACATGACGAGGGTGGCGACGGCGCGGGTGCTGACGCCCTCCCTGAACTCCTCCTGGGCGGAGGCCGATTTCAGCAGCAGCCGAATGCTGCTCGCCCAGGTGAGCTGGTAGGCGCGGGTCTGGGGCGTCGGGCTGGGGGATTCCGCGCAGAGCCGGACGCAGGCGCGGGTCACGGGGTCGCCGTTGTACTGGTGGACGAGCAGGTGGGTGGTGTCGATCAGGCTCTGCAGCGGTGAGTCCCCGGCTTCGCAGGCCCGGTCCACGATCCCGCGGAGCGAGGCGTGGGCCTCGTCGAGCAGGGCGACGGCGATGTCGCGTTTGGTGGGGAAGTGGAAGTGGACGGCGCCCTTGGTCGTCCCCGCCGCGGTGGAGATGACGCCGATGCTGGTCGCCGTGTACCCGTTGCGTTCGATCAACTGAGCGGCTGAGTCGAGGATCAGCCGTCGTGTGCGCATCGCCCGCTGCTGCATGGCCATAGGAACCCCTGGTCACGTATGGGTCCGATTGAGCGTCTGGTCAGGACGTCATTCGGCTGGGGCGCAAAGGATACTAAAAACCGACCATGCGGTATTGGGGCATCCCGGTCCCGTCTCCCGGACGCGGATCATCAGGGGCGTGTCAGGTGCCTCCGTCATCCTGGCGGGGTCTGCCTCACAGGGGAGTCCGTATGAGAACGAGAAAGACCCGGTTGGGGATAACTCTTTCCGCATTCGCCATGATAGGCGCGTGGGGAATGGTCGGAAGTGCCCCCGCCGTCTCAGCAGAAGCCGGCTGTGCGATTCGTGAGAATACACCGCACACCGACTGGGGAGGAATGTACTTCCCCATCGATCTCTACTGCACCAACACGCCTGGGAATGTCACCTCCCAGACCTTCTTCGGTTCTCCCGTCACCGGGAACATGACGAAGAGCACGAGCTGGTTCGTCTGCTGGAAGCTGGGTTCCCCGCACGCCGGGAAGAACAGCGTCTGGTACTACACCAAGGGCGACGAGGTCGTGAACAACCCGGGCCAGCAGGCCTGGGGCTACATGCCGGCGAACGCGCTCGGCACCACCAAGGCGCCCTTCCCGGGGCTGCGAAAGTGCTCGTGGGGATAAGGGGCCGTCCACATGCGTGCAACCGATGACAAGAGACCTGAGCGCGGGATCCGCCTCGGCCGCTTCGGCCGGACCGTCCGCGCCCTCGCCGTGGCGGCCCTCGCCGTCCCCCTGCTGACCAGCGGGCTGAGCACGGGCACCGCCCACGCCGCCACCTGCGTCCTTCAGGAGAACATCCTCCAGCAGGACAAGCTGGGCAATGTCTTCCGCACCGACCTCAAGTGCGAGAACACCGCCGGAGACGTGTACGGGCGCGCGTCCTACGACAGCCCGCTCACCGGGAAGAAGACCTCCACGCTCAGCACCTTCGTGTGCTGGACGCGTGGTCAGCCGCATTCCGGGGGAAACACCGTCTGGTACTACACGAAGGGCGACACGGCGGTCGCTCCTTTCCAGGCGTTCGAGGGCTGGGGGGCCATGGAGGCCAGCAAGCTCATGACCCCGGCAGGAATTCCGCACCCCTTCCCGGGGCTTCCCCGCTGCCCGTGGTACTGACAGATCCGGAGAAATTGTTTCCATGCTGAATCGGAATGACATAGCGCGAGGGCGCGGCCGGAGAACCGCGCTCGCCCTCGGTCTGCTCGTGACCCTTTCCACCCTGGGGACGGGGCTGGGAATCGCCGCGACCACTTCCGAGGCGAAGTCCGATGCGGCGGCGGCCGGCGTCGAGGTCTCGGCGCTGGCGAAGGCGAAGTCCTCCGGGAAGCCGGTGGAGATCGTGGAGCGGCGCACCGAGACGTCCGAGGTGTACGCCAACCCGTCCGGCACGATGACGGTGACGACCCACCTCGCGCCGGTGCGGGCGCGCCAGGGCGAGAAGTGGGTCCCGATCGACACCGACCTGGTGGCCGACAAGCACGGCGTGCGGCCCAAGGCCGCGGCGGCGGGCATCGTGCTGTCCGGCGGCGGCAAGGGCCCGCTGGTGCGGCTCAACGACGAGACGAACGTCCTGGAGTACAGCTGGCCGGGCGAGCTGCCCGAGCCGAAGCTGGACGGCGCGGTCGCGACGTACCCCGAGGTGCTGCCCGGCGTCGACCTCCGGGTCGAGGTCGAGGCCAAGGGCTTCCAGCAGCTGCTGGTGGTCAAGGACGCCGAGGCCGCGAAGAACCCCGCGCTGCGGAAGCTCACCTTCGGCGTCAAGTCGAACGGCCTGAAGGTGACGGCCGACGCCAAGCAGGGCCTGAAGGCGACCGACGCCAAGGGGCGCACGAAGTTCTCCGGCCCGGCGCCCCTCATGTGGGACAGCGGCAAGGGCGGCAAGAAGAAGCAGAAGGCGATGGCGACCACCGCCGCGGGCGGGAGCGTCACGGTCGTCCCCGACCATAAGCTGCTGACCGGAGCCGACACCGCCTATCCGGTCTACGTGGACCCCACGTTCAACCTGGAGGTGCTCGGCGCCTACCAGGTGCACGAGTTCTCCCCCGACTGGAACCACTGGGACACCCAGTGGGCCTCGGTGGGCACCGTCGCGACGACGAACCCGAACAGGGTCACGCGGACCCGCGCGTTCCTCCAGGCGGACGTTCCCTACCTGGCCGGGCGGCAGGTGCTGAACGCGTCCCTCACCCTCAAGGACTACTCGGGGTGGACGGGGACCTGTACCTCCCTTCCCGTCGAGCTGTGGCAGACGGGACGCGCCGGTACGACGACGACCTGGAACAACCAGCCGGCGTGGATCGCGAAGAACTCCTCCTTCACCTGCCCCAAGGGCACGGTGACCCTCAGTGCCACCGCGGCGGCGAAGGCCGCGGCGCAGAGCGGGTCGAACCTCGTGGACATGGGCCTGCGAACCACCGCCACCGCGGAGAGCGCTCGGGTCGAGAACGAGCGGAACTTCCGCCTGACCGAGGCGAAGTTCACCGTGGAGATCGCCCACAACGGTGAGTGCTTCCTGGTCAAGGACGTCTACTACGTCGACCCCGACGGCCGTTCGTTCTCCCGGGAGATGAGCTGCGTCAGCCAGGCGTCCGAGGTGAAGGTCGAGCCGTACAACTCGGCCCAGACGACCGGGCAGCTCCTGGCCGGTCCGCACGGCTTCGTGTGCTGGCGAAGCGGCGACATGAACGGCGCCGGCAACCGCATCTGGTACTACGTCAAGGGCGACACCTCGGCGGGCTGGACCAACTGGCAGGGCTGGGGCTTCGTCCCGGCCGACAAGATCACCGGCGTGGGCTCGGAACCCTTCCCCGGCCTTCCGGCCTGTGACGTCTGGCACGGCACCCCCGGTATCACGCCGCCGCAGGACTTCAACTCCGACGGCCTGTCCGACATCGTGGCCGTCCAGACGGACGGCAACCTCGCCCTCCACATCGGCCTCGGCAACGGCACCCTCGGGAACAAGCAGATGCTGTGGACCGACGGCCGTGGCAGCCAGTACGTCAGCATCTTCACCGGCGACTTCAACGGTGACGGGCTGGCCGACATCGGTGGCTTCACCGGTGTCTACGTGTGGTGGTGGGCCGGCGACGGCAACGGCGGGATCAGCTCGACGGCCCAGCCGCTGCTGAACAGCGAGTCCAGCAGCGGAGCACAGGCGGCCTTCAATCCGGGTCTCCACGAGCCGTGCCGCGTCGCCTTCGCCGCCGACTACAACGGCGACGGCAAGACGGACCTCGCCACCGTCTGCGGCCAGGGCGGGGTGCAGGGCGACTACGAGGGCGACAGCGTCTGGATGTGGTACGGCGACGGGAAGGGCGGCGTCGCGAGCTACCTGAAGCCCGAGGCCGAGTACACCTACGCGACCCGTACGCAGACCGAGTTCTCCCCGATCGACATGACCGGTGACGGCCGCATGGACATCGCTCGGATGGCCTCCGCGACGATCCTGGAGATGCAGCCCGGTCCCTCCGCGCGCAACGCCAACCTCGGCGTGAGCACCAGGCTGACCTGGCCGCCGAACAACTTCGGCACGGTCACCAAGTCGTTCACCGGCGACTTCAACGGCGACCGCTACGGCGACGTCGCCGGTGTCGACAGCAGCGGTCAGCTGTGGCGGTGGCCCGGCAAGGGCGACGGCACCTTCGGCACCCCGTCGAAGATGTCCACCGCCACCGACTGGGGCAGCTACAAGGACATCCTGTGATCCACGGATGACCCCGGGCCGGACGTCCGCCGAGAGGCGGGCGCCCGGCCCTTCCGCGTGCGCGGACGTACGGGGCGGGGCGGGGGACGTACGGGCACGGCCGCCGCAGGTACGGGCAGAGCCGCCGCAGGCACGGGCCGGGCCGCCGGAGGCCCGGGCAATTCCGTGGCGCGGCACGGTCTTCCGTACGACCATGCCCGCATGACCACGAGCGAGACCGACGCGACCACGACGCGGTGGACCACCTCCACCGTCCACCCCGACATGTGGGCCGACCCCGACGACGACCCGCGCGAGGGCGGCGGTACGGAGGTGGCCGACGAACGCGGCGCGCTCCTCGACGCCCTGCGCCACTTCCGGCTCACCCTGGAGCTGAAGTGCGAGGGTCTCGACGCCGAGCAGCTCGCCCGCCGCTCCGTACCGCCCTCCACCATGTCCCTGCTCGGCCTCCTCCGGCACATGGCCGAGGACGAACGCCACTTCCAGCGGCTCGCCGGCGAGCCCTCGCCCCGCATCTACCGCACCCCGGACGACCGCGAGGCCGACTGGACCGGCGCGGTCGCCGACCCGGCCGTCGTCGAGGAGGCGCGGCGGCGGTGGAAGGAGGCGGCGGAGGCGACGGACCGCTTCGTCGCGGCGGCGCCGGACCTCGGCGCGCAGACCGCCGACGGCGGTCAGCTCCGCGAACTGCTCACCATGCAGATCACCGAGTACGCCCGCCACTGCGGCCACGCCGACCTCCTGCGCGAGCGCGTCGACGGCCGCGTCGGACAGTAGGGACGCGGGACCTCCGTCACGGCGTGAGCTCCGGTGGCGGGGTCGGGGCGCCGGGGAAGCGGAGGCTGGCGCGGGTGCCGCCGCCCTCGGCGGGGGAGAGGGTGACCGAGCCGCCGGTCTGCTTGACCGTGCGGGCCACGATCGACAGGCCCAGGCCCGAGCCGGGGAGGCTGCGCGCCGACGGGGAGCGCCAGAAGCGGTCGAAGACGTGCGGGAGTTCCTCGGGCGCGATGCCGGGACCGTGGTCCCGGACCGTCAGCTCGCCCCGCATGAGGGTCACCTCGACCGTGCCGCGCGGCGGCGAGAACTTCACCGCGTTGTCCAGGACGTTGACCAGGGCCCGTTCGAGCGCCGCCGGTTCCGCCCGGACGTACCAGGGCGCGAGGTCGGTCTCGAAGGTCAGCTCCGGGCCGCGCAGCCCCGCCCGGTCGAGGGCCGAGCGGAGCACCGTGTGCAGGGGGACGACCTCCAGCGGTCCCGGGCGCACGGCGTCGGGGCGGGCCAGCTCCTGGAGGTCGCCGATGAGCGCGGCCAGCTCCGTCATCTGGGCCTTGACCGAGGCCATCAGCGCCCGCCGGTCCTCGGCCGGGATCGCCCGGCCGGTCTCGTCGCTGCGGGCGAGCAGCTCGATGTTGGTGCGCAGCGAGGTCAGCGGGGTGCGGAGTTCGTGCCCGGCGTCCGCGATCAGGCGCGCCTGCCGGTCCCGCGAGGTCGCGAGCGCCGCCGTCATCTGGTTGAAGGACCGCGACAGGCGGGCGATCTCGTCGTCGCCCTCCGCCGGGATCCGTACGGTCAGGTCCTCCGTCGCGGCCACGTGCTCCACCGCCCCGGTCAGCCGGTGCACCGGCTCCAGGCCGGTCCGCGCCACCCACAGGCCGGCGGCGCCCGCGCCGACCACCCCGATGCCGGAGACCAGCAGCAGGACCCAGCCCAGGGTCGAGAGTGAGTTGTCGATCTCGGCGAGCGGGCGGGCGACGGAGACGGCGACCGTGGCGGGGCCCAGCCGCTGGGGGTACGTGTGGACGCGCATCTCGTGCCCGTCGGCGTTCTTCACCGTGTGCAGGGCGTCCGCGAGCGTGCCCCGGGCCACCGCCAGGTCGCCCGCGCCGACCGGGAGGGCCGTGCCGGCGGTGCAGACACCGCCGGCCGCGTCGATGATCTGGATGGTGAAGCCGGCGACCGGCGGCGGCTCCTTGTCCTGCACGCACGCGTCGAACAGGGTCCGTACCGCTCCCAGGTCGAGCCGGGTGGTGGTCAGCGCCCGGTCCATCTCGCTCTCCAGCTGCGCCCGCGTGACGAACCAGCACGCGGCGGAGACGGCGGCGACCGCGACGGCCACCGCGAAGGCGGTGAGCAGGGCGAGGCGGGAGCGCAGCGGGCGGGAGCGGAACCAGGCCAGGGGGGTGCGGGGCCGGGTCATTCGGTGCCGCCTCCGCCGCGGAGCACGTATCCGACCCCGCGCACGGTGTGGACGAGGCGCGGTTCGCCGCCCGCCTCGGTCTTGCGCCGCAGGTACATCACGTACACGTCGAGGGAGTTCGAGCTGGGTTCGAAGTCGAAGCCCCAGACGGCCTTGAGGATCTGTTCGCGGGTGAGGACCTGCCGGGGGTGCGCCAGGAACATCTCCAGGAGCGTGAACTCGGTGCGGGTCAGTTCGACGGGGCGCCCGGCGCGGGTGACCTCGCGGGTCGCCAGGTCCATGCGCAGGTCCTCGAAGGAGAGCAGGTCGGCCGGTGCGGTGGCGGCGGCCGAGGGGGCGGCGTAGGAGCTGCGGCGCAGCAGGGCGCGGATGCGGGCGAAGAGCTCGTCGAGCTCGAAGGGCTTCACGAGGTAGTCGTCGGCGCCGGCGTCGAGGCCGGTGACCCGGTCGCCGACGGTGTCGCGGGCGGTGAGCATGAGGATCGGCACGGTCGAGCCGGCGGCCCTGATCCGGCGGGCCGCGGTGAGCCCGTCCATCCGGGGCATCTGCACGTCGAGGACGACGAGGTCGGGGGCGTACGACTCCATGGCGGCGAGCGCGTCGACACCGTCGACGGCCT
This sequence comes from Streptomyces sp. NPDC014861, assembly GCF_043081625.1. Lineage (NCBI taxonomy): Bacteria > Bacillati > Actinomycetota > Actinomycetes > Kitasatosporales > Streptomycetaceae > Streptomyces > Streptomyces sp. NPDC014861. The sequence continues at coordinate 43,377 of NZ_JBIBWV010000016.1, forward strand.
CCCGGGTCGCGTAGCCCTCGAAGGCGAGGGAGCGGCGCAGGGCCTCCCGGACGGCGGGTTCGTCGTCGACGATGAGGATGCGTTCGGATGCGTTCGGCTGCCCGCTGCTCATGGGGTCAGCGTGCCATGTGTTCAGCTCTCGCCGCCCGAGCGGAGGGCGTCGAGATCGGCCTTGAGGGTGTTCACCGGGATGGCGAATCCGAGGCCGACGCTGCCGGCCGTGGAGCCGCTCGAAGAACTGGGCGAATACATGGCCGAATTGATCCCGATGATCTCGCCGTTCATATTGATCAGCGCGCCGCCGGAATTCCCGGGGTTGAGGGAGGCATCGGTCTGGAGGGCCTTGTACGTGGTCTTCGAGGAGCCGGTGTCGCCGTTGAACTGCTGTCCGCCGAACTCGAACGGCCAGCCCTGCCGCGGGTCCCACTGCCGCTGTCCGTCCTGGCCGCCGCCGCCCGCGGAGTCCTCGGGATCCTTGGCGACGGTGACGTCCCGGTCGAGGGCGGAGACGATGCCGCTCGTGACGGTGCCGGTGAGGCCCTCGGGGGAGCCGATGGCGACGACCTCCTCGCCGACCTTCACCCGGGACGAGTCGCCGAGGGTGGCGGCCTTCAGGCCGGAGGCGTCCCGCAGCTTGATGAGGGCGAGGTCCTTGTCGGGGTCCTTGCCGACGACCTCGGCCCCGTAGGTCCTGCCGTCGCTGGTCCGCACGCTGATGTCGGAGGCGCCGGAGATCACGTGGTTGTTGGTGACGATCTCGCCGTCGCCGGTGATGATCACGCCGGAGCCGGTGGACTTGCCCGAGGTGGAGCTCGCGGAGATCTCCACGATCGACGGGGAGACGGCCTCGGCGACCCCGGCGACCGTGCCGGTGCTGCTCGCGGAGACGTTGGTGCCGCTCACCGCGGAGGAGGACGCGGCGGTGGCGGGGGAGTCCGCGGTCAGCTGCTGCACCAGGGTCGCGGTGCCGCCGCCGATCGCCGCGGCGGCGATGGCCACGGCGGCCATCAGGCCGACGCCGCGCTTGGCGCGGCGCCGGGAGACGGGCGGGGCGGCGGGCGCCGGGCCGGCCGTCGCGTACGACGGCCCGGCCGGGGGAGGGGTGTGCCCGCCGCCGGATCCGGACGGCCACACGGTGGTGCCCGGCTCGGTGGTGATCGGCCGCACCGGCTCGTACGGGGGGCGCGGCGGGTAGTACGGCTGCTGGGGCTGCGTGTGGTCCGTCATGGCTCAGACTCTCGGTCCGCGAGATGAGAACCGTCTGAGGACCGGCTGAGAAGCCCGACAGAACCCTGTATGCCCGAAATAAGGACGTGGGGGGGAGGGGGGAGCCGGGGGGTCCGGGACCCAGGGAAGCCCGGGGCCCGGAGGTGTCAGGGGAGCTCGGGCCCGGGAGTGTCAGGGGAGCCCGGGGCCCGGCGGCGTCAGGGGAGCTCGGGTGCGTCAGTGGCAGCCGCAGGAGCGGCGGATCACCAGGGCGGAGGGGAACTGCTTGACGCGCTCGCGGCGGGAGCCGGCCACGCGGACGGCGTCGTCCAGGACCAGATCGACGGCCGCCCGGGCCATCGCCGGGCGGTCGGAGAAGACGGTGGTCAGCGGCGGATCGGTGAGCGCCGCCTCCTTCACGTCGTCGAAGCCCGCCACCGCCAGCTCGGTCGGCACGTCTATGCGCAGCTCGCGGGCGGCCCGCAGCACGCCGAAGGCCTGGTCGTCGGTGGAGCAGAAGATCGCCGGCGGCCTGTCCGGGCCCGCGAGCAGCTTCAGGGCCACCTGGTAGGCGTCGTACCGGTTGTACGGGGCCTCGAAGAGCCGGCCCTCGACGGACCGGCCGGCCTCCAGCATGGCGCGCCGCCACCCCTCGACGTGGTCGGCGACCGGGTCGCCGACGGCGGGGGTGTTGGGGACGCCGCCGAGGCACGCCACGTACGGGTGGCCGTGCTCCAGGAGGTGCCGGGTGGCGAGCTGGGCGCCGCCGATGTCGTCGGTCACGACGGCGACGTCGTCGATCGCCTCGGGCCGCTCGTGCAGCAGCACCACGCGCGCGTCCCACGCCTCGATCTCGCTCGCGGCCTGCTCGCTCATGCCCTGGCTGACGAGGATCAGCCCGGAGACCCGCATGCCGAGGAAGGCGCGCAGGTAGTGGATCTCGCGCTCGGTGCGGTAGTCGGAGTTGCCGACCAGGACCATTTTTCCGCGCTCGGCGGCGGCCTGCTCGACCGCGTGCGCCATCTCCGCGAAGAAGGGCTGGCGCGCGTCCGGCACGATCATGCCTATGAGGTCCGTGCGGCGGGACGCCATCGCCTGGGCCACCCGGTCGGGGCGGTAGCCCAGCTCCTTGATGGCGGCGAGGACACGCTCGCGCGTGGCCGGGGCGACCGGCCGGGGTCCGTTGTTGATGACGTAACTCACGACCGCGGTCGAAGTCCCCGCCAGTCGCGCTACGTCATCCCGCGTCACCTTGGCCACGCGCGGAAGTCTACGCGGGGTGACCTACCTACCGGCAGGTCGCACTGTGGCATACGCCACGTCAACGTCCGCCTAACGGGTGGAATCGGCCGTGGCGTCCTTGACTCCGGCTCCGGAACGGACCCCCTGCCGGGCGTCCTGTCCCCCTTCCGACCCTTTCGTCCCCACGGAGTCCTCGGGCCGCTTCGCTTCCTTCGCCTCCTTGGCGCGGGCCTCCTCGGCGGCCCGCTCGACCTTCTCGGGCGTCACGAAGCGGTAGCCGACGTTCCGTACGGTGCCGATCAGCGACTCGTGCTCGGGGCCGAGCTTCGCCCGCAGCCGCCGCACGTGCACGTCGACCGTCCGGGTGCCGCCGAAGTAGTCGTACCCCCACACCTCCTGGAGCAGCTGCGCGCGGGTGAACACCCGGCCCGGGTGCTGCGCCAGGTACTTCAGCAGCTCGAACTCCTTGAAGGTCAGGTCCAGGACCCGGCCCTTCAGCTTGGCGCTGTACGTGGCCTCGTCCACCGACAGGTCGCCGTTGCGGATCTCCATCGGGGAGTCGTCCGCGACGATCTGCTGACGGCCCAGCGCGAGCCGCAGCCGCGCCTCGACCTCGGCCGGACCCGCGGTGTCGAGCAGCACGTCGTCGATGCCCCAGTCGGCGGTGACGGCCGCCAGGCCGCCCTCCGTGACCACCAGGACCAGCGGACAGCCCGGGCCGGTGGAGCGCAGCAGCTGGCAGAGCGAGCGGACCTGCGGCAGGTCGCGCCGGCCGTCCACGAGGATCACGTCCGCGCCGGGCGTGTCCACCAGCGCCGGGCCCTCGGCCGGGGCCACCCGCACGTTGTGCAGCAGCAGGCCGAGTGCGGGCAGCACCTCGGTCGACGGCTGGAGTGCGTTGGTCAGCAGCAGCAGCGAGCTCATCGGGCCTCTCCCCCTGCCAGGGTCGGCCGGCTCGTCGGTCGGTCGTGCTTCGTACGCTCGTCCATGACGTCGGTTCCTCCTCGGTCCCTGCGAGGACAGCTGCGGTACTGCTCGGGTGGTGCGGGTCTCACCTGTGGCTCTCGCGCCCTGAGAGCTTTTGTTCATCCGTCCGTAACAACGGTCGGAAAACGCAAAAGGACCCGATGGCGACGTCGCCCGGATCCTCTGCCTAGGAGAATAGCCCACATGACTTCCGAGGGAGAGGGTCGATTTCACATCATGGATGTTTCCTCGCTCACTTCCGGACCCCGCCGCGCAATGCTGCGGACGGCCGACGGGGTCCCCATCGAGGCGGTCCACGAGCCCTTCCCCGCCGGTGTCCCCACCCCTGGCACTGGCACTGGCACTGGCGCCACCGACACGCCGTCCGCCTCCGCCGCCACCGCCCCGGTCTCCGCCCCCGCCCCGGCCACCGCCCCGGTCTCCGCCCTCGCCGACACGGCCGTCGTCGTCGCGCACGGTTTCACCGGCTCCCTCGACCGGCCCGCCGTCCGGCGCGCCGCCCAGGTCCTCGGCCGGCACGCGGCGGCGGTCGTCACCTTCTCCTTCCGTGGCCACGGCGGCTCCGGCGGCCTCTCCACCGTCGGCGACCGCGAGGTCCTGGACCTCGCCGCCGCCGTCCGCTGGGCCCGCGAGCTGGGCCACGCGCGCGTGGTGACCGTCGGCTTCTCCATGGGCGGCTCGGTCGTCCTCCGGCAGGCCGCCCTCGACCGCGGCACCGACGCCGCGCCCGACGCGGTCGCCGCCGTCTCCGCCCCCGCCCGCTGGTACTACCGGGGGACGGCCCCGATGCGCCGCCTCCACTGGGTGGTCACCCGTCCGGTCGGCCGGCTCGTCGGCCGGTACGGGCTCCGCGTCCGCATCGACCGGCGCGCCTGGGACCCCGTCCCGCTCTCCCCGGTCGAGGCCGCCGCGCGGATCGCCCCGATCCCGTTGCTCGTCGTGCACGGCGACCGCGACGCCTACTTCCCCCTCGACCACCCGCGCACCCTGGCCGCCGCCGGCGGCGCCGAACTGTGGCTGGAGCACGGCATGGGCCACGCCGAGAACGCCGCCGGAGAGGACCTCCTCGACCGGCTCGGCGCCTGGCTCGTCCCCCGATAGCCCATCATGGGGAGCGGCGCGCACACGAACGAAGGGAGCGCCGCTATGGCAGCGGGAACCATCCGCTACTGGGCCGCGGCCAAGGCCGCCGCGGGCATCGCCGAGGAGCCGTACACCGCCGAGACCCTCGCCGAAGCCCTGGACGCCGCCCGCGCGAACCACCCGGGCGAGCTCGTCCGGGTCCTCCAGCGGTGCTCGTTCCTCGTCGACGGCGACCCGGTCGGCACCCGGAGCCATGAGACCGTACGGCTTGCCGAGGGCGGCACGGTCGAGGTGCTCCCCCCGTTCGCAGGAGGGTGAACCCCACAGCATGAGCAATGACCAGCAGTACGGCGGGCAGCCGTACGACCCGAACGCGTACGACCCCTCGGTCACCCAGACCTGGGAGGGCCAGACCTGGGACACCGCGTACCAGCCCGCGGTCCGACCGCCGCAGGAGCAGGAGCGGGCGCAGCACCAGGCGCAGGGGTACGGGGACGGGTCCGGGTACGGGTACACGGACCCGCGGCAGGCGGCCCCTCAGGCCCCTCCCGCCCCGCAGGGGTACGCCCCCGAGGCCTACCCGCAGCAGGCGTACACCCCGGAGCCCTACCCCCAGGGCGGCCACTCGCAGGGCGGTCATTCGCAGGGCGGCCACCCCCGGCCGTACGCCCAGGAGCCGTACGCCCAGGAGCCCTACCCGCAGGAGTCGTACCCGCAGGAGCAGTCGTACGGCCAGGAGCCCTACCCGCAGGCGTACGCCCAGCCGCAGCCCGCGGCCCACGCCCCGGTCCCGACCCCGGCCCACGCCCCGGTCCACGCTCCTGTCGCGCACCCGACCCCCGCACCCGCCGCCGCGCCCGCCCTCTCACCGGAGGCCGGCGCGGAGGGTGGTGCCGGGCCCGCGTACTCCTCGCCGACGACCTCCGGCAACACCCGCGTCACCGACGCCCAGCGCGCGCGTGCCGAGGGCCGGTCGCCGATCATCGAGCCCGGCATGAAGCCCGCCCTCCTCACCGCCGTCCTCGGACTGCTGCTCGCCGGCGGCGCCGCGCTCGGCACCTACGGGCTCCTCCTGCCGCTGGTGGCGCTCCAGGGCCTCACCGCCGCCGGCTGGTTCCGGCTCAACGGCATGTGGCCCGCCCGCCAGGGCATCGCCCTCGCCTTCCTCGGCGGGCTCGTCGCCGACGCCGCCCTGCTCGCCGCGGGCCGCGAGCACGCCGCCCCCGCCATCCTCGGCACCCTCGGCGTCTGGGTCCTGCTCACCCTGGTCCTCCAGCTCCGCAGCCACGCCGACCCCGACGAGCGGATGTACGGCCTCATGGCCACCGTCGCCTCGGCGGCGCTCACCGTCCTCGCCGCCGGGCACCTCGGCGCCGAACCGGACGCGGTGGTGGCCGGCGCGGCCGCCGTCGCCGCGACCGTCCTCGCCCGCGCGCTCCCGCTGCCCGGCCCGGTCTCCCTCGTCGTCTCGCTGCTCGCCGCCGCCGGCGCGGGCATCGCCGCCGGCACCCTGAGCGGCATGGGCGCCTCCGGCGCGCTGCTCGGTCTCGCCACCGGCGTCTGCGCCCTCGTCGGCCTGCGGGTGGCCAGCTACGACTACCCGTCCCGCTTCGTGCACATGACGGCCGGTGTGGCCCTGCCGCTGACGGCGGCGGCGCCCGCGGTGTACCTTCTCGGCCGCGCCCTGGTCTGAGCGGACCGGCATCCCGGTCCGGCCGTACCGGCCACGGCGTCCGGGAACCACTCGGCCCCCCGACACGTCGATCACGTGTCGGGGGGCCGGCACACGTCTTCGGCGGTGTGCCGGGGGCTCTCCGGCGATCGTCATCTTCGGCAAGGGGGAATGTCAGCCATGCGAGCACTGCGGATCCTGCTGGTGGTGGCCGTCGTGCTGGGCGGGATCCTGGTCGGGGCCGACCGGCTCGCCGCCGCGTGGGCCGAGTCCGAGGTCGCGGGGCGCGCCTCGCTCGCGGGCGGCCGGACCGAGTCGGTCGAGGTGGACATCAAGGGCTTCCCCTTCCTCACCCAGGCCGCCGGCAAGCGCTTCGACGAGGTCGAGGTGGTCGCCCGGGGCGTCCACACCCAGGCCGGCGGCAAGCCCGTCCGGATCGGCGAGCTCACCGTCGACCTGCGGGACGTGACCGTGACCGGCGACTGGAGCGGTGCCCGGGCCGCCTCCGCGACCGGCACGGCGCTCATCTCGTACGCGGATCTGGTCGCCGCCTCCGAGCGGGCCACCGCCATGGAGTACGGCGGCCCCGGCAAGGTGAAGGTGACGGGCAGCGTCGAGGTCCTGGGGCGCAAGGTGACCCGGACCGTCGTCTCCTCGGTCTCCCTGGTCGACGGCGACACCATCAAGGTCCGCGCCGACGAGGTGCCGGGCGAGGGCATCCCGCTCGTGGAGGACATGATCCGCGAGCGCACCGACTTCGAGCGCCCGCTCGGCCGCGTCGCCGGGATGCGGGTCTCCGAGGTGGAGCCGCGCCCGGAGGGGCTCGCGGTCACGGTCACCGGCAAGGACGTCGCCGTGGCGGGCTGAGACGCCGGGGAGGAGCCGGGAGAAGCCTTTCTCCCCGCTCACTTTCACATAATGAGACAGCCCCGTCCGATCCGCAGAAACACGGGCCGGGACGGCGGTCGACGAGGGGTCGGAGCGCGCTCCGACCCCCTCTCGCGTCTCACTCTCCGGACGATCGTGTCTCACGATACGACACGCCGGTGACACGGTCGCCTGTCCGTCCCTACGATCGACGGCATGAAGCGGCAGGCGGAACTCACGAAGCGGCGGGCAGTAGACCTGTGCCGCATCGCCGCCATGCTCTGTCGCCCCGTCTGAGCGGGACGCGCTCCGCGCCCGTATTCCCCACGGCCCGCCGGTCCCTTCCGGCCGCGGCCGGACCGCGCAGCCCCACGCCGTCGGGCGGACGCCACGACGCGTACCCGCACATGCCGCACCACCCCCGCACCACACCGCCGCACACTGCCCCGGAGGAGAACAGCATGGCTCGCAGCGACGTACTGGTCGACGCGGACTGGGTCGAGGCCAACCTCGACAACCCGGCCGTCGCGATCGTCGAGGTCGACGAGGACACCGCCGCCTACGACAAGAACCACATCAAGAACGCCATCCGGATCGACTGGACCAAGGACCTCCAGGACCCGGTCCGCCGCGACTTCATCGACCAAGAGGGCTTCGAGAAGCTCCTCTCGGCCAAGGGCATCGGCAACGACACCACGGTCGTCCTCTACGGCGGCAACAACAACTGGTTCGCCTCGTACGCCTACTGGTACTTCAAGCTCTACGGCCACCAGGACGTCAAGCTCCTCGACGGCGGCCGCAAGAAGTGGGAGCTCGACTCCCGCGACCTGGTCGACGGCTCCGAGGTCCCGGCCCGCCCGGCCACCGCGTACAAGGCCCAGGCCCAGGACGTCTCCATCCGCGCCTTCCGCGACGACGTCGTGGCCGCGATCGGCACCCAGAACCTGGTCGACGTCCGTTCGCCCGACGAGTTCTCCGGCAAGCTGCTCGCCCCCGCCCACCTCCCGCAGGAGCAGTCGCAGCGCCCGGGCCACGTCCCGTCCGCCCGCAACATCCCGTGGTCGAAGAACGCCAACGACGACGGCACCTTCAAGTCGGACGACGAGCTCAAGGCCCTCTACGAGGCCGAGCAGGTCGACCTGGCGAAGGACACCGTCGCCTACTGCCGCATCGGTGAGCGCTCCGCGCTGACCTGGTTCGTCCTGCACGAGCTGCTCGAGGTCCCGAACGTCAAGAACTACGACGGCTCCTGGACCGAGTACGGCTCCCTCGTGGGCGTGCCGATCGAGCTCGGCGCCAACAAGTAAGACTCCCCTCGCGACAGGACAGGACGAAACAACATGTGTGGAGCACAGGTCGGCGGCCCCGACGTCAGCACCCTCAAGCCCGGTGAGACGGCCATCCAGGGCCAGGTGACCAAGGACGGCGAGCCCGTCACCGGTTACGTGCGCCTGCTGGACGCCTCCGGCGAGTTCACCGCCGAGGTCCCCACCTCCGCCACCGGCCAGTTCCGCTTCTACGCGGCCACCGGCGAGTGGACCCTCCGCGCCCTCGTCCCCGGCGCCCAGGCCGACCGCAAGGTCGTCGTCACCGAGACGGGCAGCCTGACGGACGTCGCCATCGCGGTGTAGCCCGCGCATCAGAACGGCCGGAGGGCCGTGCCTCCTGGGGGGTTGGACGCCATCACCAGGACCAGAGGCACGGCCCTCCGGTCTGTCCGGGAGGCGGGGGCGGACGTACGCTGGAGGGGTGTACGCGCGGCGTCGGCACGTCTATTTCTGGATGATGGGTGCCTGCCTGGTCCTCTTCGTGGGCGCCTGGGCCGTCGTGCGGCTGTTCTCCATGCCGGTGGCCATCGGGATGTGCGTCGTGGCCATGGTGATTCCGCCCGTGGCCGCGGTGGTGGCGAACCGGCGGGGGCCGGAGGACCGGTGGTGGGACGATCCGTCCGGCGACCCGCAGTCGGACGAGTGGTGGGACGAGCTCGACGGCAGGAAGCGCCGGGACCGGTAGGACCGGGTCAGTAGACGAGTGCCTGGGTCCCGTCGGCCATGGCCTCCTGGACGAAGACCTGGGCGCCGGCGATGCGGACGCCGTCCAGGACGTCCTTCTCGGTGATCTCGCGGCGGGCCGCGCACTGGGTGCACAGGGTGATCCGCCCGGCGGCGAGGATCGAGTCGATGAGGTCCGGCAGCGGGGCCGCGTGCGGCAGATCGAACTCGGCCGCCCTGCCCGGCAGGGCGAACCACGAGGACTCGCCGGTCAGCCACAGCGACACCTCGACGCCGCTCGCCACGGCGACGGCGGCCACGGTGAAGGCCTGGGAGCAGCGTTCCGGGGCGTCGGCCCCGGCGGTCACCTTGATCACGAGCTTCTTCGCCATGCACCGAACTGTAATGCGGCGTTCCGGCGCAGGGGCGCGCCCCGGCCGCGGCTGCCCGGTCGACGCGGTCACGGGAGACCCACCTCACCGAGTGGGCCGGGGCCCCGCCCACTAAGCTGGGGTCCGGCCCGTTCCGCCTTCACCGCTCAGCCGAGGAGCACCCTGTGATCATTTTCTTCGAGACCCTGCTGGTCCTGGTCGCCGTCGGCGTGCTCGCCTTCACCGGTCTGGCCGTGAAGAAGCTGTACCAGGGCCAGCGCTGACCTTCCGGTCCCTCCTCGTCCCCCGGTCCCCCTTCACAGATCGTCTGAGTCGCCCATGATCCAGATCCCGTCCGACCTCAACCCGGACCTCGTCCCGCTCGCGTTCCTCCTCGGAACCTGGGAGGGCGCCGGCGTCTCCGACTTCCCGGGCGCCGAGAAGTGCAACTTCGGCCAGTCCGTGACCTTCAGCCACGACGGCCGGGACTTCCTGGAGTACCACTCGCACTCCTGGGTCCTCGACGAGAAGGGCGAGAAGGTCCGCCCGCTGGAGAGCGAGAGCGGCTTCTGGCGGATCGACAAGGACCGCAAGGTCGAGGTCGTGATGGTCCGCGACGACGGCGTCGTCGAGGTCTGGTACGGCGAGCTCGCCGACCAGAAGCCGCAGATCGACCTGGCGACCGACGCCGTGGCCCGTACCGCCGCCTCCGGCCCGTACTCGGGCGGCAAGCGCCTCTACGGCTACGTGAAGAGCGACCTCATGTGGGTCGGCGAGAAGGCGACCCCCGAGGTCCCGCTCCGCCCCTACATGTCGGCGCACCTCAAGAAGGTCGTCACGCCGGAGGAGGTCGCCGAGATGGCCCGCAACCTCCCGGACATGCCCGACGACGGCATCGCCTTCTTCAAGTAGGACCCTTCGGTGACCCGCCGCGCCCTCTTACACTGGGGGCGTGGTGAGCACCGACTGGAAGAGCGACCTGCGGCGGCGGGGGTACCGGCTGACGCCGCAGCGGCAGTTCGTGCTGGAGGCCGTGGACACGCTGGAGCACGCCACGCCCGACGACATCCTCGTCGAGGTGCGGAAGACGGCCTCCGGGGTGAACATCTCCACCGTGTACCGAACCCTGGAGCTCCTGGAGGAGCTCGGGCTGGTCAGTCACGCGCATCTGGGGCACGGGGCGCCGACGTACCACCTCGCGGACCGGCACCACCATCTGCACCTGGTCTGCCGGGACTGCTCGGAGGTGATCGAGGCGGACGTGGAGGTGGCCGCCGACTTCACCGGGAAGCTGCGGGAGACCTTCGGCTTCGACACGGACATGAAGCACTTCGCGATCTTCGGGCGGTGCGGGGACTGCACCCGGAAGGCCGCGGCCGGGGAGTCGTAGGCTTTTCCCATGAAGAGCTCCCTGCTGTCCCTGCCCGGCGCCGTTCCCGCCGAAGGGCGGGACGAAGGCGTCGCCGCCCACTACGGTGACCTGTTCCGCGAGCAGCGCGCCCTCGCCGGCGGCTCCGGCTTCGTCGACCTGTCGCACCGGGGCGTCGTCGCCGTCACCGGTGACGACCGGCTGAGCTGGCTGCACCTGCTCCTCACCCAGCACGTCAGCGATCTGCCCGCGGGCCGGGCGACCGAGGCGCTGATCCTCTCCGCGAACGGGCACATCGAGCACGCGCTCTCCCTCGTCGACGACGGCGAGACGGTCTGGGCGCACGTCGAGCCGGGCACGCAGGGCGAGTTGATCGCCTACCTGGAGTCGATGAAGTTCTTCTACCGGGTCGAGGTCGCCGACCGGACGGACGCGTTCGCCGTCGTGCACCTGCCGGCGGGTTCCACCGCAGGGACGCCGGAGGGCGTCGTCGTACGGGAGACGGCGCACGGCCGTGACCTGTTCCTGCCGCGCGCGGAGCTGGAGTCCTTCGCCGCCGCGCACGGGCCGGCCGCGGGCGTCCTGGCGTACGAGGCGCTGCGGGTGGAGGGGCACCGGCCGCGGCTCGGCTTCGAGACCGACCACCGGACGATCCCGCACGAGGTCGGTCTCATCGGCACCGCGGTGCACCTGCAGAAGGGGTGCTACCGGGGGCAGGAGACGGTCGCCCGGGTGCAGAACCTGGGCAAGCCGCCGCGCCGGCTGGTCTTCCTGCACCTGGACGGCAGCGAGGTGAGCCTGCCGGGGCACGGCACTCCGCTGCGGCTGGCCTCGGACGGTCCCGACGGGCGGCAGCTGGGCTTCGTGACGACCGCGGCGCGCCACCACGAGCTGGGGCCGATCGCCCTGGCGCTGGTGAAGCGGAACGTTCCGGTGGACGCGCCGCTGGTGGCGGGGACGACGGCCGCCGCGCAGGAGACCGTCGTCGAGCCGTAGCCGGGTGGGCGGGGGCGGTCGTCAGACGTCGACGACGACCGTGAACGGGCCGTGGTTGGTGAGGCTGACGCGCATGTCGGCGCCGAAGCGGCCCGTCTCCACATGGGCGCCGAGCTTCCGCAGCTGTGCGACGACCTCGTCGACGAGGGGTTCGGCGACCGGGCCGGGGGCGGCGGCGTTCCAGGTGGGGCGGCGGCCCTTGCGGGCGTCGCCGTAGAGCGTGAACTGGGAGATCACCAGGAGCGGGGCACCCACGTCCGAGCAGGACTTCTCGTCCTCCAGCACCCGGACGGACCAGAGCTTTCTGGCCAATTGGGCGGCCTTCGCCGGCGTGTCGTCGTGGGTGACGCCCACCAGGACGCACAACCCCTCGCCGGTGATCTCGCCGACCGTCTCCCCTGCGACGACGACCTTCGCGCCGTCCACCCTCTGCACCACAGCTCGCATGCGTCCCAACCTACCGATCGGGGACTTCTGGGGGCCGAACGGGTGCAGAGCGCCTGCACGCGCGCGTGCGGGAGTGGCACCATGCCTGGAGGCGGTGCGGCTCCGCACCGGTCGAGGGGACGATTCTCATGAGTGCTTCCAGCACCGGGCCGACGCCGTCCGGCCCCGTACCGCTGATCCGCTCCGCCGGTGCGGTGCCCGGCGGGCCGGTCGCGCGGCCGCCCGCGCAGCGGACGGCCGCCGAGCCGGTTCCCGCGGGCCGTCCGGGGCAGGAGCTCGGCGGGCTGCGCCTCCCCGAGCTGCGGGCGCTGCGGCGGGACGCGCAGAGCGACGAGGCCGATCTCAGCTATGTGCGGCGGATGCTCCAGGGCCGGATCGACATCCTGCGGGCCGAGCTGGCGCGCCGGACCGATCCGGAGGCCCCGGTGCTCGACCGGCTCTCCGAGATCCTCGCGGACGTGCCGTCCCGGCACCGGACCTCGGCCCGGCACGTGACGCTGTCCACGCCCCGGGCGGAGGAGTACCGGCGGCTCGCGTCCGAGATGCTGTCGGAGGTCGAGCTGTCGGACCTGACGGCACGGACGGACGACGAGCTGCACACCGCGATGGGGCGGCTGGCCGGCTACGAGCAGCAGATCTCGCGGCGCCGGCAGACCCTCCAGCGGACCGCCGACGACTGCGGGGCGGAGATCGCCCGCCGCTACCGCGAGGGCGAGGCGCAGGTCGACGACCTGCTGGCCTGACCGGCCGGGGGCCCGCCGGATATTCCCGCGCCGGGAGGGCGGGGCGTGCGTAGGGTCGGAGGATGGCTGTCGAACTGCGCACGGTGAGCGAGTCCGAGTTCCCCGAGTGGCTGCGGGCGCTGCGTACGGGCTTCCTGCACGAGCCGGTGGTCCCGGACGGGCTGGTGGCCGACCGGCTGCCGCACGTCGATCTCGACCGGACGCTCGGTGCCGTGGAGGGCGGCCGGGTGGTCGCCACCTTCCGTTCCTTCCGGCAGCGGGTGAGCGCGGTCGGCGGCGGTGGGCTCACCGCGGACGCGATCACCCAGGTGACGGTGGCGCCGACGCACCGGCGGCGCGGGCTGCTGAGCCGGTTGATGGAGCGGGACCTCGCCGCCGCGCGGGAGCGGGGCGACGCGGTCGCGACCCTGATCGCCGCCGAGTACCCGATCTACGGCCGGTACGGCTTCGGTCCCGCGAGCTGGACCACCGAGTGGAGCGTGGACCTGCGCCGGGCGGGGCTCGATCCGCGCCGCAGCGGCCGGCCGGAGGACGGCGGCCGGATCGATCTGGCCGACGGGGCGGAGATCCGCCGCGTCGGGCCCGACCTGCATCGGGGGCTCGCCGCGCTGAGGGCCGGGGTCACCGACCGGGGCCGGCGCGAATGGGACACGGCTACGGGCCTCGGGCACCAGCTGGAGCCGTGGAAGGAGCCGTTCCACGCGGTCTACCGCTCGGCGTCGGACGAGCCCGAGGGGTACGTGTCGTACCGCTGCGACGACCAGTGGGGCGATGCGAAGCAGCCGGAGAACACGCTGACCGTGCGGGACCTGATCGCGGTGACGCCGGCGGCGGAGTCGGCGCTGTGGCGGTTCGTGTGTTCGGTGGACTGGGTGGTGACGGTGCGGACCGGCCACCGGCCGCCGGACGATCCGCTGCCGCTGCTGCTGCCGGACCCGCGCGCCGCGCGGACGGTCACGCACGCGGACATGCTGTGGCTGCGGGTCCTGGACGTGGTGCGGGTGCTGGAGGAGCGGACGTACCCGGTGGCGGACGGTCTGGTGCTCGACGTGCGGGACGCGGGCGGGTTCGCGGGCGGGCGGTACCGGCTCGACGCCTCCCCGAAGGGCGCGTCCTGTGCCCCGACGACCGCCTCGGCGGATCTGGTCCTCGACGTGGCCGAGCTGTCCCGGCTGGTCCTCGGGGACGAGTCGGCGGTGCGCCTCGCGCTGCTCGGGCGGATCGAGGAGGCGGTGCCGGGTGCGGCGGCGCGGGCCGATCTGCTCTTCCGCACGCCGCTGCGGCCGTTCTCGCCGGACGTCTTCTGAGCGGTCGTCCTTCCGGGTCCGTCGCCTTCGGAGCCGTCGTCCTCCGGTCCGTCGGCGGTCGTTCCGTCCTTCTCCGGTCCGTCGTCGGACGCTCCGGCGCCCGCCGGCCCGTCAGCGGGTGCGGAGGCGGAAGAGGGCGCCGGAGGCGGTGACGGCCAGGATCAGGAGGCCGCCGAGCCAGGTGAGGGCGATCCAGGGCGCGTCGCCGACCGGCTGGTCGAGGAGGAGGCCGCGCATGGACTCGATGAGCGGGGTGACGGGCTGGTGCTCGGCGAAGCCGTGCAGCCAGGTCGGCATGGTGTCGATGGGCACGAAGGCGCTGCTCGGGTAGGGCAGGAACATCATGAAGAAGGTGAAGGCGTTGGCCGCTTCGGGGGTGCGGGCGAGCAGGCCGGCCGCGGCGGAGAGCCAGGAGATCACCGTGATGTAGGCGAGGAGCAGGGCGATCGCGGCGAGCCAGCCGGCGGGGGTGGCGGCGGGGCGGAAGCCGATGAGGGCGGCGACGCCGAGGACGAGCGTGGTGGCCAGGATGTTGCGGGCGACGGCGGCGGCGACGTGTCCGGTGAGGAAGGGGACGCCGCCGACGTCGAGGGTGCGGAGCCGGTCGACGGTGCCGCGCCGCATGTCGTCGCTGACGGTGACGGCGGCGCCGGCGGAGCCGAAGCCGGCGCACAGGACGATCACACCGGGGACGACGTAGGTGACGTACCGGTCGTGTCCGGTGTCGATGGCCCCGCCGAAGAAGTAGACGAAGACCAGCATCAGGATCACCGGCATCATCAGCGAGGTGATGACGGCGTCGAGGTTGCGCCGGCTGAGGAGGATGCCGCGCCCGACGAGGGCGGTGGTGGTGGCGAGCGGTCCGGCGGTCCGGTCAGACATGGCTCGGCTCCTTCGGGGTGCTGGTCAGGTGGAGGAAGACGTCGTCGAGGGTGGCGCTGTGCAGGGTGAAGCGCTCGATGTCGGTGCGGTGCGGGTCGAGGGTGTCGAGCAGGGCGCGGACGTGGGCGGCGGTGCCGTCGGTGGGGACGCCGAGGGTGAGGGTCTCCGGGGCGTGGGCGGTGGCGTGCGCGGTGAGCCGGAGGTAGGCGTCGCGGTCGCGGGCGACGAGGTCGAGGCGGTGGCCCGCGTAACGGTTCTTCAGTTCCTGGGCGGTGCCTTCGGCGAGGGTGCGGCCGCCGCCGAGGACGGCGATGCGGTGGGCGAGCCGGTCGGCCTCCTCCAGGTACTGGGTGGTGAGGAAGACGGTGGTGCCGTGGCCGGAGAGCTCGCGGACGACGTCCCAGAGCTCCTGCCGGCTGCGTGGGTCGAGGCCGGTGGTGGGTTCGTCGAGGAAGACGACCTTGGTGGTGCCGGGGTCGCGGACGAGGCCGGCGGCGAGGTCGAGGCGGCGGCGCATGCCTCCGGAGTACGTCTTGGACTGCCGGTCGCGGGCTTCGGTGAGCCGGAAGCGTTCGAGGAGTTCGTCGGCGCGGCGGGCGGCGGCCTTGCGGGAGAGGCCGGAGAGGCTGGCGGCGAGGCGGAGGTTCTCGGCGCCGGTCAGGGTCTCGTCGACGGCCGCGTACTGGCCGGTGAGGCTGATGGCCCGGCGGACGGCGCGGCGTTCGGCGACGACGTCGTGGCCCGCCACGCGCGCGTGCCCGCCGTCGGGGGCGGTGAGGGTGGTGAGGATCCGGACGGTGGTGGTCTTGCCGGCGCCGTTGGGCCCGAGGAGGGCGAAGACGGTGCCGGTCTCGACGCGGAGGTCGAGGGCGTCGAGGACGCGGACGGTTCCGTAGCTCTTGGTCAGGCCGGTGGTCTCGATGGCGGGAGGCATGGGTGTCCCCTTCTGCTGCGCTCAGCGGCGTACTGCGTATGCCCTACGCGTTACTGTGTAAGGGTTACGCATTACTAGGATGGGCGTCAAGCGAGCGAGGTCGGGAGGCGGCGCGGATGACGGGCGACAAGGACGGACGGGCGGCCCCGGAGGGTGGCGGGACGTATCTGCCGCCGTCCATCGAGGCTGTCTGGGGGCTGCGCGAGCGCCCCACCAAGGGCCCCAAGCCCGGACTGAGCCAGGACCGGATCGTCGCCGCCGCCGTGGAGCTCGCCTCCGCGGAGGGGCTGGCGGCCGTCTCGATGGGGCGGGTCGCCAAGGAGCTGGGCGCCTCCACCATGTCCCTCTACCGGTACGTCTCCGCCAAGCAGGAGCTGTACGTGCTGATGCAGGAGGCGGCGACCGGCGCCCCGCCGGAAGGCCTGGTGGACCCGGAGGCGGGCTGGCGCGAGGGGCTGGAGCGCGTGGCCCGGGAGCTGCGCGAGATCTACCGGCGCTCCCCGTGGCTCCTGCGGGTCCCGGTCTCCGGGCCGCCCTCGACCCCGAACGGGGTCGCCTGGTGGGAGCAGATGCTGCGCGCGATGGCCGGCACGGGCCTGGACGCGGGCGAGAAGCTGGCGGTGACGCTGCTCGTGGCCGGGTTCGTGAAGAACGAGGCGCTGATGATGGTGGAGCTGGCCGAGGCGGTGGCGGCCACCGGGGCCGAGCCCCGGGAGGCCATGCTCCAGTACAGCCGTACCCTGCGCCGGCTGGTCGACCCGGAGGCGTTCCCGGAGGTGGCGAAGGTGATCGACTCGGGGGTCCTCGACCATGCCGATGATCCGGACGACGAGTTCCGCTTCGGTCTCGCCCGGATCCTGGACGGCGTCGCGGCCCTCGTGGAGGGCCGCGCTTCCTGAGGCTCGGTCAGGCGGCCGTGGTGGCGCCGGCCTTGGCGGGCGATGACGGGGCCGGGTCCCGGGGCAGGGTCGCGTTCGGGGTCGGGGTCGGGGTCGGGGTCGGGGTCTTGGCCGGGTTCTGGTTCGGGGTCGGGGTCTGGTTCCGGGTCGGGGTCTGCGTCGGGATCGTGGTCGGGTCCTGGGGCTTGCGGGGGCGGAGTACGGTCGCCGCGACGGCGAGGGCGGCGAGCAGCAGCCCCGTACCGACGGCGAAGGCGAGCCGGTAGCCGCCGGTCAGGGCCTCGGCGGCGGTTCGGCCCGCCGCGCCGAGGGCCTCGGTGCGGGCGGCGGCCAGGGTGGTCAGGACGGCGACGCCGAGGGCCATGCCGATCTGCTGGGTGGTGTTGAAGAGTCCGGAGGCCAGGCCCGCGTCGGCCTCGTCGGCGCCCGACATGCCGAGTGCGGTGAGGGCGGGCAGCGCCAGGCCGAAGCCGGCGGCGAGCAGCATCACCGGGAGCAGGTCGACGGCGTACGAGGCGTGCACGGGCACCCGGGTCAGCAGGCCGAGCACGCCGACGAGGAGCGTGATCCCGGTGAGCAGCACCGCCCGCTCGCCGAACCGGGTGATGAGCCGGGCGGCGACGCCGAGCGAGACGGCGCCGATGACCAGGGCGGCGGGCAGCATGGCGAGCCCGGTCGCGGTGGCGCCGTACCCCTGGACCTTCTGGAGGTAGAGGGCGACCAGCACCTGGAAGGAGAACAGGGCGGCGACCATGAGCAGTTGGACGAGGTTGGCACCGGCGACCGCCCGGGAGCGGAGGATCCGCAGCGGCATCAGAGGGGTCGCGGTCCGGCGCTGGCGGACCAGGAAGCCGGCGAGCAGGGCGAGGGCGAGCGCGCCCAGGCCGAGGGTGTGGGCCGAGGCGGCGCCGTACTCCTCGATCCGCACGACCGCGTAGATGCCGGTCATCAGGCCCCCGGTGACCAGCAGCGCGCCGAGCGCGTCGGCGCCCGCGCGCAGGCCGAGGCCGCGGTCCGCGGGGAGGGCGCGGGCGGCGAGGGCGATCGCGGCGGCGCCGATGGGCAGGTTGATGAAGAAGATCCAGTTCCAGGAGAGGGCATCGGTGAGGAGCCCGCCGAGGACCTGTCCGAGGGAGGCGCCGGCGGCGCCGGTGAAGCTGAACACGGCGATGGCGCGGGCGCGTTCGCGCGGTTCGGTGAAGAGCGTGACGAGGATGCCGAGGCTGACGGCGGAGGACATCGCGCTGCCGGCGCCCTGGAGGAAGCGGGCGGCGATGAGGACGGCGGGGGAGGCGGCGACGGCGGCGAGCAGCGACGCGCCGGTGAAGACGGCCGTCCCGGCGAGGAACATGCGCTTGCGTCCGATGAGGTCGCCGAGCCGTCCGGCGAGCAGGAGCAGCGATCCGAAGGCGATCAGGTAGGCGTTGACGACCCAGCTCAGCCCGGCCGGGGTGAAGCCGAGGTCGGCCTGGACGGCGGGCATGGCGACGGTGACGATGCTGCCGTCGAGGACGGTCATGAGCATGGCGCTGGCGAGGACGGCGAGCGCGAGGGAGCGGGGCTCGGGGCGGGACTGTGCGCGGGTGCGGAGGGCACGCATGGATCTCTCCTGTCGATGGAGGCGACAGGAGAGACGCTAGCAGAAGGTTTTGTTGCAGACTATTTTTTAGGAGAGGAAATCTGAGGGGTGGAACGGGGTGGTCGCGGGGCTCAGCTCTTCTGGCGGGCCCTGCGCGTGGCCGCCGGCCCCTCGGCCGGTGTCCTCAGATGCCCCTCCGCCAGCCGCCCCAGCGCGCGCACCAGCACCTCCCGCTCCTCCTCCGCGAGCGAGTCGAGGGCCTGCGCGTGGACGCCGTCCACGATCCGCCGGCTCTCCTCGGCGACCCGCGCGCCCGCCTCGGTGACGGCGATGATCCGCGCCCGCCGGTCCGTGCTGGAGGGCTGCCGCTCCGCGAGCCCGGCCTTCTCCAGGGCGTCCACGGTGACGACCATCGTCGTCTTGTCCATGTCGCCGATCTCGGCCAGCTGCGCCTGGGTCCGCTCCTCCTCCAGGGCGTGGACGAGGACGCAGTGCATCCGGGCGGTGAGTCCGATCTCCGCCAGCTCCGCCGCCATGCGGGTGCGCAGGACGTGACTGGTGTGGTCGAGGAGGTAGGAGAGATCGGGCTCGCTGCGGCGGGGGCTCATGGCGGTCATGTCCGCCAGGGTAGCCAGAACCGTCCCGTTCCGGACGGTCCGGAACGGGACGGTTCTGGGGTGAGCCGGGAGTGGGGCGGCTGCGGCACCGGGCCTGGCCGGTCGGCTCAGGGTGGGGGTGAGGGCTGGTTCAGGGTGGAGGTGGGGGTCGGCGCGGGGCGCGTCAGGCCTGGGCGATCCGGATCATGTTCCCGGCCGGGTCGCGGAAGGCGCAGTCGCGGACGCCGTACGGCTGGTCCACCGGCTCCTGGAGCACGTCGGCGCCGGCCGCCCGGACCTTCTCGAAGGCCGCGTCCACGTCGGCCGTGCGGAGGTTGACCCCCCGCAGCAGGCCCTTGGCGAGGAGCTCGGTGACGGCCTTGCGGTCCTCCTCGGTGGCGCCGGGGTCGGCCAGCGGCGGTTCGAGGACGATCTCGACGTCCGGCTGCGCGGGCGACCCGAGGGTCACCCAGCGCATGCCGCCGAAGTCCACGTCCTTGCGGATCTCGAAGCCGAGCGCGTCGCGGTAGAAGCCGAGGGCGGCCTCGTGGTCGTCGACGGCGATGAAGCACTGGTGCAGGTTGATGTCCATGGGTTCCACGCTAGGGAGCGCCGCCGGGCCGCGCTTCTCCGTTCCTGACCGGTCGCGTGACCACCTTGGCGACGCAGGCGGGCAGCCCGGCGTCGGCGCCGTGCTCGCGCGCCCGGTAGGCGCTCGGCGTCTCGCCCACCAACTGGGTGAAGCGCGAGCTGAACGAGCCCAGCGACGTACACCCCACCTCCATGCAGACGTCCGTCACCGACAGGTCGCCGCGCCGCAGCAGCGCCTTGGCGCGCTCGATCCGCCGGGTCATCAGATAGCTGTACGGGGTCTCCCCGAAGGCGCTCCGGAAGCTGCGCGCGAAGTGTCCGGCGGACATCAGCGCCGTCCGCGCGAGGGCCGGCACGTCCAGCGGCTGCGTGTAGTCCCGGTCCATCTGGTCCCGCGCCTTGCGCAGGCGCCGGAGGTCGTCGAGCGGTATGCGGGTCGTCACGCCCTTCACGGTACCGGCGCCCCGCCTCCGCGAACACTCCAGCAAGCAGTTGCTTGCAATAGTTAGCAAGCGGTGGCAGGGTACGCACCATGGCATCGCTCAACGTCGGCAATCTCGGCAGCCTCGGCGAGTACCTGCGCGAGCAGCGGCGCACCGCGCAGCTCTCGCTCCGGCAGCTCGCCGAGGCGGCCGGGGTGTCGAACCCGTACCTGAGCCAGATCGAGCGCGGGCTGCGCAAGCCCAGCGCCGAGGTGCTCCAGCAGGTCGCCAAGGCCCTGCGGATCTCGGCCGAGACGCTCTACGTGCGGGCCGGGATCCTCGACGAGAGGGAGCGGGACGAGCTGGAGACGCGTGCCGTCATCCTGGCCGATCCCTCGATCAGCGAGCGGCAGAAGCAGGTGCTGCTCCAGATCTACGACTCCTTCCGCAAGGAGAACGCGGCGGAGAGCGCGACGGAGAACGTCGCCGGGAACGCCGCCGAGAACGCCGCGGCGAGGGTGGCGGAGAGCGCCGCCCCCGATGCCACGCCGCCTTCGAGCTAGACCGTACGCCCACCGGGAGGACCACCAGCATGGCCATCATCGACGAACTGCGTACCCCCCTCTACTTCGCCGCCGGCACCGCCGAGCTCGCCGTGCAGCAGGCCCGGAAGGTGCCCGGCCTGATCGAGCAGCTCGCCGCGGAGGCGCCCGGCCGGATCGAGGCCGTCCGGAACACCGACCCCAAGGCCGTGCAGGAGAAGGTGACCGACCGGGCCAAGGAGGCCCAGGCCGTCGTCCAGGCGAAGGTCGCCGAGGTCGTCGGGGTGCTCGACACCGACTTCAAGAAGCTCGGCGAGACCGCGCAGGACCTGGCCCTGCGGGGCGTCGGCGTGGCCGCCGAGTACGCGGTCAAGGCGCGCGAGAAGTACGAGGAGGTCGCCGCCCGCGGTGAGGAGAGCGTCCGCGCCTGGCGCGGCGAGACGGCGGACACGATCACCGAGATCGCGGTCGTGGTCGAGCCGGAGCCGGCGGACGGGCCGTCGGAGACGGCCGCCGCGGCCGAGCCCTCCGCCGCGTCCGAGGCCCCCGCGGCCCCTGAGGTGTCCGAGGCCGTCGCCGAGGAGCCGGTGGCCAAGAAGGCGCCCGCCCGCAAGCCCGCCGCCCGCAAGGCCCCCGCCAAGAAGCCGGCCGCCGCGGCCGCCTCCGCCGAGGCCGAATAGCGGACCCGGGCACGATTTCTGGGGCCGGACGCGTTGGAACGGGTACGTTGACCGCGAGGCGTACGTACCCCATGACCCCCTAGGCGGTGTTCAGCATGCTGATGGACCGGTTCGACAACACCCTCACCCTGCTGATGTTCCTGGTCTTCACCGGCTTCGCGATCGCCTCGTTCGTCATCGCGGCGATGGTCCGTGAGGACGCCTACCGGGCCGCGGACAAGCAGACGAAGAAGTTCTGGCTGATCCTCCTCGGGGTCAACCTCGCCCTGAACCTCTTCCTGCCCGGCCTGCTCTTCCTCCTGATCGCCGGCCTGATCGCCGCGATCGTCTTCATGGTGGACGTGCGGCCCGCCCTCAAGCAGGTGATGGGCGGCGGCGGTGGCGGCCGGCGCGGCGGTTCCAGCAGCGACGGACCGTACGGCCCCTACAACGGCGGCCGGTAGGCGCGACCGGCGGCGGGGCACGTACGGCGTGCGCCGAGACGTCGGCGGGTACGGCGGCCGGGGCCCGGGGACTATCCCCGGGCCCCGCCCCGTTCCAGGGCGAGCAGCGCCACGTCGTCCGTCAGCTCGCCGCCGTTCAGCGCCCGGGCCTCGGCCATCGCCGCCTCCAGGAGCGCCTCGCCGTGCAGACCGCCGGCCAGCTGCCGGTTGATCACCCCGACCATGCCGTCCTGTCCGAGCCGCGGCGACCCGGGGCCCGCCGTCCGGCCCTCGATCAGGCCGTCGGTGTAGAGCAGCAGGCTCCACGCCCCGCCCAGCTCGACCTGTCGGCGCGGCCAGCGGGCGCGCGGCAGCAGGCCCAGGGCGGGGCCCCCGTCCTCGTACGGCAGGAGCCGTGCCGTCCCGCCCCGGTGGGAGACCAGCGGGGCCGGGTGCCCGGCCAGGCAGAGCCCGGCCCGGCGTCCGTCGGGCGCGATGTCGACCGTGCACAGCGTCGCGAAGATCTCCTCGCTCTCCCGCTCGTGCTCCAGGACCTGCTGGAGCGTGGAGAGCAGCTCGTCCCCGCAGAGTCCGGCGAAGGTCAGGGCGCGCCAGGCGATCCGCAGCTCGACGCCGAGGGCGGCCTCGTCCGGGCCGTGGCCGCAGACGTCGCCGATCATGGCGTGGACGGTGCCGTCCGGGGTGCGGACGACGTCGTAGAAGTCGCCGCCGAGCAGCGCGCGGGACCGGCCGGGCCGGTAGCTCGCCGCGAAGGCCAGGTCGGAGCCCTCCAGGAGCGGGGTGGGCAGCAGGCCGCGCTCCAGGCGGGCGTTCTCCTGGGCGCGCAGCCGGGACTCGGCGAGCTTCACCTTGGCGGCGTCGTTGCGCTTGCGTTCGACCGCGTACCGGATGGCGCGGCTCAGCAGCCGGCCGTCCAGCTCCTCGCGGAAGAGGTGGTCCTGGGCCCCGACCCGGACCGCCTCCGCGGCCAGTTCGGGGTCGGTCGAGGGGGCCAGGGCGAGGACGGCGTGCCGGGGCGCGAGGCGCAGGATGTGCCGCAGTCCGGCGAGCGGGTCCTCGCCGGACGTGCCGCGGGGCGCGGGCAGCGAGAGGTCGACGAGCACGCAGTGCACGTCGTCGGTGAGGAGCCGCTCGGCCTCGGTGAGGTTGCGGGCGGTACGGATGCGGATCCGGATGCCGGAGGCGCCGGCCGCGTCGAGCAGCTCGGGTACGGCGAGGGCACCCGCCGGGTCGTCCTCGACGACCAGGAGGGTGAGGTCGGTGCGGTCGCGGTCGGCCGTCGCGGGGGCTTCCGCGGTGGCCGGTGTTCCTGTTCCTGTGCCTGTTCCTGTGTCTGTCACAGCGGTGGCGTCCATGGCGGTGGTCTCGCCTTGCCCCGCAGCAGAGACGATTCTCTGGCGCGGTACGGATACGGGCATCGGTTCGGGTTTCCTTCCCTCCCCCGAGGGTGCGCCGGGCGCCGGGTGGCGTCCCGCCCGTCCGGGACCATAGCGGCAGTGCGGCGCGCAGCGGAATGGCGATCACTCCGCGGGCGGCCCGGCACGCGTTGGCATATGCCGCGGAAGGGGAGGTAGTTGCGCCCCGAGCAGGCGCGGGCGGGCTCCGGACCCATGAGAAAGGTCACTCGGGGCGATCTGTCAGGTCGGGCGCGGGCGTCCGATGGGTGGACGCGGGGGCGCCGGGCGGGGGACGCCGGGCGGGGGCGCGCGGCCGGGCCGTCATGACGGCGTCGCCGGGCGGGGCCCCGGCCGCGCGGGGGCGGCCGGGCGGTCAGGACGGGCGGACGATGCCGAGGATCTCCATCGAGCCGGCGCCCGCGACGGTGACGTTCCGCCCGGGGCGGGGCGCGTGGACCATCTTCCCGTCGCCGATGTACATGCCGATGTGGCTGGCGTCCTGGAAGTAGACGATCAGGTCACCGGGGCGCATGTCCTTCGGCTGCACGCGGGGGAGGAGCCGCCACTGCTCCTGGGAGGTGCGCGGGATCGGCTTGCCCGCGGCCCCCCAGGCGGACTGGGTCAGCCCGGAGCAGTCGAAGGAGTCGGGGCCCTCGGCGCCCCACACGTACGGCTTGCCGACCTGGGCGAGGGCGGACCGGATCGCCTTGCCGCTCTCCGGGGTGGCCTCGGGGGAGAGTTCGGCGAGGATGCCGGAGCCGAGCCACTTCGACTGGGCCCGCTGCCGGGCCAGTTCCTCCAGCCGGCGCAGCCGCTCGCGCTCCTCGGCGGCGAGTTCGCTCTCCAGCTTCTTCGCGGCGGCGATCTTGCCGTTGATCTCCTTCTTCGCCTCGGCCTGCCGGACGCGGTCGGCCTCCAGCGTGGTCCAGTGGTCGCCGGCCTCGCTCGCGTAGGTGTCCAGCTCGGCCTGGGCGCGGGAGAGTTCGCCGATGAGGTCGGTGGTGGCCTTGGCGCCCTCGCGGAGCCGGCCTGCGGTGTCGAGGAAGAGCTGGGGGTCTCCGGCGAGGGCGAACTGGGCCCCGTCGGGGAGGCCGCCGTTGCGGTACTGGGCGCGGGCGGTGGCGCCGGCCTGGGCCTTGAGGGTGTCGATCCGCTTGCGGCCGCCCTCGATCATGCGGGCGAGCCGGACGATCTCGGCGGACTGCTTCTCGGTGCGCTCCTCGGCGAGGTTGTACGCGTCGGTGGCGGAGGCCGCCTGCCGGTAGAGCCGGTCGATCTCCGTACGGACCTGTTCGAGGGTCTTCTTCGGCGGGGGCGGCGGCAGCGGGGCGGCGGCGGCCTGGAGGGTGAGCGCCGGGGTGGCCAGCAGGGCCAGGGCGCAGGCCACGGTGACCGCGGCGGCGGCGTACGGACGTCGGCGTCGTCGGTTCACTGGATCCCCCTCATGACCGGGTGCCCCCTCGGCCACTTTCTGATTTACCGTCAGTAACTTGTGTGGTCCTGGCGATAGTGCCACGCGGAACGGGAAAACGACAGGTACCCCGTCAGAGTGACGGTCGGTGAGCGGGTGACGTTCCCCTCCGGGGGTCGCGCGGGAGGAATGTGGTGCGCCGGTGGCCCCCAGGACACCCGGGAGACACCGGGGCGTCCGGGGCGATCGGGGCGCCGGGGGTGTCCGGCGGGCCGGGGGTGTCCGGAAGGTCGCGCGGGCTCAGCCGCGGTCCGGGGTGTCCGGCGGGCCGGGCGGGCTCAGCCGCCCGGGCCGCCCGGAAGGCCGCGCGGGGCTCAGCCGCCGCCCGGGGCCAGCGCCTCCCAGCGGAGCGTCACCTCGCCCTGCCGCCACCGCTTCGGGCCGTCCACGACCGGCCACTCCCCGGCCAGGTCGCGGACCGAGCGGATCCACCGCTGCCGGGCCCCCAGGGAGGCGTACGGCGCGGCCGCCGCCCAGGCCCGGTCGAAGTCCCGCAGGAAAGCGTGGACCGGTTCGCCCGGCACGTTGCGGTGGATCAGCGCCTTCGGCAGGCGCTCGGCGAGGTCGGAGGGGCGGTCGAGGGAGCCGAGCCGGGTCGCGAGGGTGACCGTGCGCGGCCCGCTCCGGTCCAGCGCCACCCACACGTGCCGGCGCCCGATCTCGTCGCAGGTCCCCTCGACCAGCAGCCCGCCGGGCGCGAGCCGCCCGCACAGCCGCTCCCACACGGCCGCGACCTGCTCCTCGTCGTACTGGCGCAGCACGTTCGCGGCCCGGATCAGCGCGGGCGCGCCCGGCACCGGCACCTCGAAGCCGCCGTGCGCGAAGAACAGCCCCTGGTGCCGCTCCTCGTACGGCTTCGCCGCCTCGACCCGCGCGGGCTCGATCTCGATCCCGTACAGCAGGGTCCGCGGCTCGGCGGTGCGCAGCCGGGCGAGCAGTTCCACGGCGGTCCAGGGCGCGGCCCCGTAACCGAGGTCGACGGCGACGGGCGGCTCGGGGGAGCGGCGCAGGGCGGGGCCGTGGACGGCGGCGATCCAGCGGTCCATGCGGCGCAGCCGGTTCGGGTTGGTGGTCCCGCGGGTCGGGGTGCCGACGGGGCGGGTGGTGCGCGGGGCCATGGGAGGAAGGATACGGAGCGGGAGGGCGAGGAGGCCCCCGCGTAATGAATTGGCAAAGCGCCGGGGGCGGAGGAAATGAAAGGAACCGTTCCGGTGTTGTGCGGGGCGGAGGACGTGTACCGCGCCCTCCGCCTGTCATGTCCGCACGCCAGGCCCCTCTCGCGGAAGGACCGCCGCAGTGAGCCAGTACGTGTCCCGGTTCGCCGGCACCCGGCACCGGCACCCGGCAGCCCCGTCCCGGCTGTGGCTGCCGGGCCGCCCCCGGACCCCGCGCCGGGTGGCCATGCTCTCCGTGCACACCTCCCCGCTCCACCAGCCGGGCACCGGCGACGCGGGCGGCATGAACGTCTACATCGTGGAGCTCGCCAAGCGGCTCGCCGCGATCGACATCGAGGTCGAGATCTTCACCCGGGCCACCACCGGCGGCCTCGACCCCGTGGTCGAGCTGGCGCCCGGCGTCCTGGTGCGGCACGTGGACGCCGGCCCGTACGAGGGGCTGGCCAAGGAGGAGCTGCCGGCCCAGCTCTGCGCCTTCACGCACGGCGTCATGCAGGCGTGGGCGGGCCACCGCCCCGGCCACTACGACCTGGTCCACTCGCACTACTGGCTCTCCGGCCACGTCGGCTGGCTCGCCGCCGAGCGGTGGGGCGTCCCGCTCGTCCACGCCATGCACACCATGGCCAAGGTCAAGAACGCCTCGCTCGCCGAGGGCGACACCCCCGAGCCCGCCGCCCGGGTCATCGGCGAGACGCAGATCGTCGCCGCCGCCGACCGGCTGATCGCCAACACCACCGAGGAGGCCGACGAGCTGGCCCGCTTCTACGAGGCGGATCCCGGCAAGATCGCGGTCGTCCACCCGGGGGTCAACCTCGACCGGTTCCGGCCCGCCGACGGCCGGGCCGCCGCACGCGCCCGCCTCGGACTGCCCCGGGACGCCTTCGTCCCCGTCTTCGCCGGCCGCATCCAGCCGCTGAAGGCCCCGGACATCCTGCTGCGCGCCGCCGCCCTGATGGTCGACCGCGATCCCTCGCTGCGCTCCCGCATGGTGGTGCCGGTGGTCGGCGGACCCAGCGGCAGCGGCCTCGCGAAGCCGGAACAGCTGCAGAAGCTCGCGGCCAGGCTGGGCGTCGCGGATCTGGTGCGCTTCCACCCGCCGGTGGGCCAGGAGCGGCTCGCGGACTGGTTCCGGGCCGCGTCGGTCCTCGTCATGCCCTCGTACAGCGAGTCCTTCGGGCTGGTCGCGATCGAGGCGCAGGCGGCCGGCACACCGGTCGTGGCGGCCTCGGTGGGCGGCCTGCCCGTCGCCGTGCGGGACGGGCGGACCGGCTTCCTGGTGCAGGGGCACGACCCCGCGGACTACGCGCGCGTGCTGGAGCGCTTCGCCGCCGACCCGGAGCTCACCGCCCGGATGGGCGAGGCCGCCGCCCGGCACGCCGGGTCCTTCGGCTGGGACACGGCCGCCTCGGCCACCGCCGACGTGTACACGGCCGCCATGCACGACCACAGGCAGCGGGCGCACCACCGTCGCGTACGCTCCCACCATGGCTGACGCTCAGGACGCTCAGGACGCACGGCGGATCGTCGAGGGCACGCTCGACGAGGCGGAGCTGGAGTGGGAGAGCCCCGAACCGGGCTCGTACGTGGTCAAGCTCCCCGGCGTCCGCAAGCTGTCCACGACGCTGTCGCTGCGGCTCGGCCGCCACTCCCTCTCGCTCAACGCCTTCGTCGTCCGCCACCCCGACGAGAACGAGGCCGGCGTCCACCGCTGGCTCCTCGAACGGAACCTCAGGCTGTACGGGGTGGGCTACGCGATCGACCCGCTCGGCGACATCTACCTCGCCGGCAAGCTCCCGCTGGCCGCCGTCACGCCGGAGGAGCTGGACCGGCTGCTCGGCTCGGTCCTGGAAGCGGCGGACGGCGACTTCAACACGCTGCTCGAACTCGGCTTCGCGTCGGCCATCCGGCGGGAGTACGCCTGGCGGGTCTCCCGCGGGGAGTCGACGCGCAACCTCGACGCCTTCAGGAGCCTGACGCGGGAGACGACGCCGCCGACGGCGCCGCAGCGGGAGACGGCACGGGAGCGGGAGACGGCACCGGAGCGGGACTGACGGCCTTCTCCACGGCCCCTTCCCCCTCGGCCTCCAGCGCCTCCACCGCGGGGTCCGCGACCGGGGCGACCACCGGCTCCTCCTCGCGCAGCGCCTTGCGGAGCCGGAGGGCGTAGCCGACGGCGGCGACGACGCCGAGGGCGAAGGTCCCGGCCCACAGCACGTTCGAACCGGGTCCGTCCACGACCGCGCCGGCCATCACCGGGGCGACGAAGCCGGCCACCGCCCACGACATGCCCATCACGCCCTGGTAGCGCCCGCGGGCGTGCTCCGGGGCGAGCCGCGCGGTGGCGGCGGCGTTCGTCGGCACGTGGACCATCTCGCCGATCGTCCACACGATGACGGTCGCCGCGAAGGCCACGGACGAACCGGCCAGCGCCGTCGCGCCGGTGCCGACGGCGAAGAGCAGCGAGGAGACGGTCAGCAGGACGACCGGCGAGCGCCGCTCGGTCACCTTGTTCACCAGCAGCTGGAAGCCGACGATCACGATGCCGTTGACCGCGATCACCATGCCGTACGAGGACGGCGGCAGGCCCTGCTCGGCCATGGTCAGCGGCAGTCCGATCCAGGGCGCGGTGAAGACCACGCAGACCAGCAGGTTGAGCAGGACGAGGGTGCGGAACGGCGCGTCGCGCAGCACGTCGAGCATCGACACCCGCTCCTCGGCCGCCTTCTCCCCGGCCGCGGCCACGACCCGCTCGGGGCGGGTCTCCGGCAGCCGCAGGAAGACGATGACCGCGCACAGGGTGGTGGCGACGGCGTCGACGAGGAAGAGGGTGCGGTAGCCGAGGAAGGCGGCGGCGCCGCCGGCGATCGAGGCGACGGCGAAGCCCAGGTTCAGGGCCCAGTAGTTGAGGGCGTACGCCCGGCGGACGTCGTCGGCGGGGACCATGTCCGCGATCGTCGCGTTGATGGAGGGACGGACCGCCTGCATGGAGACGCCCATCAGCAGCACGACCAGGGCCACGCCCCAGGCGCTGGTGACGAAGGCGAGCGCGCCGGCGCAGGCGGCGGACGCCAGGTGCATCGTGACCATCGTGGGCCGGCGTCCCCACCGGTCCGTCAGCACGCCGCCGAGCGGGGATCCGGCGACGCCGCCGAGACCGTGCAGGGCGACGACCAGACCGGCGAACCACGCGGAGTGCCCGAGCTCCGTCGTCAGGTAGAGGGAGAGGAAGGTCAGGACGAAGGCCCCGGTGCGGTTGACCAAGGTCGACAGCCAGAGCCACCAGAAGCCCTGCGGGAGGCCGGAGACGGTGGCGCGTGCCGATCGTCTGAGAGAAGCGATGGACATATGAGGCAGTGTCTCCGGTCTTGTAAGTCCCTCCGATGGCTCTCGAAACTTACGCATCTCGGCTGGCGGACGCCAGCGAATTGACGACGCGCGTCAATCGTCAGTGGTCCATTAGGCTCGTACGCATGGCCGACGCACCGTACAAGCTGATCCTCCTCCGCCACGGCGAGAGCGAGTGGAACGAGAAGAATCTGTTCACCGGATGGGTGGACGTGAACCTCACCGCGAAGGGTGAGAAGGAGGCGACGCGCGGCGGCGAGCTGCTCAAGGACGCCGGCCTGCTCCCCGACGTCCTGCACACCTCCCTCCAGAAGCGCGCCATCCGCACCGCCCAGCTCGCGCTGGAGTCCGCGGACCGCCACTGGATCCCGGTCCACCGCTCCTGGCGCCTGAACGAGCGTCACTACGGCGCCCTCCAGGGCAAGGACAAGGCGCAGACCCTCGCCGAGTTCGGCGAGGAGCAGTTCATGCTGTGGCGCCGCTCGTACGACACCCCGCCGCCGAAGCTCGCCGACGACGCCGAGTACTCGCAGGCCGGCGACGCCCGCTACGCGACGATCCCGCCGGAGCTGCGCCCGCAGACCGAGTGCCTCAAGGACGTCGTCGAGCGCATGCTCCCGTACTGGTACGACGGCATCGTCCCGGACCTCCTCGCCGGCCGCACGGTCCTGGTCGCCGCCCATGGCAACAGCCTCCGCGCCCTGGTGAAGCACCTCGACGGCATCTCCGACGCCGACATCGCGGGCCTCAACATCCCCACCGGCATCCCGCTCGCCTACGAGCTGGACGAGAACTTCAAGCCCCTCAACCCCGGCGGCACCTACCTCGACCCGGAGGCCGCCGCGGCCGCCATCGAGGCCGTCAAGAACCAGGGCAAGAAGTAGCCTTCGCGCCCGTCGGGCCCGTACGGCCCGAAGGAGCCCCCCGTCCGCGGATCACCGCGGGCGGGGGGCTCCTTCGCGTCAGTGCTCCTCGCGGCCGCCCGCGGCCTCGTCGCAGGCGAGGTCGCGGAAGTCGTCGAGGGAGGTCGTGCGGATCTCGTCGTCCACGGTGTAGCGCACCTGGCCCGGCCTCAGGCGGGCCAGGTCCTCCGGGGTGAACTCGACGGCCACCGTGGACCAGGAGTCGTCCGAGGTCCAGCCGTACAGCCGGTACGCCCGGCCCTTCTCCAGCCGGGTCGCCTCCTGCTCCGCCGTCCACCGCTCGGCCGTCGGCGCGCCCGCCGTCGGCAGCAGCGGCCAGCTGGTGAAGCCGGTGACGCGTCCCTCGTGCCGCCAGGCGCCCGTGGTCTCCTCGGACTCCGGCGGCCGGCCGCCCGGATGGAGCGTCGCCCCGTCCACGTGGTCGTGGCACATGAGGAGGACGCCGAGCGGGGTGCCGTCCTCCGCCACCGAGACGCCCGTCAGTCCGGCCGGCGGCACCGAGCAGCCCGTGAGCAGCAGCGCGGCGGTACCGGCCGCTGCCGCTGTCAGGAGGATCGCTCGCGCGGAGGGCATGGCCGCAATTCTGTCGGGCGGAGCGGCCGATGCCCAGGGGTGACCGACGGTAATCCGAGGTGAAAGGGGTTCGCGGGGGGCGGAGGAGGTCCGAGGGGGGCGGCGGGGGCGGAAAAGGGGACGCCGCGGGCGGTGCCGCTCGCTACCGTCCCGCGCATGACACGATCACCGCGCCTGGAGCCGGTCACCCCGGCCACCGTGGACGCCGCTCTCGCCCTGCGCGTCCACCCCCATCAGGAGAAGAACGTCTCGCCCGTCGTGAAGTCGCTGGCCGAGGCGTACGCGTACGGCGAGACCGCCTGGCCCCGCCTGATCCTCGACGGCGACCGGCTCGTCGGCTTCGTCATGGCCTTCCTCGACATCGCCTGGCGCGAGGAGGAGGACCCGTCGGACCGGCGCAGCGGGCTGTGGCGGCTGAACATCTCCGCCGACGCGCAGGGCGCGGGATACGGCCGCTTCGCGGTCGACGCGGTCGCCGAGGAGCTGCGCCGGCGCGGGGCCCGGCGGATGTACGTGACCTGGGAGCCCGGCGAGGACGGGCCCGGGGAGTTCTACCGTCGGCTCGGATTCCGCACCACCGGCGAGGAGAGCGGCGGCCAGACCGTCGGCGTCCTCGACCTGTGACGGCCGGGGCGGGGGAGGGGCCCGCCGGGACCCTCCCCCGCTCTCGTCAGCCGGAGCAGCCGCCGCACTGGCACGGCGCCCCCGCCTGGCAGCCGCAGCCGCAGCCGGGGCCGCAGCCGCAGGCGCCCAGGAGGGGCAGCGGCGACCGCTCGCGCGGGGCCTCCGCGGCGGAGTCGGTCGTGATGGGGGAATCGGCCATGGGGGTCCCTCCCTCGCGGGACGCGGTTCGTCCCTCGTCCCCCATTCCATGCCCCGCCGGACCGGCGCATCAACGGCGCACGGTAGCCCCGCGCGCCTGTGCGCCCCCCGAGTGCCCCACCGGGCCCGCGTACGCCCTACGCGCCCTCGACCGGCGTGTCCGTCGGCTGGAGCTCGTCCGCGTGCTCGCCCGTCACCAGATAGACGACCCGCTTCGCCACCGACACCGCGTGGTCGGCGAACCGCTCGTAGTACCGGCCCAGCAGCGTCACGTCCACGGCCGTCTCGATGCCGTGCTTCCACCGGTCGTCCATCAGGTGCTGGAAGAGCGCCCGGTGCAGCAGGTCCATCTCGTCGTCGTCCTGCTCCAGCTGCATCGCCAGGTCGACGTCCTTGGTGATGATGACCTCGGCGGCCTTCGCCATCAGGCGCTGCGCGAGCTGGCCCATCTGGAGGATGGTCGCGTGCAGGTCGTTGGGGACGGCGCGGTCCGGGAAGCGCAGCCGGGTCAGCTTGGCCACGTGCTGTGCCAGGTCGCCCGAGCGCTCCAGGTCGGCGCTCATCCGCAGCGAGGTGACCACGATCCGCAGGTCCGTCGCCACCGGCTGCTGGCGCGCGAGCAGCGCTATCGCCCGCGCCTCCAGGTCGTGCTGGAGGTCGTCGACCTTCTGGTCCGCGGCGATCACGCTCTCCGCGAGCTTCAGGTCCGCGTCGAGCATCGCCGTGGTGGCGCGCCCGATCGCCGATCCGACCAGCCGGGCCATCTCGACCAGGCCCTCGCCGATCGAATCAAGTTCCTCGTGGTACGCGTCCCGCATGGATGTCCCTCTCTCCGGCAGTGCTCTCTTCATCGGGTGGTCGCTCAGGACCCCACGCTCCCACGTTCGGCCCCCTGTGCGTCCGGCTCCATCCCCTCACGTGAACCGCCATGGACCTGAAGGTGAACTCTGGGCGACGCAGGGGGCGGTGCCCCTCGGGACAAATGAACCGGCCCCGTCCCCAGGGTGAACTCTGAGCGACGAGTGTTCGAGCAGCCACTCGGACGGCTGGGAGAGTGTCCGTGACCACGCATAACCTGGATGGCATGGACGTGAACGCGGCGGTCGCCGCATTGGCCGCGATCGCCGGCGTGTGCACCGGCGTGATCGCCATGCTGGCGTTCCGCTGGAGCGAACGCGACCAGGCGCGACCCACCCGTACCTCCCTGCACACCGACGCCGTGCTGCCGCCCGGCGTCGACACCGTGCTCTCCGTGCTGCGCTCCTCCGCGGTCGTGCTCGACGAGAGCGACTCCGTGGTGAAGGCGAGCTCGGCGGCGTACGCCCTCGGGCTCGTCCGCGGCGGGAAGCTGGCCGTGGAGCCGATGCTCAACATGGCCCGCGACACCCGCAGGGACGGGGAGATACGCCAGGTCGAGCTGGACCTGCCCCGGCGCGGCGGCGGCCGCGGCGAGGCCCTCGCGGTCTCCGCGCGGGTCGCCCCGCTCGGCTCGCGGCTCGTCCTGCTCCTGGTCGAGGACCTGACGGAGGCGCGCCGCATCGAAGCCGTACGGCGCGACTTCGTCGCGAACGTGAGCCACGAGCTGAAGACCCCGGTCGGGGCGCTCTCCCTGCTCTCCGAGGCCGTCATGGACGCCTCGGACGACCCCGAGGCCGTCATGCGCTTCGCGGGCCGGATGCAGATCGAGGCGACCCGGCTGACCAACCTGGTCCAGGAGCTCATCGACCTCTCGCGGGTGCAGAACGACGATCCGCTGGAGGACTCCGAGCCGGTGTCCGTGGACGAGCTGGTCGCCGAGGCGATCGACCGCTCGCGGCACCCGGCCTCCACCAAGCAGATCACCATGGCGTCCGGAGGCTCCGCCGACCTGTTCGTCTGGGGCAGCCGGGGCCAGCTCGCCGCCGCCCTCGGCAATCTGGTCGAGAACGCCGTCAACTACTCGCCGGCCCGGACCCGCGTGGGCATCGCCGCCCGCCGTGTCGCGGCCCCCGGCGGGGACCTCATCGAGATAGCCGTGACCGACCAGGGCATCGGCATCCCGGAGAAGGACCGCGAGCGGATCTTCGAGCGCTTCTACCGCGTCGACCCGGCACGCTCGCGTGCCACCGGCGGTACGGGGCTCGGGCTCGCGATCGTCAAGCACGTGGCCGCCTCGCACGGCGGAGAGGTCACGGTGTGGAGCACCGAGGGTCAGGGCTCCACCTTCACCCTGCGGCTGCCCGAGGCGGGCTCCGCGAGGGACCGCCGGACCCCCGCCTCCCTCACCCCCGATCTCATGACCGAACCGCTTCCTGCACCGGAGGTCCTTCCGTGACCCGAGTCCTTGTCGTCGAGGATGAGGAATCCTTCAGCGACGCCCTGTCGTACATGCTCCGCAAAGAAGGCTTCGAGGTCGCCGTGGCGGCGACCGGCCCCGACGGACTCGACGAGTTCGAGCGCAACGGAGCGGACCTCGTCCTCCTCGACCTGATGCTGCCCGGCCTGCCCGGCACGGAGGTCTGCCGGCAGCTGCGCGGCCGCTCCAACGTCCCGGTCATCATGGTGACCGCGAAGGACAGCGAGATCGACAAGGTCGTCGGGCTGGAGATAGGAGCCGACGACTACGTGACGAAGCCCTTCTCCTCCCGCGAGCTGGTCGCCCGCATCCGCGCGGTGCTCCGGCGCCGCGGCGAGCCGGAGGAGGTCACCCCGGCGGCGCTGGAGGCCGGTCCGGTCCGCATGGACGTCGACCGGCACGTGGTGACGGTCGCCGGCGGCAAGATCGACCTCCCCCTGAAGGAGTTCGACCTCCTGGAGATGCTGCTCCGCAACGCGGGCCGCGTCCTCACCCGCATGCAGCTCATCGACCGCGTCTGGGGCGCCGACTACGTCGGCGACACCAAGACCCTCGACGTCCACGTCAAGCGCCTCCGCGCCAAGATCGAGCCCGACCCCGGCGCCCCGCGCTATCTGGTGACGGTCCGGGGCCTGGGCTACAAGTTCGAGCCGTAGGATCCCGGGGCCCCGCCCGCGCGCGGGGTTTCGGGGCGTGCAGCGCAGGGCCGTGTACGCGAGAGGGGCGCCCCCGACCGGGGGCGCCCCTCTCCGCGTGTGTACGAGCGTGGGCTCAGTGGCCCGTGCCGGCCTCGCCGTCCTCGGCGCCGTGCTCGCCTTCCTCGCCACCGTGCTCGGCGCCGTGCTCACCGGCGTCGGCCGAGGCGTCGGCGGACGGGGTGGCGGACGGCGGGAGCGGGATCTCGGTCGGGCCGAAGTCCTTGAAGTAGCTCGTCGACGGGACGACGAAGGCCTCCAGGGAGACGTCACCGGTCTCGCTGAGCTTGAAGACGACCTTCTGCGCGTCGCCGTTCTTCGCGGCCTCGTGGCCGTTCTCGATGGTGGCGGAGGCGTTGCCCGCGCCGCCGATGACGACGGAGCCGCCGGCCGGGACCACGATCGGGCCGGTGCCCTGCGCGGCCTTGAGGACGACCGCCGCGTTGCTGCCGGGCAGCGCGATCGACTGGAGCGTCTGCGGCGCGCGCCCGTTGTTGAAGACGGTGGCCGAGACGACCGCCGGGCCCTTGGCGCCGGGGGTCGGCTGGGTGATGACGAGCGCGTTCTGGATCTTGACGTCGTCCACCGTGACGGCGGCGTTGTCCGGCTTGACGCCGAGCGTCTGGGCGTCGTTGCCCGCCCCGCAGGCGGACAGCGCGGCGATCGAGAACACGACGGCGGTGGCGGCGAGAGCGCCGCGTCGAAGGCTGCGGCTCACGGCGGCGGCAACTCCTAGGACGTACGGACGGGAGAGGTACCGGAGCGGTACCAGGGGTACTAAGGACCAGCTAAAGGTGCGTCAGCGCGCTTAGGTTACCGAGCCGCACTCTCCGTCCCGCACCCGACCCGCCCCTAAGCGCCCCGCGCCGCACGCGCGGTCCCGCGAGGACGGCCGGTCGCGCGCCCCGGCCGTGGCCGGAACACATCCCATTGGCCCCGCGTTCACATAACCGACGTGATCAATTCCGGCGGCCGCGTCGCATTCCGCATCGCTTCCCTTACGGAAAAGCACGGACGGGTCGCCCGCTGATCAATTCCGGATTCTCGGCGCGATCCCTCCGTACGGGTGGTCGATCCTCGAACGGAGTATGTGAAGGAGGCCACTCGGGGTCGTACGAAACGGGACATACTGCACTCTCCGGGGGTCTCCGGATGTGTGTGACGTGCGCGTTTCTCTCCGTCGACGTAGCCCCTCCGACCTGCGAATACCGCCTTCCGCAAGGCCTCTGCAGCATGTGGGCGACGCACTTGTCAAGCCCCGAGATATGCCCTGACCTGCGGAAACGCCATTCAGAAGAACCAGTTTCCGTGTTACCCTGGATAGCCACGGAAGGGGTACCTGTCACATGACGTTCAAGGTTGGCGACACCGTGGTCTATCCCCATCACGGGGCCGCGCTGATCGAGGCCATTGAAACTCGCCAGATCAAGGGTGTGGACAAGACCTACTTGGTGCTCAAGGTCGCGCAGGGCGACCTGACGGTTCGCGTGCCGGCGGACAACGCGGAGTTCGTAGGCGTGCGCGACGTTGTCGGGCAGGACGGGCTCGACCGGGTCTTCGAGGTGCTGCGCGCGCCGTACGCCGAGGAGCCGACGAACTGGTCCCGCCGCTACAAGGCGAACCTCGAGAAGCTCGCCTCCGGCGATGTCATCAAGGTCGCCGAAGTGGTCCGCGACCTCTGGCGCCGCGAGCGCGAGCGTGGTCTCTCCGCAGGTGAGAAGCGCATGCTCGCCAAGGCTCGGCAGATCCTGGTGAGCGAGCTGGCGCTCGCGGAGAACACCAACGAGGACAAGGCCGAGGCCCTCCTCGACGAGGTGCTCGCGTCCTGACGCCTGGCGCACACCATGCCCAGCAGTAGTAATGCCGCGGTGCCCGCCGACACGCTGTGAATCATCGATCCACACCATCGATTCCACAGCGCCGTCGCCGGGCACTGCGGCATGTTCGTCTCCTCTTTTCCCCTCCCCACGGAGCACGCGGCCCGCGGCTCCCGCACGGCGACGCCCCGACCGTCGTCACGGAAAGGGCCCGGTCGAGGCGTCGTATCGAAACCTGCTGACGCCATACCCACGTCGCCCGCGGAAACAAACCTGCCGGAGTGCAACCGATGTCTGACGAAGCGCGTCCCCACCGCACCGCAGCGGTGATCCCCGCCGCCGGGCGGGGCGTACGCCTCGGCCCGGGCGCCCCCAAGGCGCTGCGCGCGCTGAACGGCACGCCCATGCTCATCCACGCCGTCCGCGCCATGGCCGCCTCCCGCGCGGTCCAGCTCGTCGTCGTGGTCGCCCCCGCCGACGGCGTCACCGAGGTCAAGCACCTCCTCGACGCCCACGCCCTCCCCGAGCGCACGGACTACCTCGTCGTCGCCGGCGGCGACACCCGCCAGGAGTCCGTCCACCTCGGCCTCAAGGCGCTCCCCGCCGGCATCACCACGGTCCTCGTCCACGACGCGGCCCGCCCCCTCGTCCCCGTCGACACCGTCGACGCCGTGATCGAGGCGGTCCGGGACGGAGCCGTCGCCGTCGTCCCCGCGCTGCCCGTGGCCGACACCGTCAAGGAGGTCGAACCGGCCGGGACCCCCGGCGACCCGGAGCAGGTCGTCGCCACCCCGATCCGCGCCCGGCTCCGCGCCGTCCAGACCCCCCAGGGCTTCGACCACGACACCCTGGTCGACGCCCACGCCACCATCGCCCTCGCCGGCGAGGGCGCCACCGACGACGCCGGCATGGTCGAGCGGCTCGGCGCGCCCGTCGTCGTCGTGCCCGGCCACGAAGAGGCCTTCAAGGTGACCCGCCCCCTCGACCTCGTCCTCGCCGAGGCCGTACTCGCCCGCAGGAGGGCCAACGATGGCTTCTGAGCTCCCCGTGCTGCCCCGCACCGGAATCGGCACCGACGTCCACGCCTTCGAGAAGGGCCGCGAACTCTGGTGCGCCGGCCTCCTCTGGGAGGGCTCCGACAGCGACGGGTACGGCCTCGCCGGGCACTCCGACGGTGACGTCGCCGCCCACGCCGCCTGTGACGCGCTCTTCTCCGCCGCCGGCGTCGGCGACCTCGGCGCCCACTTCGGCACCTCCCGCCCCGAGTGGTCCGGCGCCTCCGGCGTCACCCTCCTCGCCGAGGCCGCCCGGATCGTCCGCGCCGAGGGGTACGAGATCGGCAACATCGCCGTCCAGGTCGTCGGCGTCCGCCCCAAGATCGGCAAGCGCCGCGACGAAGCCCAGAAGGCCCTGAGCGAAGCGGCCGGCGCCCCCGTCTCCGTCTCCGGCACCACCACCGACGGACTCGGCCTCACCGGCCGCGCCGAGGGCCTCGCCGCCCTGGCGACCGCGCTCGTCTACCCCGTCACCCGCTGACGCCCGGAAAATCGTGCCCCGCTCCCCGGAATCGGTCGCGGGGCACCACCGCTCGACCACTACCCTGGACCCCGTGACTATTCGCCTGTACGACACCAGCGCCCGGCAGATCCGTGACTTCACCCCGCTCACGCCGGGCTGCGTCTCGATCTACCTCTGTGGCGCCACCGTCCAGGCCGCCCCGCACATCGGACACATCCGGTCGGGGCTGAACTTCGACATCATGCGCCGCTGGTTCGCCCACCGCGGCTACGACGTCACCTTCGTCCGCAACGTCACCGACATCGACGACAAGATCATCGCCAAGGGCAGGGACCAGGACCGCGCCTGGTGGTCCATCGGCTACGAGAACGAGCGCGCCTTCAACGCCGGCTACGACGCCCTGGGCTGCCTCCCGCCCACGTACGAGCCCCGCGCCACCGGCCACGTGCCCGAGATGATCGAGATGATGCGCGGCCTCATCGAGCGCGGTCACGCCTACGAGGCCGCCGGCAGCGTCTACTTCGACGTCCGCTCCTTCCCCGGCTACCTGGAGCTCTCCAACCAGGACCTGGACGACCTCCGCCAGCCCGACGAGGGCGTCTCCGGCAAGCGCGACCCCCGCGACTTCGCCATGTGGAAGGCGACCAAGCCCGGCGAGCCGGACTGGGAGACCCCGTGGGGCCGCGGCCGCCCCGGCTGGCACCTGGAGTGCTCGGCCATGGCCCACAAGTACCTCGGCTCCGCCTTCGACATCCACGGCGGCGGACTCGACCTGATCTTCCCCCACCACGAGAACGAGATCGCCCAGGCGAAGGCCTTCGGCGACGAGTTCGCCCGCTACTGGGTCCACAACGCCTGGGTCACCATGAGCGGCGAGAAGATGTCGAAGTCCCTCGGCAACTCCGTCCTCGTCTCCGAGATGGTCAAGAACTGGCGTCCCATCGTCCTGCGCTACTACCTGGGCACCCCGCACTACCGCTCGATGATCGAGTACAGCGAGGAGTCCCTGCGCGAGGCCGAGGCCGCCTTCGGCCGCATCGAGGGCTTCGTCCAGCGCGCCACCGAGAAGGCCGGCCGGACCGTCCCGCCCGCCGCCGAGGTGCCCCCGGCCTTCGCCGAGGCCATGGACGACGACCTCGGCGTCCCGCACGCCCTGGCGATCATCCACACCACCGTCCGACAGGGCAACAGCGCGCTGGGCGCCGACGACAAGGACGAGGCCATCGCCCGCCTCGCCGAGGTCCGCGCCATGCTCGGCGTCCTCGGCCTGGACCCGCTCGACCCCCACTGGGCCGACGAGTCCGGCGGCGGCGAGGAGCTCCACGGCGTCGTCGACACCCTCGTCCGGCTCGTGCTCCAGCAGCGCGAGGCGGCCCGCGAGCGCAAGGACTGGGGCACCGCGGACGCCATCCGCGACCAGCTCACCCAGTCCGGACTGGTCATCGAGGACAGCCCCGACGGCCCCCGCTGGACCATCGCCAACCGATAGAACACCCCGATGATGTGCCGCCCGGAGCCCCGGGCGGCACACTTCACTTAACAAGCTTCCGCACGTACGCCAGAGGAACAGGTAGCAGTCATGGCCGGGAACAGCCAGCGCAGGGGACGTCGCACGTCCAACAAGAAGGGCGCGACGATCGGCAGCGGTGGCAAGCGACGCCGCGCCCTGGAGGGCAAGGGCCCGACGCCCAAGGCCGAGGACCGCAAGGGCCACAAGGCCTTCCGCGTCTCCAACGCGATGGCCAGGAACGCGGCCAAGCGCAAGCCCGTCGCCCGCCGCGGCGGCAAGGGCCAGTCCGAGATGGTCGTCGGCCGCAACCCCGTCTTCGAGGCGCTGCGCGACGGCGTGCCCGCCACCACCCTGTACGTGCAGCAGTTCATCGACAACGACGAGCGCGTGCGCGAGGCCCTCAACCTCGCCACCGGCCGCGGCAACATCAACATCATGGAGGCGCCGCGCCCCGAGCTGGACCGGATGACCAACGGCCTGAACCACCAGGGCCTCGTCCTCCAGGTCCCGCCGTACGAGTACGCGCACCCCGAGGACCTCGCCGCGGCCGCCTACGACGAGCACGAGGACCCGCTCATCGTCGCCCTCGACGGCGTCACCGACCCGCGCAACCTCGGCGCGATCGTCCGCTCCGTCTCCGCCTTCGGCGGGCACGGCGTCGTCGTCCCCGAGCGCCGCGCCGCCGGCATGACCGCCGGTGCCTGGAAGACCTCCGCCGGCACCGCCGCCCGCACCCCGGTGGCCCGCGCCACCAACCTGACCCGCTGCATCCAGGAGTACCAGAAGGCGGGCCTGACCGTCGTCGGCCTGGCCGCCGACGGCGAGGCCGAGGTGCACGAGCTGGAGGCCCTCGCGGGCCCGGTCGTCATCGTCGTCGGTTCCGAGGGCAAGGGCCTCTCCCGCCTCGTCGGCGAGACCTGCGACATCCTCGTCCGCATCCCGATGCCCGGTGGCGCCGAGTCCCTCAACGCGGGCGTCGCCGCCGGCGTCGTCCTCTACGAGGCCGCCCGCCGCCGCATGGTCTGACCCGCCTCCCCCGTACGGGCTGACCCGTACGGGGGACGCGTCCCGGCCGTGATCTTGACGGACCTCGGACATTCCGAACATGTCAAGGCAGTGTCCAAACCGCGCGTCACTCGGTTAGATGAGTGTGGACACCAGAACGCCCCGGCCGGGGTTCGACGACCAGCCCGCGCTGAGCATGGTCAAAGTGGATTCCGATCCCGCCCAGGTGATCGTGAACCACGCCAGCTTCCGTGTGCGGCTCGCGCCGGCCCAGCAGCCGAAGTTCGCCGCGAACCCCCGCGTGGCCGCCCTCTCCGGCGCCGCAGGCGCGGGGGCGCCGCGCCGCCGACCCGTCGTGTGGAGCGGAAAGGCCACGCCGGGCGCGACCGGACTCCTCCAGGCCGTGCGCGAGTCCTCGGGCCCCGCGGTCTCCACGCTGGAGCCGGCCACCCAGACCATCCCCCGCATCGACGACACGATGCCCACCCCCGTCGTCCCGGCCGAGGCCGTCGCGCCGATCCTCCCGCCCATGCGGCGGGCCGAGGGCGCCTACGACGACGTGTACGAGCGGCGGCCCGAGCCCGAGGCGTACGAGGAGGCCCGCCCCGCCTCCCAGCGCTCCGGCACCGACCCGGTCCGCCACGCCTACTACCCGGGCCGCCGGATGAACCTCGGCGTGGTGCTGCTGCCGCTCCGCGTCTTCCTCGGCTTCATCTCCATCTACGCCGGCATGGGCAAGCTCTGCGACCCCGTCTACTTCGACGGCGGCGAGCGCGGCTCCATGGTCAAGTGGCTCACCCAGCTCCACCCGTGGCCGCTCGCCGAGCCGCTGCGTGACTTCGCGCTCCAGCACCCCGTGGGCGCCGGGCTCACCGTCGCCTTCCTCCAGGTCGTCGTCGGCGTCCTCACCGTCCTCGGCCTCTGGCAGCGCGTCGCCGCCGTAGTCGGCGCCCTCCTGTCCGCCGCCCTGATCCTCACCGTGAGCTGGCGGACCGTCCCCGTCTACGACGCGCCCGACATCATCTACCTGGCCGCCTGGTCGCCGCTGATCATCGCCGGCGCCCCGGTCTACTCGCTCGACGGACGGATCGCCGGTGAGGCGTGGCGGACCCTCGGACCGCGCGCCGAACTGTGGGAGCTGCGCCGCCGGGTGATGCGCCGCTCGCTCCTCTTCGCCTCCGTCGTCGTCGGCCTCACCCTGCTGGTCGGCTCCGTCCTCGGCGGCGCCGTCCGCTCCACCGAGATGGTGACCGTCCCGGGCCCGAACGACGACCCGATCAACCACCTGCCCGGCCGGCCGCTCCCCTCGGAGACCGAGCGCCGCCGCACCCCGTCCGAGTCGCCGCGCGGCGAGCGGACCGAGCCCACCGCGCCGGCCACGACCGAGGCGCGCGAGGAGGAGGACGAGGAGACCCGGGAGGCGACCCAGGAGGCCGCCCGGCCGACCGAGACCGGCTCCGGCACCTCGTCCGCCCCCACCAGGGAGAGCAGCCGGCCGACCGCCACCGAGGGCACCGGCGGCACCGGCGGCCGTACGCCCGCGGAGTCCGAGCCGGCCCCGCCGCCGGCCACCAGCGACAGCCCCAGCGCCACCGGCACCGGCGGTTCCTCGTCCTCCTCCGGCGGCGGTTCGTCCACCGGCACCCCCAGCCAGGAGACGCCGACCGAGGAGGCCACCACCGGCGGCGGCGAGGCCCCGCGGAACCCGATCGGCGGCCTGCTGGGCTGAGCCCGGAGCCGTACCCGCAGGCCTCGCAGGTCCTCGTAGGCCCTCGTACGACAGAGGCGGCACCGTCCCAGGGAGGGGGGGGTGCCGCCTCTTCTCGTGCCTGCCTCAGAGCCCCTGCGAGGCGAGCTCCTTCGCGGCCTCCGTGAGGTCCTTCGCGGTGTCGATGGCCCGCCAGTACGCGCCCTGGGGCAGCGGGAAGCCGGCCAGGCGCCGCTCGCGGGCGAGACGCGGGAAGGTGGTCCGCTCGTGGTCGCCGAGGTCGGGCAGGAGCTCGGTGAAGGCGGGGGAGAAGACGTACACGCCGGCGTTGATG
Organism: Streptomyces sp. NPDC014861; assembly: GCF_043081625.1. NCBI lineage: Bacteria > Bacillati > Actinomycetota > Actinomycetes > Kitasatosporales > Streptomycetaceae > Streptomyces > Streptomyces sp. NPDC014861. The sequence continues at coordinate 85,854 of NZ_JBIBWV010000016.1, forward strand.
AGGAACGGCGACGGCGGCGCCTCGACGAAGTCGGTGATGTGGCCGAAGGTGTCCGTCTCCACGGCCCCCCACGGGATCCGGGGACGGGCCAGGGCCAGGGTGGCGGTGGCGTCCCGCTCGTCGTGGAAGGCGGCCATCTCGCGCAGCGAGAAGCGGGTCCAGATGTCGCCGTTGGTCGCGTACCAGGGCCGGTCCGGCGCGGGCAGGTGCGCGGCGGCGTACTTGAGGCCGCCGCCGCGGCCCAGCGGCTCGGACTCGACGACCGTGGTCACCTCGAGCGGGAGGTCCGCCTCCTCCAGCCACTCCTGGAGGACTTCGGCGAGGTGCCCGCAGGAGACGACGGCGTCGGTCACGCCCTCGGCGGCCAGCCAGGAAAGCTGATGGCCGATGATCGGGGTCCCGGTGCCCGGGATCTCGACCATCGGCTTGGGGCGGTCATCGGTGTAGGGGCGCAGCCGCGAGCCCTGGCCGCCCGCCAGGACCACGGCCTGCGTCGGAGTGGTGTGCATACGGGGAACGATAGGTGCCCCGCGGGCGCGGGCGCGGTGACGGCGCTCAGCCCGTCGCGCGCATCACGCCGGTCGCGTACGCGGTGTCGCAGACCGGCCGGGAGAAGGCCTGGGCGCGGGACGGGCCGTAGTGCTCGACGGCGGCGCGGCCGAGGGCGCGGGCGATCGACACGCAGTGCTCGGCGAGCGAGGGGCGGTTCTCCACCTCGCGCTGGAGGTGGGTGAGGGCGACGCCCGGGTCCTTCTCCTGGAGCTCGGCGAGGAGCCGGTCCCGCAGGACGTCGTGCGGGGCGCGGGACTTCGCGCGGGTGGAGACGTCCGCGGCGGACGCCGTCAGCATCTGGCCTTCGGCGTCCTGGCCGGCCCACGGGACGGCGGACACCGCGAGCGTTCCCGAGAGGACCAGGACGACGGGCAGGACGAGGGCGAGGGAGCGGCCGATTCGGCGGGCAGTGTGCGTCACACCGGCGAGCGTAGCGGGCGGTAGTGATATGGCGACATTTAGTCACTCTCGCGAGGGATGGTTCGACGCGCCTTTTCGAATCCCGTGTTGACGCGGGGCGGTGGGGAGGGCCCCGAATGCCGGGGTTTTCCGGGGTAAGCCCGTTTAAACGAACGACCCCGCATCCGCAAGGGATACGGGGCCGTTCGCCACCGGCCGTTTCAGGTCGGGGTCACTCGCTGATGCGGAGCTCCGTCGACTTGGAGAAGACGTGCAGCTCGCCGGCGCGCGGGACGACGTGCAGCGTGGAGCCCTTCGAGGGGATCTCGCGGCCGCCGACGCGGATGACGATGTCCTTGTCCTCGCCGCCGACGCGGGTGGAGCCGTAGACGAAGCCGTCGGAGCCGAGCTCCTCGACGACGTTGACGGTGACGGCGACGCCGTCCTTGCTCGTCGGGCCCGAGACGTCGAAGTGCTCCGGGCGGACGCCGACGACCACGGTGGTGTCGCCGTTGGCGGCGGCGGTGGCCAGCGCGTCACGGGAGACCGGGACGATGCTGTTGCCGAACTTCACGCCGCCCTCGGTGATCGGGACCTCGATCAGGTTCATGGCGGGGGAGCCGATGAAGCCGGCGACGAAGAGGTTCGCGGGGCGGTCGTACATGTTGCGCGGGGTGTCGACCTGCTGGAGCAGACCGTCCTTCAGCACGGCGACGCGGTCGCCCATGGTGAGGGCCTCGGTCTGGTCGTGGGTGACGTAGACCGTGGTGATGCCGAGGCGGCGCTGGAGGCCGGCGATCTGCGTACGGGTCGACACGCGGAGCTTGGCGTCGAGGTTCGACAGCGGCTCGTCCATGAGGAAGACCTGGGGCTCGCGCACGATCGCGCGGCCCATGGCGACACGCTGGCGCTGACCGCCGGAGAGCGCCTTCGGCTTGCGGTCCAGGTACTGGGTGAGGTCGAGGATCTTCGCGGCCTCTTCGACCTTGGCGCGGATCTCGCTCTTGTTGACGCCGGCGATCTTGAGGGCGAAGCCCATGTTGTCGGCGACGGTCATGTGCGGGTACAGCGCGTAGTTCTGGAACACCATGGCGATGTCCCGGTCCTTCGGCGGCAGGTGGGTGACGTCGCGGTCACCGATGCGGATGGCGCCCGCGTTCACGTCCTCCAGGCCGGCCAGCATGCGCAGCGAGGTCGACTTGCCGCAGCCGGAGGGGCCGACGAGGACGAGGAACTCGCCGTCGCCGATCTCGATGTCGAGCTGGTCGACCGAGGGGGTCTTGGCGCCGGGGTAGATCCGGGTCGCCTTGTCGAAGGTGACAGAAGCCATGGTGATAGATCCCTTCACCGGCAGGAACGTGCCGGACGATCCGAGTGGAAGGAAGGATGGGTCTAGTCCACCTGGGTGAACTGCGCTCGACGCTACCTTGGCGGTGTCGGGTCTGTCAGTAGTCGCAGACGAGGAGATTTCCGGGGACCCCCCGGGCGCGGCGGGCGACCGAGCGCGGGCGCCGGAAGTCCTTCGGGGTCGTTGGTGGCGCTGTGTAGAGTGGGGGCCACTCGCGCGTGAGAACGCGCGTGTGCCTCCTTAGCTCAGTCCGGCCAGAGCAACGCACTTGTAATGCGTAGGTCGTCGGTTCGAATCCGACAGGGGGCTCTGCCGATCTCGTGTCCCGGACCACTCTGGTCCGGGACACTTGTGCGTTACGGGGGCGTGTACGCGGCGTGGGGTTTTCCGGGGAGGGGTGCGGTCGATGGGTCGGCGTTCCGGTGGGCTGATCGGGATCTGGGCCGAGCAGCAGCGGGTGGCGCAGCGGGAGAGGGAGGGGCGGCAGCAGGCGCTGCTGCGACAGCAGCGTGACGCCGAGCGGGCGCAGCGGGCGTACGAGCGGGACGTGTCCCGGATGCGGCGGGAGCAGCGGGCGGAGTACCGGCGGCATCGCGAGGCCGACGCGCTGCGCAGGACGCGGGAGATCGACGAGCGGGTCGCCGTGCTGGAGGGGCTGCTCGCGGCGGGGTGCCGGGCGCCGGCGTTCCGGGTGGACGCGCTGCGGCGGGCGGAGGAGGTCGAGCCGTTCGCGCCCGGGCCTCTGGGGCAGCCCGTGCCGATGCCGGACCAGCGGTCGTACCACGGTCTCGGCGGGGGCGGCCGGGTGCGGTTCGAGCAGGACTGGTACGCGGCGCAGGCGGCCGAGGCGCGTCGCCTGGAGTCGCTGGCGGCGTACCGGAGGGAGTACGACGCCTGGGCGGCCGCCCGGATCTCCGAGATCAGGGAGCACAACCGGGGGGTCGCCGGGACCGGTGACGCGCTGTCGGCGGGGGAGCCGGCGACCGTCGTCGAGTACTTCTCCGCCGTGCTCTTCGCGTCCGGCGCCTGGCCGGAGGGGTTCCCCCGTGAGGTGTCGGCCGCCTACGACCGGGGCGGTCGCGGCTTCGTCCTGGACTGGGACCTGCCGGGGTACGAGGTCGTTCCCGAGGTGAAGGGGATCAAGTACCTGCCGAGCACCGACCAGGAGAAGGAGGTGCCGCGGCCGGTGACGCAGCGGCGGGCGCTGTACCGGAGCGTCCTCGCCCAGAGCGTGCTGCTCGCGGTGCGGGAGCTGTTCGCCGCCGATGGTTTCGGGGCTCTGGAGTCCGTGGCTCTGAACGGGTACGTGAGCGGGGTCGATCCGGCGACCGGGCTCGATGCGCGGGTGTGCGTGGCGTCCGTCGTGGTGGCGCGGCGTGATTTCGACCGGCTCAACCTGGGTCTGGTGGACGGGGTGGAGTGTCTGACGGGGGCGCTCGCGGGGCGGTTGTCCGGGAAGCCGGAGGAGCGGGTCGCCGTGGCGTCGCTGCGGTCTCCCGATCAGGTCGGGACGGAGGTCGTGGTCCAGGGCGACGGGGAGGAGCCGGATCTGCTGTCCATGGATCCGATCGCCTTCGAGGGCCTGGTCGCGGAGCTGTTCCGGGCGCGGGGGCTTCAGGCGGTGACGACGCGCCGGTCGAACGACGGTGGTGTGGACGTCGAGGCGCTGGATCCCGATCCGATCAGCGGCGGGTCGATCGTGGTGCAGGTGAAGCGGTACCGGAACACGGTGCCGCCGAGCGCGGTGCGCGATCTCTTCGGGACGGTGCAGGGGGCGGGGGCCAACAAGGGGGTGCTGGTCACGACGTCGAAGTTCGGGCCTGGTTCGTACGCCTTCGCCGACGGCAAGCCGCTGACGCTGATCCCGGGCACGGAGCTGGTCGACCTGTTGCACCGGCACGGGTTGCGCGGGCGGCTGGGGGCCGGGGGGCCGGTGCCGGAGCCGGCGCGGGTGGAGCCGTCCGTGGAGGCGGACGAGGACTTCAACGTGCTGGGCATGGTGTGGTCGGGGGCGGTCGCGCTGGACGTGTGCGCGCTGGTGTGCGCGGGGAGCCGGGTTCTGGGGGACGAGTGGTTCGTCTTCTACAACAACGGGGCGACGCCGGACGGTTCGGTGGCGATGGTGGCGGCGCCGGCGGGGGACCGGGCGGCGGTGCGGGTGGGGTTCGAGGCGCTGCCCGCGGCGGCCGACCGGCTGGTGCTGGTGGCCGCGATCGATCCCGAGGCGAATCCGGACGCGGACCTGTCGGGGTTCGTGGACGCGGGGATCGTGCTGCGGGACGACGCGGGGGCGGAGCTGGACCGGCTGGTGGTGTCGGACGGGCGTCCGGGGGAGACGGCGCTGGTCCTGGGGTCGTTCCGGCGGAGGGCCGGCGGGGACTGGGACTTCGTGGTGGGCGGCAAGGGGTACGGGGGCGGTCTGGCCGAGCTGGTGGGGGACTTCGGGATCGACGTGGCGTGAGGAGGCGGGGCGTCCGCGTACGACCGGTGACGCGCGGGTGCGCGTGAAGGCCCCGGCCCCGTGAGGGGGCCGGGGCCCTCGTCGTGGGGTCAGCGGCCGGCGATGCGGTCGGCCCAGCGGGCCACGCGGTCGGTGGTGGCGGTGTGGGTGGTGGTCTCGCGGTGGTCGGCGCCGCGGAAGGCGGCGTACATGGCCTGGACGCCGAGCCAGCGGAAGGGTTCGGGCTCCCACTTGCGGACCTTGTGGCCGACCCAGGGGAGGGTGGTGAGGTCGGTGGCGCCGGACTGGCCGGAGTCCTGCCGGATCAGGTCGCGCAGGGTGCGGGCGGCGAGGTTGGTGGTGGCGACGCCCGATCCGACGTAGCCGCCGGCCCAGCCGATGCCGGTGGTGCGGTCGAGGGTGACGGTGGCGCACCAGTCGCGGGGGACGCCGAGGACGCCGGACCAGGCGTGGTCGATGCCGACGCCGGCGAGCTGGGGGAAGAAGCGGACGAGGAGGTCGCGCAGGGCCTGGACGGTCTGCGGCTGGGTGCGCCCGTCGTTGTCGGTCTTCGAGCCGTAGCGGTAGGGGACGCCGCGGCCGCCGAGGGCGATGCGGCCGTCGGCGGTGCGCTGGGCGTACATGTAGGCGTGGGCCATGTCGCCGAGGGTCTCCCGGCCGTTCCAGCCGATGGAGTCCCACTGGGCGTCGGTGAGCGGCTCGGTGGCGATCATGGAGGAGTTCATCGGGAGCCAGGTGCGGCGCTGCCCGGCGAGGGAGGCGGTGAAGCCCTCGGTGCAGCGGAGCACGTAGGGGGCGCGGACGGTGCCGTAGGGGGTGACGGCGTGCTGGGGCCTGATCCCGGTGACCGGGGTCGACTCGTGGATCGTGACGCCGAGGGCCTCGACGGCGGCGCGCAGCCCGTGGAGGAGTTTCACGGGGTGGAGGCGGGCGCCGTGCGGGGTCCAGGAGGAGCCGACGGCGCCGGCGACGCGGACGCGTTCGGCGGTCTCGCGGGCGCCGTAGATCTCGCGGTCGGCTTCGCCGAAGGCGTGTTCGGCGGCGTGGAACTCCTTGAGGCGGGTGAGCTGGGCGGGGGTGAGGGCGACCTCCAGGACGCCGCCGCGGTGCTGGTCGGCGTCGATCTTCTCGGCGTCGAGGACGTCGAGGACCTCGGTGACGGTGGCGTTCATGGCCTGCTGGAGGCGGACGGCGGCCTCGTGGCCGTGCAGCCGGGCGTAGCGGTCGCGGCCGGCGATGCCGTTGTAGAGCCAGCCGCCGTTGCGACCGGAGGCGCCGTAGCCGCAGAAGCGGGCCTCCAGGACGACGATGTCGAGGAAGGGCGCGGCCTTCTTCAGGTAGTAGGCGGTCCACAGACCGGTGTAGCCGCCGCCGACGACGCAGACGTCGGCGGTGCGGTCGCCGGGCAGCGGTTCGCGGGGGTCCGGCAGGCCCTCCTGCGCGAACCAGAACGAGATGCCGCCGTTGACCGTGTCCCGGCCGCCCGTGCCCGTACCGCCCGCGCTGCTCGTGCTGCTGTTCATCCCTGTCCCTCTTCCCGGTGCGTGGGCGGGAGGGTACCGGGGGCGTTGGTCCTGTGGATACGGGTCTTTCGGCGGTCGGCGGCGGTGGGGGCCGCGCCTAGGTTCGGGAGTGCGGATTTCGTCGCTCCGGAAGGATCCCTCCATGGCTGTGCGCAGGACTCGGCGTGCTCTCGCCGCCGCGGTGGCGGCGGGTCTCATCGGCCTTGCGGCCGTGGGGTGTTCGTCGGACGGGGGTGGGTCGGCGGACGCGGCGGAGAAGGTCGCGGCGGCGCCCGCCGGGCACGCGGGGACGCTGAGCGTGCTGCCGTCGCGGGCGGAGAGCACGAAGATCGTCGTCGGTGACGCGCGCGCCCCGCACACGGTGACCGTGTTCGCGGACCCCCGCTGCCCGTACTGCGCGAGGTTCGAGGCGAGCGCCGGCCCGGTGCTCGCGGAGCGGGCCGCCGAGGGCGAGGTGAGGATCGAGTACGTCGTCGCCTCCTTCCTCGACGGGCGGACCGGCGGTTCGGCGTCGGCTCGGGCGGCGAACGCGCTGCGGGCGGCGGCGGACGCGGGCCCGGGGAAGTTCGCCGCGTTCCAGGCGGAGCTGTTCGCGTCGCAGCCGGCGGGCGAGTCGAAGGACGCGTTCACCACCGATCACCTGCTGCGGATCGCGGACGGGGTGGAGGGGCTGCGGAGCGAGTCCTTCGACGCGTCGGTGCGGGGCGGGACCCACCGGGCGTGGGTGGCGGCCGCGGAGCGGGCGTTCCAGGACTCGGGGGTGGGCGGCACGCCGTCGGTGCTGGTGGACGGGAAGGCGCTGGACGGCGGGGCCGGGTTGTACGACGCGGCGGAGTTCGGGCGGATATTGGACGGCGCGCTCGGGTGACGGGGCCGTAGGGTCGGGGTGTGGACCATGGACCCGTCGTCATTCACGTACCCGAGGAACTCGCCGTCTCCCAGGCGAAGTACAACGGCGAGGCGGGGCGGGCGTTCATCGCCTCGCTGCCCGGTCTGGCCCGGGAGCTCCTGGACCGGTGGGAGCTGCGGCTCGCCGGGGCCTCGATGCACGGCTGGGCGTCGCTGGTGCTGCCGGTGGAGCGGGCGGACGGCACGCCGGCGGCGCTGAAGCTCCAGCTCCTGGACGAGGAGAGCGAGGGCGAGCCGGTCGCGCTGCGCGCCTGGGACGGGGACGGGGTGGTCCGGCTGCTCGCACACGATCCGGGGACCGGCGCGATGCTCCTCGAACGGGCCGATCACCTGCGGCACCTGTCGCGGCTCGGGGACGAGCGGGAGGCGGTGCGGATCCTGGCGGGGCTGCTGGCGCGGTTGTCCGCCCGGCCGGCGCCGGCCGGGCTGCGGCGGCTCGGCGACGTCGCGGCGGGGATGCTCGCGGAGGTGCCCGGTGCGCTGGCGCGGCTGGACGGCGGGGACGCGGGGCTGCTCGCGGACTGCGCGGCCGCCGTGCGGGAGGTGATCGGGGAGCCCGGTGACCGGCTGCTGCACTGGGATCTGCACTACGACAACGTGCTGGGCGCGGAGCGGGAGCCGTGGCTGGTGATCGATCCGAAGCCGCTCGCCGGGGATCCGGGCTTCGAGCTGCTGCCGGCGCTGACGGACCTGTGGAATCCGGATCCGGCGGAGATCCGGTGGCGCTTCGACCTGCTGACCGAGCGGCTGGGCCTGGACCGGGAGCGGGCGCTGGCGTGGACGCTGGGGCGGGTGCTGCAGAACGGACTGTGGGACGTGGAGGACGGCGAGCCGGGGCTGGACGAGGACCAGGTGGTCATCGCCCGGGCACTGCTGGCACGCTGACCCCATGATCCGTACCGCCACCCCGGCCGATGTGCCGGTCATCCATGCCCTGGTCCGTGACCTCGCGGAGTACGAGAAGGCGCTCGACGAGGTCCGGGCGACCGAGGAACAGCTCCGCGAGGCGCTGTTCGGCGAGCGGCCCGCGGCCTTCGCGCACCTCGCGGAGGACGCGGACGGCGAGCCGGTCGGCTTCGCGCTGTGGTTCCTCAACTTCTCGACGTGGCGCGGGGTGCACGGCATCTACCTGGAGGACCTGTACGTCCGTCCGGAGGCGCGGGGCGGCGGCCACGGGAAGGCGCTGCTGACCGAGCTGGCGCGGATCTGCGTGGAGCGCGGCTACGAGCGGCTGGAGTGGTCGGTGCTGAACTGGAACAGGCCGTCGATCGACTTCTACGAGTCGCTGGGCGCCCGTCCGCAGGACGAGTGGTCGGTGTACCGGCTGACGGACGGGGCCCTGGCGGCGCTGGGCGCCCCGGCGACGGTGTAGGAAGTCCTCATGTGCAACGACCACAGCGATCACGGTGACGACATGGGCGTCGAGGCCCGCTTCCGGCGGATCACCGATTTCATCGAGGCCCGGCTGACCCCGCTCTTCGACCCCGGGAACGGCAGCGACCACGGTTTCGGGATGGACGACACCTCCCGGGCCCTGCGGGCGCTGCGCTACACGGTGCAGGCCGCTTCGCAGGTCTCCGGCCTGGTGGAGAAGCGGGAGACGGCGCCGGAGCTGCGCCAGGTGGTGGATCAGGCGCTGGAGCACAACTGGGACGCGCTGCGCTCCATCGCCCGGATGTGGGAGGACCACGAGGAGTTCCGCAAGGAGTTCAAGGCGCACTCCTGGGACGTGCTCGGCGTCTGAGCCGCCCTCGCTACGGGATCAGGACCACCTTGCCCATCGTGCCCCGGGTCTCCAGGGCGCGGTGGGCTTTCGCCGCTTCGGCGAGGGGGAAGCGGTGGACGGCGGGGCGGAGGGTGCCGTCGGCGGCGGCGGCGAGGGCGGCGAGTTCGAGGGCGCGGACGTCGCCGCCCGCCTTCTGGATCATGGCGGGGCCGAGGACGGAGCCGGAGGTGATGCCGCGCGCGGTGAGCTCCTCCTCGGTGTAGGTGAGGGGTTCGCCGTCGTGGATTCCGGTGCTGGACCAGCCGAGGACGAGGTGCTGTCCGCCCTTGCCGAGGAGGTCGACGGCGGCGCGTCCGGTGGCGCCGCCGACGGAGTCGAAGACGACGGTGGCGGTGCGGTCGCCGAGGAAGGCGCGGACCTCGGCGGGCCAGTCGGGGCGGGTGTAGTCGACGGCGAGGTCGGCGCCGTTCTCGCGGACGCGGGCGGTCTTGGCGGGGCCGCCGGCGAGGCCGACGACGGTGGCGCCGGCGTTCTTGGCGTACTGGACGAGGAGGGTGCCGATGCCGCCGGCGGCGGCGGGCACGATCGCGACCGACTCCGGGCCGAGCGAGGTGAACTGGAGGACGCCGAGGGTGGTGCGGCCGGTGCCGATCATGGCGACGGCCTCGGCCTCGCCCAGGTGGTCGGGGAGTGCGTGGAGGCGGGCGGCGTCGGTGACGGCGAGCTCGGCGTAGCCGCCGGGGTTCATGCCGAGGTGGGCGACGACGCGCTTGCCGAGCCAGTCGGGGTCGGTGCCCTCGCCGAGGGCGTCGACGGTGCCGGCGACCTCGCGGCCGGGGACGGTGGGGAGTGCGGCGGGGGCGGGGAAGGGGCCGGGCGCGCCCTCGCGGAGGGCGGCGTCGAGGAGGTGGACGCCGGAGGCGGTGACGGCGATCCGGACCTGGCCGGGGCCGGGCACGGGGTCGGGGACCTCCTCGTGGACGAGGTTCTCGGCGGGGCCGAAGGCGTGGAGGCGGATGGCGTGCATGGCGGTTCCCCTGACGTCGTTCGCGGGCTGACGTCACAAGCCTCGTACCTCAAGCTTCCTTGAGGTCAAGGGCGGGTCGCGCGGTGCCGGGCGGATTGTCGGTGGCGTGCGCCACGATGGGCCCATGAAGCGAAAGACCAGGGCGCCCCGCCGGGTGGAGCTGCGGCTGCCGCCCCTGGAGCCGTACGAGGGCGGGCTCGGGCCCGACGGTGACTACGACGGCCTGGAGCTGGCCGGGCTCGATCTGACGGGCGCCTCGGGGGAGGGCGCGCGGTTCCTGGACTGCGCGGTGCGCGAGTGCGTGCTGGACGAGGCGCGGCTGACGGGCGCCAGGTTCCTGGACTCGCGCCTGGAGGCGGTACGGGGCGTGGGGACCGACCTGGCGCAGGCGCAGCTGCGGGACGCGGAGGTGGTGGAGGCGCGGTTCGGGGGGACGCAGCTGCACGGCTCGGCGTGGGAGCGGGTGCTGGTCCGCGGCGGCAAGTGGGACTATCCGAACCTGCGGGCGGCGACCCTGCGGGACGTGGTCTTCGAGGGGTGCGTCCTGGTGGAGCCGGACTTCGGCGGGGCGGTGCTGGAGCGGGTCGCGTTCGTGGACTGCGAGCTGACCGGGGTGGACGTCTCCGGGGCGAAGCTGGTGGACGTGGACCTGCGCGGGGTGCGCAGGCTGGAGATCGCGCGCGGGGTGGAGTCGCTGGCGGGCGCGGTGATCTCCTCGGCGCAGCTGCTGGACCTGGCGCCGGTGTTCGCGGCGCGGCTGGGGGTGCGGGTGGAGGACTGAGGCCGCGGGGCTACCTCAGGCGGGGGAAGCGGGCCTGGAGGTCCCAGACGGCCGGGTTGTCGGCGAGGCCCTCGTGCATGTCGGTGAGGTCGGCGATCAGGTCGTGCAGGAAGTCGCGGGCCTCGCGGCGGAGCGCGGTGTGGGAGAAGGTGAGCGGCGGCTCCTCGCCGGGCATCCAGTCGGCCTCGACGTCGACCCACCCGAAGCGGCGCTCGAAGAGCATCCGGTCCGAGGACTCGGTGAAGTCGAGCTCGGCGTACTGGGGGCGGGAGGCGCGGCTGCCCCGCGGGTCGCGGTCGAGCTGTTCGACGATGTCGCAGAGCGCCCACGCGAAGTCGAGGACGGGCACCCATCCCCAGGCTGTGGACACCTCCCGGTCCTCCTTGGTGTCCGCGAGGTAGACGTCCCCGCAGAAGAGGTCGTGCCGCAGCGCGTGCACGTCCGCCCGCCGGTAGTCGGTCTGCGGGGGGTCGGGGAAGCGCCGGGAGAGGGAGTAGCCGATGTCGAGCACGCCCCGATGGTGTCACGGCCCCGGCGCGTCAGGCGCGGTGGACCGCTCGGGCGACCCTCGGGCCCAGCCAGCGCTTCAGGCGGCGCAGGGCCTCCAGGCGGCCGGCGGCACGGTCGATCCGGTAGTAGAGCTGCGGCGGGACGTACGGAAGCAGCGGGGAGTGGCGCTGGCCGAGGAGGGCGAACATCCGGTCCGGCTCCAGGTCCATGTAGCGGGGCAGGTTCTCGTACCACCGGGCGCTGAGGCGGGCGGCGCTCTGGGCGGGGACGAGCGCGGTGCGGCGCCGCCTGCCGTAGGCGGTGAGGGCGGCGTCGAGCGCGGCCGGGTCGGCGGGGGCGGGGCGGAGCGCGTCGGCGAGGGCGAGGGCGTCCTCCAGGGCGAGGGTGGTGCCGGCGCCGATCGAGTAGTGGGTGGTGTGGGCGGCGTCGCCGAGGAGGACGGTCCGGCCCCGGTGCCACGTGCTGGTGGTGAGGGTGCGGAAGCGGAGCCACCGGGCGGGTTCGGCACCCCGGTCGCGGCCGATCAGCTCGTGGCCGTCGAGCAGGTCGTGGAAGAGCTTCTCCAGGAGCGCCAGGCAGTCGCCCTCGCCCATGGTGTCCAGGCCCAGACCGGTCCAGGTGTCGGGGGCGCACTCGACCACGCAGGTGGAGCGCTCGCCGCTGAAGCCGTAGGCGTAGCACCAGATCCAGCCGTGGTCGGTCTCCTTGAACGCGAAGCTGAAGGAGTCGAAGACCTTGCTGGTGCCGAGCCAGATGTAGGGGTTGCGGCCGGTGGTGAAGGCGGTGCCGTGGTGCTCGGGGTGGGCCTCGCGCAGGACGCTGTGGACGCCGTCGGCGGCGACGACCAGATCGGCGCCGGCCAGCTCGGGCGCGTCCGGGCCGGCGATCGGGTGCTCGTAAGCGATCTCGACGCCGAGTTCGGCGGCCCGGTCGGCGAGCAGGCCCAGCATGCGGCGCCGGCCGATGCCGAAGCCGGCGTCGCCGCGGTGCACGGTCCGCTCGTCGCGGACGATCGCGAGCCCGTCGGTCCAGGTGACCGAGGCGTCGGCGACGGCGGCGGCGGACTCCGGGTCGCCGGCCCGCAGCTTGTCGAGGAGCCCGGCCCAGTAGGTGACGCCCCAGCCGTAGGTGGAGCCGGCCGCGTTCCGCTCGTACACGGCGATCTCGTGCGACGGGTCCTGGCGCTTGAGCAGGATCGAGAGGTAGAGGCCGGCGGGCCCGCCACCGACGACGGCGATCTTCACACGTGCTCCCCGAAGGCGTGACGCTGTGCACTGGGACGACAGCGCACGGTAGCAGCCTCAGGGGAGCAGGCGCTGTTCCTTCGCGACCGCCACGGCACCGGCCCGCGTGTCGACGCCGAGCTTGGCGTAGATGCGGCCCAGGTGGGTCTTGACGGTGGCCTCGCTGATGAAGAGGGCGCGGGCGATCTCCTTGTTGCCGAGGCCGTGCGCCAGCTGCCCGAGGATGTCCCGCTCCCGGTCGGTGAGGGTCGGGCCCGCCGCGCCCCGCATCCGGTCCATGACCCGGCTCGCGACCGGCGGGGAGAGGGCCGTGCGGCCCTGGGCGGCGGAGTGGATCGCGGCGAACAGCTCCTCCGGCCGCTCCGCCTTCAGGAGGTAGCCGGTGGCGCCCGCCTCGATGGCGCGGGTGATGTCGGCGTCGGTGTCGTAGGTGGTGAGGACGAGGACGTGGACGCCGGTCGGCGCGATCCTGCGGGTCGCCTCGACCCCGTCGATGCCGGGGCCCAGCTGGAGGTCCATCAGGACCACGTCCGGCTTCAGCTTCGCGGCCATCGCGACGGCCTCCTCGCCGCTGCCGGCCTCCCCGACGACCTCGATGTCGGGCGTGGAGCCGAGGAGGGCGAGCAGCCCCGCGCGGACGACGACGTGGTCGTCGCAGAGGAGGATGCGTACGGTCACGGGCGGGCCTCCGCGGGGGGTGCGAGGGGGATGGCGGCGGAGAGCACCGTGCCCTCGCCGGGGGTCGACTCCACCGTAAGGGTGCCGCCCAGCTGCCGGGCGCGCACGCGCATCGCGGGCAGACCGTGGCCGCGCACGCCCTCGTCGGCGCGGGGCGCGGCCGGGTCGAAGCCGCTGCCGTCGTCGGCGACGTCCAGGACCACCTGGTCGTCGAGGTAGGTGAGGGTGAGCGCGGCGGAGGTGGCGGCGGCGTGCTCGCGGATGTTGGCGAGCGCGCCCTGCGCGATCCGCAGCAGCGCCGACTGGGCGCGGTCCGGCAGCGGCACGGGTGTGCCGTCGACCCGGAAGGCGGCCGACTCGCGCGAGGCGAGCCCGCGCAGCGCCTGCTCCAGGCCGCCGCCCTCGGCGAGGTCGGCGGGGGCCAGGTCGTGGACGAAGCGGCGGGCCTCGGCGAGGTTCCGTTCGGCGATCGACTCGGCGGTCCGCACGTGCCGGCGGGCGGTGCCCGGGTCGGTGTCCCAGGTGCGGTCGGCGGCCTGGAGCAGCATCTGCTGGCTCGACAGGCCCTGGGCGAGGGTGTCGTGGATCTCCATGGAGAGCCGCTGCCGCTCGGCGAGGGTGCCCTCGCGCCGCTCGATCGCGGCGAGTTCGCGCCGGGTGCGGATCAGGTCGTCGATGAGGGCCCGCTGCCGGGCAGCCTGCCGGTCGGCGTGGACGAAGACGCCGGTGGCGATCGCGGCGACGGCCGGCGGGGCGACGATCAGGTTGGGGTCCCAGCCGCCGTGCGAGAGCTGCACCTGGGCGAAGACGACGAAGGCGGTGAGGAGGGCGACGAGGACGATCGCGGCCTTCGCCGGCAGGGTCCGCAGGCCGGTGTAGAAGAGCGGGACCGCGCACCAGGCGAAGCTGGGCGCGAGGACGACGAGCAGCACCCACACGGCGACGACCGTGCACAGCCAGGCGGTCCGGCGCGGGGTGGCACGGGTGCCGAGGACCGGCCCGAGCAGGTAGAGGGCGGCGAGCGCGCCGCTGAGGGCGATGATCCAGGGGCTGCGGTCCTCCCACTCGTGGCGCAGCAGGAAGCGCGCGAGGGAGGCGCCGAGCAGCAGGAAGAACGCCACGTGCATGACGCGCGCGAGCCAGCCGGCGTCCGGGTCGTGGGCCCGGCCGCGCGGGTCGGGGCCGTGCCCGGCGTCCACGGGCCGCGCGGTGCGCCGCCCGGGCCGGTCCGGGGTGTGCCGCGCGTTCGGGTCGGTCCGGTCCACCGTCTCGCCTCCTTCGCGGGCTCCCGCCCGGTCGCCGGTCCGGTGCGACCGTGCCGGCCCGGGTCCCCGTATCCATGCTGACCCGCGGGGACCACACCGGCATCAGCCGATCGGCTGACCCGGGCATCGTCCGGTGCGCGCCGGGAGGGCAGCCGGACCGTCGACCGTGCGGGCCCGGGAGCGGACCCAGGATGGAGGCAGAGCGAAGGAGACGCCCTCCTCGGAGGCCGCCCGACCGGCCCCGTCGCGGACCTCCTCACCGACTCGTCGACGCCCTCATCCACCGGACCGGTCAGGTCCGCCACGACCTCCTCGGGAGCCCCTCATGAAGAAGAAGCTCGTTCTCGGTGCCACCGCCGCCGCCGTCCTGACCGCCGGCACCTTCGGCGCCGTCTCGGCGAACGCGACCGCCCCGGCCGCCGCCCCCGCCGCCGTCGCCAAGGCCGACGCGGACCGCGGCAACCTGCGCCAGACCACCCACCTCACCATCGACGCCGCCACCGACGCCGCCGAGGCCGTCCTGGAGGCCGCCGAGAAGGAGAACCAGCGCGTCTCCGTGGCCGTGGTCGACCGCAACGGCAACACCGTCGTCACCCTGCGCGGTGACGGCGCCGGCCCGCAGTCCTACGAGTCGGCGGTCCGCAAGGCGTTCACGGCCGTCTCCTGGAACGCCCCGACCTCCGAGCTCGCCAAGCGCCTGGAGCAGGCCCCGAACCTGAAGGACATCCCGGGCACCCTCTTCCTCGGCGGCGGCGCCCCCGTCACCGCCAACGGCGGCCCGATCGCCGGCATCGGCGTGGCCGGCGCCCCCTCCGGCGACCTGGACGAGAAGTTCGCCCGCGCCGGTGTCGCCGAGCTGGCGAAGTAACACCCCGCGGGGGTGTTCCACCGACCGGTGAAGGCGCCCGGCTCCCCCCGGCGGGCGCCTTCACCGTCACCTTCTGTCCGGCTTGTCTAGGATCCGTATGTGAAGTGCGTGAAGCGCGTGACGTACGTGACCGAGGTGATCGAGGCCGGCCGGACCGGACGGTTCCCCGGGGCCGCCGCCGTCACGGTGGCGGCCCTCGCCGCGCTCGCCCTCCTCGCCGGCGGCTGCACCCCGGCGGCCGGCGGGGTGCGGGGCACGCCCGGCGCGTCCGGGGTGCGGGACCCGTACTTCCCCCGGCTCGGCAACGGCGGCTACGACGTCAGCCACTACGCCCTCGACCTCGCCTTCGACCCGGCCGCCGGCCGCCTCGACGGCACCGCGCGGATCACCGCCCGCGCCACCCAGGACCTCTCCGCCTTCAACCTCGACCTCGCCGGCCTCACCGTGGCGGAGGCGACCGTCGACGGCGTGCCCGCCTCCGTCAACAGGGCCGGCGACGAGCTGACCCTCCGCCCCCGCGACGAACTGCGCCGGGGCGACGAGTTCACCGTCACCGTCGGCTACTCCGGCGTGCCCGAGCCGCTCACCGACCCCGACGGCTCGACCGAGGGCTGGATGAACACCACCGACGGAGCCGTCGCGGTCGGCGAACCGGCCGGCTCCATGACGTGGTTCCCCGGCAACCACCACCCCTCCGACAAGGCGTCCTACGAGATCGCGCTGACCGCCCCCACCCGCCTGGCCGCGCTCTCCAACGGCGTCAAGGTCTCCGCCGCCCCCGTCTCCGGCGACCGCACCCGCACGGTCTGGCGCCAGACCGAGCCGATGGCGAGCTACCTGGCCACCGCGATGATCGGCCGGTACGAGACCACCACCGGCACCGCGCTCGGCGACGTCCCCGTCGTCACCGCCGTCGACCCCTCGCTCGCCGCCGACACCGCCGCGCTCCGCGCCGAACTGCCCGCGCTCCTCGCCGACCAGCGGGAACGCTTCGGCCCCTACCCCTTCGGCGCGGCCGGTGCCGTCGTCACCACCGACGGGCTCCTCGGCTACGCCCTGGAGACCCAGACCCGGCCCGTCTTCCCGGCCTCCTCCTTCGACCGCCCGACCCTCGTCCACGAACTGGCCCACCAGTGGTTCGGGAACTCCGTCACCCCCGAGAGCTGGCAGGACATCTGGCTCAACGAGGGCTTCGCCACCTACGCCGAGTGGCTGTACGCGGAGGACCACGAGGACGTCCCGGCCCGGAGCAGCTTCGAGGACGCCTTCGCCGAGGAGGCCAACTGGGCCTTCCCGCCCGCCGATCCGCCCGCCGCCGAGAACCTCTTCAGCGCGCCCGTCTATCAGCGCGGCGCGATGGTCCTGCACAAGGTGCGGGAGGCGGTCGGCGACGAGGTCTTCGACGAGCTGCTGCGCGGCTGGGCCGCGAAGTACCGGCACGCCAACGCCTCCACGGAGGACTTCACGTCCTACGCCGAGACGGTGGCGGGACGTGACCTGGACGCGGTGTGGGACGTCTGGCTGTACGGCGAGGACCGGCCCGCGAATCCCTAAGGAGTGTCCCGGGGGGTCAGGGCCTTGCGCAGGACCAGGCAGGGACGGCCGTGGGCCAGGTCGGGGCGGCGGGCGGTCTCCTCGTACCCGAGGGAGGTCCAGAAGGCGAGGGCGCCGGGGTTGTTCTCCAGGACCGCGAGCTTGAGGCCGGTACGGCCCCGGGCGCGGAAGCCGTCCTCGACGCGGCCGGCGAGGCGGCGGCCGAAACCGGAGCGGTGCGCGCCGCCGTGGACCATCAGCAGGCCGAGCCACGGGTCGGGGTCGGCCGGGTCGGGGTGGCGGGCGAGCGTCACGGCGACGGCGACGAGCCGCCCCTCGGAGCGGGCGAGCAGCACCTCGGCGCCCGGCTGGGCCAGTTCGTCGGCGAGGGCGGCGGCGACCTGCTCGGGCCGGATGTCGTCCGGGTCCGGGAAGTCGCCGCTGAGCTGCTGGAACTCCCGGTTCGACGCGTACAGCGCGGTGAGTTCGGTGAGCAGCGGCCCGGGCAGCGCGGCGCCGTCCTCCAGGGCCCTGGGCGCGAGGGTCTCGACGATCACGCGGCAAGGGTAGAGCCCCGGCGGTCGGGAGACCGGCCGGGGCTCGGGGGATCACCCGGTGGGTGTCAGAGGTTCACGCCGAAGTCGCGGGCGATGCCCTCGAGGCCGGAGGCGTAGCCCTGGCCGACCGCGCGGAACTTCCACTCGGCGCCGTTGCGGTACAGCTCACCGAAGACCATGGCGGTCTCGACGGCCGCGTCCTCGGAGAGGTCGTAGCGGGCGATCTCGGCGCCGCCGGCCTGGTTCACGATGCGGATGTACGCGTTGCGGACCTGGCCGAAGTTCTGCGAGCGGGCGACCGCGTCGTAGATGGAGACCGGGAAGACGATCTTGTCGACGGTGGCCGGGAGGCCCGCGAGGTTGACGTTGATCTGCTCGTCGTCGCCGCCGCCCTCGCCGGTGCGGTTGTCACCCGTGTGGACGATGGTCTGGTCCGGGGTCGCCTTGTTGTTGAAGAAGACGAAGTGGGCGTCCGAGGCGACCTTGCCGGCGGCGTCCACGCCGATCGCGGAGGCGTCCAGGTCGAAGTCGGTGCCGGTCGTCGTGCGGACGTCCCAGCCGAGGCCCACGGTGACGGCCGTCAGACCCGGCGCCTCCTTGGTGAGGGAGACGTTGCCGCCCTTGGAGAGGCTCACTGCCATGGGAAGTCCCTTTCATCGTGGTTCACACGCTGTCTTCGCCCGGAGAAACGCCGCAGACCGCCCGACGGTTCCCGGAGGCGTGAAAACAGGATGACGGTCCGGGCCCGTCGCGGCGAACATGGACACATGTCAGGTCCGTATCAGATCCGCGGCTCCGTCTCGCTGCCCGAGGCCGAGCTCCAGTGGCGTTTCTCGCGCTCCTCGGGTCCCGGCGGCCAGCACGTCAACACCTCCGACTCGCGCGTCGAGCTGCTCTTCGACCTCGCCGCGACCGAGGCGCTGCCCGAGGTGTGGAAGTCCCGCGCCCTGGAACGCCTCGCCTCCCGGCTGGTGGACGGCGTGCTGACCGTACGGGCCTCGGAGCACCGCTCCCAGTGGCGCAACCGCGAGACGGCCGCCGTCCGCCTCGCCGCGCTGCTCGCCGAGGCGACGGCCCCGCCGCCCAAGCCCCGCAGGGCCACCCGCATCCCGCGCGGCATCAACGAGCGCCGGCTGCGGGAGAAGAAGCAGCGCGCCGAGACCAAGCGCGGCCGGCAGGGCCGCGACTGGGGCTGAGGCCCGGGGCCGGTGAAAGCCGGGCGCGCCGGGGTCGGGGCCGGTCCGCGGCCGGGACCCGAGAGCGCCCCGTGCCGGGGCGGTCAGCCCAGGCGGCGGTAGCGGCCGCGGAAGTACGTGAGCGGCTCCCCGTCCTGCGAGGGCGGGCCGACCGACAGGACGCGGCCGATCACCAGGGTGTGGTCGCCCGCGACCACCCGGCTCTCCGTGCGGCACTCCAGGGTCGTGAGCGCCCCGCCGAGCAGCGGTGCCCCGCTCACCTCGCCCCGTGTGTACGGCAGGTCGGCGAAGAGGAGGCGGTCCGAGACGCGCCCCTTCATCGCGAAGCGGCCGGCGACCTGCCGCTGGCTCTCGGCGAGGACGGACACCGCCCAGACCGGCACCTCGTCCAGCAGGTCGTCCATCCGGGAGCCGTTGCGCAGGCTGACGAGGACCAGCGGCGGGTCCAGCGAGACGGAGAGGAAGGCGGTGGCCGTCATGCCGACGTCCTCGCCGCGCGGGCCGTCGTCGGGGTCGTGCGCGGTCACCAGGACCACACCGGCCGCGAGGCGGGACATGGCCGCCCGGAACTCGTCGTCGCTCACCCCCTCAGCATGAGGGATGGCGAGATCGGTGACGGGCGGCGAGGGCGGGGTCTTCTGCAGCACACCGGCACGCTAGCCCCGGCTCCGAGGGGGCCGCATCGGGCCGGGGGACCAGGCCGGTGCCGGGCGCGGGTCCTAGGACCCGCCCCCGTACCCCGGGCCGTTCCCCGGGCCGCGCACCGGTCGCGGCCCGGGCCGCGAGCCCCCGGACCCGGCCCCGGTCCCTACCCCTGCCGGGTACCGAGGGCGCGGGTCGCGCGCCGGTCATCCTCGACCCGCCGGATCTCGCCATGAAATGCTGTGACTTGAGTCACACAGGGCACTATTTGCTGACCCTGTGTACCGGCTGCGCAGCTCGCTGTGATTCAGTGGCGGAGACAGTACGCACGAAGCCGATCAGAACCCTGGAGTTGCTGTCGAGGTCTCGGGGAGAGCGAGCGATGGAGACCGAGTCGGAGCCTTACGTCCGTCTCTCGACCCTGCGGCAGCTGCACCAGGTCGTGGCGGACCTCAACACCGCCCGCAGCCTCGCGGACACCCTGCAGACCGTCGCCGACGGTGTCGTGGCCGGCCTCAACTACCAGCTGGCCTGCGTGAACCTCGTCCGCCCCGACGGTGATCTGGTCGTCGCCGCCTTCGCCGGGGACCCCGCCGCCGAAGCCCTCATCACCGGCCGTGTCGGCTCCCGCGACGCCTGGGAGCGCCGGCTCACCATGGGCGTCCCCTGGGGCGACCTGCGCTTCATACCGCACACCGAGGGCTGGGTCCTGATGGACGACGACGTGCCCCAGTGGCACACCGACGGCCCCGCACCCCGCTTCGAGGACGAGTGGCACCCCCACGACCGCCTCTACGCCCCGATGTACGCCTCCGGCACCGGCCGTGAACTCCTCGGCGTCATATCCGTCGACCGCCCGCGCAACGGCCGGCACCCGGGACCCTGGGGGCAGGAAGCCCTCCAGATGTACGCCTCCCAGTCCGCCATCGCGATCAGCAACGCCCGGCTCCGCTCCAACATGCAGCGCGCCCTGGTCCGCCTGGAGCGCGAGCAGCAGGCCCTCCGCGCCAGCGAGGAATCCTTCCGGCAGGCCTTCGAGTACGCCCCCTCCGGCATGGCCATCGCCGAACTCGGCGGCGACCAGCACGGCCGGCTGCTCCGGACCAACGACGCCCTCTGCAGGCTCCTCGGCCGCCCCGCCTCCGCGATGCGCCGCTACTCCTTCGCCGACCTCGTCCACCCCGAGGACATCGGCACCCTGCTCCGCACCTCCGCCGAGGGAGGCCGCGCCGAGCTGCGGCTCGGCCGGCGCGACGGCACCTACGTCTGGGTGTCGCTGCGGAACTCGGTGGTCGCCGACACCGCCGACGGACCCCGCTTTCTCCTCACCCACGTCGAGGACATCGAGGAGCGCAAGCGGCACGAGCTCCAGCTCGCCCACCGCGCCTCCCACGACGCCCTCACCGGGCTGCCCAACAGCGCCGAGCTGCGCTCCCGGCTCTCCGCCCGGCTCTGCGAGCGCCCCGCGCACACCGGCGCCTACCAGGGGCCCGGTCCCGACGCGGGCTACGGCCCCGGCCCGGACCCGCTGCCCGTCGCGTACGAGGGCGGCTACGGATACGACCACGAGCACGAGCACGGCTTCGGTTTCGAGCAGGCCGGCGGCGGGGCGTACGACCACCACGTGCACATGGTCGCGCCGACCGGCGGCGACATCGACGACGGCACCAAGGGGCTCGCCGTCCTCTTCTGCGACCTCGACGGCTTCAAGTCGATCAACGACCGCTTCGGGCACCACACCGGCGACGCCGTCCTCATCGAGGTGGCCCGGCGGCTCACGACGGGCGTCAGGGACGGTGACACCGTCGCCCGTCTGGGCGGTGACGAGTTCGTCGTCCTCGCCGACGGCCTCGGCGCCGCCGACGCCGCCGACCTCGCCGTCCGGCTGCGGAACGCGATCATCCCGCCCATCCGGGTGGACGGCCGCGCGGTCCGTGTCGGGGCCAGTTTCGGCATCGGCTGGGCCGAATGCGGGATGACCGTCGAAGAGGTCCTCAACTCCGCCGACCAGCGGATGTACGTGGAGAAGCGGTCCCGCGCCAAGGTGCACCGCCGGGCGGGTTGATCGTTCCCGGCACGGCGGGTTCATTCGTTCGGGGTAGGCTCGCCGGGTCGGCGACGGCTGGCGAGCATGGAGAGGATGACCCGGATGGCTGCCGGTAACGACGGCGCGAACAAGCCCGAGGACGACGATCCGTTCGGCTACCTGTACGCAGACGGACAGGCGGCGGCCGGCCGCGCCCAGCAGGGCGGAGGCTACGGCTACCCAGGTCCGGCCCCCGCGCAGCCTGGCGTGCCCCGCACCTCGTACAACCAGGTCAGGACGGTCGGCGAGCGCCAGTACGGGCAGCAGCCCGCGCAGCCGTACGTCCCGCCGCAGCAGCAGCAGGCGCCGTACGGGCAGCCGCATCCGCAGTACGCGGCGCCGGAGACGTACCCCGGGAACGAGCGGACCCGCCAGGCCCCCCTGCCGCCCCAGCGCGGTCGCGGCCCGAACACCAAGGGCCTGCTGATCGGCGCGGTCGCGGTGGTCGCGGTCGTCGTCGCCGGCATCACGGCGGCGATCATCGGCAACCAGGGCGAGAAGAAGGGGACCGACGCCGGCGGCACCACGGCCCCCACGGCCCCGGCCACCCCCAGCGAGGACCCCTCCGGCTCCGCCGACCCCACCGACGAGCCGACCAAGGCCCCCCTCCCCAAGCAGGACGCGGCCACCCTGACGCTGGGCGGCAGCGCCACCCTCGGCAAGGACGTCAAGGGCGCCGAGGGCGCCGACGGCGCCTACGTGGCGGGCTTCAACGCCCAGGGTTCGTCGGTCACCTGGAAGGCGAACATGCCCGAGGGCGGCAACTACTCGCTCACGGTCCGGTACGCGATCCCCGCGGTCGACGCCAACGCCACGCTGACGATCAACGGCAAGGCGAACTCGTCGCCGATCGGCCTGAAGAACTTCATCCACTCCACGGACACCAACCTGGAGAAGAACTGGCAGACGACCTGGGCGCCGGTCGAGCTCCAGAAGGGCGACAACGAGATCAAGATCTCGTGCGAGGCCGGCAACCAGTGCGACGCGCTCCTCGACTGGGTCGAGGTCACCCCGCCGAAGAAGGGCTGACCGGCCCCGGCTCTAGGCGCTCTCCTCCGTGACGCGGACCTGCGGAAGCAGGTCCGCGCTCAGTTCCGGGTCGTACGCGCCGGGTGCCGTGGAGGCCGCCGAGAGGGCGGCCGCGTGGGACAGGCGGTCGGGCCAGGGGGTGTCGTCGACCAGGCCGGCCAGGAGGGCGGCGGCCACCGAGTCGCCGGCTCCCCTCGGTGCGCCGTGCACCGGGCCCGGGGCCACCGCGCGCCAGAGGCCGTCCGGAGTGGCGGCGAGCAGGCCGTCGGGGCCCAGGGGGGTGACGACCGCGTGGGCGCCGCGGCGGCGCGCGTCCTGGGTGGCGCGGCGCGGCTCGCGGGAGCCGGTGAGGCCGGCCAGTTCGTCGGCGTCGGGCTTCACCAGATCGGGGCGGGCGGCGATGCCGCGGCGGAGCGGTTCGCCGCCGGTGTCGAGGAGGACCGGCACGCCGGCGGACCGGGCCGTACGGACGAGGTCCGCGTACGCGCCGACGTGGACGCCCGGCGGGAGGCTGCCGCAGAGCGCGACGGCCTCGGCACCGTCGAGGAGGTCCACGTACCGCTCGCGGAAGGCGGTCCACTCGGCGGAGGTGACGGCGGCGCCGGTCTCGTCGAACAGGGTGGTGTCCCCGGCGCGGGTGGCGACGACGGCGAGCGTGCGGCGGGTGGGCGCCTCGGTGGCGACGAACGCGTCGGTGAGGCGGGGGACGGGGGCGAGCAGGGCGCGGAGCCGGTCGCCGGTCGGTCCGCCGGCGAAGCCGGTGACGACGGTCTCGTGGCCGAGCGCGGCGAGCACCCGGGCCACGTTGACGCCCCTGCCGCCGGGCCGCTCGGTGCCGTGGCCGACGCGGTGGCTGGTGTGCGGGACGAGGGCGGGGACCTCGTAGGTGAGGTCCAGCGCCGTGTTGAGGGTGACCGTGAGGATCACCTGTCCACCCCCGTACTTCCGGTAAGACCTGTGGAGACAGGCGCGATCATGCCAAAGGAACGGCGATCGGCCCAGCCCTCGGCCCGATCGCCGTCCCCTTTCGGCCTGATCAGGCGGTCTGCGGCACCCGGACGGGGACCCCCTGGGGGGCGACGATCCACTCGCCCTTGCGCATGACGCCCTTCACCTCGAAGTCGGCGTCGAGGACGACCATGTCGGCGTCCTTGCCGGGCTCCAGGGAGCCGACCCGGTCGTAGACGCCGAGGAGGCGGGCCGGGTTGGCGGAGATGGCCTGGACGACGGACTCGACGGGGAGGCCGTCGACGGTGGCGGCGCGCTTGAAGGCGCGGTCCAGGGTGAGGGTGGAGCCGGCGATGGAGCCGCCCTCGACGAGACGGGCCACGCTGTCCTTCACCTCGACCTCCAGCGGGCCGAGCATGTAGCGCCCGTCGCCGAAGCCGGCCGCGTCCATGGCGTCGGTGATGAAGGCGACGCGCTCGGGGCCGGCGTGGTGGAAGGCGAGCTCCAGGGCGGCCGGGTGGAGGTGGGTGCCGTCGTTGATGAGCTCGACCGTGATCCGCTCGTCCTCCAGGAGCGCGGCGATCGGGCCGGGCGCGCGGTGGCCGAGGGCGGGCATCGCGTTGTACAGGTGGGTGGCGACGGTGGCGCCGGCGTCGATGGCCTCGACGGTCTGCTCGTAGCTGGCGTCGGTGTGGCCGATCGCCGCGATGACGCCGTGCTCGGCGAGGAGGCGCACGGAGTCGAGGCCGCCGGGCAGCTCCGTGGCGAGGGTGACCATCTTGGCCCGGCCCCGGGCCGCGTCGATCAGCTTGAGGACCTCGGCCGGGTGCGGGGCGCGCAGCAGGGTCTCGTCGTGGGCGCCCTTGCGGCACGGGGAGATGAAGGGGCCCTCGAAGTGGAGGCCGGCGATCTCGCCCTGCTCGGCGAGCTCGGACAGCAGTCCGGCCCGGGCGGTGAGGAAGTCCATGTCGCCGGTGACGAAGGAGGCGACGACGGTGGTGGTGCCGTGCAGCCGGTGGGTGTGGACGCCCTTGAGGACGTCCTCGACGGTGCCGGAGGTGAAGGAGGCGCCGCCGCCGCCGTGGTTGTGCATGTCGACGAAGCCGGGCACGAGCCAGTGGCCGGTGAGGTCCAGGACGGGGGCGTCCTCCGGGGCGGAGCCCGCGATCCGGCCGCCGTCGACGATCACGCGTCCGTTCTCGACGATCCCGGTGGGCAGCACGACGCGTGCGCCGGCGAGAACCTTGTGATCGGACATCAGGCGGAAACCTCCGGGTCGGTGGTGCGCTGGTCGGCGAGCAGGTCCCAGGCGAGGAGGCCCGCGCCCAGGCATCCGGCGGTGTCCCCGAGGGCCGCCGGGACGATGGCGGGCAGCTTCTGGAAGGTCACTCGTGCCTCCACCGCGGCCCGAAGGGGTGTGAACAAGGTTTCCCCGGCCTCGGCCAGTCCGCCACCGATGACGAGGGTGCGCGGGTCCAGCAGGGTGAGGGCGGTGACCAGGCCGTCGGCGAGGGCGTCCACCGCGTCCTGCCAGACCCGTACGGCGACGGGGTCGCCGGACTCGACCGCCTTGGCGCAGTCGGCGGCGTCCGCCTCGGGGTCGCCGGACGCCTCGGCCCAGGCGAGGGAGACGGCGGAGGCGGAGGCGTACCGCTCCAGGCAGCCGCGCTGGCCGCAGGCGCAGTCGGTGCCGCCGGGGCGGACGACGATGTGGCCGATCTCGCCGGCGTAGCCGTGGGCGCCGGCCTCGATGCGGTCGCCGATGCCGATGGCGCCGGCGATGCCGGTGCCGAGGGGCACGAAGAGGAAGCGGTCGGCGCCGTGCCCGGCGCCGATGCGGCCCTCGGCGAGGCCGCCGGTGCGCACGTCGTGGCCGAGGGCGACGGGGACGCCGTCGAGCCGGGCGCTGAGGAGGGCGCGCAGGGGGACGTCGCGCCAGCCGAGGTTGGCGGCGTAGACGGCGATGCCGTTCTCGGCGTCGACGATGCCGGGGACGGCGACTCCGGCCGCCGCGGCGGGCTCGCCGTACCGCTCCTGGCCGAGGGCGCGGAGCTCCTCGGCGAAGCCGAGGATGGTCTCCACCACGGCGTCGGGGCCGCGGCGGCGCCCGGTGGCGCGGCGGGCCTCGTGGAGCAGGGTGCCGTCCGTCCCGACGAGGGCGGCCTTCATGCCGGTGCCGCCCACATCCAGGGCGATGACGTGTCTCACGGGGGACAGTCTCGCCCGCGACGACCCAAAAGGTCTAGTCCACTGCCGAGGATTGTTGCGCTCGGATACAAATTCGGGCCGGAGGGTGTGGGGGGTTTGTGTCGAAGGTCCCCCGGGAGTTGCGGAAGTGATACCGGACTGGTGTAGACCTCTTGTGCGGGTATCGGAGAGACTTTCGGCCCTCACCCCGATGTATTTGCAGCTCACTGCTGCTCAACGACGAGCAAAAGGTGGATGAAGCCGTGGAGCGGCGACGATTCCTTGGACTGACCGCGGCCGCCGCCGCCCTGGGCCTGACCGCCACGGTCGCCGGCTGCGGCACCCTCGGCGGTGACGGCGGCGACGTGACCCTGCGCCTGGTCGCCGCCGACTACGACCTCACCGGCGGCAACACCACCAAGAAGTACTGGGACGACCTCGTCGCCGCCTTCCAGGCGGACCACCCCGGGATCAAGGTCCAGGTCCAGATCGAGTCCTGGGACGACGTCGACCGCAAGGTCGCCGAGATGGTGAAGGCCGGCCAGGCCCCCGACGTCGCCCAGATCGGCGCCTACGCCGACTACGCCGCCGCGGGGCAGCTCTACTCCGCCGACGACCTCCTCACCATCCCGGTGCAGGCCAACTTCGTGCCGGCGCTCGCCGAGGCCGGCGAGAACGGCCGCACCCAGTACGGGCTGCCGTTCGTCGCCTCCACCCGCCCCCTCTTCTACAACGCCGGCCTGTTCGAGAAGGCCGGCATCAAGCCGCCCACCACCTGGGACGAGCTCGCCGAGGCAGCGAAGACGCTCAAGGACGAAGGCGTCCGCACCCCCTTCGCGCTCCCCCTCGGCCCCGAGGAGGCCCAGGCCGAGTCCCTGATGTGGCTGCTGGCCGGCGAGGGCGGCTGGACCGACGAGTCCGACCGGTACGCCATCGACTCCGAGGCCAACACCAAGACCTTCACCTGGCTGAAGGACAAGCTCGTGGCCCCGGGCCTGACCGGGCCCATCGCCCCCGGCAAGCTCAACCGCAAGGCCGCCTTCGCCGCCTTCGCGCGCGGCGAGGTCGGCATGCTCAACGGCCACCCGTCGCTCGTCCAGGAAGCCGCCAAGCAGGGCGTCAAGGTCGGGCAGGCCCCGCTGCCCGGCGTCGACGGCCCGGCGAAGGCGAGCATGGGCGTCGCCGACTGGATCATGGGCTTCAAGCAGAACGGCCACCGCAAGGAGATCGGCACCTTCCTCGACTTCGTCTTCAGCGACGAGAACGTGCTGAAGTTCGCCGGGGACAACGACCTGCTGCCCGTCACCGTCAGCGCCTCCGCCCGCATGGAGACCGCGAGCGAGCACGCGGGCCTGCGCGAGTTCCTGAAGGCGCTGCCCACCGCCCAGCTCCCGCCCGTCGGCAAGACCTCCTGGGCCAAGGTCAGCGAGACCATCAAGCAGGAGATCGGCAAGGCCGTCACGCCCGCCGGCCGCCCCGACGACGTCCTCACCGCCATCGCCCGCACCGCGACGACGGCGGAGGCGGCCGAGTAATAGGTTGACCGTATGAGCGAGGAGACGGCGAACGGCGAGGGCGGTGGCGGCGAGGGCGGCGCCGCCGACGGCGGCGGTCTCGGTGAGCGGGAGCGGGCCGTGCTCGCCGTCGAGCGCCGCTCCTGGCCCGGCCCCGGCGCCAAGGAGCGGGCCGTCCGCGAAGGCCTCGGCCTCTCGCCGACCCGCTACTACCAGCTCCTCAACGCCCTCCTCGACGACCCGCGCGCCCTCGCCCACGACCCCGTCACGGTCAACCGGCTGCGCCGGGTCCGGGAGGAGAAGCGGCGACGGCGGTGAACCCGGTGGAGCCCGGTTCCACGGGTGAGTACGGCCACGCTGACGGGCGCCGCCCGCGTCGGTAGGGTCGACCGTATGGTCAGCAGCCTTCCGCACCCGGCCACATCCACCGGCCGCGACGGCCTGGACGCGCTCCTCGCGCGCCCCTCCGAGGCCGTCGTCGCCCTCGACTTCGACGGGACGCTCGCCGAGATCGTCCCCGACCCCGAGCGGGCCCGCGCCCACCCGGGCGCCGTCCCCGCGCTCGCCGCGCTCGCCCCGCACGTCGCCGCCGTCGTCATCGTGACCGGCCGCCCCGCCGGGGTCGCCGTCCGCCACGGCGGCCTCGCCGGCGTGCCCGGCCTCGGTCACCTCACCGTCCTCGGCCACTACGGCGCCGAGCGCTGGGACGCCGCCACCGGCACCGTCACCGCCGCCGCCCCGCACCCCGGGGTCGCCTCGGTCCGCGCCGAGCTCCCCGGCTTCCTCGACCGGCACGGCGCCTGGTCCGGCGTCTGGATCGAGGAGAAGGGGCGCGCGGTCGCCGTCCACACCCGCAGGGCCCGCGACCCGCAGGGCGCCTTCGAGGCCCTGAAGGGCCCGCTGGGCGACCTGGCCGCCGCGCACGGCCTGGTCCTGGAGCCCGGCAGGCTGGTCCTGGAACTGCGTCCCCCCGGCATGGACAAGGGGGTCGCGCTGGCGGAGTTCGTACGGGAGAAGGGCGCCGGGTCCGTGCTGTACGCGGGCGACGACCTGGGCGACCTGCCGGCCTTCGCCGCCGTGGAGAAGCTGCGCGGCGAAGGACTGCCGGGCCTGCTGGTCTGCTCCGGCTCCTCCGAGGTCCCGGAACTCGCCGAGCGCGCCGACCTCGCGGTGGACGGCCCGGCGGGCGTGGTCGCCCTTCTCGCGGGGCTGGCCGAGGCGATCGCGGTACGCGAGGGCTGAGCGCCCGCCGCACGGCCGCCTCGTGCGCGCGAACTCGGGCCTTCCTGCCCGGCGCGGCCCTGACGGCGTCGCCCGCGACCGCTCGGAGGCCCCGGGCGGCCCCGGTGGTGACCGCTCGGAGGCCCCGGGCGGGCCCGGTGGTGACCGCTCGGGTCAGGCGACGTCCGGATCACTTGAGGAGCAGGTCCACCGTGCCCGTCAGGTCCTCCTCGCCGGTGCTCGCGGCGAGGAGGCGGCGCATCAGGTCGAGCTGGGGCCGGATCAGCTCCGCGCTGACGCCCTGCTCCTCTGCGGTGGTCAGCAGGGTCTTCGTGCCGGCCACCTGCATCGCCAGGTTGGAGTCCACGTCGGAGGCGAGGTCGCCGCTCGCCAGCAGGCGGGCCGTCCGGCCGACCGACGGGTCGACCATCGCCTTGATCCAGTCGCCGAGCAGCGGGGCGAACGCGACCGGGTCGATGTCCTCCCGCCGGATCAGGGCGAAGGCGTGCGTGGCCCCGGCGAACATGCCGTACATGGCGCTGAGCAGGGCCACGTCGTGCAGGGCCGCGAAGCCCGCGTCCTCGCCGACGTAGGTGGTGCCCACGGGTACCGCGAGGGTCGCCCGGTGGAGGTCGAACAGCTCCCGTGAGCCGCTGTAGAAGACGTAGCCGCCGGCCTCCGGGATCCCGACCATCGGCGGGACGGCCATGATGCCGCCGTCCAGGTAGCGCGCGCCGCGCTCCCCGGCCCACGCGGCGCGGGCCCGGGCCTCGGCGGGGGTCGTGGTGGTCAGGTTGACCAGGTCCTTGCCGGTCAGGTCGACGCCGTCCAGCGTGGTCCCCACCGAGGCGTCGTCGAGGAGGCACACGACGACGAGGGTGCTCGCCGCCACCGCCTCGGCCGCGCCGTCCGCGACCTTCGCGCCCTCGGGGGCCAGCGCCTCCGCGCGGCCCGGGGTGCGGTTCCAGACGGTGAGCGGGTGCCCGGCGGCGAGCCAGGTGCGGGCGAGGGCGGTGCCCATCGCGCCGAGGCCGAGGAGGGAGACGGGGGTCTGTCGCGAGGTCGTCGAGGTCGTCGAGGTCGTCGAGGTCGTCGTGTTCATGGGGCCAGCCTGCGAGCGGGCCGTGGAGCGCTCAAGTACCCACTTCGGAGTGGGTGGTTACCCTGAGGTGAGCGAGCAGGTCAGGAGGGGTGGGGATGGCGACGCCGAACCGGCCGGAGGCCGACGGGGAACACGTCTGCGGCATCGACACCGCGATGGCGGTGATCGGCGGCAAGTGGAAGGTGCTCATCCTGTGGGCCCTCCACGAGGGCACGGAGCGGCGCTTCGGCGAACTGCGCCGGAAGGTGCCGGGCATCACCGAGAAGGTCCTCGCCTCGCACCTGAGGGAGATGGAGGCGGACGGGATCGTCCGCCGCGTCTCCTACGAGGAGGTCCCGCCGCGCGTCGAGTACGCCCTCACCGAGGACGGGCTGAGGCTCAACGACGCCCTCGACCCGCTCGCGGTCTGGGGCCGGGAGCGGGTCGGACGCGGCGCCCGGGGACTGCCCGCCGGCCCTGCCGGACCGACGGGCCCCTAGCCTGCCGGCCCTGCCGGCCCTGCCGGACCGACGGGCCCCTAGTCCGCCGGCTCCCGCAGGGCCGCGAGCTGGTCGAGGAACCAGCGCTGCGGGGGGAGGGCGGTGGCGGCGGCGGCCAGGCGCTTGGTGCGCTCGGCCCGCTCGTCCGCCGGCATGGACAGGGCCGTGTGAAGTGCCTCGGCGGTCGCCGAGACGTCGAAGGGGTCGACGGTGAGGGCGTCCTGCCCCAGCTCCCGGTGGGCGCCGGCGCCGGTCGACAGGACCAGCGCGCAGCCCGCGTCGGAGACCACGGGTATCTCCTTCGCCACCAGGTTCATGCCGTCCCTGACCGGGTTCACCAGGGCCACGTCCGCGAGGCGGTAGGCGGCGAGGGAGCGGGTGAAGTCGTCCTCGACGGAGACCAGCACCGGCTGCCAGTCCGGCGTGCCGAACTCCTCGTTGATCTCCTCGGCCAGCGCCTGGACGGAGGCCGTGTACGCCCGGTACGTCTCCAGGTCCTGCCGGGAGGGGTAGGCGGAGGCCAGGTGGACGACCTTGTCGCGCCACTCGGGGTGGGTGACGAGGAGCTCCCGGTAGGCCAGCAGGCCGCGCAGGATGTTCTTGGACAGCTCGGTGCGGTCGACGCGGACGATCGTCCTCCGGCCGCCGACCTCCTCGCGGAGCCGGGCCAGCCGGTCGTCCACCTGGGGGCGGTGGGCGAGCGCCCGCAGGTCGTCGGCGTCGACGCCGAGCGCGTACACCTGGACCCGGGTGCGGCCCCTGCCGACGCCGTGGCGGCGCCACTCCACCCCGCGCCAGGGGTCGCCGCTCGGCCAGACGCCCTGGGCGGTCCCCGTGGAGTCGTCCCGCTGGGAGCAGCAGCCGATGAAGGAGGAGGCCCATGCCCAGGTGTGGAAACCGAGCTCGTCCGCGCCGAGCATGCCCCAGAGCAGCTCCTCGACGACGTCGTCCGGCACCATCCGCAGGTACTCCGGCGACACCCACGGCGTGTGCGTGAAGTGGCTGATCCGCAGGTCGGGGCGGAGCTCGCGGAGCATGCCGGGCACCAGCGCCAGGTGGTAGTCCTGCACCAGGACCGCCGCGCCCTCGGAGGCCTCGGCCGCCAGGGCCTCGGCGAAGGCGCGGTTGTAGCCGCGGTAGGCCTCCCAGCGGCGCCGGAAGGCGGCGTCGAAGACGGGCTCGCGGGGGATGTCGTACAGGTGGTGGTGGAGGAACCACAGCACCGAGTTGGCGATGCCGTTGTACGCGTCGGCGTACACCTCGGGGTCGATGTCCAGCATCCGCACCCCGGGCTCGGCGACCCCGCGCCGGACGGCCTCGCGGTCGCCGTCGCCGAGCGCCGCGCAGACCCAGAGGCTGTCCTGGGAGTCCACGGCGCTGAGGCCGGAGACGAGGCCGCCGCCGCCCCTGCGGGAGGAGAGCGCGCCGTCGTCACCGAGCGTGTACGAGACGGGCCCTCGGTTGGATGCCACCAGTACCGAAACCATGTGGCGAACCTAGCCCGTCACGTAAACGCTCAAACGTACGTATACGGTCGGCGGTCGGCCGGACACGCAGGGCGGCCCGCACCCTAGTCGATCCGCCGGCCGCGCATCGCCGCCTTCGCGACCAGGCCCGTCGCCGCGAGGACCACCGCGAGCGCCCCGAGCAGCCACAGCCGTTCGCCGTCGCCGCCGGTCTCGGCCATCGAGCCGCCGCCCCCGCCGCCGGTTCCGCCGGCGCTCCAGCCGGCCCCGTCGCCGCTGCCGCCGTGACCCGGGCCGGGGGCCGGGGCCGGGGCTGCGCCGGTGGTGGCCACGGAGCGTGAGGGGGACGGGTCGGCGGGCTCCGTGGCGGGTCGCTCCGAGGGGACCGGGGCGGTCGGGTCCGGAGCCCCCGACGGGGTCGTGGCGGAGGAGGCCGGGGCCGGGTCCGCCGGAGGAGCCGGCGTGGACGGGGACGGGGCGGACCGGGGCGGGGCGGACGCGGGCCGGGCGGACCCCGTCAGGGTCGAGGGTGGGGTCGGGGTGGACCCGCTCGGGGTCGCGGCGGATCCGGTCGGGGTCGGGGTGGATCCGGTCGGGGTCGGGGTCGGGGTCCGGACCACCGCGGTCGCCGCGCACGCCGGATCCCCGCTGCCCTTGTCGCAGTGGGAGCGCGGCGAGCCCACCTCGACCACGCCGCGGAGTCTCCCGTCGCCGGTGACCGGGTCCTCGACCCTCACCGAGTACGTCAGGGTCGCCGTCCCCCCGGCCGGGAGGTCACCGGTCCAGCCGATCCGCGACCTCCCGTCCCGGACCTCGCCGAGGTCCGCCTTCGCGTCGCCCGCGCGGGAGGCGTCGTCGAGGACGCCGGTCAGGTCGTCGGTGAAGGAGGCGCCCGGCCGGTCGAGCCCGCTGACGTTCTTCGCGGTGATCGTGTACGTGAGGGTGCCGCCCGGCCTCACCGTGCGCGGCTCCACCGTCCTGGTGACCTCCAGGTCGGGCACCGGCACCGAGAAGGCGAGGCCGGCGGGCACGTAGGTGTCGCCGCTGGTGGAGAAGGCCGGCTCCGCCGAGGTCGCGCCCACCGGGACGGCGCCCTCCGGGAGGTCGAACCGTTTCGCGTCGACGGAGAGGTTGGCGGCGAGGTCCGGGGAGAGCGCGCCGTCGCCCCGGCCGACGAAGAAGTCGTCGGGGTCGCCCGTACGGGCCTCGGTGATGCTCCTCCCGTTCACCAGGAACCTGTCGCCGGGCGTGTTCCGGTCGCCCCCGTACGCCGTCACGCCCACCCGCACCCTGCCCGGGGAGCGGTGGAAGCCGTCCACCGTGACCGTCGTCGCCGGGGAGCCCGCGCGCTGGAGCACGTGCCCGCCGTGGACGTGGACGCTGCGCCGCTCCGGCGCCCGGGCAGGGTCGGGGCCGGGGAAGCGGTGGACGACGGTCAGGGACCAGCCGGCGGCGCAGCCCTTGCCGGCGGCCGCCCACACCCCGTCCACGCCGATCTCCACCGGCGCGCCCGTCCCCGAGACGCCCGCGAAGGCGGCGGTCACGTCGGACTCGCCGGTGTAGTAGTGCGGTCCGCCCGCATCGGGCGGGTCCACGACCATGCTGTCGATCGCGACCGGCACGGCCGCCCTCGCGCCGACCGTGAGCCGAGGGGTCGTCGTCGCCGGGTCCCCGGGGGAGGGGTCCACCTCGGCGCCGGACGGGTCGCAGTGCTTCGACGGCGCTCCGCCCGGGCTCCGGTGGGTGCCGTCGTTGCCGCCCCAGTAGAGCCGGGCGTAGGCCACGTCCGCGCCCTCGGGGATCCGGACCCGGGCGGTGCTGGAGCCGTACGCGTCGCCGCGGCCGTCGGTGTCGGACCGGCGCGTGACGAAGGCGCCGGTGTCGCCGGAGCCCTCGCCCTGCGTGGCGGCGGCGCAGCGGGCGGCCGGGTCGGCGGGGGTCTCCGGGCAGACCACGACGGTGTTGCCGATCGTGGTGAAGTCCCCGTACAGGGACTCCTGGTACCGCTGTCCGAAGGGTTCGACGACGTCCGCGGCGGCCGGTCCGGCCGCCGCCGTCGCGAGCGGGCCCGCGGCGAGCAGGCCCGCCGCGAGCACCCGGGTCACGCGGGAGGGGTGAGATCGTACGAATCGCATAAAAGGGCAATGTATGCAAAACATACGATTCAGGGCTGTTACGCCACGCGGCGGTGCGCGTACTCCGCGATCTCGGTCATCGGCGGACGCTCCTCCGTGTCCACCGCGTACGTCCGCGGCTCGAAGCCCGACGCGCCCCGCTCGAACTGGGTCAGCCGGGGGCGGACGAGCTGGCCCCGGGAGAGCCGCAGCTGCGCCGTCCGGTAGATCGCCGCCGCCATCCGGCCCAGCGCCTGCCCGTCCTGGTGCCGGTGCTTGCGCACCCCCACGTCCACCTGCGCCAGCGCGTCCAGGCCCACCGTGTGCAGCGCGTCCACCAGGAGCCCCAGCTCCACTCCGTAACCGACCGGGAAGGGCAGCCGTTCGAGCAGCGAGCGCCGCGCCGCGTACTCCCCGCCCAGCGGCTGGACGACGCCGGCCAGGCGCGGCCAGTGCAGATTGAGCAGCGGGCGTGCCACCAGCTCCGTCACCCGACCGCCCTGACCAGGCGTGTCTCCGAACGGGCGGTCGTACATCGCCTTGACGAAGTGCACCTCCGGGTCGGTGAGCAGCGGGCCCACGATGCCGGTGACGAAGTCCGCCGAGAAGTCCCTCAGATCCGCGTCGACGAAGCACACCACGTCCCCGCTGGTCACCATGAGTGACCGCCACAGGACCTCGCCCTTGCCCGGGACCGCCGGGATCCGGGGGAGTATGTCGTCCCGCGCGACCACCCGGGCGCCGGCCGCCGCCGCGACCGCCGCGGTGCGGTCCGTCGAGCCCGAGTCGATCACCACCAGCTCGTCCACCAGCGGCACGGCGTCGGTCATCAGCTCGCGCCGGATCACGCTGACGATGTCCCCGACGGTCGCCTCCTCGTTCAGCGCGGGCAGCACCACGCTGACCGTCGTCCCCCGCTTGGCGGCGAGCACCCGCTCCAGCGGCCGGTCGGACACGGACCAGGACCGCCGGGTCAGCCAGCGCTCCACTTCTTCCAGCAACGTGATCTCCATCTCGCGGATCGGACGACCGTCTCCACCTTCGAAGCCTTCGGTTACAGTCTTGAACAACGCGGACGCCCGATGCATGTCGGGGTGCCACCCGCGTCTCACAATCGAATACCGCTCATCCAGAGGGGCAGAGGGATACGGCCCGTTGAAGCCCCGGCAACCCTCCAGTCGGTTTGTCTTGCGCCAGCGAGGCCCCCGGCTAGGGAAGGTGCCAAATCCGTCTCGTGGCGAAATGCGCCATGAGGAAGATGAGGAGAAAGGGCCTCCCCTCCATGTCTGTACAGACTGCCGCTCCCGCCACCACCGTCGACCTCGGTCCCGCGTCCGGGCTTTCCTGCCGGGAGTGCGGAGAGGTCTTCGCCCTCGGCCCGATCTTCGCCTGTGAGCTCTGTTTCGGCCCTCTCGAAGTGGCCTACGACCTCCCGGCCGCCGACCCCGAGGAGCTGCGCAAGCGGATCGAGGCCGGCCCCGCGAACATCTGGCGGTACGCGCCCCTGCTGCCCGTCCCCGCCGACGTCGCCGAGAAGCCGAACCTGAACCCCGGCTGGACCCCGCTGATCAAGGCCGACAACCTCGCCCGCGAGCTCGGCGTCGCCCCCGGCAAGCTCTTCGTCAAGGACGACTCCGGCAACCCGACCCACTCCTTCAAGGACCGGGTCGTCGCCCAGGCCATCGAGGCCGCCCGCGCCTTCGGCTTCACCACCCTCTCCTGCTCCTCCACCGGCAACCTGGCCGGCGCCGTCGGCGCCGCCGCCGCCCGCGCCGGCTTCCGCTCCTGCGTCTTCATCCCGCACGACCTGGAGCAGGGCAAGGTCGTCATGGCCGGGGTCTACGGCGGTGACCTCGTCGCCATCGAGGGCAACTACGACGACGTCAACCGCTTCTGCTCGGAGCTCATCGGCGACCCGCTCGGCGAGGGCTGGGGCTTCGTCAACGTCAACCTGCGCCCGTACTACGGCGAGGGCTCCAAGACGCTCGCGTACGAGATCTGCGAGCAGCTCGGCTGGGTCATCCCGGACCAGCTCGTCATCCCGATCGCCTCCGGCTCCCAGCTCACCAAGATCGACAAGGGGCTCCAGGAGCTCATCAAGCTGGGCCTGGTCGAGGACAAGCCGTACAAGATCTTCGGCGCCCAGGCCGAGGGCTGCTCGCCGGTCTCCGCCGCCTTCAAGGCCGGGCACGACGTGGTCCGCCCGCAGAAGCCGAACA
Source organism: Streptomyces sp. NPDC014861 (assembly GCF_043081625.1). Lineage (NCBI taxonomy): Bacteria > Bacillati > Actinomycetota > Actinomycetes > Kitasatosporales > Streptomycetaceae > Streptomyces > Streptomyces sp. NPDC014861. The sequence continues at coordinate 121,438 of NZ_JBIBWV010000016.1, forward strand.
CCATCGCCAAGTCCCTGGCGATCGGCAACCCGGCCGACGGCCCCTACGTCCTCGACATCGCCCGCCGCACCGGCGGCGCCGTGGAGGACGTGAACGACGAGCAGGTCGTGGACGCGATCAAGCTGCTCGCCCGGACCGAGGGCGTCTTCGCGGAGACCGCGGGCGGCGTGACCGTCGGTGTGACGCGCAAGCTGGTCGAGAACGGCGTCATCGACCCGAACCTCACCACCGTCGTCCTCAACACCGGCGACGGCCTCAAGACCCTGGACGCCGTGGCCGACAGCTCTCAGGCGACCGCCACCATCCGCCCGAGCCTGGACGCGTTCCGCGACGCGGGCCTGGCCCACTGAAAGGTCCTGAAGACACCATGGCCGTGAACGTCCGCATCCCCACCATCCTCCGCACCTACACCGGCGGGCAGTCCGAGGTCGCCGCCGAGGGCGCGACCCTCGCCGAGGTCATCGCCGACCTGGAGAAGAACCACACCGGCATCGCCGCCCGCGTCCTGGACGACCAGGGCAAGCTGCGCCGCTTCGTGAACGTCTACGTGAACGACGACGACGTCCGCTTCGAGCAGGGCCTGGAGACCGCCACCCCGGACGGCGCGGGCGTCTCGATCATCCCCGCGGTCGCCGGCGGCTGCTGATCGCCCCGGGCCCGCCCGGGCCCTACCTGTCGGTACTGAATTGCCCCCTCCGCGAGAGAAAGCGGAGGGGGCAATTCTGCATGGTTGAGCGCGGTAGAGTTGGGGAAGTCCCCCGCGCCGCTCATGCCATACGCATATGAGCCCGGCCCGGGACCTGACAAGAATGCGACAACCGGCGGCCGGAATGCGCGCACAGTCTGCCCCTTATGCGCCTTTCGCCCGGCCCGACTTGCCCCGCAATTCAAGTATTTCTTCCGGATTCCCCTTTCCGCTCCGCCGAGATTTCCCGGTGGATTGCCCTGTTGCAGAGGGCAGTTGGACAGATACATTCAGCGGCGGTCGACGCGTTCCGGCGCAGGTTCTGACCCGGGTTCGTGAAGTGCGGATCCGCTCAAGGGCCAGTACGTAATAGGGGAGTTAGGCATGGCTCAGGGCACCGTCAAGTGGTTCAACGCGGAGAAGGGCTACGGCTTCATCGCGGTCGACGGTGGTGCGGATGTTTTCGTCCACTACAGCGCCATCCAGATGGATGGGTACCGCAGCCTCGAAGAGGGCCAGCGAGTCGAGTTCGAGATCTCGCAGGGTCAGAAGGGTCCGCAGGCGGACATGGTCAAGGTGACCGCCTGAGGCGCGGCGCGATCGGCCACCGACGTCTCGTCGTCGAGGGGCCCGCATCCCCCAGGGGGTGCGGGCCCCTCACGCGTTCCCGGAGGGTCCGGATCCGTCGCCCGATCCACTGCCCGATCCGGTGCCCGACTCGTCGCCCGATCCACTGCCTGATCCAGTGCCCGATCCACGAGAGTCGCTTGCACTCGCATGGGTCGAGTGCTAATCATTGGCGTTAGCACTCGGAAGGTGAGAGTGCTACGAGGACCGGGCATGACGAGGCCGCCGGCCGGGTGGGGCAAGGAACCACGCGGAGCGCGGAGGCCGTCCGTCGCGGGCGTCGGCGCGGTCCTGGAGCGTTATCCACCCCATGTCCGGGAGGACCACTTCACATGGCCAAGATCATCGCGTTCGACGAGGAGGCCCGGCGCGGTCTCGAGCGCGGCATGAACCAGCTCGCTGACGCCGTCAAGGTCACCCTCGGCCCCAAGGGTCGCAACGTCGTCCTCGAGAAGAAGTGGGGCGCCCCCACGATCACCAACGATGGTGTCTCCATCGCCAAGGAGATCGAGCTCGAGGACCCGTACGAGAAGATCGGCGCCGAGCTGGTCAAGGAAGTCGCCAAGAAGACGGACGACGTCGCCGGCGACGGTACGACCACCGCCACCGTCCTCGCCCAGGCGCTCGTCCGCGAGGGCCTCCGCAACGTCGCCGCCGGTGCCAACCCGATGGCCCTCAAGCGCGGCATCGAGAAGGCCGTCGAGGCCGTCTCCGGCGCCCTGCTCGACCAGGCGAAGGAGGTCGAGACGAAGGAGCAGATCGCCTCCACCGCCTCCATCTCCGCCGCCGACACCCAGATCGGCGAGCTCATCGCCGAGGCCATGGACAAGGTCGGCAAGGAAGGCGTCATCACCGTCGAGGAGTCGCAGACCTTCGGTCTGGAGCTCGAGCTCACCGAGGGCATGCGCTTCGACAAGGGCTACATCTCGGCGTACTTCGCGACCGACATGGAGCGCATGGAGGCCGCGCTCGAGGACCCGTACATCCTCATCGTCAACTCCAAGATCTCCTCCGTGAAGGACCTCCTCCCGCTCCTGGAGAAGGTCATGCAGTCGGGCAAGCCGCTGCTGATCATCGCCGAGGACGTCGAGGGCGAGGCCCTGTCGACCCTGGTCGTCAACAAGATCCGCGGCACCTTCCGCTCCGTCGCGGTCAAGGCCCCGGGCTTCGGCGACCGCCGCAAGGCCATGCTCCAGGACATCGCCATCCTCACCGGCGGCACGGTCATCTCCGAGGAGGTCGGCCTCAAGCTGGAGTCGGCCGGTCTCGACCTGCTGGGCCGCGCCCGCAAGGTCGTCATCACCAAGGACGAGACGACCATCGTCGACGGTGCCGGTGACAGCGAGCAGGTCGCGGGCCGCGTGAACCAGATCCGCGCCGAGATCGAGAACAGCGACTCCGACTACGACCGCGAGAAGCTCCAGGAGCGCCTCGCGAAGCTCGCCGGCGGCGTGGCGGTCATCAAGGCCGGTGCCGCGACCGAGGTCGAGCTCAAGGAGCGCAAGCACCGCATCGAGGACGCCGTGCGCAACGCCAAGGCGGCCGTCGAGGAGGGCATCGTCGCCGGTGGCGGCGTGGCCCTGCTCCAGGCCTCCAGCGTCTTCGAGAAGCTGGAGCTGGACGGCGACGAGGCCACCGGTGCCGCGATCGTCAAGCTCGCCCTGGAGGCCCCGATCAAGCAGATCGCGGTCAACGCCGGCCTCGAGGGCGGCGTCGTGGTCGAGAAGGTCCGCAACCTCACCCCGGGTCACGGCCTCAACGCCGCGACCGGCGAGTACGTCGACCTGGTCGCCGAGGGCATCATCGACCCGGCCAAGGTGACGCGCTCCGCGCTGCAGAACGCCGCGTCGATCGCCGCGCTCTTCCTCACCACCGAGGCCGTCATCGCCGACAAGCCGGAGAAGGCCGCCGCGCCGGCCGGCGGCGGCATGCCGGGCGGTGACATGGACTTCTGATCCTGACGGATCGGCAGTTCCTCGCTGAACGCGAACCGAGGGCGGCACTCCCCGAGCAGGGGGGTGCCGCCCTCGGCGCGTTCCCGGACTCACACCACGGGCCGTACGAGCACCTCGGCGAGCGGCTCCCCCGTCCGGCGCGCGTACGCCACCCGCGCCTTCACCTCGGCGAGCGTCCGGGGCCGGTAGCCGGGTCCGCACCCCTGGCAGCAGCTGACGTGGAACCGCACCCCCGCGTGCAGCAGCACCGACAGCACCCGCCACCCCTCGGCGTCGTTCCGCCGCGGCGGCTGGAACGCCGACCCGACGCCGACCATCCCCTCCCCGCACCGCGGACACCTCCGCTCGGCCCCGTGCTCCCGCCCCTGCTTGTACGAGGCCCGGCACGGCAGGCAGACGTACGAGGTCCTGTGGATGCCCATGGGGGCAGGGTAGGGGCCGGCCACCGGACCACGCCCGCGATTTCGGCGCCGGCACCGGACCGCCCCCCTCCGCTTCCCGTCGTGATGCGGCCGGTGACAGGCCCCGTTCGCCGTCGGCGCATTCCGTGCGCCGACGGCGAACCGCGTTCTCGGGGGCGTCGGTTCGGTGGTCGACTGGGGCGCATGGACATTCTTGTGCTCGGTGGTACGGCGTGGGTGGGGCGAGAGGTGGCGCGGCGGGCGCTGGCGCGGGGGCACGCGGTGACGTGTCTGGCGCGGGGCGAGAGCGGGGAGGTGGCGGAGGGGGCCGAGCTGGTCGTCGCGGACCGGCGGGAGGCGGGGGCGTACGACGCGCTGGCCGAGCGGGACTGGGACGCCGTGGTCGAGGTGTCGTGGCAGCCGGGGTTCGTCCGGGGTGCGCTGGACGCGCTCGCGGGGCGGGCCCGGCACTGGACGTACGTGTCGTCGGGGAACGTGTACGCCTCGCAGGCGGAGATCGGCGCGGACGAGTCCGCCGCGCTGATGGCGCCGACCGCGCTCGACGAGGTCGGGCGGGAGCTGTACGGCGAGGCGAAGGCGGCCTGCGAGCTGGCGTCGGCCGCCGCGCTCGGGGAGCGGCTGCTGGTCGCGCGGGCCGGGCTCATCGGCGGGCCCGGTGACACCAGCGGTCGCACCGGCTACTGGGCGGCGCGGGCCGCGCGGGAGCCGGGGGCGCCGATGCTGGTGCCGGACGAGCCGGAGCTGCCGACGCGGGTCATCGACGTGCGCGACCTGGTCGACTGGATCCTCGACTCCGCGGAGAAGGGCGTGGGCGGCGCGTACGACACGGTCGGGCCGCACATGTCGCTCGGGGAGTGGATCGCGCTCTCGCGGGAGCTCGCCGGGCACACGGGGCCCGTGGTGCCCGCCGGGTCGGCGTGGCTGCTGGAGCAGGGCGTCACGGAGTTCATGGGGCCCGAGTCGCTGCCGCTGTGGATCGTGGCCGAGGACTGGGGCGGCTTCCAGGCGCGGTCGGGCGCCGCTGCCGCCGCCGCGGGGCTGCGCCAGCGCCCCCGGGCCGAGGTGATCGCCGACACGCTGGCCTGGGAGCGGGAGCAGGGCCTCGACCGGGAGCGCCGGGCCGGTCTGAGCCCGGCGCGCGAGGCCGAACTGCTGGCCCTGCTGGGGGAGTAGCGCTCACCCGGTCACGGGGCGACCAGGGCCGGGTCCTGGTCCGAGCGGCGCAGGGCGTCGGCGACGAAGCCGTTCCTCTTCAGCTCCTCCACGAGGGAGCGGAGGTACGCCACCGTCTCCGGCGCCCTGTCCCCGGTCGTGCCGACCGCCTGCCGGATCTCCATGAACCGGCCGTCGATCAGGCGGACTTCGGGGTGGGCGGCGACATAGGCCGCCATCGGCTGGCGGATGCCCGCGCCGGCCTCCAGGTCGAGCGTGCGGAAGACCTCGACGCCCTCCGCGCCCCGCACGACGGTGGCGTGGGCGAGGGAGCGGGTGAGGTGGAGGTCGTACGCGGAGCCCTGCTTGACGCCGACGCGCACGCCGGGCACGTCCACGTCCTCGACGGTGGCGAGCGCCGAGTCGCGGGGGACCGCGTACACGCCCTCGATGACGACGTACGGGGTGGTGAAGGCGACCTCCTTCTCGCGCGCCGGGTCCACGGCGAGGAAGCAGAGGTCGGCGCGGCCGTCGGCCATCGCCTCGAACGACTTGCGCGCGGCGTCGAAGCAGAGCGTCTCGACGGAGAGTCCGAGCCGCCGGCCGATCTCCCGGGCGAGGTCGACCGTGATGCCGGCGGGCGCCTTCGGCGTGCCCTGGGCGAGCACCGGGTTCCCGAGGTTGATGGAGGCGCGCAGGACCCCGGTGGGCGCGAGGTCGGCGGCGATCGCGGCGATGTCGTGGTGCGTGGTCGTCATGGTTGCGGAGTCTAGGCACCGCCGGACGCGCCGGAGGGCGCCGAGCCGGAGGCGGTGGGGGACGACGGCCCGCCGGAACCCCTCCGGGCGTGTCCCCCAGGGGATGGGGGAATGGGCGGGTGTGGCCGAATTCCATGGGTCTCCATGTGCATGTTTTCAGCCAGATGCACGTGCTTTCGGAGGTCTGAATTCCATTCGGCAGTGATCCTTCCGCATTCTGTTCCGTCGGGTCTGACCTCGGGTTTCTCGTATGCAGGACACGAAGATCAGAGTTGGTCTAGACATTTATTCCGGAAGGCGGGTAGGTTGCGGAACGCGAGTTCTCGTGAACGTTTGCACGACCCGAAAATCCATCTCCACTTTGTGAGGGATCCTATGGTCAAGGCAATTGTCGGCATGGCGGACCGCCTGCTCGGTCGCGTTCTCCGCGAGGAGAGCGCCGAGGCGTACTGCGCCTGCCCCGCGGGCGGCAGCAGCTGGTGCTCCGGCTCCACGCTCTACGTCAAGGTCTGCTGTTCCTGGAACTGCGCGGCGGCGCCCACCTGCGTCACCAAGTCGTACCCGGGCGACTGCTGACCGCGGTTTCCGCGCCCTTCCGCGCAACGCCCTCCCTGGTGCCGCTCCGCGCGGCCCGGGGAGGGTCCCGGCCGGACCGTCCGACGGAGGAGAGCCCGTGACCGACACCCTGATCCTCGCCTTCCGGTGCGTCGTGGCCGTCGTCCTCGCCGCCTCCGCGCTGGGGAAGGCACGCGCCCCCCGGGAGTTCCGCGCGACCGTCCGGGAGATGCGGATCGTGCCGCTGGGCACGGTCGGCGCCATCGCCGTGGCGGTGCCCGTCCTGGAGGCGGCGCTCGCCGTCGCCGTCTGGGTCCCGGCCCTCACCACCTGGGCCTTCGCCCTCTCCTTCGGGCTGATCGCGGTCTTCACCGCGGCCCTGGCCTCGGTCCTCCGCCGGAGGATCGACACCTCCTGCTCCTGCTTCGGCGCCTCCCGCACCCGGGTCGGCCCCGCGCACCTCGTCCGCAACGCCGTCCTCCTGGGAGCGACCGCCACCGGGCTCCTCGCCTCCCTCGCCGCGGGCGGACCGGCCTCCGTCCCGCTGCTCGACGCCCTCGGGTCGCTCGGCGTCGCCGGCGTCCTCACCGGCGTCCTCGGCGGGGTCTGCCTCAGCGCGCTCGTCCTCTCCACGGACCTGCTCGCCGACGTCTTCTCCGCCCCCGCCCCGGGAACCGGCCGGCGGACCCCCTCCTGACGAGGCCCCGCCGAGGCCCCGGCGCCGTCCGGACGGCGCGCCCCGGCGACGCCCACCCTCCCGCATCCGCCGAGAACCCAAGCGAGGCCCTTTCCATGCTTGTCGCCGCCGTCGTGCTGATCGGCTGTCTCTCCGTCTTCAACCTCTTCCTGCTGCTCGCCCTCGCACGCCGGACCTCCGCTTCCGCGGGGAATTCCGGTGAATACGTGTCCGACGCCCCCGAGAACACGCTCCCCGACGGTTCGCCGGTCCCCGAATTCCGGACCGTCACGCATTCCGGCGAGGAGATCGACCGCAATTCTGTCGCCCCCGGATCCGTCATCGGATTCCTTTCCACGACGTGCACGCCGTGCGTCGAGCAGGCGCCGGAATTCGCCGCCATGGCGAAGGACTTCCCGGGTGGCCGGGATCGTGTGCTGGTCTTCCTCAAGGGCGGCGGTCCCGAGCGGCAGCGGATGATCGACCTGCTCGACCCGGTCGCCCGGGTCGTCACCGAGACCGCCGGCTCCCACGGCGCCTCCGCCTCCTTCGGCATCGTCCGCTGGCCCAGCTACCTCGACGTCGACGCCGAGGGACGCGTCAGCGACCGCGGCCAGGTCGCCGCCGCGCCGACGGCCTCCGCCCACCCGTGAACACCCCCGCGCCCGACGGCCCTTCCCCGGACACCCCCGCGGCCGAAGGCCCCGCACCGGCTTCACCCGTGCCCGACGGCCCCGCACCCGCTTCCCCCGTGTCCGACGGCCCCGCCCCCACCGGCCGCAAGGACGTCGTCCGGGCCGGGCGGACCGCCGCCGGGCTCGCCTGGCGGGCCGGGCGCGGCGCGCTCCTGCTCTACCTGGCGGGGAGCGTCGTCGCGGGACTGCTGCCGGCCGCCGCCGCGCTCCTCGTCCGCGAGCTGTTCGACGCGATCACCCAGCACCGGCCCACCGACACCCTCGTCCGCGTCGCCGTCCTCCTGGTGGCGGTCGCCCTCGCCCTCGCGCTCGTCCCCGCCGTCACCGACTTCCTCCGCGAGCAGCACGCCCGCCGCCTCCGGCTCACGGTGCAGGACGAGCTGTTCGAGGGCGTCAACCGGCTGCCGGGGCTGCGCCACTTCGAGAACCCGGCCTTCCAGGACGAGCTGAGGCTCGCCCAGGAGGCCGGCTCCTCCGCCCCCGGCATGCTGATCGGCTCGGTCGTCGGCGGCGTGCAGGCGCTGGTGACCTTCCTCGGCTTCCTGGTCACGGTCTGCTTCCTCAACCCGCTGCTCGGCGCGCTGACCGTCGTCATGGCGCTGCCCACCTTCCGCACCCAGCTCACCGCGGGCCGCCGGCGGGCCGCCGTCATCCGCGACATCGTGGCGAACAGCCGCCGCCAGCTGTTCTACGCCGGTCTGCTGACCGACACCGACGCGGTGAAGGAACTCCGGCTCTTCGGGCTCCAGGACCACTTCAAGAGCCGGGCGCGGGCGGAGCTGGCCGTCGCCTCCGAGGCCGAGCGCCGCACCGAACTCCGTAACCTCGTCCGGGGAGTTCCGCCGTCCGTCCTCGGCGTCGCCGTCTACGGCGTGGGGCTCGTCTGGGTCGTCAGGGCCGTCGGCGAGGGCGCGCTCTCGGTCGGCGACGTCTCCGTCTTCCTCGCCGCCACCGCCGCCATCCAGACCGGCGTCGGCCAGCTGGCGAGCACCGGCAGCAACGCCTACCAGGCCCTCCTCACCTTCGTCTCCTACCGGGCCCTGCGGGACCTGACCCCCGATCTGCGGCAGCTGGAGGGACCGACCGAGGAGCCCCGCCCGCTGCGGTCCTCGATCACCTTCGAGAACGTCTGGTTCCGGTACGACGACACCTCGCCGTGGGTGCTGCGCGGGGTGGACCTGACGCTCACCGCGGGCGCGGCGACCGCGCTCGTCGGACTGAACGGCGCCGGCAAGAGCACCCTGGTCAAGCTGCTCTGCCGGCTGTACGACCCGACCGAGGGCCGCATCCTCTGGGACGGCACCGACATCCGCCGCTTCACGCCCGACGCGTACCGGCGCCGGATCGGCGTCGTCTTCCAGGACTACTGCCGGTACGACCTCACCGCCGGCGAGAACGTCGGCCTCGGGCGCCTCGACCGGGCCGGCGACACCGGCGCGGTCACCGGCGCGGCGCGGGCGGCCGGCATCCACGACCGGCTCACCCGCCTGCCCGCCGGCTACGACACCCTCCTCAGCCGGATCTTCGTCCCGGAAGGGGAGCACGCGGCGTCCTTCGGCGGCCAGTCGCTGTCCGGCGGAGAATGGCAACGGGTCGCGGTGGCACGGGCGTTCATGCGTGCCGATGCCGATCTGCTGATCCTCGACGAGCCCAGCGCGGGCCTGGACGCGGAGGCGGAGAAGGAGATCCACGACAGCCTGCGCACCCTGCGCGGCGGCGCGACCGGCGTGGTCATCTCGCACCGGCTGAGCGCCGTCCGCGACGCCGGCCGCATCGTCGTCCTCGGTGACGGACGGGTGGTCGAGGAGGGCACGCACGAGACGCTGATGGACGGGGGCGGCCGGTACGCGGAGCTGTTCACGCTCCAGGCGGACGGCTACCGTACCGACGCGCCGGACCCGGACCGGGCGGCGGTCCCGGACCCGGTGGGGTGAGGAGGACGACGTGTCCGTGTTCCTGGGTGGGGCCGTCGGCCTGCTGCTGCTCCTGGCGCTGCTGCGCCGCTGCCTCTCCCGGCTGCGGATCGACGGGCCGAGCATGATGCCGGCACTGCGGGACGGGCAGCGGGTCCTCGTGCTCCGCACCGGCGCGGTCCGGCTGCGCACCGGCCGGATCGTGCTCGTGGCCCCGCCCGAGGGCCTCGTCCGCCCCCGCCGGGGCGCGGCCGGCCGGCCGCCGCTGGTGGTGAAGCGGATCGCCGCCCTGGCCGGGGAGCCGGTGCCGCCCGAGGTGTGCGCCGCGGCCGGTGTGGCGGAGGGCGCGCTGGTCCCGCCGGGCCGGGTCGCGCTGCTCGGTGACAACCCCGCCTTCAGCACGGACTCCCGCTTCTGGGGCCTGCTGCCGGTGTCCAGCGTGGTCGGCGTGGTCCTCGACGGGGCCGCGTGACGGCGCCGCCCGTCGAGGGCGGGCCCGACCGGCGGGACCCCGCCCCCGCGACACGCGCGCGGGGACGGGGCCTCGGCCTTCGGAGCCGTACAGCTCCTTCGTCGTTCTTCCTCGTGCCGGACCGTCAGACCTTCACCGGCTCCGGGGTGCCCGCCGTGCCGGCGGCGGGGCCGCCCGCGGCCACGGGTTCCGGAGCCGCCGCCGCCTCCGTGTCCACGTCGAACTCCTCGATCAGCTCGCGGCTGAAGCCCCAGAAGTAGGTGGCGACGAAGCCGACGAGGTAGCCCACGAGCAGCCCGCCCGCGTAGATCGCGATCGTCTCGCCGAGGCCCTTGTTGCCGTCGAGGAGCGGGAAGAGCGCCCAGCCGGACGGGCCGATCGCGGTCGAGCCGACCTTGTCGCCCAGCATGTTGAACAGGCCGATGAAGCCGCCGCCGAACGCGCCGCCGACGCAGGCCGTGATGAAGGGGCGGCCCAGCGGGAGGGAGACGCCGTAGATCAGCGGCTCGCCGACGCCGAGGAAGCCGGCCGGGAGGGCGGACTTGATGGTGCGGCGGATGGAGCCGTTGCGGGGCAGCTTCAGGTAGACCGCCATGGCCGCGCCGACCTGGCCCGCGCCCGCCATCGCCAGGATCGGGAGGAGGACCGTGTAGCCCTGCTGCTCGATCAGCGTGGTGTGGATGGGGATGAGCGCCTGGTGCAGGCCGAGCATCACCAGCGGCAGGAAGAGGCCGCCGAGGAGGAATCCGGCGCCCGCGCCCGCGTTCTCCAGGAGCCAGTTGGCGAAGTCGCCGATGGCCTGCGAGACCTCGCCGGCGACGAACATCAGGCCGAAGATCGTGACCAGGCCGGAGATGAGCACGGTGAGCGTCGGGGTGACCAGGACGTCCAGGGACTCCGGCACCCAGCGGCGGCACCACTTCTCCACGTACACGGCGAGCACGGCCGCGCCGAGCGCGCCGAGGACACCGCCCTGGCCCGGGGAGAGCGCCTGGCCGAAGACCTCGATCTTGGCGACGCCCGCGTAGACGATGATGGCGGCGACCGCGCCGCCGAGGATCGCCGTGCCGCCGAACTCCTTGGCCGTGTTGTAGCCGACGAAGACCGCGATGAGGGCCATGAAGCCGCTCGCGATGGCGGCGAGCGCCGGGGTGACGCCGGGCAGCCAGCCGAGGTTGATCAGCAGGCCGTTGAGGCCGGCGATGATGCCGCAGCCGATCAGGGCGGGGATCAGGGGGACGAAGATGTTCGCGATCTTCCGGAGGAAGAGCTTGAACGGGGTCGCGTTCTTCGCCTTCCTGGCCGCCTTCATCGCGGCGCCCTGCGCCGCCAGGTCGTCGGCGGTGTGCACCGGCGCCGCGGCGGCCCCCTCGGCCACCAGGGCCTCGAACTCGGGGGTCACGCGGGCGACCGTGCCGGGGCCGAGGACGATCTGGTACGTGTCGTCCTCCACCACCCCCATCACGGACGGCAGCGCCTTCAGGGCCTCGTCCTGGACGAGCGAGCGGTCGCGCAGGCCCAGCCGGAGGCGGGTCATGCAGTGGGCCACGGAGCTGATGTTCCCGGCGCCGCCGACGAGGGGCAGGATCGCGGCGGCGATGGCGCGGTTCTTGTCGTCTGTGCTCATGGTGCGGTGGTGCCTTCGGTACGGGGGTGGGGTGGGAGGGCTCAGGTGGTGGCGTGCAGCGCCGCACGCAGATGCCCGTGCGAGTCGTGCAGCCGCCGGGCCGCGGTGGCGGCGTCGACGTCGGCGAGGATGATCAGGATGGCGTTCTTCACCTCGCCCTCGGCGGCGGCGAGGGCGGACTCGATCTGCTCGTCGGGGGCGCCGGTCGCGAGCGCCACGATGCGGCGCGAGCGGGCCTGGAGCTTCTCGTTGGAGGAGCGGACGTCGACCATGAGGTTCCCGTAGGTCTTGCCCAGCCGGATCATGGTGATCGTCGAGATCATGTTGAGGACGAGCTTCTGCGCCGTGCCGGCCTTCAACCGGGTGGATCCGGTGAGGAGTTCGGGGCCGGCGACGACCTCGATGCCGTGCTCGGCGGCGGCCGCGAGCGCGCTGTCCGCGTTGCACGAGAGGCCGATGGTGAGCGCGCCGAGGGTGCGGGCGTGCTCGACGGCGCCGATGGCGTAGGGGGTGCGGCCGGAGGCGGAGATGCCGACGACGGTGTCGTCGGGGCCGACGGAGAGGGCGTCGAGGTCGGCGGCGGCGAGCTCCTTGGAGTCCTCGGCGCCCTCGACGGCCTGGACCATGGCGGACGGGCCGCCCGCGATCAGGCCGACGACCTGCGAGGGGTCGGTGTTGAAGGTGGGCGGGCACTCGCTGGCGTCGAGGACGCCGAGCCGGCCGGCGGTGCCGGCGCCCAGGTAGAGCAGCCGGCCGCCGCAGGCCATCCGCTCGGCGGTGGCGTCGATGGCGGCGGCGATCGCCGGCAGCTGCTTGGCCACGGCGGCGGGGACGGTCTGGTCCTCGCCGTTCATGATGCGGGCGATCTCCAGGGTGGACAGCCGGTCGATCTCGGCCAGTTCGGGACGGAACGCCTCGGTGGTGAGGGTGGCCAGCTGGGCGCGGAGTTCGGAGTACGTGGTGGACACGGGCGGCTGCTCTTTCATGGTGTCGGCTTCGGGGTGCTCGGGGTGCTGGGGGTCGGGCTGCTGGGGGTCGGGTTGCTCGGGGTCGGGGTGCTCGGGGTGGGTCAGCGGGTGGTGGTCCGGGGTGCGTGGCGGTGGGCGAGTGCTTCGTACGAGGCCGCGAGGGCAGGGGCCGCGGTCTCGTACGTACGCTGGGTGACACAGGTGAACAGGCAGTCCACGACCAGGAGTTGGCTGGTGCGGGACGACATGGCCGCCGGTCTCAGCTCGCTCTCGCGGGCGGTGGAGGTGGTCAGCACGTGGTCGGCGTACTGGCTGACCGGCCCGTCCGGGCGGCCGGTGATCGCCACCGTGGTGGCGCCGTGCTCGAAGGCGACCCGGAGCGGTTCTATGACGTCGCCGGTGGAGCCGGAGTGGGTGATGGCGAGGGCGACGTCGCCGGAGCGGAGCTGCACGGCGTTGGTGACGGCGAGGTGGGGGTCGCTGTGCGCGTGCGCGACGAGGCCGATCCGGAGCAGCTTCTGCACGAGGTCCTGGGCGACGAGGCCGGAGGCGCCCACGCCGTACACGTCGATGCGGCGGGCGGTGGCGCAGGCGGCGGCGACGGCGCCGAGCTGGACGGTGTCGAGGCCCGCGGCGGTGTCGGCGAGGGTCTGCCGCTCGTCGTGCGCGAGCTTGGCGACGACGTCGGCGACCGGGTCGTCGACGGCGATGTCGGCGGTGACGGACGGCGCCCGGCCGGACTGCTGCTGGGCGGCGAGGCCGGCGAGGGCGAGCCGCAGGTCGCGGTAGCCGGGGTAGCCGAGGAGGCGGGCGGTGCGGACGACGGTGGCCTCGCTGGTGCCGGTCAGTTCGGCGAGGCCGGTGACCGTGAGGGCGGCGCAGCCGGCGGGGTCCCCGGCGACGGCCTCGGCGACCCGCTGCATGGAGCGGGTCATGGAAGGGGAGAGGGTCCGTACCTTGGCGGCGAGCGCGGCCGGCGCGGGGGGAGCGGGAGGCGCGGGGTGCGAGGAGGGCGCCTCACCGCTGAAAGTTTCCTTCACGTCATTGGTCACGACTGAAAGATACTTTCAGAAGGGCGCGGCGGACAAGAGCCCGTAAGGCCCGGATCAGGGGCGGAAGGACGGGACCTTCGTCCTTCCGGGTGCGGCGGGTGACAATGAGCTCATGGACGACATCGACCCCGTGGAGCAGGCGCTGCACACCGCCCGCGCGCTGGTGCTGGCCGACCTCGCGGCCCGTGACGTGGCCGCGGCGCAGGTCGTGTCGATGGTGGAGGACGCGGTGACGCACCGCCGCTGGTGGGTCGAGCAGTGGCCCGAGGGCGTGGAGTACGTCCCGGGCCTCGTCGCCCAGGACGTCCAGGACGCCCTCCTGGAGGCGTACGGCCGCTGGCCCCTCTGCCCCGTCTGCTCCTCCGGCGACCCGCACGCCCTCGACGTCGAACCGGAGCTGGGCGCGGACCCGCACTGGGTCTGCGGCAAGCAGGGCGTGGTGGTGGCGCGGGTGGGCGGGCTGACGTGACGACCGCCCCCGGCGGGAGCGGCCCCCGATGACCCTCTACATCGACCCGCCGACCTGGCCCGGCCACGGCCGCATGTGGTCGCACCTGGTCAGCGACGTCTCCTTCGAGGAGCTCCACGCCTTCGCCGCCTCGATCGGCGCCCCGGCGCGCGGCTTCGACCGCGACCACTACGACATCCCCGCCGACTGGCACGCGACCGCGGTCGCCGCCGGCGCCGTCCCCGTCGGCTCCAAGGAACTCCTGCGCCGCCTCACGGAGGCGGGCCTGCGCCGCCCGAAGGGCCGGCCACCGCTCTAGGACCGGCCGCCGCTCTGGGGCGGGCCGCCGCTCTGGGGCCGGCCGTCGCTTTAGGGCCGGCCACCGCTTTAGGGCCCGTCGTCACGGGCAGGCCCTAGCTCTCGTGCCGTGACAGTTCGGGCGCCGTCGGCGCGCCCTGGGCGCCGATGACCACCCGCGACCTCTCCGGGCGGGTGAGCTTCAGGGAGACGGCGACGGCCACCAGGGCCAGGGCGGTCATCGCCGCGCCGGCCCAGGCGGGGGAGGTGTAGCCGAGGCCGCCGTCGATGACGGTGCCGCCCAGCCAGGGGCCACCGGTGTTGCCGAGGTTGAACGCGGCGGTGGTGGTGGCGCCGGCCAGGGTGGGGGCGGCGCCGGCGACGTTGAACATGCGGGCGTTGAGGGCGGGGGCCGTGTAGAAGGCGGAGACGCCGAGGAGGAAGGCGAGCAGGACCGTCGCCACCGGGCTGGAGGCGAGGAAGGCCAGCGCGACCAGGAAGACGGTGGAGGCGGCGATGCCGCTGAGCAGGACGCCGAAGAGGTGGGCGTCGGCGACCCGGCCGCCGATCGTGGTGCCGACGAGGGCGCCGATGCCGAAGAGGCCGAGGACGCCGGAGACCCAGCCCTTGTCGAGGCCGGAGACGTCGGTGAGCAGCGGGGCCAGGTAGGAGAAGGCGCAGAAGACGCCGCCCGCGGCCAGCGCGGTGATCACGATCGAGAGGAGGACCTGGCGGTCGCGGTAGATCGTGAGCTCCCGCTTGAGCCGGGGCTTCGTCTCCGGGAGCGGGATGTGCGGGATGCGGGTGACGACGCCCACGAGGGCGATCGCGGAGGCGGCGCCGACGGCCCAGAAGGCGGAGCGCCAGCCGAGGTGCTCGCCGAGGAAGGCGCCGGCGGGGACGCCGAGGACGTTGGCGATGGAGAGGCCGCCGATCATGACGGCCATGGCGCGGGCCCGCGAGCTCTGCGGGACCATCGCGATGGCGACGGCCGCGCCGACGGCCCAGAAGCCGGCGCAGGCGAGCGCGCTGATCACGCGGGAGGCGAAGAGGATCCCGTAGCTCGGGGCGAGCGCGCCGGCTATCTGGCCCAGTCCGAAGACGGTGATCAGGGCGACCAGCGTGGTCTTGCGGGGGAGCCGGAGCGTCGCGACGGCGAGCAGCGGAGCACCGACGACCATGCCGATGGCGAAGGCGGAGATCAGCAGACCGGCCTGCGGGATGGAGACACCCATGTCCTCCGCGATGGGCGGCAGGAGCCCGGACAGCATGAACTCGCTGGTGCCGAGTGCGAAGACGGAGAGGCCCAGGATGTAGACGGCCAGGGGCATCCGGGGAGCGGCGGGGGAGGCGGGAGCGGGCTCGGCTGAGGAAGACGGCATGACATGTGCCAACCGATGAGTGGTTCCTGTCATTCCGGGGTCGCGGTACTTCTCGCGATACGAGACGCGAGCCGGGACGTGCTCCCTGGGCGTCGGCGTCCTGGCCGTGTGGCGGCCGGGTGCCCCGTCGTGGACCCGGCCGCCGTCAGAGCCGGTCGAGCTGGGCCTTCACGACCGCTTCCGGGATCGCCGCCTTGTCTGCGTCCAGCATGTTGACGCCGTAGAACGCGGCGATGATGTTGCCGCTGCGGACGACGGTGTAGGTCATGGGCATCTTCTGCTTGCCGATGTCGCCGGTGATCCGGTACGCCACGGCCTCGTCGCCCAGCTTCGGCGCAGGCAGGGATTCGACTGCGCCGTAGGTCAGGCCGAGGGTCTTGAAGCCCTTGGGGCAGGCGGGGACGGACGCGCGGAGTTCCCGCATCACACGCTCGGAGTTCTCGTCCGAGTGGGAGGCGAGCCACATGGAGCCGACCGTGGCGTTGGCGGCCTCGGAGGCCTGGAGGGAGCGGTGGGCGGTGGCGACCGGGGCGATGTGGGTGAAGCCGCCGATGAGGCTGGCCAGCGGCTGACACTTCTTCTGGTCCGCCTCCATGTCGCGGCCCGCCTCCACCTCCGCCTGGGCGATCCTCTTGGCGTCGTACCCGGCGGTCCGGCCGGTGAGGACGGCCTTCTCGAGTGCGGGTGTGTCGAGGGTGCCGAGCCGTTTCGCCTCGGCGGCTTCCTTCTCCTGGGCGTTCCGGGTGGTCGTCCCGGTGGACTTCGGCTTGTTGTGCTCGGGGTCGGGAGATTCGCCGCTGCACGCGGTCGCCAGGAAGAGAGCCGGTATCAAGGCGGCGAGAGGAAGGGCGCTGCGGAGTCTCATGTTCTCTGTTCTTTCCCGGCGTTCACGCGCGTGCGGTGGACAGGCGAAACGATCTTACGGGGGGCGGTCGGACGGTCCCGTCACAGTTCGGCGTCGATGCGAGGCCTGCTCGCGTCAGACGTTCGCACCTTTGCGAGACCTGTGGGGAAGTGGGTTACGTCCAGTAACAACATGATCAAGAAAGAGCTCACTTTGCCCCTTCTTGATCACCTGTATGCCCGGCGGTGAAGATTATTTGATCTTCACCGGGCCGGGCAGTGCATGACATGGTCGCGACGTAAGCGGCAGCGGAGTTCAGGGGTGGGAGCGGCCGCTCCTTCGGCATGCCCGTGATCCCGTCGCCTCGTGATCGACAGACAGATTGTCAGGCACACATGTCCTTGTTCCCAGACGTCGGCAGACGCCGGCGTCGCATCCGAAAGGCCCTCGCGCGGGCCACCGGGATCACGGCGCTCGCCACGGCGACCGCCGTCCTGGCCGGAGTCATCCAGGCTGCGCCCGCCGTCGCTGACACCGCCCCGGAGGTGGACGACGGCCTCTTCCGCAACAGCGTCGGCGAGCAGCGCCGCCTCGACCGCTGTCTCACCGGCGTGGCACTGCACGTCGGCGGCCCTCAGCTGAAGGCCAAGGCGATCGAGGGCCTCACCGGCA
Organism: Streptomyces sp. NPDC014861; assembly: GCF_043081625.1. Taxonomy (NCBI): domain Bacteria; kingdom Bacillati; phylum Actinomycetota; class Actinomycetes; order Kitasatosporales; family Streptomycetaceae; genus Streptomyces; species Streptomyces sp. NPDC014861. The sequence continues at coordinate 138,638 of NZ_JBIBWV010000016.1, forward strand.
CCGACGAGCAACTGCGCACCACCGTCGGTGATATCGGCTGGATCGGCTACGGTCCGCTCGGTCAGGCCAAGGACGCCGACAAGGAGACGGCGAGTACCTACAGCGACGCCTTCACCGCGCGCACCCGGGCGCTCGACGAGGCGAACAAGCCGTACCGCGAATCCGCCTGGGACAACGACGCCATGGAGTGGCACGCGCCCGCGTTCGGCGCGGACGTCAGCTACTTCACCGCCCTCTCGAAGGTCCAGCTCGCCGTTCCGCTCGGCAACGACGGCGACAGCAAGCCCGGTGCCGAGGCCGAGGCGAAGGCCCGCGCCCTCGTCGAGGAGAACCGCGGCAAGGACGACTGGGACGACTTCACCGCGGACCACATGCTCCAGGACATCGGCTGGGAGTGGTCGCGCGGAACGACGTCCAGCGACATCGCGGCCTACCTGCGACGCGGTGGCTACGCCGCGGCGGAACCCGCGAAGGGCTCGCCCGAGTACCGGGTCGAGGTGGAGGACCTGAAGCAGGCGTGGGCCGCCTGCGACCACCAGAACCCGCTCGACCCCCGCCGCAGGCTCAACGCGCCGGTGATGACCGCGATGCTGGAATGGGAGCTGGAGTACGCCGGGCAGGCTGCCCAGCGGGCCACGATCATCCAGGCCGAGGCCGACGCCGCCGAGGCGACCCGGCTGGCCACCGAGGACATGATCGAGGCCATCCGGCAGGCGTGGATCGCGGAGCAGATCCTGATCTGGCGCAAGCACTGGCAGGACGTGCTCGCCGACGATCCCGACCCCGTCTTCGAGAAGCCCGACCAGGCCTTCTACGACAAGGCCGCGGCCGATCTCTCCGCCGCCCGCACCGAGGCGGCCGCCAGGGCTGTGTCGGCCGGGACCCACGCCGCAGCGGCTGCCGCGGCGGTGCAGCGCGCCACGACCGCCCAGCAGGAGGCCTGGGCCGTCGCCGACACCGCGCACGTGCCGCGTGGCCGGGGTCTGATGTACGCCCAGCAGTCGGTGCAGGTCACCCGGGCCTCCGCGGCGGCCGCGCAGGCCGCCGCGAAGGCGACCGAGACCGCCAAGGCCGCCGCGAACGCCACCGTCGCCGACGCGGACGCGCTGCTCGCCAAGGCGCAGACCGAGTCGAAGGCGCTGAACACCGAGTTCCGCCGGGTTGCCGCCGAGGAGGCCGCCGCGCAGGCGAAGGCCGCCGCCGACAGCGCCGTGACCAACGCCGACGCCGCCGCCGACGCCGCCGGGACGGCCAAGACGGCGCGTACGACCGCCGAGCAGAAGCGGGACAAGGCGAAGGCCGCCGCCGAGACAGCCGCGACCGAGCGGGCGAAGGCGCAGGCGGAGAAGGCCACCGCCGTCGCCGCGCGCGCCAAGGCCACCACGGAGCGGGCCAAGGCCGCGGAGGCCGAGGGCAGGGCGGGTACGCAGAAGACGGCCGCGCAGAACGCCGAGACGACCGCCGGCACGGCGACCACCGACGCGAAGACGAAGCGCACGGCCGCCGACGTCAAGGCGAAGGCGGCGCAGGTCGCCCGCGAGAAGGCGTTCGCGGCGCTGCGCGACAAGCAGGCCACCGCGGCCCGCGCCGCCGCTCTTGAGGCCGCGGCAGCCGCCGCCGAGGGCAGGGAGACGGCCGCGGAGACCCGCGCCGCCGCCACCGCCGCGCGGACGGCCGCCACTCAGGCCGCTGCCGCCGCCACGGCGGCCCAGACCGCCGCCGATGAGGCCACCGCCGCCGCGGTCTCCGCCCGGTCCGCCGCGACGACCGCGGAGGGCGCCGCCGGGCGTGCCGAGGCGAGCGCGAGCAAGGCGTGGGAGGTGTACTACACCTCGGTCGGCGCCGCCTCGTCCGCGCATGCCGCCGCCGCCACCGCGCTCGACGCCTCGCAGGACGCGGCGGCCCGCGCGGACAACGCCGCCACCGCGTCGGAGAACGCGACCGAACTCGCCGCCAAGGCGAAGGAGGAGTCCGCCGCCGCGCAGACGAGTGCCGAGGAGGCGGTGACATCGGCCGCGACCGTCGTCGGCCGCGCCTATGCCGCCGGACAGGCGGCGCTCGCCGCCCGGGACAGCGCGAAGGCGGCCATCGCCGCCTCGGACGAGGCCGTCGCCGCGGGCAGCCCGTACCAGGAGAAGGACGCGTCCGCCGCGTTCGCCGTCCTGGTCGGACAGTCCTCGAAGACGCTCGCCGAACAGCAGGCCGCCGCCGCCGAGGCCAAGGCAGCCGAGGCCAACCAGGCCGCCGCCGACGCGCAGGCCGCCGCCGGCCAGGCGCAGGGCGACGCGAAGCTCGCGGCCGAGGCGGCAGCCCGTGCCGCCGCCGACTCGGCCCGCGCCGTCGAGGCCGTCACCCGTGCCCAGGCGTCCGCCGCGGAGGCGGTCGGCGCCCAGGCGGGTGCGAAGACCGCGGCCGAGACCGCGTCGACCCACGCCCAGCAGGCAGGGAACGACGCGCTCAGCGCTCGTAACACCGCCACCGAGGCCGCCGGGGAGGCTGCCGACGCCGACCGGGAGGCCACCGACGCCGAGCGGCACGCCGCCGAGGCGCAGGGCAAGGCCGGGCGTTCGGCCGAGGCCGCGGCCGAAGCCGCCCGCAAGGCCACCGAGGCCGAGAAGGACGCCAAGGAGGCCGAGTCGAAGGCGTCCGACGCCACCGGTGATTCCACCGCCGCCGAGGAGGCCGCGAAGAAGGCCGAACAGGAGCAGCGCGAGAAGAACGAGGCCGCGCACAAGGAGGCGCTGGCCGAGGGCGTCACCCCGATCGAGGGTGGCGCGAACAACTGGCCCAGACTTGGCGAGCGCGAGGAGAAGGCTCTCCTCGACGAGTGCGGCCAGACCTGCGTCGACGACTACCGTGAGGGCCTCACGGCCGTCTCCGTCGACATCGTGAAGTGGGCCACCGACAACGGCGGACAGATCCTCTTCGAGCAGCTCGACGCGGCGAAGGTCAAGCAGTGCCTGGCCGGTTCGGACGTCGAGGACTGCCTCTGGGACCTCGTCGATGTCGCGTCGAACGCCGTGATCGTCGGTCGTGTGCCGGCGCTCTCCCAGGCGATCGAGCGGGTCTCCACCGGGGTCCGGAAGATCTTCGTCGACGCGGACAACGCGCTGCGTCGGCTGCACGAGCTGACGGCCGTCATCAAGGACGTCCGCGCCGCCCCGCGTCTCAACCGATGCCTCGCGGGTGTCGCCCTCCACGCGGGCGGCGCCAAGATGAAGTCCAAGGCCATCGAGGGCCTGACCGGTACCAATGCCCAGCTCGATGCCGTCATCGGCGACATCGGCTGGATCGGCTTCATGCCGCTGGGCCAGGCCCGCGACCAGGACATGGAGGCGGCGTACGCGTACGTGGACGCGATGGCGGCCCGTGAAGCGGTCCTGGAGGACGCGAACCGGCCGTACGCGATGACCTCGTTCGACGACGGCATCACGCTCCACACGCCGGAGTTCGGCGCCGACATCCTCGGCTTCACCCTTTCCGCGCAGGCGAAGGTGTCCCACCGTCTCGGCTGGGACGACCACACCAACCCGAGCGCCGAGTCCCTGGACAAGGCGCGGGAGGTCACCGAGCAGAACCGCGGCAAGGACGACTGGCACGACTGGGCCGCAGACCTCATGCTGCGGGATGCCAGCGTGACGGAGAACCGGTTCCCCGGCGGCACCACCGCCACGGACATCGCCTCCTACCTCAAGCACGGCGGTTTCCTGGGCGAGAAGGTCGCCGAGGGGTCGCCCGAGTTCCGCATCGAGGTCGAGAACCTCAAGCAGGCGTGGGCCGCGTGCGACCACGCCGAGCCGGTCGACCCGCGCAACTCCCTCTCCGAGGTCGCCTCGCAGGCCTCGGCCGAGTGGGAAGCGGAGTACGCCGCTCAGGCGGCGCCGCGCGCGCTGATCATGCGCGCGGAGGCGGACGCCGCCGCCGCGACCCGCGCCGCCGCCGACAACATGGTGGAGGCCATCGGGCAGGCGTGGCGCGCCGACCAGGTCCTGCGTTGGCAGAAGTACTGGCACGACCTGCTGGAGGACGACCCGAACCACATCTCCAAGCCGAAGAAGGCGCTCTTCGACCGGGCCAACGCGGACCTGGCCAACGCCCGCGGCCGCATCCAGGCCCTGGTCACCACGTCGAAGGAGCAGGCAGCCGCCGCGAACGCCGCCGCCGCTCGCGCGGTCGCGGCCCAGCAGGACGCCTGGGCCATCGCGGACGCGGGCGAGGTGCCCCGCGGCCGGGGCCTGATGTACGCCCAGCAGTCGGTCCAGGTCGCCCGTGCCTCGGGCGCCGCCGCCACCGCCGCGACCAAGGCGACGGAGACGGCTTTCAACGCGGCCAAGGCCACGGTCTCGACCTCGCAGACGCTGCTGGCGCTGGCGAAGACCCAGTCGCACGCGCTGAAGACCGAGTTCCACCGCATCGCCGCCCAGGAGGCCGCCGCGCAGGCGAAGGCCGCCGCGGACAGTGCCGATCGGGAGGCGGCCGAGGCCGAGGCCAACCTCAAGATCGCCAAGACGGCGCAGGCCACCGCGGAGCGCGAGGAGCAGGAGGCGAAGACCGCGGCGGGCACGGCCCAGGCCAAGCGCGCCGAGGCCGAGCTGGAGCGCGCCGTCGCCGCCGCTGAGCGGGCCACGGCCGAGTCGGAGCGGGACAAGGCCTCCGCGGCGGAGGCCCGTGCTGTGACGGAGCAGGGCAAGGCCAGTACCGCCGCCACCTCGGCGAGGAGTTCCGGCGCCACGGCCGCGTCCAAGAGGGACGAGGCGGCGGAGGCCGAGCAGGAGGCGAGGCTCGCGCGGGACCGCGCGGTCGTCGCCGAACGCGAGCAGAAGGCCGCCGAATCCAGGGCCGCCGCCACGGAGGCGGCTGCCCAGGCCGCCGTCGGGACCGACGCCGCGACCGAGACCCGCGCGGCGGCGGACGACGCCCGCGCGGCCGCGAACACGGCGACCACGGCGGCTGTCAACGCGCGGGCCGCGGCCGACGAGGCCACGACCGCCTCGGTCAACTCGCGAGCGGCCGCGACCCGGGCCAACGGCGCCGCCCGCAGAGCAGGGGCGGCCGCCGACGGTGCCTGGTCGGCGTACTACACCGCGGCCGGTTCCGCGGCGGCGGCGCACGCGGCCGCGGCCACGGCGATCGACGCCTCCGAGGCGGCCGCGCAGAACGCGCGGAACGCCGAGGCGGAGTCCAAGAAGGCGTCGGCCGCTGCGGTCACCGCCAAGAAGGAGTCGGTCGCGGCGCACGCCGAGGCGCTGAAGACCGCCCAGTGGGCGGCGAAGGCGGCCGGCTACGCGTATGCCACTGCCCAGGCGGCGAGCGCCGCACGGGACACGGCCACCCAGGCCGTGAAGCCCGCGAAGGAGGCCGTAGCCCTCGGTACTCCGTACCAGGAGACCGACGCTTCGGCGGCGTTCGCCGTGCTGACCGGCCAGAACGCGCTGACCCTCTCGGAGCAGCAGGCCAAGGCCGCTGAGGCCAAGGCGGTCCAGGCGGCGGCGATGTCGGCGGAGGCCAAGCGTCTCGCCGAGCAGGCCGCGGCCGACGACAAGCTCGCGGCCCAGGCGGCAGCCGCCGCGGCGGCCGACGCCGAGCGTGCGGCCAAGGCGGTGAAGCGTGCCCAGGCCGCCGCGGCCGAGGCGCAGAAGGCGGCCAAGGCGGCACAGGCTGCGGCCGAACGGGCCGATGTGTGGGCCGTGCGGGCCGGAAACGACGCCATGCACGCGACGTTCGCGGCCAATGACGCCCTGGCGGACGCGGCCGCGGCTGACGCCGCCGCGACCGAGGCCGAGAAGGACGCCGCCGGTGCGCGTGCGGCGGCCACGACCGCCGAGAACGACGCGGCGGACGCCCGGGACGTCGCGACCAGGGCCGAGTCGGACGCCGACGCGGCGGAGACCTCGGCGTCGAACGCCCATAACCTCGCGAAGGAGGCCGACGAGGCCGCCACGCGGGCGGAGGAGGAGGAGCGCAAGCGGCTGGAGGAGGAGCGCAAGCGCCACGTCGACGCCGGCTCCCTCTACAGCGGCGGGCCGCTCAGCGGCACCGACGAGGAGTTGCTGCGGCAGCTCTGCGGTCAGCAGTGTGTCGACGAGTACAAGGCCGCCAGGGATCTGGCCTCGGGCGACGTCGAGGCGTGGGTCCGGGCCAACGGCGGCGCGATCCTGATCGAGCTGTTCGGTCTGGACAACATCAAGGAGTGTCTGTCCACCTGGGACTTCGAGGCGTGCATCTGGGCGCTCATCGACGTCGCGGGCTACCTCGTCCCCGTCACCAAGATCCCGGCGGTGGCCAAGGCGCTCATCGCCATCGGCAAGGCAGTCGACAAGTTCTTCGAGTCGTCGAAGCTCGCCAAGCAGCTGCTCGACAAGTACAACTACCTTCTGAAGAAGGCGAGGAACGCACCGTCCTGCCTGGTCCCCCAGCCGAAGCAGGGTTCGTCGGGCACCGCCTCCCACAGCGCGTGGTCGTTCGAGACGGCGGCGTTCAGCTCCTCCGGAGGAACGAGTTCCAGCAGCGACTACGGCTGGCCCGACGACTGGGACGACGGGGCGAGCACTCCGGCCCCGAACTACGGCTGGCCCGAGGACTACGTCCCGCCGAGCCAGCAGCCCGAGGACAAGGGAAAGTGGAAGATCGCGGACCTGTGCCGCAAGCCTCTGTTCACGGGCCACTTCCTCAAGGGCATCCGGGACGTCCACTTCGACGGCGGTCCGAGGGTCGATGGGGGCAAGGGCATCTGGAAGGCCAACACCTCGGACGCCATGCTGGAGAAGATCTTCGACTTGGCTGAGGAGAAGTGCACGAACTGGACGCAGGGTTCGCAGACCCGCTACCGCGTCTGTGTCTTCAACCCCGGGCTCGGAACCGTCGGCAGGAAGAACCACGACGGAGACACGCCGACGTCCCTGGTGGAGCTGGTCGTCTCGCTCGACGGAGACGCGATCACCATGTATCCGAAGTAGTCGGCCGGACGGTCAGGAGTCGGTGAGAGATGAGCATCGCGGTACGCGTACTGAACCGTGGCAAGGAGCTCCAGGGGGTGTTCGAGGACGATGAGGAGCGCAGTCTCTTCACGTACTGCTGCCTGGCGCCCGACACCACGGTGCGCTGGGGGGTGAACGAGTATCTGGAGACGATCTTCAACTCGAAGCAGGCCTTCCAGCTGCTGCGCGAGATGGAGCAGCTTCCGGAGGAGGACTTCACCCCGGTCCTGAGGCAGCTCAGGTCGGCGGCGCGATACGTCCACCACCGGAGCGGATATCTGTACTTCATCGGCGACTGATCGGCGCTGACCAGCACGACGAGGAACGCCCGGCCGGGGTCTCACCGGCCGGGCGTTTCGCGTGCCTGGAGCGGGTCGCACGGTCACGGTCCGGCCGTCAGCTCCGCGAGTTCCCTTCCCAGGTTGTCCCGGGCCTTCGACTCCCAGGCCGCCGCGCCGTACGGGGTGCGGAAGAGGCGGGGGAGGTCCAGGAGCTGGCGCAGGACGGCGGCGCGGCCCTCGCGGAAGGCCTCGTCGGGGACGAAGGCGTACTCCTCGCGGACCGCCGCCGCGTACCCCCCGTAGGTATCGGGGTCGCTCGCGAGGATCGCGAGGTCCGCGTCGCAGAGGGTCTCGCCGTTGAGGTCGCCGGGGTCGGGGTCGTGGGTGACGGTGAGGCGGACCAGGCGGGCCACCTCCGCGACCTCGTGGGCGGTCAGACCGGCTTCGTTCAGGGCCCGTTCGGCGAGCGCGGCGGAGCGCTCCTCGTTCTCCGAGCGGTCGGGGCGGTAGACGGCGTCGTGGAACCAGGCGGCGAGCCGGACGAGTTCGAGCTCCCCGCCCTCGCCGCCCTGGTCGGCGAGCTCGTCGATGCGGGCGAGGACCGCCCTCAGGTGGCTGACCGTGTGGTAGCGGCGCTGCGGCTCGGCCCAGCGGGCCAGCAGGTCGCGGCCGTACGGGGTGGGGTCGGGGCCCTCCCGGCCGGCGCGGGCGGCGAGCAGGGTGGCGTTCCAGTGCTGGAGGAGCTGCAGCTGGAGGAGGTCGCTGTCCTCGGTTGCGGTCATGGGCGCATTGTGCACGCCCCGAGCGCCCCGACCACGGCGGAAGCGCCCCTCGGCGCCCGTCGGCTTCGGTCCGGGGGTGTGTCGCGGGGGCGTCGGGTTCGGTACGGAGGCGTGTCACGGGGGCACCGGCTTCGGCTCGGGGGTGGGCCGCGTGCCTGTCGGCTGCGGTCCGGACGGCTGCCCTCATCTCGCTCTTACATACCCCCCATGGGTATGCTACGGTGCTCCGCGAAGGTACCCCCTAGGGGTATATGAACGGCCCAGGCCACCGGTCGGCCGCGAGTGAAGGGCAGTGCGATGTCAAACGTCAACCCCCGGCGCTGGTGGGCACTCCTCGTGCTCGCCACCGCCCAGTTCATGGTCATCATGGACACCTCGATCATCGGGGTGGCGCTCCCCGAGATGCAGAAGGACCTGGGCTTCAGCCAGGGCGAGCTCCAGTGGGTCTTCAACGCCTACGTGATCGTCTTCGGCGGCCTGCTGCTCCTCGGCGGACGCCTCTCCGACCTGATCGGAGCCCGCAAGATCTTCGTCACCGGCTGGGTCGTGATGATCGCCGGCTCGGTGCTCGCCGCCGCCGCGCAGACCGCCTGGGTCGAGATCGCCGGCCGCGCCGTCCAGGGCGTCGGCGGCGCGCTCATCGCGCCCTCCGCGATGACCCTCCTGATGATGCTCTTCATGCACGACCCGAAGGAACTCGGCAAGGCGATGGCGCTCTACGGCGCCGCGGCCCCGGCCGGCGGCACCGCGGGTGTCTTCCTCGGCGGCGTCTTCACCGAGTGGGCCGCCTGGCAGTGGGTCTTCATCATCTACATCCCGATCGGCCTGGCGACCCTCGCCGCCACCAAGCTGCTCCCGGACGTCGAGTCCCGCCGCGGCTCCGTCGACGTCCTCGGCGCCGTCGCCGTCACCGCCGGCCTCGCGCTCGCCGTCTTCGCCGTCGTCCGCGCCCCCGAGGTCGGCTGGGGCGCCACCGCCACCATCCTCCAGCTGGTCGGCGCCGCCGCCCTCCTGGTCCTCTTCTTCGTGATCCAGAAGTCCGTCCGCGAACCGCTCATGCCGCTCAGCGTCTGGCGGGTCCCGCGCCTCGGCTCGGCCAACCTGGCGATGACGCTGCTCGGCGCCGCGTGGATCCCGATGTGGTACTTCCTCAACCTGTACCTCCAGCAGGTCCTCGGCTACGGGGCCTTCGCCTCCGGCGCCGCGCTGCTCCCGATGACCGTGCTCCTCATGATCTTCATGACGGCCATCACCTCCCGCCTGATGATGAAGGTCGGCGCCAAGCCGCTGATCGGCGGCGGGCTGCTGCTCCTCGCCGCCGGACTGGTCTGGCTGGCCGCCGTCCCGCCCACCGGCACCTTCCTCGTCGACGTCCTGCCGGCCTCCCTGGTCGCCGCGCTCGGCATGTCCCTCGCCTACATCCCGGCGATGATCGCCGCCATGTCCGGCGCCCCGCAGGAGCAGGCCGGCCTCGCCTCCGGCATCGTCAACACCACCTACAACGTCGGCTCCGCGCTCGGCCTCGCCGCCCTCACCGCGGTCGCCATGTCGCAGGGCGCCGACCAGCTCGGCAATCTGCCCAAGCTCACCGAGGGCTTCTCGGCCGCCTTCATCGGCGCCGCGGTCATCGCCGCCGTCGGCGGTGTCGTCACCCTCCTGGTGATGAAGGGCGACAAGGCCGTGACGGCCGCCGAGGGCGCTCCGGCGCCGCAGGGCGAGAAGGTCTCGGCCTGAGCCGCCGTACCCGCCCGAACCGTCGCCCCGAAGGGGCCGCCCGATGTCCGTCCCGGACGTCGGGCGGCCCCTTTCCCGTACCCGACCCGTACCCGACCCGTACCCGTGCCCACCGGACGCCCCCGCACCCCCGGCGTCCCTGCACCCCCGCCCCCCAGACCTCCCCCAGACCCCAGACCCCCGCCCCCCAGACCCCAGCCCCCCCCGAAAGGCCCGTCATGGAGCTGAGCACCCGCGCCGTCCACGTCAGCAACGAGCCCTTCCCGGCCGGAAGCCGGCCGCTCTCCGTCCCCCTCGTGCAGTCCTCCGCCTTCGCCTTCGACTCCGCCGAAGAACTCGCCGGGGCGATGGCCGACCCCGACGGCCGGTACGTCTACGGCCGGCGCGGCAATCCGACCGTGCGCGCCCTGGAGCAGACCCTGGCGGGTCTGGAGGGGGGTGAGGGGGCCCTCGCCTTCGCCTCCGGGATGGGTGCGATCAGCGGCGTCCTCCTCGCGCTCCTGCGTCCCGGCGACCGGGTGGTCGCCCAGCGGTGCCTGTACGGCGGGACGCACGCCGTCCTGGCGGACCTGGCCGAGCGGTACGGGATCGAGGTCGTCCGGATAGCGGGGGACGATCCGGCGGAGTTCGAGGCGGCGGCCGTGCATCCCGCCACCCGCCTCCTCGTCCTGGAGACCATCGCCAATCCCACCGGGCAGGTCCCGGACCTCCCCGGGCTGCTGGCCGCCGCCCGCACCCTCGGGGTGACGAGCCTGGTCGACAACTCGCTCGCCTCGCCCGTGCTCTGCCGCCCGCTGGAGCTGGGCGCCGACATCGTGGCGCACTCCACCACCAAGTACCTCTCCGGGCACTCCGACGTCCTGGGCGGCGCCGCCGTCTTCGCCGACGGCGCGCTGCGCCGCCGAGTCTGGTCCCGCACGGTCGAACTCGGCGCCTGCGCCGACCCGTTCGCGGCCTGGCTCACCCTCCGGGGGATCCCGACGCTGCCCCTGCGGATGCGCGAGCACTGCGCCAACGCCGCCGCCCTCGCCGAACTGCTCGCGACCCGTCCCGGTGTCACGGCCGTCCACCATCCGTGGCGCGCGGACCACCCCTCGTACGGCATCGCCCGGAAGGTCCTGGCCGGCGGCGGGGGGCTGCTCTCCTTCGAGCTGGCCGGGGGGCGGGAGGCGGGCCGCGCCTTCATCGAGCGGGTGCGGCTCGCGAAGCTCGCGCTGTCGCTCGGCGGTGTGGAGACGCTCGTCGCCCACCCGGCGTCCACCTCGCACCGCGAGCTGGACGCGGACGCCCTCGCCGCCGCGGGGATCGCCCCCGGGCTCGTGCGGATGTCCGTCGGCATCGAGTCCGTCGAGGACCTGTGGGCCGACATCGAACAGGCCCTCGACTAGCGCGGGTTCGGTCTTCTTTTGGGTTGACAAAATAAATGACTGATTCGTAGATTGGGTGATGCCAGGAAACGTAGAACTCCCAAGTCAAGGGGGGCGCCTGATGCGCTACTTCGAGGACTTCCGACCCGGCGACGTCCACGAGCTGGGCACCGTCACCGTCACGGCGGAGGAGGTGCTGGAGTTCGGCAGGCGCTTCGACCCGCAGCCCTTCCACACCGACTCGGAGCGGGCGAAGGACTCGCCGTTCGGCGGCCTGATCGCGAGCGGCTTCCACACCCAGTCGCTCTTCATGCGGCGGTACGTGGACGGCCTGCTCGCCTACAGCGACTGCCTCGGCTCGCCCGGCATCGACGAGGTCCGCTACCTGCGGCCCGTCCGCCCCGGCGACGTCCTCACCGCGCGCGTCGAGATCCTCGGCGCCACCCCGTCGCCGTTCAACCCCGCCACCGGCACCGTCAGACCGCGGTGCACGCTCGTGGCCGCCGACGGGACGGCCGTGTTCAGCATGATCCTGCTCAGCATCTTCCGCCGGCGCCCCGACGCCACCGAGGCCGCGCATCCGTCGTCGATGCCCGCGGCCGAGGACCCCGTCGGCTGCACGGGCGCCCGGGCCAGGGTCTGTGTCCCGCTCATGACCGCCTGACGGGTCCGTATGCCCGTCAGGCCCTGAACACGGCCGTCCGCACCACCCGAGTCCGTGACGAAGGACATCACCGGACACCGACCGAAGGGGGACCTCCCGTGGAGGCCGTATCCCGCACCGCCCAGTGGACCGCCGCCGCGCGGGCCCTGGAGACCGAGCGCGAGGACCGGCTGTTCGCCGATCCCTACGCGCGCACCGTCGCCGACGAGATCGGCTTCGAGCTGCTGAAGCGCTACGACGGCGGCGGCATCGTGCCGTTCCTCGCCATCCGCACCACCTATCTCGACCGGGCGATCGTCCGGGCCGTCCAGGAGCGCGGCATCCGCCAGGTGGTGCTCCTCGCCGCCGGCATGGACACCCGCTTCCACCGGCTGTCGTGGCCCGACGGCGTCACCGTCTACGAGCTCGACCGTCCCGCGCTCCTCGACGCCAAGGCCAGGATGCTCGCGGACGAGCCCCGGCCCGGGGCCCGCACCCGGGTCGCCGTGCCCGTCGACCTCACCCAGGACTGGACGGGACCACTGGAGGAAGCCGGCTGGAAGAGCGACGAGCCGGTCCTCTGGGTCGTCGAGGGCCTGCTCTTCTTCCTCCCCGAGCAGGCCGTACGCACCCTGATCGGGACGCTCGCCGCCCGCTCCGCGCCCGGCTCCGTCCTGCTCGGCGACGTCATCTCCCGCGCCGCCCTCACCAACCCGCTCGCCCGCGGCTTCATGAAGGCGCTGGAGGAGGACGGCAACCCGTGGCTCTTCGGCACCGAGGAGCCCGAGGCGCTGCTCGCCGACTGCGGCTGGTCCGTGCGCGAGGTGCGGCAGCCCGGCGAGACCGGCGCCGACTTCGAGCGCTGGCCCTACCCGGTCCCGGCCCGCACGGTCCCCGGTGTGCCCCGCTCCTTCCTGTTCACGTGCGACCTGCCGGCGGCCGGCCGGGAGATGGCCGCGTGACCGCCCGCAGGGGATCCGGGGGCCGTCCACCGGGCCGGCCCCGTACCCGCGACCTGCCGGGCTCGCCCGGACACGACGAGGAGGTGGCCGCGTGAGCGCCCACGAGTTCCACCAGAAGGTCATCACCGACGCCGGCGCCGCCGTCCGCGGCCTGACCGTCGCGCTCGGCGAGCGCCTGGGCCTGTACAGGGCGCTCGCCGCCCACGGCCCCCTCACGGCCGGCGAGCTCGCCGGGCGGACCGGCACGGACGAGCGGTACGTGGAGGAGTGGCTGCACGCCCAGCTCTCCGCCGGGTACGTCGAGCGGCACCCCAGCTCGCTCGCGTACACGCTCCCCGCCGCCCACGCCGAGGTCCTCGCCGACCCGAAGGCCGTCACCTTCGCCGCCGGCTTCTTCACCGCGCTGAAGGCGCTGTACGCCACCGAGGACCTGCTGGTCGAGGCGTACCGCACCGGTGACGGCGTCGGCTGGGCCGAGCACGACGCGGCCCTCGACACCGGCATGGGCTCCTTCTTCCAGCCGACGTACGAGCACAAGCTCGTCTCCGACTGGCTGCCCGCCCTCCACGAGGTCACGGAGAAGCTCGGCGCCGGCGGCACCGTCGCCGACGTGGGCTGCGGCGTCGGGCACACCACCCTGCTCATCGCGAAGGCGTTCCCGGAGGCCACGGTCCACGGCTTCGACTACTCGGAGGAGGCCGTCGCGATCGCCCGCGAGCTGGCCGAGGAGGCCGGGCTCTCCGACCGGGTCGTCTTCGAGGTCGCCTCCGCCGACGACTACCCCGGATCCGGCTACGACCTCGTCTGCTTCTTCAACGCCCTGCACGACATGGGCGACCCGGTCGCCGCCGCCCAGCACGTCCACAAGTCGCTGGACGCGGACGGCACCTGGATGCTCGTCGAGTCCAACGTCTCCCCGCAGGACGTCGACACCCGGACGCCCGCCGCCCGCATGTTCATGGCCCTGTCCGCCGTGATGTGCCTGCCGGTGGCGGTCGCGCAGCGCGGCCCGCACGCGCTCGGCAACCACTCGGGCGAGAAGGCCTTCCGGGCGATCGCCGGGGAGGCCGGCTTCACCCGCTGGCGGCGCGCCGCCGAGACCCCGGTGAACGCGGTCTACGAAGTCCGCCCGTAACCGACCCCGAAGGAGCCAGAACCATGGGCGTGACCGCCCCCCTCCCCGTCAGCGACCGCTTCATGGAGGTCCTGAGCCGCCTCAGCGAGCGCTCCGTCGAGGACTACTACAACCCGTACCAGACCTTCCAGTGGCCCGAGACCCTGGAGGAGAACCGTTTCTGGATGACGCCGGAGCTGCTCACCGTCTTCGGCACCGAGCACTACGACACCCTCGGTGAGGAAACGCTTCAGCGCCTCTCCAAGTGGGAGTCGGTCAACTTCTACAGCCTCAACGTGCACGGCATCCGCGAACTCCTCATCGAGGTCGTCGGCCGCATCCACATGCCCGGCTTCGAGGTGCCCTCGGACTTCTTCCACCACTTCATCGGCGAGGAGAACGAACACATGTGGTTCTTCTCCGAGTTCTGCCGGCGCTACGGCCACAAGATCTACGGTTCCACCGCCATGCGCGCCGACGCCGCCTGGGAGCCCGAGGTCGAGAACTTCCTCGTCTTCACCCGGATCCTCTTCTTCGAGGAGCTCGTCGACCACTACAACGCCCGGATGGCGAGGGACACCTCGCTCTGCCACACCATCCGCGAGGTCAACCGCATCCACCACCAGGACGAGTCCCGCCACATCGCCTTCGGCCGCGAGCTGGTCTCCCTGCTGCACCGGCGGATGTGCGAGGCCGTCCCCGCCGCCCGCGTCCGCGAGGTGGAGGCGTACCTCAAGCGGTACGTCGTCTACAGCGTCAACTCCCTCTACAACCCGCACGTGTACAAGGACGCCGGCATCCCCGACCCGCTCGGCCTGCGCACCGCGCTCATCGCCGACCCGGCCCGCCGCGCCCACGAGCGGAAGGCGATCCGCAAGCCGCTCGCCTTCTTCCTGAAGACCGGGATCTTCTCCGACGACACCCTGCCCGTCCTCTGAGAGCACCGGTCCCGCGCACGCGGCCGGGGGCGCCCACCCGGGAGCCCCCACCGCGAGCCCCCACCGAGAGGTGCACCGACCATGACCGTGACCATCCCCGAGACCCTCGGGGCGACCAGGGGCCTGCCGTCCCTGGGGCCGGAGGGGACGCGCCTGCTGCGGCTCCTCGACGACACCTTCGAACGCTGGGGCGTGACCGCGGGCGCCCGCCCGATGACCATGCCCCCGCTGCTGCCCGCCGCCGACCTGGCCCGGCTCGACTACTACGACAACTTCCCCCACCAGGCCGTCCTCGCCGCCCCGCTCGACCTGGAGCGGCGGCTCACCACCCCCTTCGACGGCGACCGCGGCCACTGGCCCGCGGCCTCCCTCGAACCGGCCGGCCTCGGCCTGCCCTCCGCGTCCTGCTACGCCGTCTACCTGGACCACCAGGGCCGGCGGGTCGCCGACGACACGCTCGTCACCGTCTGCTCGTGGTGCTTCCGCAAGGAGACCCACTACGAGGGCATGCGACGGCAACTCGGCTTCCGCATGCGGGAGATCGTCGCCATCGGCTCCCGCGGCCACGCCGAGGACCACCTCACCGCCTTCACCGCCCGCGTCGACGCCTTCGCCGAGGCCGTCGGCCTGAGCCTGCGGAAGGAGGCCGCCTGCGACCCCTTCTTCGACAAGGGGGGCTCGAAGGCGCTCCTCCAGCGGCTCACCCCGGTGAAGTACGAGTTCCTGTACGAGGACCTGGCGATCGCCTCGGTCAACACGCACCGGAACTTCTTCGGCGAACGCTGCGACATCACGCTCGCCTCGACCGGCGGCCCGGCCTTCACCAGCTGCGTCGCCTTCGGTCTCGAACGGTGGCTGTCCGCGCTGACCCGCCGCCACGGCGGCTGGGAGGCGGCGACCCGGGCGGTCCTGGACGCGGCCGGGCCGGTGATCTGACGTGCCGGCCCGTCCCGTCGCCCCGCCGGCGGGCGGCCTGGGCTGGGCGAACCTCGGCATGGACATCGTGTCCGTCAACCGTGTCCGCCGGCTCCTCGCGCAGTACGGGGAGCGCTTCTTCGAGCGGATGCTCACCCCCGGCGAACTCGCCGACTGCCGCACCTCCACCGGGCTCGACGTGCTGAGCCTGTGCGGACGGATCGCGGCCAAGGAAGCGGCCTTCAAGACCTTACGGGTCAGGGGCAGGTTCCTGCCCTGGCCGGACATCGTGGTGCGGCGCTCCGAGGGCGGCTGGCCGCTCGTCGAACTGCACGGCTCCGCCGCCGAGATGGCCGCCGGATCCGGCATCGCCGAGATCACCGTGTCCATCAGCCACGACGTGGACTACGCGGTGGCGGTCGCCGCCCCGATCATCGCCCACACCCCACCCACGCACACGAGTTGAGGAGATCCCCCATGGCCGACGGCCTGCAGCAGGTGAAGAACTGGATCCTGGAGCGCCACCCCGAGCGCCAGGACATCGCCCCCGACCTCGACCTCATCGAGAACCGGCTCATCGACTCCCTGTCCTTCGTCGAGTTCGTCTTCCTCCTGGAGCAGGAGAGCGGGGTCTCCATCCAGATGGAGACCCTGGAGGTCGAGTCCATCCGCACCCTCGGTGCCATCGAGCAGCACTTCTTCCGGGCCGGAGCCCAGGCCCCGGTGGAGGTGGAGGCATGAGCGGCGGCCGTCTGTTCACCTCGGAGTCCGTGACCGAGGGCCACCCCGACAAGATCGCCGACCGGATCAGCGACACCGTCCTCGACGCGCTCCTCGCCCAGGACCCGGCCGCCCGCGTGGCCGTCGAGACGCTGATCACCACCGGCCAGGTCCACATCGCCGGCGAGGTCACCACCACCGCCTACGCGCCCATCGCCCAGCTGGTGCGGGACGCCATCCTCGACATCGGCTACGACTCGTCCGCGAAGGGTTTCGACGGCGCCTCCTGCGGCGTCTCCGTCTCCATCGGCGCCCAGTCCCCGGACATCGCGCGGGGCGTCGACACGGCGTACGAGTCCCGGGTCGACGGCGCGGGCGACCCGATGGCCGCGCAGGGGGCGGGCGACCAGGGCCTCATGTTCGGCTACGCCTGCGACGAGACGCCCGAGCTGATGCCGCTGCCGATCCACCTCGCGCACCGGCTGGCCCGCCGGCTGACCGAGGTCCGCAAGGACGGCACCGTGCCGTACCTGCGGCCCGACGGCAAGACGCAGGTCACCATCGAGTACGACGGCGACCGCCCGGTCCGCCTCGACACGGTCGTCGTCTCCTCGCAGCACGCCGCCGACATCTCCGTCGAGGGCCTGCTCACCCCCGACGTGCGCGAGTACGTCGTCGAGCACGTCCTCAAGGAACTGGTCGAGGAGGGCGTGACCCTGGAGTCCGACGGGTACCGGCTGCTGGTGAACCCGACGGGCCGCTTCGAGGTCGGCGGGCCGATGGGTGACGCGGGGCTGACCGGCCGGAAGATCATCATCGACACGTACGGGGGGATGGCCCGGCACGGCGGGGGCGCGTTCTCCGGCAAGGACCCGTCGAAGGTGGACCGCTCGGCCGCCTACGCGATGCGCTGGGTCGCCAAGAACGTCGTCGCGGCCGGGCTCGCCCGCCGGTGCGAGGTGCAGGTGGCGTACGCGATCGGCAAGGCGGAGCCGGTGGGCCTCTTCGTGGAGACCTTCGGCACCGAGAGCGTCCCCGTCGAGCGGATCCAGCGGGCGGTGACCCAGGTCTTCGACCTGCGGCCGGCCGCGATCATCCGCGACCTCGACCTCAAACGCCCGGTGTACGCGCGGACCGCCGCCTACGGCCACTTCGGCCGCGAACTGCCCGACTTCACCTGGGAACGCACCGACCGGGCCGAGGCCCTGAAGAAGGCGGCGCGAGAGAGCGAAGGGGCCTGAGGGAGATGCGTATCGCTGTCACGGGTTCCATCGCGACCGACCATCTGATGACCTTCCCCGGCCTGTTCGCCGAGCAGCTGCTCGCCGACCGGCTCGACCGGGTCTCCCTGTCGTTCCTCGCCGACGACCTGGAGGTCAGGCGCGGCGGAGTGGCAGCGAACATCGCCTTCGGACTCGGAGTGCTCGGCCTGCGACCCGTCCTCGTGGGCGCGGTCGGCGCGGACTTCGAGCCGTACCGGATCTGGCTCAAGGACCACGGCGTCGACACCGACGCGGTGCGGGTCAGCGGCTCCCTGCACACCGCCCGTTTCGTCTGTACCACCGACCGGGACCAGAACCAGATCGCCACCTTCTACACGGGGGCGATGGCCGAGGCGCGCGCGATCGACCTGAGGGACGTCGTCGCGCGCACCGGCCGCCTGGATCTGGTCCTGGTCTCCCCGGACGACCCCGAGGCGATGCTCCGGCACACCCGCGCCTGCCGCGAGCACGGCATCCCCTTCGCCGCCGACCCCTCGCAGCAGCTGGCGAGGCTCGACGGGGAAGCGGTGCGGGAGCTGGTGGGCGGGGCCCGGTTCCTGTTCACCAACGAGTACGAGACCGCCCTCCTGCTGGACAAGACCGGCTGGCCGGAGGCGGAGGTGCTGCGCCGGGTCGGCGCCTGGGTCACCACCCACGGGGACGCCGGCGTCCGGATCAAGGGAGCGGGCCGTGCCCCGCTCGCGGTCCCCGCCGTGCCGGTCCCCGACGTGGTGGACCCGACCGGTGTCGGCGACGCCTTCCGGGCCGGATTCCTCGCCGGCACCCTGTGGGGCGTCCCCGAGCGGAGCGCCGCCCAGCTGGGGTGCGCCGTGGCCGCGGCCGTCCTCACCTCCGCCGGCACCCAGGAGTACCGGCTCGCCCGCGAGCCGCTGCTCGACCGGATCCGCACCGCCTACGGGGCCGGCGGCACGGCCGCCCTCGTCCCGCATCTGAGGGGGCTGACATGAGGCCTTCCCCGAGCCCGTCCCCGAGGCCTTCCCCGAGTGTTTGCCCGGGCTCGTCCCCGAGCGCTTCCCCAGGGCCGTCCCCGAGGCCTTCCCTCAGGGACGAGTTCGCGCGGCGGGTGGTCGTCGCCGACGGCGCCATGGGCACGATGCTCCAGGACGCCGACCCGTCCCTGGACGACTTCACCGGCCTGGAGGGGTGCAACGAGGTCCTGAACCTCACCCGCCCCGATCTGGTCGCCGCCGTCCACCGCGCCTACTTCGCCGCCGGCGTCGACTGCGTGGAGACCAACACCTTCGGCGCCAACCTGGCGGCGCTCGCCGAGTACGGCATCGAGCACCGCGTCCACGAGCTGTCCGAGGCGGGCGCCCGGGTGGCCCGCGAGGTCGCCGACGCCTGCACCGCCGCGGACGGCCGGCCCCGCTGGGTCCTCGGCTCCATCGGCCCCGGCACCAAGCTGCCGACCCTCGGACACGTGGCGTACCGCCCCCTGCGGGACGCCTTCCAGCAGAACGCCGAGGGCCTCCTCCTCGGCGGCGCCGACGCCCTCCTGATCGAGACCTCCCAGGACCTGCTCCAGACGAAGGCCGCCGTCGTCGGCGCCCGCCGCGCCCTGGACGGGGCCGGTCTCGACCTCCCGGTCATCGTCCAGGTGACCGTCGAGACCACCGGCACCATGCTCCTCGGCTCGGAGATCGGGGCCGCTCTGACGGCCCTGGAGCCGCTGGGCATCGACATGATCGGCCTGAACTGCGCCACCGGCCCCGCCGAGATGAGCGAGCACCTGCGCCACCTGGCCCGGCACTCCCGGATCCCGCTCTCGGTCATGCCCAACGCCGGCCTGCCCGTCCTCACCTCCGACGGCGCCCACTACCCCCTGTCGCCGGAGGAACTGGCGGACGCGCAGGAGGAGTTCGTCCGGACGTACGGGCCCGCGCTGGTCGGCGGCTGCTGCGGGACGACCCCGGAGCACCTGCGGGCCATGGTGGACCGGGTCCGGGGCGCGGCCGTCCTGGAGCGGCGTCCGTCCCCCGAGCCGGGCGCCGCCTCGCTCTACGCCCACGTGCCGTTCCGGCAGGACAGCTCGTACCTCGCGATCGGGGAGCGGACGAACGCGAACGGGTCGAAGAAGTTCCGCGAGGCCATGCTGGAGGCCCGCTGGGACGACTGCGTGGAGATGGCGCGGGACCAGATCCGCGAGGGCGCCCACATGCTCGACCTGTGTGTCGACTACGTGGGCCGCGACGGTGTGGCGGACATGGAGGAGCTGGCGGGGCGTTTCGCGACGGCTTCGACTCTTCCGATCGTCCTGGACTCCACCGAGGTGGACGTCCTGCGGGCGGGTCTGGAGAAGCTGGGCGGCCGGGCCGTCGTCAACTCGGTCAACTACGAGGACGGCGACGGGCCCGAGTCCCGCTTCGCGAAGGTCGCCGGGCTGGCCCGGGAGCACGGGGCCGCGCTGATGGCGCTCACGATCGACGAGGAGGGCCAGGCCCGGACGGCGGAGAAGAAGGTCGAGATCGCGGAGCGCCTGATCGCGGACCTGACGGCGAACTGGGGGATCCGCGAGTCGGACATCCTCATCGACACGCTGACGTTCACGATCTGCACGGGTCAGGAGGAGTCCCGCAAGGACGGGATCGCGACGATCGAGGCGATCCGGGAGCTGAAGCGCCGCCATCCGCAGGTGCAGACGACGCTGGGTCTGTCGAACATCTCCTTCGGCCTCAACCCGGCCGCCCGGCTCGTCCTCAACTCCGTCTTCCTCGACGAGTGCGTGAAGGCGGGCCTCGACTCCGCCATCGTCCACGCCTCCAAGATCCTTCCCATCGCCCGGCTCGAACCCGAGCAGGTCGAGGTGGCCCTCGACCTCGTCCACGACCGCCGGCGCGAGGGCTACGACCCGCTCCAGCGCCTCCTGGAGCTCTTCGAGGGCGCGACCACCCAGTCCCTGCGGGCCGGCAAGGCGGAGGAGCTGGCGGCGCTGCCGCTGGAGGAGCGGCTGAAGCGGCGGATCATCGACGGGGAGAAGAACGGCCTGGAGGCCGACCTCGACGAGGCCCTGGCCGGGCGACCGGCGCTGGAGATCGTCAACAACATCCTGCTCGACGGGATGAAGACGGTCGGTGAGCTGTTCGGCTCGGGGCAGATGCAGCTGCCGTTCGTGCTCCAGTCCGCCGAGGTGATGAAGACGGCGGTGGCTCATCTGGAGCCGCACATGGAGAAGACGGACGCCGAGGGCAAGGGCACCATCGTCCTCGCCACGGTCCGCGGTGACGTCCACGACATCGGCAAGAACCTCGTCGACATCATCCTGTCCAACAACGGCTACAACGTCGTCAACATCGGCATCAAGCAGCCCGTCTCCGCCATCCTCGAAGCCGCCGAGGAACACGCCGCCGACGTCATCGGCATGTCCGGTCTCCTGGTCAAGTCCACCGTGATCATGAAGGAGAACCTGGAGGAGCTCAACCAGCGCGACCTCGCCGCCAAGTACCCCGTCATCCTCGGCGGCGCCGCCCTCACCCGGGCCTACGTCGAACAGGACCTCCACGAGATCTACCAGGGCGAGGTCCGCTACGCCCGCGACGCCTTCGAGGGCCTGCGCCTGATGGACGCCCTGATGGGCGTGAAGCGCGGCGTCCCCGGAGCCGTACTGCCCGAACTGAAGCAGCGGCGGGTGCCGAAGCGGGAGACACCTCTGGAGGTACGGGAGCCGGAACCCGCCGGCCGCTCCGACGTCGCCACCGACAACCCCGTCCCCGAACCCCCCTTCCTCGGGACGAAGGTCGTCACCGGCATCCCGCTGGCCGACTACGCGCCCTGGCTGGACGAGACGGCTCTCTTCAAGGGCCAGTGGGGGCTCAAGGACTCCGGGACGGTCGAGACGGAGGGCCGGCCCCGGCTGCGCGCCCTCCTCGACCGGGTCGCGCGCGAAGACCTGGTGGAGGCGGCCGTCGTGTACGGCTGGTTCCCCTGCGTGTCCAAGGGCGACGACCTGATCGTCCTGGACGAGGACGGGGGCGAGCGGACCCGCTTCACCTTCCCCCGCCAGCAGCGGGGCCGCCGCCTCTGCCTCGCCGACTTCCACCGCGCCGAGGACTCCGGGGAGATCGACACCGTGGCCCTCCAGGTGGTGACGGTCGGATCGCGCATCGGCGAGGAGACCGCCCGCCTCTTCGCCGCCGACGCCTACCGCGACTACCTCGAACTCCACGGCCTGTCCGTGCAGTTGGCGGAAGCCCTGGCCGAGTACTGGCACGCCCGGGTGCGCGCCGAGTGG
The DNA here is from genome assembly GCF_043081625.1 of Streptomyces sp. NPDC014861. Taxonomy (NCBI): domain Bacteria; kingdom Bacillati; phylum Actinomycetota; class Actinomycetes; order Kitasatosporales; family Streptomycetaceae; genus Streptomyces; species Streptomyces sp. NPDC014861. The sequence goes on from NZ_JBIBWV010000016.1 coordinate 160,582, forward strand.
GGCATCGGCGGCGCCGACCCGACCGGCATCGACGGCATGCTCCGCACCGAGTACCAGGGCTGCCGCTACTCCCTCGGCTACCCCGCCTGTCCGGACCTGGAGGACCGTGCCAAGATCGCCGCCCTGCTGCGGCCGGAGCGGATCGGCGTCGAGCTGTCGGAGGAGTACCAGCTCCACCCCGAGCAGTCCACCGACGCCCTCGTCGTCCACCACCCGGAGGCGAGCTACTTCAACGCGGGAGGCAGGCGCCTTTGAACACCGCCACGAACACCGCCACGGACACCGCCACGCACACGGTCCTGGCGGACCCCGCCCTGACGGACACGGTCCTGGCGGACCCCGCCCTGAAGGACCCCGCCCTGGGCGGCCCCACCTTCTCCTTCGAGTTCTTCCCGCCGAAGACGGCCAAGGGCGAGCGGACCCTGTGGGACGCGATCCGGCGGGTGGAGGCCCTGAAGCCGGACTTCGTCTCGGTCACGTACGGCGCCGGCGGCTCCTCCCGCGACCGGACCGTCGAGGTCACGCAGCGGATCGCCGCCGAGACCACCCTCCGGCCCGTCGCCCACCTCACCGCCGTGGGTCACTCGGTCGGCGAACTGCGCGCGATCATCGGCGCCTACGCCGATGCGGGCGTCCGCGACGTCCTCGTCCTGCGCGGCGACCCTCCGGGCGACCCGCGCGGCCCCTGGACCCCGCACCCGGACGGCTACCGTTACGCCTACGAGCTGGTCGAACTCGTGCGCTCGCTGGGCGACTTCAGGATCGGCGTCGCCGCCTTCCCCGAGGGCCACCCGCGTTCGGAGTCCGCGGAGAGCGACCTCGCGCACTTCGTCGCGAAGTGCCGGGCCGGCGCCGACTACGCCCTCACGCAGATGTTCTTCGACCCCGAGGACTACCTGCGGCTGCGGGACCGGGTCGCCGCCGCGGGCTGCGACACCCCGATCATCCCGGAGATCATGCCCGCCACCGACGTGCGCCAGATCCGCCGGTTCGCCGCACTCTCGGACGCCGCCTTCCCCGAGGACCTGGCCCACCGACTGGAGGCCGCCAAGGACGACCCGGTGGCCGCTCACCGCGTCGGCGTCGAGCACGCCACCGCCATGGGCCTGCGCCTCCTCGGCGAGGGCGCGCCCGGCCTGCACTACATCACCCTCAACAAGTCGACGGCGGCCCTGGAGATCCACCGCGCCGTCCTCAACGCCAGGAGAGTCGCAGCCCATGTCTGAGTTCACCGACTTCAAGGTCGCGGATCTGTCCCTCGCCGCCTTCGGCCGTAAGGAGATCACTCTGGCCGAGCACGAGATGCCCGGCCTGATGGCGATCCGCCGCAAGTACGCCCAGGCCCGGCCGCTCGCCGGCGCCCGGATCACCGGATCCCTCCACATGACCGTGCAGACCGCCGTCCTCATCGAGACCCTCGTCGCC